>JAGWRO010000099.1 GCA_028876495.1 Bacteroidota bacterium
ATAAACCCGATGACAATGGTTTTATTTTTAATATCCTGTTCCAGTATTTGCTTGGTAACCTGCCCCATTTCTCCTGCTCCATAAATAATGGCCTTCGACATGACCAAAGATTTCGACAAAGCGGCTTTTGAATACACTTCTTTAATCAGCAACCTGAACGAAACCAGGATAAAAATAACACTGAAAAAATTAACGAATAAAAAGGGAAGATGAAAAGTTTGGGTAAAACCCGAAAAGGAATCGAAGCTGAAAATAATTAGCCACAAAACCAGCTGAAGAGTTGCAAATTTAATGATCCTGAAAATATCATTGATCTCAGAATAACGGATGATCCCTTTGTAGATTGGGAAAAATAATACACAAACGCCAAAAATTAGGAGATTCAATGAAATGGAAGGAAGGATTGCAGTAACTCCTTTTATGTCAAGAAACAAATGTCTTAAAAAATAGGAAAACAAAAAAGCCACGGTCACTAAAACAAGGTCGCAGCAAAAAATTATCCATCGCGGCGCATACTTGTTTCTGAAAAATCTTTCGAGCATAAGGTTTTATTGGGGTCAATAACTGAAACCAAAGGATTTCTTCAACGAAAAATGAATTAAAAAATTGCCTTCAAAGGATATCAGAAAACAAGAAACGTACCATTTTTTATAATTCCATTTTCAAAAACCAAACCAGCTACCACAAAAATTATGGCAAATATAATCTTTCGTTATTGAATTTAAACCTGACTTTCAATTGTTTTTATCATTTTCCACAGTTTATTCACACATACCTGATTTGCAAAACTTAGTATTTGAAACGATATAAATAAAAATACCCTGCCAACAGGAATTTCTGTTTTGCAGGGTAATTCATTACATTCTTATGATATAAAACCTATTTCCCGCTATTCTTTTTATACATGTATTTCACTGCGATTCTCAGCTTTTTTTTCCAGGTTATCCGGGATCCTTCCCACCAGACAACTTTTTTCAGGACGAGTCACCACGTAACTCTGTGCCACCTCCGTCTGACACTGAGTTCTAAACTTCTTTCACAGAGTTTCCCGGAGTATTATACAATGTACCACAGGATAATTCTTCCTCCGTGTAACCCTGTGTAACAAACTTCTTCCAATTTTCCCCATACCAGATTTCTATTTTCTCTGCGTATGACTTTCCAGCATCCACTTTCCAGCATCCACTATCCAGCATCCAGTATCAAGTATCCAGTATCCAGCATCCAGTACCCAGCATCCAATTCACCCCCCTAATTCCTCCCCCAAACTACCCTGTTCACATAATCAGTATAACTAATAATGATTCTAACTACTTTCTCAGAAACGTTAGGCATTGAATAATCGCTGACACTTCTAAAATTTCTCAACTCTCCCCTTTTTTGAGTCTGAACCTGTTCCATTGCCTGTAAAATTCTTTCCGGGTTTAACCCAACCATCATTACTGAGGCTTCCTCCATCGCCTCAGGTCTTTCATGCGCTTCACGGATGTTTAATGCAGGAAAATTTAAAATAGACGATTCTTCTGAAATGGTGCCGCTGTCAGAAAGAACGGCATAAGATTTCATCTGCAAGGCATTATAATCATTAAAGCCAAGCGGTTTTAAGAATTGTATTTCAGGCTTCACTTCCACCTTTTTTGCTTCAATCATATTGCGGGTTCTGGGATGAGTACTCACAATAATCGGGTAATGGAATTTCTCGGCAACCAGGTTCAGGGAATCAATAAGCCCATTGAAGTTTTTTTCGCTGCTAATATTTTCTTCACGATGAGCAGAAACAACAAAAAATTGCTGCTCCTTTAAATTCAATTTATTTAAAATCTCAGAAGATTGAATGGAAGGAAGATAATGATTCAACACTTCAAACATCGGTGAACCCGTCTTAATAATCCTGTCGGCAGGCAAACTTTCCCGCAATAAATATTCCCGGGCGATATCACTATAGGTAAGATTTACATCTGCAATATGATCGACTATTTTTCGGTTCGTTTCTTCAGGAACCCGTTGATCAAAACAGCGGTTACCTGCTTCCATATGAAAAATGGGTATATGGCGTTTTTTGGCTGGAATGGCACACAGGCAACTATTGGTATCTCCTAAAACCAAAAACGCATCCGGCTTTTCATTTTCCAATAAAGGATCAATTTTAATTAATATCTGGCCAACGGTTTCTGTTGCATTCGCACCCGCAGCATTCAGAAAATGATCCGGCTTGCGAATCGCCATATCGTCAAAGAAGATCTGGTTCAATTCATAATCATAATTCTGCCCTGTATGCACCAGCACGTGCTCAATTGCCTTCGAGGCATCCAAAGCAGCAATTACCCTTGACAACCTGATGATTTCCGGCCGGGTACCTACAACCGTCATTACTTTTAGTTTTGTATTCATTTCAATTTTTCTATTTCAATTTTTTACTCCGGGCAACTCTGCGCCCGAACTCCGTGAAACACTGTGGTACAAAACATATCTCAGAGTATCTCAGAGTTTTTCACAGAGTATCACAGAGTTTTTTTACCCTGCGTAACTCTGCGGCTCCTCCGTGTGACTCTGTGCTTCAACTCCGTGTGACTCTGTGTAACAAACCTGGGCCATACAAAATTTATAAAGACACCCTCTTGATCCCATCTTTTAAACTTTTCACATAAAAGTTTAAAAGTAATCCCACATGCTTTCCTGATAATCTCAAATAGGTCAATACCTGCGCCAGGTGCACATCGCGAAAAGCCTCAACAGTTTTCAACTCCACAATCACTTCATTCTCTACCAAAATATCAATCCGATAGCCACAGTCTAATTTTATCTCATCATAAACCAAAGGACATGGCTTTTCAACCTCAACATACAATCCTACTTTCCTTAACTCATGAACAAGGCACACCTGGTAAGCCGATTCCAGCAAACCCGGACCTAAAGCAGTATGAACCTTGAAAGCCGCATTTAAAATTTGCCCTGTTATTTCGTTTGTTTTCATCTATAAAGATTTCTCTGTGCTACTCTGTGTAAACTCTTCGAAACTCTGTGTCCTAAACCGTTTCAAAATAAGTATCCGCATCCTCAGGATTAAAAAACTCATTGATCCAGAAAATAGTATACAACTCCTCTTCCCCAATATTTGTAATATTATGCGTATACCAAACGGGCATATCTACATAAGCAGGTTCTGTTCCATCCAAATAAAAATCCATTACTTTGCCGGTACCAATTTGCCTTAATTGTATTAAAGCCTTTCCCTTTATCACCGCAAACCTTTCAATTTTCCTGGTATGAAAATGATTACCTCTTGTAATGCCGGGAACGGTAGTTGAAAAGGAAACTTGTCCACCTATATTTAAACGGATCACTTCTACAAAAGCACCCCTCGGATCAGTGTGTTGGGTAAATTTTACCGGGAAATGATGTTCAATATCCATATAACACCTGAAAGTATTGAAAAGGTTGATTTCAAAACGGTTATTCAGACTGGGTATAATTCCTTTATCCTGGTATTCCGACCTGTATTTTTCTAATAACGATAATAATTCAGAAACCTTGCATTCTGCCGTATGGGCAACATTTACTTCATGATTGCTTTCTCCTGCCCTGATTTCATTTAAAATTTCATTCACCAATTCTCCGACATAGATCAGCTTCATATCCCCATCCACCTCAATCTTTGGTGTTTCATTATGCGTTAACTTATAACAGAAAGTAGCAACTACCGAATTGTAATTCGGCAACCCAAACGGCCCAAATACATTGGGAATGATCATGCCCGAAAATTTTCCACCGGAATCTTCCGCCCATTGAATCATTAAATCCCTGCCTTCTTTTTTGGATCGACCATAAAGATTATCCCTTTCCTCCTGTGTTGAAGATGAAAAAATCACATGCACTTTGCTTTCCGTCCGCTCCAGCGCAGCAACCAGTTTTTCCACCAAATTAATATTAGTCTGGTAGATCACCTGCGGATCATGATGCCGGTTCATGGCTGCCAAATGAACAATTACATCACAGTTTTTTACAAACTCTTCCAGTTTTTTTTCCTCTTCAAACCAGGTTCTTTCAAATTCTATCCTCTCAAACTCATCAGGAAACAAGCCTAACATATTATATAAATGCTTCCCTATAAAACCAGCCTGTCCCGTTATACCTACTCTTATCATCTTGACTTTTATATTTAATTAATCAACATTAAATTATTCCCAGGCACACCACATCTTTTTATCAAACCTGTAATTATCGTTTGCCGATTCAGCTACAGTAAACGAAGAAAAAACAATCATTTTTGATCCCGGCGATAAAGCCTTAAATCCGTTGGCCCATCCACCCGGAATATACAATACCCGGTTATCTTCCGCTTTCAATACGTATTCTTCCGGCTTCAAATCACGGGAAGGGTTCTCCCAATCATCAGGTTGAACCAGCGCCACTTTAAAACCACCCGAAATCACATAAAACCATTTCTCCTCCTTCTTGTGCCCCTGCCACGCGCGAACCGTTTCAATAGCCGTATGTTCAATCACATAAAAACGCCTTACCGCCGTCATATCAAAATCATTAAAAAAGATCAATCTTCCTCTTTGATCTTCATGTATTCCCCCTTGAATTATCTGTGGCATTGAGTTTTGTTTTAAGCGGTCAGCAGTCAGCTTTCAGCGGTCAGCTATCAGCTATCGCCATTCACCCCATCCAGCATCCGGTATCTTGCTCCCTTCATCATTCATTATTCCTTGTTCGATATTCAAAATTTCACCTTTAACTTTTATCTCCAACCTCCTTCGACAAGTTCAGGGCGACAAATAATTAATCTAAAAATCCAAACCATCCAGTATCCAGTATCCAGCATCCAGTATCCAGCATCCAGTATCCAGTATCCAGCATCCACTATCCAGCATCCAGTCCAGCATCCAGTATCCACTATCCAGTATCCAGTATCCAGTATCCAGTATCACCCCGGCATCTGCACCACATCCTCCCCAAATACCTCTTTCCTGATCAAAGGTAAATTTACCAGTAGTTGCTTCACCCCTTCCACGTCTAATTGCCTGGTATTGTGTGAATGATAATCTTCCACTTTTGACACATCCGTCTCTCCTTCGGAAAAATACAGGTTGTAATTTAAATTCCGGTGATCGGCCGGTACCCGGTAAAAATCCCCCATATCTTCCGCCTTGGTCATCTCCTCACGTGTACATAATGTCTCATACAATTTTTCTCCATGCCTGGTACCGATCACTTTTATTTCGTTATCAACATTACACAATTCCTTTAAGGCTTGCGCAAGCGTACCGATCGTAGCGGCAGGTGCCTTGTTTACAAAAAGATCTCCTTGGTGGCCATGCTCAAAGGCAAACAAAACCAGTTCCACCGCTTCTGTTAACGACATTAAAAACCGGGTCATATTAGGATCCGTTACCGTTAGCGGTTCCCCGCTTTTTATCTGCTTTAAAAACAAAGGTATTACTGATCCCCTGGAGGCCATCACATTGCCATAGCGGGTAAGGCAAATCGTGGTGTCACTTTCGGGAATATTCCTCGAATTAGCAATCGCTACCTTTTCCATCATCGCCTTGGAAATGCCCATCGCATTGATCGGGTAGGCCGCCTTATC
>JAGWRO010000011.1 GCA_028876495.1 Bacteroidota bacterium
CATTTATACACTACATGCGATAGCTTCCTATATTTATTCTCTGACATCTAACAAAATTAAGGCATAGCCCTCAGTACATTACCACCGCCCAAGGCGGTGGTTTTTTAAGAGGAAATAAAAAAACAGAAAAATTGTTTGTTTGCTGGCAATAAATATTAGAACTTATCCACGTTTACTCCTAATCCATATCCATCCGAATAGATAATTTTGCCATAATCAAATTCTACCCCTTTTGCCACATCTTCAGCCAAAAGTAATGGTCCGTCCATATCCACATAATCGAGTAAGGGCAACAATTGCGCAATTGCTCCCGTGCCAATCGAACTTTCATTCATACATCCTACCATCAATTTCATTCCAAAATCCCGTGCATGTTTAATCATGCGCAATGCGGGTGTGATGCCACTGCATTTCGTGAGTTTGATATTGATACCATGAAAATATCCTTTGCATTTTTCTACATCATTTTCTGACACACAACTCTCATCAGCAATTAAAGGCAATGGAGAATTTTCATACAGGAATTTCATTCCTTCCCAATCATCTTTTGCCAAAGGTTGTTCAATAAATTCCACTCCAAGGCCGGCAAGTATTTTTATTTTTTCAAGGGCTTCTTTTGCTTCCCATGCAGCATTTGCATCTATGCGTAAAACAGAATCAGTATGCATTCTTAATTCCTGCATGATGGCAATATCATTGGTTGTCCCTAATTTTATTTTATAAATTGGCCATGGCATTTCTTTCATTTTGGCTACCATATTTTCAACGGTATCAATGCCGATGGTAATATCGGTAAGAGGATTTTTTGAAATATCCAAATCCCACAACTGGTACAATTGTTTACGTTTCATTTTCCCGTACAAGTCCCAGGCGGCAAGGTCTAAAGCACAAACCAGGAAAGGGTTTTGAGGAATAAGATGGTGCAGGTAATGCCAATATCTTTCGGGTTCTGTAAAAGAAAATTTTTCGATCATTTTCTTTTTTTCCTCAATATCAGCAATCATTTTATCAACAGAAATGTTATAATAAGCAATCGAAGGCGCCTCGCCATAACCTTTGATACCAAAGAAATCAAGCTCAACCAATAAAGCCGACTGATGCGTTTTGGTTCCTTTTGAGATAGTAAACGGATGCTTAAATTTTAGATTGGATTTTTTGTAATTAACTTTCATTCCCCTTTAGGGGCAGGGGTTTACCTGCCGCTTTCTTTTATATATTTTTTTAATTCCTCATTAAACTCATCTTCCTTTAATAAAGTTTCCAGGTTTAAGTGCATTCGGTAATGCCAATAATGATTTGGATCAGAAGGAACATTGATGCGTTCTTCCTGTGGATTTTCGGCCCTTAATTTTTCGCTCATTCCGAGTATATCCGCCAATTGAAAAATACTCCACATGGCTGGTGAATATAAATGTTGCAAAATAATTTTCTTATTAATCCAATCTTCACAAGTTTCCGGCGCTTCGCCATACTGTCCAAGCATATAATTATAAAACCTTTGTGTTTGCCCGCGGTCTTCTTCCCACCATCCCCGAATCGTACTCATGTCGTGAGTGGAAGGCATAACTACCGACAAATAAGGAGCATCATCCGGGTGAAAAAATTCTTTTCCTTCTGATTTTGGCATTCTTTCAATTTCAAGTCCAAGGATACCAATCTGATTCATTACATCCGGCACGCAAGGAGGAACCATTCCAAGATCTTCACCACAAACGAGCATATTGGTATTTCTTTTTAAAGAAGGCAATTTTTTCATTCCTTCTTTCTTCCAAAAATCATTTTGCCTGTGATAAAAATAATCTATGTACAAATGCCAAAGTCCATTCTTTGTATAATCATCGAGCATTTGAAAGGAAGAAGTTTTATCCATCGAAATCCTGAAATGAAATTTTTGTTCACTGGAATTTTCCGCTTCAAAAAGAATTACGTTGCTGATCAGGTCAAACAAACCTTGCTTCAATTCTTTATCAATTGCGGTTTTTAATGTTTTGACCACTCTCGCCTGTGTATTTACAAATTCCTTCAGCGTATAAAAATTATCTGAACTGACATCAAGATATTTTTCTTTTACCTCCTCCGCCCTTTCTTTAAAGAGGTTAGCAATTATTTCGTCGTTGATAAAAGGTTTGCAATACCGGCCATAGTTAAAGTAAATGTTCCTGTAATGAAATTCAGCAACATCCACGGGAATGGCCGGCACAAATCTTCCCATAATGCCTTCTACAGATTCCAGCGGAATGCTCCATATTCTGAAGAAACCAAGGATATGATCAATTCTGAAAGCATCAAAATAATTACTCATCTGGTCGAAACGGCGGCGCCACCAGTTGTAGTGATCTTTACTCATCTCCTCCCAGTTGTAAGTGGGAAAACCCCAATTTTGTCCTTTTACTGCAAAATCGTCCGGCGGTGCGCCAGCCTGTTCATCCATATTATATAAATCCGGATTTACCCATATATCGCATCCATACCGGTAAACGCCTATCGGAATATCACCTTTTAAAACGATTTTTTGCTGATGAGCATAATCAGCTACTTCTTTCAATTGCAAATGCAAATGATATTGAACAAAATACGAAAACAAGATTTCGTCATAATGCTTTTGCGAAGGCGACACGAGCTTTTGAATTGCCTCTTCATTATACTTTTTATGGCTTTTCCATTTTGATGAATCAGGCGTTTTATATTTGTCGCGCAGGTAACAAAATGCTGCATAAGGAACCAGCCAATGACGGTTTAATTCAAAGAATTCAAAATAATCAAGATCGTTTTTAAAATCCTTTTTTCCGGCATCAAACAATTCTTTCAAAGCAGTGAGTTTAAATTTCATCACCTGCTCATAATCAAATTGCTTTAGGTCATTTAATTGTTTTTGTTTTCTTTTTAATGGTTTGATGATAGAAGAAAATTCTTTACCTGCCACCTTTTCAAGATTGATGTAAATAGGATGCAAAGCAAAAGCTGAAATAGCTGCATACGGATATGACTCGTGCCATGAATGATTGGCAGTGGTATCATTAACAGGCAACAACTGAATTAGTTTTATACCAGTCTCGTTAGCCCAATCAATCAATAATTTAATATCTGAAAATTCTCCTACACCAAAACTTTTTTTACTTCTTAAACTGAAAACAGGAATAGAAACACCTGCGCCTTTCCATAAGCCCGGTTGGTGGTTTACAAAGCCATCATTAAAGATGATAAGTCCTTTTTCTTCCTCTTCAAACTTCCTGATCATCCGGTTTTCGCCTAACTCAAATACTATCAACTTCTTTTCGCTGATATTATAAATACCATATTTATAGCTTGCAGGCCATTCGTTTTCTTCCAGGAAAATTTTGGTAGAGTACCAGTTGTTATGCGGAGTTAATATAATGGGATCTTCGGTATTCCAGTTCTTTAAATGCGTGGTAGACCCGCACAGACAAATGGTTTCGCCAGGTTTTAGTAACGGCGCCTTTACCCTGAAGATGTGTGTAAATTTCCTGGGGGCAGGCACTTTTACCTTGGTAACCGGAGGCAGCAATATTTTGCTGAAAGCGGCTGTAAAAAAAACATTCCATAAATTTCCCGCACTATTCCATGTATCGAAAACTGAGTAAGATTTTTGTTTTTTTATTGAAAGATCAATGTAGCGGTTTTCTTCGCCGTCAAATATCTTAATTCCTTTGATGTCTTTTAGAATATATTTATAATGAATTTCATCATCAAAATCGTCAGGAAAATCAATGGTTGCCATCCAAAAATCGTCATTATACCAATGAAGCCGAATGGCATTAACAGAATTGTTATCGCCCAGGAATTTATTATTACCGGTTATAAATAACTCTTCACCTAAAACTGTGTGATACCTTAAGTAAAAATTGATCTTCATTATCTGCAAAAATTAAATAAAACAGCAATTTAACTTCTTTGTTTTGAAATGTAAAATATACACAACCAATATTTCAAAATCATTATTGGCCAGTAAACAAACTTTTTAATAATATTCCTGTTTTCCGGTAAAGTTAGCATTCATTTCCTCTTGAGTGCATAAAAAAGAAGGCTGCCCTTAGACAGCCTTCATTAACCTATTGCTTAAACTTTATTTTACTTCTTCAAATTCAGCATCTGTAACATCACCTCCTGCATTTGCTTCAGCGCCCTCATGTTGCTCCTGTCCTGCATTTGGCTGTCCATTTCCACCTTGCGCCTCTGCACCCTGGCTGGCTTTGTACATTTCTTCACTGGCTGCTGTCCATGCTGTATTCAATTCTGCAGTTGCTGAATCGACATCAGCAATATTCTGACTTTTGTGAGCTTCTTTTAGTTTTTGTAAAGCAGATTCTATCGGTGCTTTTTTATCGACAGAAACTTTATCTCCAAACTCTTTCAATTGCTTTTCAGTCTGGAAGATCAAACTATCGGCCTGGTTCATCTTATCCACTTTCTCTCTTTCTGCTTTATCTGCTGCTTCATTGGCTTTCGCTTCATTCTTCATTTTTTCTATTTCTTCTTTGCTCAAACCACTACCTGCTTCGATACGAATATTGTGAGATTTTCCGGTTCCTTTATCTTTCGCCGATACATTCAAAATACCATTTGCATCAATATCAAATGTAACTTCTACTTGTGGTACGCCACGTGGAGCCGGTGGAATTCCGTCGAGGTTGAAAGTACCCAGGCTCTTATTTTGAGATGCCATTGGGCGTTCACCTTGTAAAACATGAATTTGTACACCCGGTTGGTTATCACTCGCTGTAGAGAAAACTTCTGTTTTCTTTGTAGGAATAGTGGTGTTAGATTCAATCAATCTTGTCATTACACCTCCCATGGTTTCAATTCCTAAAGAAAGTGGAGTAACATCGAGCAACAATACATCTTTTACTTCTCCGGTTAATACACCACCCTGGATGGCTGCACCAATAGCAACTACTTCGTCAGGGTTTACACCTTTGTGTGGTTTTTTTCCGAAGAAATTTTCTACCAGTTCCTGCACTTTAGGAATACGGGTAGAACCACCCACAAGAATTACTTCATTAATATCATTTTTGCTTAAACCAGCATCTTTCAATGCAGCTTCGCAAGGTTTTAAACAACGGGTAAATAATTCGTCAGCCAATTTTTCAAACTGTGAACGGGTTAATTTTTTTACCAAATGTTTTGGAACACCATCAACTGCTGTTATATAAGGAAGATTAATCTCTGTTTCTGTAGAAGAAGACAATTCGATTTTTGCTTTTTCTGCTGCTTCTTTCAAACGCTGCCAGCTCATCGGATCTTTATGAAGATCAATTGCTTCATCTTTTTTAAATTCTGCGGCAAGCCAGTCCATGATCACTTTATCAAAATCATCACCACCCAGGTGAGTATCACCATTGGTTGATTTTACCTCAAAAACACCTTCTCCCAATTCAAGAATTGAAATATCGAAAGTACCACCACCCAGGTCAAACACAGCCACTTTCTGATCTACACTTTTTTTATCCAAACCATACGCCAAAGCCGCTGCTGTAGGTTCGTTAATAATACGACGAACTTTCAGCCCTGCAATTTCACCAGCTTCTTTGGTTGCCTGTCTTTGAGAGTCATTAAAATAGGCTGGAACGGTAATAACAGCTTCGGTAACTTCCTGACCCAGGTAATCCTCTGCAGTCTTTTTCATCTTTTGAAGAATCATTGCAGAAATTTCCTGTGGAGTATATTGTCTTCCATCTATATCAATTCGAATAGTATCATTGTCACCTTTTACCAATTTATAACTCTGGTGAGACGCTTCGGTAGTTACTTCATCCCATTTATGCCCCATAAAACGCTTTACACTCATGATTGTATTTTGAGGATTGGTAATCGCCTGTCTTTTTGCAGGATCACCCACTTTACGTTCTCCATTTTTCAAAAATGCAACTACCGAAGGCGTTGTGCGGCGGCCTTCGTCATTGGGTATCACTACCGGTTCATTTCCTTCCATTACTGCCACGCAACTATTTGTAGTTCCGAGGTCAATACCTATAATCTTTGCCATAACTTATAATTTTATTTTAATAGTTTTATTTTTTATGACAAGGTTTGTGCCAACACAAGAAAAGTGCAAAAATGGCAGTATTCACTTTTTCCACTCTAACTGCTATCATACAAGTGAATGATGATGATCATAACAAAAACAATACAATTGAAAGAAATTTGAGAAAAAGTAAGCTCATGCTAATAAAAAAATTCAATAGCATCCACATTTCCGATGTTCCTTCTGTTGGTGGAAAAAATGCTTCATTGGGCGAAATGTTCAATGAACTCTCTTCAAAGGGAATTGTAATTCCGGATGGATTTGCTACAACTGCTGATGCATTCCGATATTTTTTAGACTATAATTCGATAACCACTTCCCTAAAAAAATTGCTCGATACACTCGATACCCAAACTTTCAAAAATCTGAAAGAAATTGGAGCAAAGGCAAGAAGCACCATTGAAAATGCGAACATTCCGGATGATCTTTCGAAAGAAATAATCAATGCCTATAAAGATTTATGCAGCAACGAATATTTTGAAGTAGCGGTAAGAAGCAGTGCCACTGCTGAGGATCTACCACAGGCGAGTTTTGCAGGCCAGCATGAAAGCTACCTCAATATAAAAGGAGAAAACGAATTACTGAAAGCAATACAACGGTGTTATGCTTCTTTATATACAGACAGGGCCATTAAATACAGGGAAGACAATGGCTTTGCACATGAAAAAGTTGCACTATCTGTTGGCGTACAAAAAATGGCACGAAGTGATAAAGCCTGTTCCGGTGTAGCTTTTACACTGGAGCCTGAATCGGGCTTTAGAAATGTAATTCATATTGCCGGGGTATGGGGGCTTGGAGAAAACATGGTACAGGGAACAGTAAATCCTGATGAGTTCCTGGTTTTTAAACCCACCCTGGAGCAAGGGAAAAATGCGATCATTCAAAAAAGAATGGGCGACAAAAACAAAACCATGATCTATACGAATGATGAAGAAAATCCTGTAATAAACATTGACACCCCCGAAGAAAAAAAGAACCAATATGTTTTAAAAAATTCAGAAATAGAACTGCTTGCAAAGTGGGCTTCAATAATAGAAAAGCATTATAATAAGCCGATGGATATCGAGTGGGCAAAAGACGGAATTACCAATGAGTTTTTTATTATCCAGGCAAGGCCTGAAACTGTGCATTCACAGATCAATCCTTTACTAATAAAAGAATACCAATTGCTTGAAAAAGGTAAACTGCTTGCATCGGGCGAAGCAATAGGAAGCAAGATCGCCTGCGGAATTGCCAGAATTTTAAATTCTCCTGAAGAATCGGATAAATTAAAACCTGGCGAAATTGTAGTAACCGACCTTACCAGTCCCGACTGGGATCCGATCCTGAAAAATGCAGGGGCTATTGTAACCAATAAAGGCGGACGCACCAGCCATGCATCTATTGTTGCCAGGGAAATTGGCGCTCCTGCGGTTGTTGGCTGCAGCGATGCTACCTCAAAGATAAAAGATGGTGAAATAATCACCGTTTCTTGTTGCGAAGGAAAAGAAGGTTTTATTTATGAAGGGGAATCAAAGTTTGTTACTAAAGAACTTGATTTCACTAAAATCGAATTGCCGAAAAAGACAAAAGTGATGATGATCGTCGGTGATCCCGAGAAAGCATTTAAATTTTCTTTTTATCCGAATGATGGTGTGGGTTTAATGCGGCTGGAGTTCATCATCACCAATGCCATTCAAATTCACCCGATGGCACTGGTAAAGTTTGATGAACTAAAAGATGAAAAAGTAAAGGAACAAATTGAACAACTTACTCACCATTATCCCGATAAGGAAAAATATTTTACAGAGAAACTGGCAGAAGCTGTAGCAACTACTGCTGCTGCATTCTATCCTAAAGAAGTAATCGTTAGAATGAGCGATTTTAAAACCAATGAATATGCCAGTTTGTTGGGAGGAAAAGATTTTGAACCTGTAGAAGAAAATCCAATGCTCGGATTTCGTGGCGCATCACGGTACTATAACGATCGTTATAAGAACGGGTTCAGGCTTGAATGTGAGGCATTAAAGATCGTAAGAGATGAAATGGGCCTTACCAATATAAGAGTAATGATACCTTTTTGCAGAACGGTTGAAGAAGGGAAAAAAGTGGTGGAAGTAATGAAAAATTTCGGACTAGAACAGGGAGTGAATGGCCTTGAGATTTATGTAATGGCTGAAATCCCCAACAATGTTTTCCTGGCAGAAAAATTCGCAGAAATATTTGACGGTTTCTCTATCGGTTCTAACGACTTAACGCAATTGATACTGGGTATCGACCGCGATTCTGCGATCATTTCCGACCTCTTCAGTGAACAAAACGAAGGCGTAAAACAACAGATTGCCGTAATGATTGATAAAGCAAAAAAAGCAGGTGTAAAAATCGGTTTATGCGGACAAGCACCAAGTGATTTTCCCGAGTTTGCACAATTTTTGGTGGCAGAACATATTGACAGTATTTCTTTCAACCCGGATGCCATTTTGAAAGGAATTGAAAATATAAACCAGGCTGAAAAAAGTCTATTGAAAGAAAATTTATCTAAAGAAAAAATTACCGATTCGATAATCATCATTTAAATAAAAACGAAAACCTATATGCCTGCCATTGTAACCATTACTTTTAATCCTGCTATTGATAAAAGCACAACGATCAGCAGCCTGATTCCCGAAAAAAAACTGAAATGTACCCCCCCGGTTTTTGAGCCAGGCGGTGGAGGAATAAATGTAGCGAGGGCGATCAAAAAACTCGGTGGAAATGCCACAGCCATTTACCTTGCCGGCGGTTATTCCGGAAAATTTTTAACACAGTTGCTGGAAGAAGAACACATTCATTCCATTGTTATTGAAACGGCTCATCATTCAAGAGAAAATCTTATTGTTCTGGACATTTCGTCAAATCTTCAATATCGTTTCGGAATGCCCGGCCCGGTAACCAATGAAAACGAATGGAGGCAGGTTCTTGAAGAAATTGAAAAAATGAATGATATCGGGTTTATCGTTGCCAGTGGTAGTTTGCCTTCAGGTGTTCCGAAGGATATTTTCGCAAGAATTGCAGATATCAGCAAAAGAAAAAAAGCAAAATTTATCGTAGACACTTCCGGAGAAGCTTTGAAAGATGCAGTAGATGAAGGTATTTATTTATTAAAACCCAACCTGAGTGAATTAAGTTCGCTGGCGCATAAGGAAGAGCTAAACGGAAATGAAGTGGAGAATGTGGCAAAAAGCCTTATCGAAAAAGGAAAATGTGAAGTAATTGTTGTTTCACTGGGAGCTGCGGGTGCCATCCTGGTAACCAAAGATATAATCCATCACATTACTCCTCCGCCTGTAAAAAAGAACAGTGCTGTAGGTGCGGGCGATAGTATGCTGGCTGGTATCGTATTAAGTTTATCAGAAAAAAAATCGCTGCTGGAGGCTGCTCAATATGGTGTAGCCTGTGGCACTGCCGCCTCTATGACCTATGGCACACAATTGTGCCGGTTAAGCGATACTGAAAAATTGTATGCAGAAATCAGGAACAGCAAATAAAAAGTTTAGCGTGCATTTACAGTGAACCAACTTTTAAAGCATTTTTTTATTTTATGACTTTGTGCTTTATTGTTTTTCATCCTTCACACATCGAAAACCAACTGTAGCATTTCGCTCGAACCCAGGGGAAACTCTCAATAAATATTGCCTGTAAGTTAATGGCCGAGGGCCGCCCTGCACATACCACCAACTGGAAGAAGGATTAAAATAACTTCCGCCTTTCATGATGATGCAACGATAACTTCCATTTTCATAAACATCATTGGTGAGTTGCCAAACGCAGCCAACCAAATCCTGCAGGCCATAAGGATTTGCACCTTTCTTATATTTACCCACCGGGTATAATTTCCCGTCTCCAAGATTACAAAAGGTTGAATCAATTCCTTCAGGTTTCTGCACTGTCAAAGTACTGGTAATTTCCTGTGTTGTCCATTTTACAGGCTCTTTTTGTTTCCATGGCCACTCATTTAAAGAAGGCGTTTGCGCTGCATACTGCCATTCTGTTTCTGTAGGCAATCTTTTACCTGCCCATCTTGCATACGCTTCTGCATCTTCATACGAAATATACACCACAGGAAAATTTTCTTCTCCTGCCGGAATTTTGCCATCAATCCAGTTTTTCAAAAAATTACTGGTGTCTTGCGGATGATAATGGGTTGCCTCCAGGAAGGTTTTAAATTGCCGGTTGGTTACCGGAAATTGGTCCATATAAAATGAAGGCATACTGTAGCTGCTATCTTCATTAAAATCCGGATAAGGAATAAAATCATCACCATGCGTTGTATAAAATGTAAACCTTCCTGCAGGTATTGCCACCATTCCTTTCGGTGCTTTATCAGCCAATATAGAGAATTCTTTTTTGCTTACCAGGCGAGGCTTTCCGGGTTTTATTTCAATTATTCTTTCATCAATAATCTCGTCCTTATTAAAAAGCTGAATCACAAATTTCCCTTCATACCTTTCGAAAAGATCAGTGAGATGTACAGAATGGATTCCGGGTTTTAATATTACCGGCTTTTTATTATAAGAAGGTTCTCCGGCCCAAATCCTTATCTCAGTTCCTTCTCTTCCATTTATATGTAAAACATCTCCTGAAAGATTTATGTCTAAAAGTTCAGGAAATTCGGCGATACAATCCACCGCACCCTCATTATTAGTTCCCAGCAAAGAAGCATTGAAACTATTGGTAGAAACAGGAATCTTCACTTTATCACCGACAGGTATTGGCCTTAATTCCTCATGGTGCCAAATATCAACCAAGTGTGTATTGGAAAGAGGTGTTAGTGCAAATAAGAAATCTTTAAACCCTTGCGGGATAATGCTATAAATAGTATAAATCGTTTTTGCAGCAGAAGGCCATTCATTAACCCAAATACTATCCCTGGAAGTAGAAATTAATGGAGTATAATCTTTGGCGGTAAAATTATCACTGTTCTCACGGAGGATTCGGGTTGTTTTTCCAAGGTAACGATATTCTTCATCAAGGTTTGCAGGAATGCCGGGTGCAAACATATTGATCTCTGTTCCATAACCGTTAAAAAAAGCAAGTGAAAATTCTCTTCGTATTGGTTCTTTATATACTTCTGCTACTCTGAAAATAGCAAAATCAGGTTTAATGAATTTATTCAAATTTAGCATCGGCGGATAATACAGCGCATTATGAACCCGGCCTGCAACAACACCTTGCATGTCTTTAGGAACAGCCATTCCTTCAGGATACATAATCACTCCTGGCTTTACACTATCTGCCGCTGCCTGTAACCGGCGACTCGATTTTCCTTGTGTATCCAATACGGTACCGTCAGCATTTGTTTCCCGGATAATATTGGCAATGCCGGAAAGATGCCCTTCATTTCTTGTACTTTCATCCCACGGATTGTAACAAATAAATAAATGACTGTTTTTTTTATGACAGGTGGATGCAAGCTCTCTTATTTTTGCAAGCCCACCGGGAAGGTCCCGAAAAAGATCAAACTGATTTCGCTGATCAATCCCTAATGAAGGCCATGTTGGCCAGATTCCAACCACATCATCTCCTCCATATAAAGATTGTCCTTTTTTCAAAAAATCGGTTAAATGATAAGATTGATCTTTATCATCATAAAATTGTTTATCCCACGCCATCAACAAATGAATCACATAAGATTTCCTTATCCATTTTAAATCATTTCTTTGATAAAGGCTGTCGTCAAAATTTTTTACATCATACAGATATTTTTTTTGAAAAATTTGACGCAGGCCATTCTGCCATTCGCCTGTATATAAGTCGGCGTAAAGTTGATAAGAAATAGTTCCTCCGGGGTACAAAATTGTTTCAAATCTATGTAACCTACCTTTTTGGAAATGCTTTGTATTTCTCCTTGCCAGCGCAGAAACAAACAAAGAATCTTTTACCTGCGATTCAGAAAAACCAAGTTCCCATGCATTATCAGGAACGATCACATTTACTGGTTGACGATCGGGCAAAAATAAATACGTGCGTGAAAGAGGATTGTTCCCCAAACCTGTGATATAAACCTTTTCAGGTGATTGTCCGAAAGGAACAACGTTGGAAATACTTATCGTATCTGCTGAAATATTTTTAAAAATGATGGTTCCACTAATGCCCGGAGAAAAGGATAGATCAGGCGTATAAGCAATAGTCAGTTTTTGTTTCCAGCCTTCTGTTGCAAAGGTACTGCACTTTATTCCATCAAGTTCAAAATCTGCTAATGATAAAGTTTTTTTGAGTTTGTATAACTCTTGATTATTAGCTGTAAAGGAAGAAACAGTTAAATTATCAGTTTGCAAACTATTTAAAGATTGAGCGGAACTAAAAGAAGGTGTAAACAATATTAAGTAGGCAATAAATAAAAATAAAACAAGACTGTTTTTAATAGGTCTTTTGAGAGCTGGTGCAGAAAAAAATCGATTCATGGAAGATTATTATTTTTTGAAAACATTCAAAGCTACAGAATAGAAATGTAGTAGTAAATCAATAAAAAAGAAGAATTTTTCATTTGGCAAAAAAGAAAGCCGGATAAAAATCCAGCTTTGATTTAATACTATATATTATGAAAAGACCGGTGTAAAAGTATTAGCAGATCAATTATAAAAATATGATAATAATCATTTAAAAACCTGAGTAATATAAGATTGTCATCCTGGTTTTATTGCGCTTAATTTAAGACTTTTGTGCATTCTCCTCTTCCCTATTATGACTATTGTCAACCTTTCTTTTGACCAATGTCATTGATAAAAAAAATAACGAGAGATAGTTTTACAAAAAATCTGTTTATGTTTAAAAATATTTCTTTGAAAAAAAATGACACTATCATTGAAGTACTTTACTGGCTATTCCTTTTTGTAATATTATCAATCCTTATTTTGATCTTCTTTATTTTGTATATTTAGGATAAAAAGGGCTCTCTCAGAAATTGTCGACCTTAGTAATCTAACGGGTAACCATTCTTTTAAGCCATTAAAATATCAATCATGATTAAATCAAAAAACTGGTGGCTGATAACTATCAAAGGATTGATCTTTATTTTCCTCGGATTTTACATTTTGAAATTTCCGATAAGCGGGATGCTTGGCCTGATCATTTATGGCAGCATTTCATTGTTTATTTCAGGATTGGTGCTGGCCACTTTCGCCGTCGTCACGAGAAAAACCCATAAAGGCTGGGGCTGGCAAATGGCAGAAGGTCTATTGGATATCATACTCGCGGTAATACTACTTTTAAATATCGGCCTTACTGCTTTAACCCTCCCCTATGTTTTTGCTTTTTATGGAATTTTTACAGGAATTTTCTGGATCTTTCAATCCATCTTTTTTAAAAATAATCAATATAAATTTTGGGGAGTTGTTCTAATCGCCGGCCTGCTGAGCTTGATGGTAGGCATACTCCTGTTTTTTCAGCCCCTGATCACTGCCTTAACTATTGTGGCCATTATCGGAATCATGTTAATCGTCCAGGGCTTTTTTCTTACGCTTTTTTCATTTGAAATCAGCCGCGCGCATAAAAAAGGTAATTACGGAAATGATTAAAGAATAAAAATCCCTGTTTCAGTAAACAAATAAAAAGTAATACTTTTTATTTTGCTGTATATCCTCCGTCAATCACCAACTCGCTTCCTGTTACAAATTTCGATTCATCTGAAACAAGATAAAGAATTCCGTAAGCAATATCAATTGGTTCGCCGATATGACCTAATGGATGCAAACTATTCATTTGCTCAAAAAATCCAGGCACATCTTTTCCAAAATTTTCAACCATTGGTGTAAGAATATATCCGGGGTGAACAGAATTAACCCGGATCTTATTTTTTGCATATGCAATGGCATCATTTTTTGCCATCAGCCTAACTGCTCCTTTGGAAGCATGATATGGAGGCGCATCACCCGCGCCAATCAATCCATAAATGGAAGACAAATTCACAATACTACCACTACCGTTGGTAAGCATGTGCTGCACTGCATACTTGGTGCAAAAGAAAACACCTTTAACGTTAACAGCCATCAGTGCATCCCATTCCGCTTCACTTATTTCATGCGTCAGTTTATTGGTACCTGATATTCCTGCATTATTAACAGAAGCGTCCAGTTTGCCAAAATATTTTGCCACATCCGCATATACCTGCTCAACTTCTTTCTCATCGGCAACGTTTAAATGCCAATATTTGGCCACTCCACCAAACGCATTTATTTCCTCAGCCAATTTTTCGCCTTCTTTGTCAAGAAGGTCTGTGATGGCCACTTTGGCGCCTTCTTTTGCTAATAAAATACAGGTTTCTCTTCCTATTCCCAAAGAGCCCCCCGTTACTATTACTACTTTATTTTCTACTCTTTTCATGATTTATTTTATTTATGTGTTTATATCCATTTGTGTTCAAAGTTCCTGAAAAAGCATGGATGTTAAAATATTAAGTATCAGCCAGACCATTGCCTTCCGTCATCTTTTTTATACAATCAATATATAACTATCATGCTCAAACGAACTTATTATTTGAAATAATCCAAAATAATTTCCGCTTCTAAATCTCCACTTTTAAAAAATCATGCCAAAGCAAACTCTTTTTTAAAGCAATTTCAATGATAACAGTTTTAGTTTTTACTGACTATGGTCATTCTCCGGGGATGATGAAGCCAATAAATTTGCTTGAAAAATCAGAATCATGTCAGAAAATAATTTAACTATCACCACGTTACACGACCTCCTGGATTTTGAAGGTCGTAAATTCATTAGTGCTGAAATACAGCTAAAAAAGGTTTTACCACAATGGATCAATATTGCCGGTTCAATAAAACTTAAAAATGTATTGCAGAAGTATATGGACTTTGTTGAACAGCATATTGAAAATATGCAAGATTTTTACGAAGAGGAACACATTAACTCGCTCTCGTTACACAATAAGATAATGGAGGCCTTTATCGAAGAGGCAGAAGACAAACTCAAAAACTGCACTGATTCTGCAGTAAAAGATGCGTGCCTCCTTGCAAGTGTACAGTCAATTAACCATTTTAAAATAAGCATTTTCGGCACAGCTGCTGCATTTGCAGATTTGTTGAGCCTGGAAAAAACATCTGTAGTGTTTCACCAGGCATCGGTCAATGAGAAACAGATCGATGACAGGTTAACGCAGTTAGCACAGTTTGAAATCAATAGCAAAGCCAAAGCTCCTATTGAATTGAATGCATGACAAGCAAGTAAAGGCCGCACAAATGCTTTGCCGGTTCATCTAAATGACATGAATATCTTTCCCGGTGTATAAGTTGATGAACCGGCTTTTTTATGCGATTGTAATCATAAAAATGACTGATTTTGGTCAGTGTCTTATTAATTCATTAAAGATATATTGCATTAACATAAAAATTTAACAATGAAAAAGTTCCTCGCAGTTTTCGATGGTTATAAAATGTCAATGAGCACATTGCAGTATTCAATTGAGTTAGCAAAACTCGAAGAGGCACACCTTGTGGGTGTTTTTTTAGATGAATTTATTTATCACAGTTACAGTGTGTATGAAGTAATGACCAAGGAAAAGAATGCAAAAAAAGTGTTGGAAAAACTGGATGAAAAAGATAAAAAATTGAGAGACGAGTCAGTGCTGCAATTTCAAAAAGCCTGTAACAAAGCGGGCATACACTTTTCCATTCATAGAGATGAAAATATTGCGTTACAGGAATTGAAAGAAGAAAGCATGTTTGCTGACCTGGTAATCATTAATGAATATGAAACATTTACCCGTTACAAAGAGAAAATTCCGGGCCGGTTTATAAAAGATCTCCTGGCGGATGTGCAATGCCCTGTATTGGTAGTACCCGCTTTATATAAAGAAATTGATAAAATTTTATTGTTGTATGATGGAGGGCCTTCGTCTTTATATGCTATCAAAATGTTCAGTTATCTTCTTGGCCACCTGAAATCTTTGCCTGTTGAAGTGTACACAGTAAAGGAAAATTATATGGCGACGCTGCGCCTCCCTGGAAATAAAAGAATGAGAGAGTTTATCAAATGGCATTTTCCAAAAGCTAAGGTTACAGTGGAAAAAGGAATCGCGGAAGAGCAAGTACCGGGCTACCTGCGAAACCATAAAGAAAATGAATTAGTGATTCTGGGAGCTTACCGTCGTGGCGAGCTTTCGCGCTGGTTCAAAACAAGCATGGCCGACATTTTAATGAGAGAAACAGATACACCGTTGTTCATCGCGCATAATAAATAAATCCATTTGTTCATCCTGTTAATACTAAAATTATGATCACACTTCCTGAAATTAAAATCGATAACCCGGATATAAAGGAGATTGGCTCCGGAATTTATTCACTGGGTTTGGTAATTCCTTTTCAACCTTCTATGGCTGACACGATCACGTTAAAAGGAATGCTGAATTATACACTGGAAGTGGTTCAGATAAAACTTGAAGGAAGCTATGAAACCGGAGAAATAAAAGCAGTAATTGGCAGGCTGAAAAAGATATTCAGCAAATTGAATTATAATTCTCACCGTAAAAGTGTGGCAATAATGATTGAAGGCGAAGAAGAAAAAGTTATTTACCTGAATTACAACGGCAAACCGGTTGTTTATTTTAATGATCCATTTTCTCTTTTAGATCTTGTTGCCGATTCTGTAGGAACCCCGGAATTTGAAATATTAGTATTAAACCACACAGGAGCTGAACTGTATGAATATTTCAATAATTCGCTACATAAAGTGTTTGAACAGAAAGAAGATTCATGTATTGACCCCAAAAACGCGCAAGAATGTCTTTTGCAAAGAATTTCAAATATTATCAAATTAGTCAATAAAAAAAATGACAAACCAGTATTTATTTTTTCGGAAAAGGAACAGCAAACCAACAAATTTTGCGAATTCTTCCCTTTTAGAGAAATCGTATTTAAAATAAATAATTCTTCAACGAAAGTTGAAGACATGACTTCAAAAATGAAAACCCTTGCCGCAAAAATCATCAGCCAGTGGGATTATTGGCAATCAAGATTAGTGAAAGGACAAATCACAATCGCTAAAAGATCCAATAGCCTGTTTAGCCATCTTGAAAACGTAACAAAAGCGCTGAAACATAGTAATGACGGCCTTTTACTTATTGATAGTTTTATGAAAGAAGAAATCCATAAAACCTTATTAAATGAAACACTTTTTGTGGCCACTAAAAAACTCACAGACGAAATTGAAAAGTTTTTAGCAAGAGGAAACAGGATTGAAATTACTGAAGGAGGGCTGTTGGAAAATTTCGGTGGTATTGCTTTTATCAAAGAAAATCATTCTAAATTTCAATCTTATCGCGTAACCGGGAATTTCAAAGAAGAAGATTTTATGGCTTAAACAGAATGTTATGATACGGATTTTAGTACCTACCGATTTTTCACCAACCGCCGAGAGAGCTTTTCGTTTTGCAGCGGAACTGGCTTCTAAAAGCAAGGGCACTATCATTCTTTTTCATGTAAATGAGAAAGAAGAAATCCCTTACTTTGATTCGACTGAAAAAAAGGATGAATATCAGAAACAACTTGAAACAAAACAACTGAAAAGGCTTCAACGTTTAAAAAAGAAAGTGGTAAGCCACGAAATGAATGTAATGGTTTCCACGGTTGTTTCTCAAAAACCTGTTGTAAAAAATATGCTCTCATTTGCTAAACAAACCCAGGTTGAATTGATCGTAATGGGAACACAAGGTGCCTCAGGCCTTAAAAAAACAATTGTTGGAAGTAATGCCTCCCGCATCATCGAAAGGTCTAAGATTCCGGTACTGGTAGTTCCTGAAAAATATGATTGGAAAGATCCCAAAGAGATTGTTTTTGCAACTAATTATCATTGTGAAGACAGGCCGGCACTGTCATTCACACTTTCTGTTGCAAAAGTTTTTAATGCTAATGTTACTGTTGTGCATGTTAACCAGGATGAAATTGATAAAGATACCGCACAGTGTTTTTCCAATTATGCTTATTTCCTGCAAAGAACTTTTAATGATTCTCAAATCAAGTTTAAGGAATTAAAAAGCACTCATATTAAAAATTCTCTCGAACATTTGCAGGATACAATCCCTTTTGACATATTGGTAATGGTCAGGCGCAATAAGAAATTTCTTGATAAAATTTTTTTAAAAAGCTTTACCAAAAATATGGCCTGTACCACGAAACTTCCATTACTGGTAGTACCTGAGGAAGAATAAAGATTAATAGTAACTTCACATAAAATCGTTCACAGTGTGTAATGCCAGCATTAATATTTACCATAACCGGATTTGTTGCCTGCTCAGCTATCATTATTTATAGCGGGGCGAGACTTTCAAAATATGGAGATATTATTACCAATCTTACAGGTATAGGCAAAGCATGGTTTGGCTTGATTTTAATGTCTACAGTAACTTCCTGCCTGAGCTTTTTACAGGCGTTAGTTCCATTCTTATTGCGCTTTATACAATTTTAATGTTGGCAATTTACAAAATGACTTAAATTCAATTATGAAGTGGTACAGCCTAAACATATCAAAAGTTTTTGAACTATTAGATTCCGGCCCACAAGGGATTTCTTCTTCTGCTGCAGGAGAAAGATTGGCCAAAACAGGGCCGAACCAGTTGCAGGAAGGAAAGAAAAAAAACATTGCCGGGATTTTATTATCGCAGTTTAAAGATGTAATGATCTTAATACTTTTTGCTGCAGCCATTATCTCCGGTTTTATCGGCGACATCACTGATACCATCGTTATTCTTGTTATCGTCGTATTAAACGGCATAATCGGTTTTATTCAGGAATACCGTGCAGAAAAAGCAATGCTTGCTTTGAAAAAAATGTCTGTAGCCGATGCAAAAGTTTTTCGTGATGGAAAAATCCACTGGTTACCATCTACACAATTAGTACCAGGCGATGTGGTGTTACTTGAAGCAGGAAATGCAGTGCCGGCTGATATCCGGATCAGTGAATCACAAAGCTTAAAAATTGAAGAAGCAGCCCTTACCGGGGAATCGAACGCCGTTGATAAAACTTCGTTAGAATTAAACAACGAAGATCTGCCTGTAGGTGACAGAAAAAATATCGCCTTTAAAGGGACCTATGTAACCTATGGTCGCGGGAGAGGTGTGGTAATTGCAACAGGCATGCAAACTGAATTAGGGAGAATCGCCAAGATGTTGCAGGGAGAAGAAGTACTTACTCCTTTACAGCAACGAATGGCAGAATTTGGCAAAAAACTTTCTTTACTGGTATTGTTTCTTTGTATTGTATTTTTTGTCTCAGGCTGGTTGCGTGGTGAAGACCTTATCAAAATGGCGCTGACAAGTATTTCGCTTGCAGTTGCCGCTATTCCTGAAGCTTTACCCGCTGTCATTACCATATCACTGGCGTTGGCAGCAAAAAGAATGATACGGTTTAACTGCCTGATCAGAAAATTGCCGGCTGTAGAAACACTTGGCTCTGTTACTTATATATGTACTGATAAAACCGGAACACTCACGAAAAATAAAATGTATGTGGAACAGGTTTTTGTAAACGGAAATATATATCAAATCAAAGATTTAAAACCTCTGCTGCACAATGAAAATGTTTCTTTGCTACTGCACGCATTTGCTTTGAACAATGACGTAATTCCCGATGGAAAAAGTTTTAAAGGTGATCCGACGGAAATTGCTTTGCAGGAAACTGCAGCAGCCGAAAACATCCTTTCTGATTCATGGCCACGCCTTTCTGAAATTGCTTTTGATGCAGGACGAAAACTCATGACCACTTTTCATCCTTATAAAGGCAAGGTGATTTCGTTTACAAAAGGCGCTCCGGATATTTTACTGCAAAAATGTAAAGAGGTTGATCTTACAGCCTTAGATGGGCAAGTAGACGAAATGGCTTCAAAAGGCTTGCGTGTATTAGGTTTTGCTTACCGGGTATGGGAAGAATTGCCTGATGAATCCGAAAGCGAATTAAATGAAAATGAATTACAATTTTTAGGGTTAACCGGAATGATCGATCCGCCGCGTGAAGAAGTTTTTGCCTCTATTGCAGAATGCAAAACTGCAGGTATTGTGCCGGTAATGATTACGGGAGATCATCCTCTTACAGCAGAGACCATTGCCCGGCGCATAGGCATATTAAGCAGCAGCAATGATTTAATCATAACTGGTCGCGAGCTTGCAGCCTTAGACAATGAAACCTTTCTTGAAAAAATAGAAAAAATAAGAGTGTATGCAAGGGTATCGCCGGAGCAAAAATTGCAAATCGTAAAAACATTGCAGCAGAAAGGGCATTTTGTAGCCATGACCGGCGATGGAGTGAATGATGCCCCATCGCTTAAACGGGCCAACATTGGCATAGCGATGGGTATCACAGGGACAGACGTTTCGAAAGAAGCGGCACACATGATTCTGCTGGATGATAATTTTTCAACCATTGTAAAAGCAGTAAGGGAAGGAAGAAGAATTTACGATAACATTTTAAAATTCATTCGCTACCTGATGACGACCAATTCAGGCGAACTGTGGACGTTATTGTTAGGCCCGTTGATGGGTTTGCCGATTGCACTTTTACCCATTCACATATTATGGATGAACCTTGTTTCTGACGGTTTGCCCGCGATCACTTTATCATTTGAGAAAGCAGAAAAAAATATAATGAACCGGCCACCCAGGTCACCACAGGAAAGTGTTTTTGCCAATGGAAGAGGTTTGCACATGATCTGGGTGGGCATCCTGATGGCAGGAATTGCATTAGCGGCACAAAGCTTTGCTATCAAAAATGGCTTACACTGGCAAACAATTGTTTTTAATTTGCTTTGCATAAGCCAGATGGCTCACCTGTTGGCAATACGTTCGCAAAACCAGTCTTTGTTTACCATCGGTCTGTTTTCAAACAAGCCTCTGATCGGCGCTGTATTGCTCACCTTATTGTTACAGTTGGGGGTAACTTACACTCCTGCCCTTCAGCCTATATTTAAAACACAATCACTAAGTTTTTTTGAATTCCTTGGAGTGGGCGCCGCATCATCATTAGTGTTTTTTGGAGTAGAAATAGAAAAAGCAATTTCGAGAAAAAAAATGTCAAAAAAAACCAACAATGCTTTATAATATAAATAAAAATGAACAATATTCTGTCGCGTTTTGTTGTGCAAAAAATTCTCGGAATTGAAAAAAATGCTAAAGGTTCCAAATACGAACTGGGCAAATATTTCTTTACTATAAAAATTGGTATCAGGAGATTTTTCATCAACCTCTTTTTTATTGTTTGTGGTATTTTATCAGCGGGTTTCGGACTTAAAAGCTTCTTGCTTCCCAATAAATTTATCGATGGCGGCGCTACAGGAATCGCTTTATTAATTGCAGGGCTAACTAATTTCCAGCTTTCATTTTTATTGATCCTGATAAATATCCCCTTCATGTTTCTTGCGTTTAAAGTAATAGGTAAAGCCTTTGCCATTAAAACCTTACTCGCTATTGCAGGCCTGGCCATTTGCACCGCGGTAATTCATTATCCCGAAGTAACCCATGATAAATTACTGGTAGCCGTTTTTGGCGGATTCTTTTTAGGAGCAGGTATCGGCTTTGCGGTAAGAGGTGGCGCAGTCATTGATGGAACTGAAGTACTGGCTATTTTTTTAAGCAAAAAATTCAGGATTACCATTGGTGATGTAATACTGCTTTTTAATATCCTTATCTTTTCGGTAGTAGCATACCTCCTTTCTGTTGAAACTGCTCTGTATTCTATTCTTACTTACCTCGCAGCCTCTAAAACCGTAGATTTTGTTATTGAAGGAATTGAAGAATACACAGGTGTAACTATTATTTCTCATAAAGCCGAAACCATCAGGTTGATGATCATTCAAAAAATCGGTCGTGGCGTAACCGTTTACCAGGGAAAAAGGGGCTTCGGAACCAAAGGCGAAAACAAAAGCAACATGGAAATAATTTACACAGTTATCACCAGGCTTGAAGTAAACAAACTTACCAGCGAAATTGAGAAAATCGATCCGGAAGCTTTTGTGGTAATGAGCAGCGTAAAAGATACGCGTGGAGGAATGATCAAAAAAAGGCCGCTTAAATAATTTCTACCTATTAAACTTATTATTTATAGTAAACAAAGGAATATCCCGAATTCTTATTTAGAGAACCTGTGCTGACCACTGTCATTAAAACTGCTGACAGCAGGCATTTGCAGAAAGCACTAGTTTTTCTTTCTTTGAGATGAAAAAATCTCCAAAAAAATCAAAAACTTATAATCATGAAAACAGATATTGAAATTCAGAAAGATGTGATGGAGCAACTAAAATGGGAACCGTTTCTGGATGCTTCAGAAATTGGCGTAGCTGTTAAAAACGGAATTGTAACACTTGCCGGAATAGTAGATTCATATTCGAAAAAGATATTGGCAGAGAAAGTGGCAAAAAAAATTGCAGGTGTAAGGGCAATCGCTTTAGATATACAGGTTGGCCTTTCTCCTGCGTATAGAAAAACAGACGCTGAAGTTGCAGAGGCAGTTGTCAATGCTTTAAAATGGCATACCATGATACCTGATCAAAAAATTACAGTAAGCGTTGAAAACGGAAGTGTAAAACTGGAAGGTGAGGTAGATTGGGATTATCAGCGCAAGCAGGCATTAAAAGCTGTTCAGGATTTGATCGGTGTACGTTCTGTAACCAACCTTTTAAAAGTAAAAGACAGAGTAACCTCAACCGATATTCAAAAAGCAATTACATCTGCTTTTCAAAGAAGTGCAAGCATTGATGCTGATAAAATAAAAATAGAGGTTCAGGGAAGCAAGGTAACAATTTTGGGATCCGTTCGGTCATTGCCTGAAAAAGAAGATGCAGAAAATGCGGTTTGGTTTGCCAAAGGGGTTACCAGCGTGGATAACAAACTAAAAATAGAAGAACCGGAATATTCTTTTGAAGATTAAAAATTTGAACTTCACCTCCAGAAGAAAATCGTAAAATGAAATAATCCATTTCTTTATGGAGTAATATTAAAATAACTGGTTACAAATGAAATTAGTGTGGTTATTTTTATAAATTTTAGAAAATAATTTATGAACACAATTCTGGTGGTAGAAGACAATGAAATGATGCGTGAAAACACTACGGAAATACTTGAACTTTCCCTTTACCATGTGCTGTCTGCAGAAAATTGCTGCAGGGGAATTGAACTGGCAGAAAAGGATCATCCTGATCTCATCATTTGTGATGTAACGATGAAGGAAATTGACGGGGGCTGTTCATTCGAAAAGTTAAATAACACAGCAAAAGCAAATAAAATTCCTGTCATTGTTCTAACCACAGGCAAAGAAAAATTTGAAATAACCAGCCCCGTTTCAAGCACACATGATGGGGCCTTAAATAAACCTTATCACGGCGAGGAATTATTAAAAATGGTTGCAGTATTCTTACCATCGCTTTTGTAAGTTGTTAAAAAAGGAGTTGAAATTGAATCTGCTTTCCAATCGGTAGATCAGGGCATAATTTTTGTTTGATATAATAACCACTGTCAGTATTTTAACTAATATATATCAGTGGTATTATTTGAACGAATAGTTTAACTTTAACAAAAAATAACCCGCCATGAAACAGTTATCACCCAGAGAACCGGACTGTTCCATTTACCCGGGGGAATATGTTCCTTTTCTAAATGAAAAAGAAGTAAAAGAAGCAATCAACCGTACCGATAAAAGAGACATTATTCAGCCTGCGGTGAATATTACAGAACAACCTGACGCATATAAAATAGAAGTAGTAATACCAGGCGTAAAACGAGATGAACTATTGATATGCGCCAATGGGAACATTTTATCGATTTGTGCGATTAATAAGGAAAAAGTAAATTCTACTCTAAGGAATTTGCAGGTGCATGAGTTTAGCTATAAATGGTTCGACAGGCATATTTTTATACCCGAAGATGCGGATACCACCTTTATAAGCGCGGAATATAAATCCGGCATACTTACATTGCTGCTTCCCAAAGCAAGCAGGCCCATCAATAATCCGCATACTCGAATCATTGTTTATTAAATCTACTATAGATAAATCTTTTTACCCATTCAGCAGTAAACAAATAAATAATCACGATTCCTATTATGTACAATAATACATGCCCCGGTAGTTTTTCAAAACCAGCCAATTTGGAAAACGGCAAATAAGGCAACGCCCATCCTGCGGCAAGGCAAAGCGATACACTGATCACCAAATTCTTTGAAGGCCTGCTTTCTTTAAAAGGAACGTGCCAGGTACGGATAACGAATACTACCAGTATTTGTGTAGCCAATGATTCTAAAAACCATCCCGTGCGAAATTGCGCCTGGCTAACATTAAAAAATTGATACAACACAAAAAAAGTAAGTAAGTCAAATACAGAACTGGTAATACCGAAAATGAGCATGTAACTATAAATCATCTTAAGGTTCCAACGCTGCGGTTTCTGGATATAAGATTTATCTACATTATCTCCCGGAATGGTAACCTGTGAGGTATCATACAAAAAATTATTAATCAGTATCTGAACGGGTAACATGGGCAGAAAAGGAAGAAATATAGTAGCAGCCGCCACAGAAAACATATTTCCGAAGTTGGAACTTAATCCCATCAAAATATATTTCATCGTGTTGCCAAAAGTCTTACGGCCTTCAAGAATTCCTTCTTTCAATACCATCAAATCTTTTTGTGTGAGAATAATATCAGCAGCTTCTTTAGTAACATCTGTTGCACTATTTACAGAGATACCCACGTCAGCGGTTTTTAAAGAAGGCGCATCATTAATGCCATCGCCCATATAACCCACCACACCATAATACGCTTTAAGCGCAAGGATCACACGGTTTTTTTGTTCCGGTGAAAACCTGGTAAAAATGGTAGTGCGCTTCACTCTTTGCCTCAATGCATCATCTGAAAGCCCGGGCATTTCATGTCCGTGCAGAATGCCTTTTACAGGCAGCCCGATTTCTTTACAAACTTTTTGCGTTACCAAATGATTATCCCCGGTAATGATCTTTACAGCAACCCCTATTTTTTTTAATGCCGCAATCACTTCACCGGCATCTTCTTTTGGAGGATCAAAAAAAGCAATAAAGCCTTGAAAAATCATTTCAGCTTCATCTTCTTTTGTAAAAACTTCGTCTACGCCTGTCTGTTTGGTAGCAACTGCCAATACACGAAACCCTTCCATGCTAAGGCTCTCATAATTTTTTCCGGCAATATTTTTATCCTCTTCATTCATTGAGCAGGCTTTAAATATTTCCTCGGGAGCGCCTTTACAAATAAGGATATTTTTGTCGTGGAAAGTAACTACAACGCTCATCCTCTTGCGTGAAAAGTCAAATGGGATCTCATCTTTCTTTTTATAGCCGCTAATATCTACTTTTCGAAAAGAGACTACCGCATCATCGAGCGGATTTTTTATACCGGTTTGATAAAAACTATTTAAATAAGCAAGCAGCAATACATTTTCAGAATCCTTTCCCTCTTTATCAACATATTTAATCAAATGAATAACATCTTCAGTGATGGTGCCTGTTTTATCTGTGCACAAAACTTCCATGCTTCCAAAATCAGGAATAGTCGACAACTTTTTTACAATTACTCCTTTTTTCGCCATATGCGATGATCCCCGGGCCATGGTAACTGCCATAATCATTGGTAGAAGTTCCGGCGTTAAGCCTACGGCTACCGCAAGCGAAAATATAAATGATTCCAATAAATCCCTTTTCAGTATGGCATTAATCAAAAAAATAAAAAGCACCAAAACGATGGTTACTTTCATAATAAGGTAACCAAAATCTTTGATGCCTTTACTAAACTCATTCTCAATACCAGGCACTGCCAACTTTTGAGCAATCTTACCAAACTCAGTACCTGCACCGGTTCTAACCACTATTGCTTTGCCGGTACCACTAATAACGCTGGAGCCCATAAACACTGTATTGGTAAAATCTACCAGGTTTTGGTTATCGCCTGTAACGGCTTCGCTGTTTTTTTCCGAGGGAAACGATTCGCCTGTTAGTGACGACTGATTTACAAAAAAGTCTTTGGCATAAAGTATACGTGCATCTGCCGGAACTATTTTGCCGGCATTCAATAAAATAATATCTCCGATCGCCAATTCTTCATGAAAGATTTCTTCTTCATGATTGTTGCGAATAATCGTCGCCTTATTTTTTACACTTTCTTTCAGCCGTTCTGCCGCATTCCGTGCGTCTCTTTCCTGGTAAAAGTCTATGGCAACACTTGCAAGAATAATAAAAAGAATGATCGAGGCGTTAATCGTTTCCCCCAAAGAAAAGGAAATCAGTGTTGCCGTAATAAGTATCAAAATCAAAGGGTTTTTGAATTGCCGCAACAATTCAAACAATGAATTTTTTCTTTTTGCAGTGGGAAGTGCGTTCTCTCCAAATTGTTTTATTCGTTTTTCAGCTTCTTCATTTGTAAGTCCTGACGCTTCATTACTCTCCAATTTCTCAACCACTTCTTTTACACTTAATGCGGAAATATAACCGGGTAAAAAATTGGTATCAGTCATTGGATGAAGAATCAAATTACATACTTAGAAGAATGAAATTACATACTTATTTACAATAAAGGGCGCTACACTGATGTTGAGCACATTTCAAATTGTCGCCGGTTAGAGACACCAACCTGGCAGACCGCCGTGGGCGGTGTCCAAATCTCTCACAAGCATCATGACCATGCTACAATTATATATAACACCAGGTGTAACCAAATGAAAATAAATTTTTTAATTTTTACAAGGTGTATACTGCTTTTGTTGCGCGGCCTGAACAGGAGGAATTTGAAATGCACCCCTTTTCTTTTACGATTTATTAAACCGCTGTACTTCTTCAAGCTCGCTGTTTTCAACACGTGCAATCACATAATTATTCATTCCTTCCAGATTTACCACCCAAATATCCCTGCCTTCTTCCACTACACGGAATACGCGTATGATCTTATGGTCCGGATAGGCATCTTCTACTATCTGACGATGTTGATCAGGTAAATTTTCTGCATAGCCAAAGCTTACATCATATTTCATCCAACCATTTTTCTTAAAGAGTGAGTTATGCTCCATATCGTTTTCAATAAACTTTACCAGGTAATCTTTGTCAAACTTGTACCAATTGACATTGATGGCATCCGGAAAGGCTTTAAAAAAAGCATCATTCAACTCATTGCTGACTTGAGTAGTAGACGTCACCGTAATTGTTGGCAATGAAACAATCGAATCTTTTTGTGCCATTAACCAACTATTACTAAATAGTAAAACAGCTATTATAAACACGAATTTCTTTTTCATAATAAAAAATTTAATAGTTAAGAAAATAATATCCCTTTCTTTAAAAAGATTTAATCAAGATAAGCCGGGGGAGAGGCTTTTATCTATGACCATAGTCAACCATTTAATTGATTGTAGTTACGAACACAAAATTATTAAAACAATAATCATTGTTTTAACTGACCATTATCATTGTATTTATATATTCCCTGCATCTATATTTGCTCAGGTTTTTCATAGGATATTGGATTAGATACAGAGCTGGATTTCTATCCAGCTCTCTTGTTTTAAATAAGGAAAAAAATATTAACAGGCTGTGCATAACAAAAATGATTTTTGTGTAAAATGATTTTCACAGGTACATAAATGACCTTACATTTGCTGTAGGTTTTTCATAGGATATTGGATTAAAACGAGCTGGATTTCTATCCGGCTCTTATTTTTCATGAACGAGATAACCATCTTTCTTCAGTTCATCTGCGAAATCTTTTCAACTCTAACAGTTATCATTTTTTTTACTGACGAAAGTCATTGCATTGTGCTATTACTTGCCTTTACATTTACATCAGTTTTTAATGAAATATTGGATTAAAATCAGAGCTGGATTCTATCCGGCTCTGTATTTTTTAGATTCATTTTTTGGACAAGAAGTCCTTCAATTTTTTTACGAATGAAACAGCTACCTCGATTTGCTTTCATTTTTTTAGCAATAATTTCTGTCAATTATGCGAATGCACAATTTAATGGCAATGAGAAAAAATGGAGCATCAACGATTGTTTCAAATATGCAGAAGAACATAATATCCAGGTAAGTACCCTGCGCTTAAATGAACAATCTTCACTACAGGATTTGATGGCTTCCAGGGCCGAAAAGATACCCAACCTTTCTGCTACTGTCGGTAATACATTTAATAATGCCAATAACCAGGTAGATGGAAATGGCAAACTTCTGAACCAATTAACGAACAGTGGAAATTATACGCTTAATTCATCCCTCATTTTATGGAATGGCAATTATATCAATAATACCATCCGCCAAAGAGAATTACTCTCACAATCAGCGCGTCTTTCTATTAATGAATCAATCAATAATATCACTTTATTAATTACACAGGCTTACCTGGATATATTATTGGCAAAAGAAAACCTGACGTATATCAACGACTTGGTAAATGCATCGGCGGCGAGAGTAAGCCAGGGACAAATGTTCTATGAAGCAGGCAGCATTGCCAAAAAAGATCTGTTACAATTGCAGGCGCAACTCGCAAGTGATAAATATTTATTGGTACAAACGCAAAACGCCATACGCCAAAATATATTGATCCTAAAACAAATTCTGCAATTGCCTACAAGCGCTGAATTTGATATTGCCACACCTGATTCTGTTTCTGTAGCGCCGCAATTAATTCCTTTAAGTGAAGTGCAACAAGCAGCGCAACGTGAGTTTCCGGAAATTAAAATCAGTCAACTGGATGTAAATATCGCTTCTCTTGACATTGCCAGGGCTAAAGCCGGGTTTAAACCAGTATTAAGTGCCAACGCCGCATTAGGCTCTGGATATAGTGATGTTTTCACCAATTCAGTTTTACCCAAAACCAATTTATTTATACAAACAGGTAATAATTTTTACCAGCGACTGGGATGGACCTTGTCTATTCCCATTTTTTCAAACCGGATCAACCAAACCAATCTTGAAAAAGCAAACATAGGATTTCGCGTAGCCAACCTAAATCTTCAAAACACTGAATTGATTTTATCCCAGGCTGTTGAACAGGCTTATCTGAATGCTGAAAATGCGATGCATTCTTACGATGCCGCCAAACAGCAATTAGCATTTGCAACCGAAAGCTATCGCATCGAAAATGAGCAATTCAAACTTGGAGGAACCAATACTTACGATCTGTTACAACAACGAAACCAATATATACAGGCGGTACAAGCTTTTACACAGGCAAAGTACAGCGCGGTACTTCAACAAAAAATTTATGAATTCTACATGGGCAAGCCGGTAACATTATAAAAAAATACACATGAAAATAAAGACGATTATTATACTTTCTGTTTTGGTGCTTGCCGCCGCTGCAGCGATATTCTATTTCACTTCAGGTAAAAAAGAAAAGGCGGTAACTTTTATTACCGCTAAAGCACAGTATGGATATATTGCTAAAAGCATAACCGCAACAGGAACGGTTCAGCCGGTTGATACGGTGTCAGTTGGGGCGCAGGTATCAGGCGTGATAAAATATGTGTATGTTGATTTTAACAGTATAGTTAAACAAGGAGAATTGCTGGCAAAGGTAGACCCTTCAATCATCCAGGCACAAACAGAACAATCAAAAGCAAATCTTGCCAATACACAAAGCAATCTCGATTACCAGCAAAGCAATTTTGAAAGGCAAAATAAATTATTCAATCTTGGAGCGATAAGTAAAGCCGATTACCAGGTAGCGTTAAACCAATACAATAGCGCCAAAGCCGCCATAGCCAATGCTGCAGCCCAGCTAAGACTTGCCGAAAGAAATCTTTCTTATACCAATATTTATTCACCCATAAATGGAGTGGTGCTTAACAGGAATGTAAGTGCCGGGCAAACCATTGCTTCGAGTTTTAATGCCCCTACTCTATTCGTGATTGCAAAAGATCTTACCAAAATGCAGGTGCGTGCTGCCGTTGATGAAGCGGATATCGGGGGAGTGCGTTCGGGGCAACCTGTTTCATTTACCGTTGATGCTTTTCCTGATGATATTTTTGAGGGAACGGTACAACAAATTTTACTTCATCCTGCCGTTTCTGCCAACGTGGTTACCTACACTACTTTAATAAATGTTGACAACAAAGCGATGAAACTAAAACCCGGCATGACAGCCACTATTACTATTTATTTAGAAGAAGATACCAACGCATTACTTATTCCTTCCAGGGCATTAACCTTTAAGCCTGATTCATCAACCTTAAAAAAATATACGATCAAAAAATTGCTGAAAAATACAAATGACCAAAAGAATTCCGGCAACAAGAAAAAATCAAATCGCCCTGACTCATCAAACAACACGAAACAAGGAAAGGCCGAAATCCGGAAATCATTTGTGTGGACAAGAAACGGCGATACACTGGTTGAAAAAAGAATCATAACCGGCTTAAATGATGATTCTTACGTGAGGGTAATAAAGGGATTACTGTCAGGCGAAGAAGTGATAACGGGTGTGGTAATCGGCGAAAATCCAAATAACACCAACAATACAGAAAGAAGTCCGTTTATGCCGCAAATGCGAAGAAGAACAACCACAACAGGACAAAGCAATAGCCGATAATTTTTTAAAAAAATTACAGTGAACGAAGTAATTGTTGATATTTTAAATCTGAAACGGGAATTCAAAATGGGAGAAGAAATTGTTATGGCTCTTAATGATGTCAGCTTTACCATCAGCTCAGGAGAATTTATCACCATTATGGGAAGCAGCGGATCCGGCAAAACAACTTTATTGAATATTTTAGGTTGTCTTGATAAACCGACTTCAGGGGAATATATTCTTAACGAAACACACGTGAGCCAACTTTCCCGCAATGAATTGGCAAAGTTGCGCAACAGAAAACTTGGCTTTGTTTTTCAATCTTATAATTTACTACCCAGAACATCTGCTATTGAAAATGTAGAATTGCCCTTGTTGTATAACAATGAAATTTCTGCGAAACAAAGAAAAGAAAAAGCACTAAAGGCACTGGAGGCAGTGGGCCTCTCAGAAAGGATACATTATTTGCCCAGCCAACTTTCCGGGGGGCAGCAACAAAGAGTGGCCATTGCAAGAGCACTGATAAACGATCCTATAATTATACTGGCAGATGAAGCGACCGGAAATCTTGACTCACGCACTTCTTATAGCATCATGAGTTTGATACAGGAATTGAACGCTAACGGAAAAACGATTGTATTCATTACACATGAACCGGATATTGCTTCGTTTAGTAAACGCACCATTACATTAAGAGATGGAAAGATTGTAAAGGATGCAGTAAATGAACATGTGCGAAGTGCAAAAGATGTATTGAACAGTCTTCAACCTATAAATGAACTCTCTACACCGGAGGCATGAAAGAAAAAAATAAAACCGATAAATATAAAAACGACTCATGAAATTAATTAACCTGTTAACGATAGCCTGGAAGGCCATTAAGCGCAATAAGATGAGAACCTTTCTCACCATGCTGGGCATTATCATTGGCGTAGGCGCGGTTATCGCTATGATTGCTATCGGGCAAGGTTCCAGGCAAAGTATTCAAAGCCAGATTACAGGAATGGGAAGCAACATGATCAACATAAGAGCGGTTAGTAATGTAATGGGTGGCGTAAGATTGGATAACGCAAATATACAGGCCCTTGAAGAGCCGGATGTAATCGCCTTGCAAAAAAAAGCAGAATATATCAGTGCCGTTTCTCCTTCTGTAAGTGCAAGAGGACAGGCGATAAACGGACCTAATAACTGGTCAACCAGTATGCAAGGGGTTTACCCGGAATATTTATCGATACGTGGCTGGCCTTTGCAGAGCGGCGTTTCATTTACCAGCCAGGATGTAAAAACCGCTGCAAAAGTTTGTTTACTGGGTCAAACGGTTATGAACAACCTGTTTCCTGATGGGGCAGATCCTGTTGGCAGAATCATCCGGTTTAAAAACATTCCATTTAAGGTTATCGGGATATTGAGTAAAAAAGGAGAAAATACTTTTGGCCAGGACCAGGACGATGTAATACTCACACCGGTAACCACGGTACAGAAACGCTTACTCGCTACAACCTATTATCAAACGATATTTGCATCAGCCATTGATGAAAAATCAACAGACAAGGCAGCTTCGGAAATAGAAGATATCTTAAGAGCCTCTCATAAATTACAAAAAGGAGTTGATAATGATTTTACTGTAAGAACACAAGCAGAGTTGATCAGCACGTTTACTTCTACCAGTAAAATATTAACTACACTTCTTGCTGTGATAGCGGGAATATCATTGGTGGTGGGTGGTATTGGCATCATGAATATCATGTATGTTTCAGTAACGGAGCGCACCAAAGAAATCGGGTTAAGAATGTCGATTGGAGCAAGAGGAATCGATATCCTGATGCAGTTTTTGATTGAAGCCATTATGATCAGCATTGCCGGCGGCCTGATCGGAGTCGGACTCGGTATCACGGCAACAAAACTGGTAACGATGTTTTTGCACTGGCCCACTTTTGTAACGCAATCTTCCGTAATCCTTTCCTTTTTGGTTTGTTTTTTTACCGGCGTGTTTTTTGGGTATTACCCGGCTTTAAAAGCATCGCGGCTGGATCCGATAGAGGCATTAAGGTATGAATGATCTTTCCCTTTTTCTTTAGAAATTTAATGAGCAAACCAAAACTTATTTTTTATCAGGCTGCTTTTTTAGAAGCACTTTTAACTGCTTCAAACTTTTCATCATAATCCTTTCTTATAGTGTTCATCCAGCGATCCCACCACAAAAAATACAAGCTGTAATTTCCTTTAAAATACTGGTGATGTTGGTTGTGGTTTACGGAGGTATTGATCCATTTGCCCAGCCAATGAGTATTGAAACCTTTTGGATATAACTCATAGCCCAAATGTCCATAAACATTATAAACAATCATCAGAAAAAAGAAAATGACGAGATGCAAAGGGCTTATAGGCATGGTAAAAAGAAATACACCGAAGATGCCTGCTTCTACAATTGCCTCCAACGGATGAAATGAATACGCAGCCCACGGTGAAGGATTGGTAGATTGATGATGCACCAAATGAAACCACCTGAATAATTTTTTATGATGCATCAGCCGGTGAGTCCAGTAAAAATAAGTGTCGTGAATAAGGAACATTAGCGGGAAAGCGAGAAAAAAATAAACCCATCCATATTGATGAATATCCGTATAAAAGAAAGTGCGGGTACGCATGGCCGGTACATGAAGTATCATCAATGGAACAAGGGCAAAAATGCAAATAGTAAGTATTGAATAACCAATCTCTCTTGCATAGTCTTTTGAGCGAGGAAATTTTTGCTGGATCTTTTTATAACTAATCCTGTTTTTTATCAAAAAATAAAACAGCACAAAAGCAAAGCCCGCAACCATAAAATAACGACTTCCTATTTTTTGAAGATAAAAGAAATAATTTGACCAATTCATATAAACCTTTTCAGGTAAATAAATTTACATCAAATCCGGAATAATTTCGGGTAAGGGAAAATAAGGCGATGATAATTTTACTTAAAGTTTTGGCTGGTCTGATGCCTTTTATCAGGGGCTTTCTTTTTTGGGAGTTGCAGTTCCTTTGTGATCAGATAGTTCTTCGAAAAATTCAGGCGTATGCTGGTTCGTTACCGCCACCCATTGCCACATCGTATTTCTTTTTTGTGCACTGATAGACATAAGGCCAAACTCTTTATAAAGTATCTTACCCGGCTGTTTGATATTATACCAATCCATTTCCCACGGGTAATAGATCAAAGCATTATTGCCATCTAGCATTCTTAAATCAACATTTCCCGACGAATAGTTGTAAGTAATTGTGTCAAGATGATTCATTGTATTGTAATACTCCTCTATTTCTTTTTTATTGGCATAAAAATATCCGGCAGGATTTACCAAACTGGCATCATCAGCAAATGGTTTCATGACTGCAGAAAGGTCTTTCCTTTGCATGGCAAACTGCTGTGTTTGCATCATGCTTAATATAATCAGGCTGTCGGGTGCATATGCGCTTTGGCAATTGGCCGGCTTTGCCGCAGAACAAAAAATCAATAAAAAAACAATTGCTTTTATTATTGAAGGGTACTTCATATAAATGCATTTAAGGTGTGAGGTTAAACAAGCCGCTAAATTATGAATTAAAGCTGAAAGGAAAGAGTGATAAAAGCATTCATGATTATCTCCTTAAAAAATCATTAATCTTTATTATATCTTCGTCAACGATGAGTGATAAAAATTCCATTCTCTCATTTTTTTCATCACTGCTAAAAAAAATTGATTTTATGAAAAAAAGTATCCTGCTTTTAATTGTAATTTTTTCATTCGCCTATCCTTCATTTTCTCAGAAAGGCGAAAGTTTGCCACCTATCTTTAAAGACTCTGCAAAACTTAGTCAACTAAAAGCAATGGCTTATTACCCGCTTTTCAATGCAGGCCTATATTCAAGCGTATTACCTGTAGAAGGGGTTGATGAAATACCTGACCCAAACAAAGACTATAAATTATTGTTTGAATTTACCGTTGGCAATAGCGACTCCACCCATAAAAGCCTTAGTCCCGGATTGGTAGAAATAGCAAGGATAATCAATCTTCATATTGCTTCAGGAATACCGATCTCCCACATCCATGTAGTAGTAGCCACCCATGGCCCTTCACTTTACTCCATAGAAACCAACGATGCTTATAAGAAAAGGTATGGTATAGATAATCCTAACATCAAACTTATACAGCAGATGATGCAAAACGGTTTCAAATTTATTGCATGCGGCCAGGCCATGCACCTGTTTATGCTCGATAAGCCTGATCTGTATCCAGGAACCAAAGTTTCATTAACGGCACAAACGGTACTATCCAATTATGCAGAGCAGGGTTATGTTTGGTATAAGATTGACCAGGAATAAGCTTAAAGTCAGAACCATTGATCTTTCCAGTTTACGGATTACCAGGAATGGAACACAATAAGGGATATCAGTAAATTAAATGATTCAGTAATAAAGATAATTTTCACAGTAAAGAAACTTTAATTGGGTATTCTTATTTTGTTTGAAATCCCATCTTACTTTTTGTGCCTCCAATCAGTAAAAAAAGATAATTTAAAAAAAGAAACCAGGAAGGCAGACAGAGAAAGTAAAATTGCCACTTTTCGTTCCATCAGGAAGGGTAAAATGATTTTGAAAAATCTAAAAACTTAATAACTTTGATCTATAGCTTTATTCAAAGACTGAAAAAGTTATAACCCTCCAGCATCCAATTTACCCCTTGAATAACAAACAAATTTCCAAGCCTTTTCTTTAATTACCATATCAAGGATGTCCTACAACCCCACATACCAGAAAATTTAGTACAATGAAAAATAAATTAGCCTCTTCCAGGTTATTATTTATGGCAATACTAATTTGCCTTATACATATTGGTTGCAATGCGCAACCTTCCGGTAAGCCGCAAGAGGTTTCAGTTTCAGTTTCCGGCATTGACTATGATGATGCAAGCTTCACTTTATTGCGTGAAAAACTGAAAAGTAACAGGAATGTAAGCGATCTCAAAGAAAGTTATAACAACGGTTCTGCGGCGATTACTTTCACCTATACCAATACTGCCATAAACTTGTGGGATCAAATGCCTTCTTCAGTAAAACAGCTCTTTAAGGTAACCTCTATTGATGACCAGCATATTATTTTAAGCGGTAAAAACAGTAGTTCTGCTGCTCCATCAACTACAGCCAATAACTACTCAACCTCTAAAGACGATGATTGCAAAACCTGCTATTACAACCTTTGCAAATATGATGAAACGAAAACCTTCCAGGGAGTGCTTTACAAAGGGATTAACTGGGACCAGGGAACTTATTATTACAACTGTGATAATGGAGTTGTAACCAGAAAAATAATCACAACAAACGCTGCCGGTGTTATTACAAGTATTACTACGGATACACTTATTATGAGTAACGTACCCGCCGGCACTTCATGGGAAGTAACTCAATCCGATGATGGCACTTCCTATTCCGGTTACACGCTTATTGCCAAAAATCTTTCTGTGAATGTAAATAACAAACAATATAATGATGTGATAATAGTGAACATAAGGCAGTATAATCATTATGTAAATACCGGCTCGTCCATCAATTATTATTATGCAAGAGGTGTTGGATTAATCGCATCAGATCAACTCGATTACAAAAAAGACCCGATGCAGGTTTACCAAAGTAATCTAAAAGCTGAAGCTATTGCAAAAAGCCTACCGGGGCAAATTGATCCGCGGATTGTTGGGGTTTGGAAATGGGGTCCTCCTAATGATATTAATACTATCTATAAATTCAATAGTGACGGCACTTTTAATTATTATACAGGAAGCAATCCTACCACCGGGCAGGATATGTATAAGAACAGCAAAAATTTCTGGAGATTAAATGGCAATACGCTGGAGGTTTACTATTCAGGTATGAATATAAAAGCAGAATACGGTTTGCAAAAAACTACTGATGCCGCTACAGGAAAGCCCGCATTAAACATTCAATTCAGAGGCACAGAATACAGAACATACGTAGAGTTAGATAGTAAATAAAATTGAGAAATAAACTTCAATATTGGATATTAGGTTTAAAGAATGAATATAAACGAGAGCCATATCTATTGATTTTACTGGTTTATTTATCACCAGGAATAAGACTCAATTAGAGTAATTTTTTAATTCCTTATAATCTTTGATACTGATAACCTAATCTCTATGGTTAAAAAAAAATTGCCGGGCAAAATTTATTTACGAATTCATTTCTTTGCTATAACTTCAATATCACATTTCAGCATTATTTTATTAAACTTTATTTCATTTTTTGCATCATGGCAAAACCAAACGGCGAAAATATGGCCCCTTCGCGCAAGCAGGCATTTGAGAAATTGAAAATCCCCACCACTTCAAGGGCTATACTTTGTCTTGATGGTGGCGGCATTCGCGGCATACTAACCATTCAGCTATTAAAAAAACTGGAAGAAACTGCGGGGATGCCTTGCTACGAACTTTTTGATATGGTTGCCGGAACCTCCACCGGCGGTATCATTGCAAGCCTTATAACTACAGGACATGCGGCGGCGGATATTGAAGAAATGTACGAGGAACTGGTGACAAAAGTTTTTGAAAAAAAATTCTTCAGGGGAAGATTTTTAAATCCTCCTGCTTTTACCAAAAACAATTACAGGGGTATTTTAAAAAAACTTATGGGAGATATGACTCTTGAAAAAGCATGTGCCCTGCACGACCTGGATCTCATGATCACTGCCAGTGATATTTCTGCAGGAGAAGAAACTTTCTTTTCCTGTTTTAAACAGGAAGATGGTACCTATCATGGTACGTATAAAGAAGTGCTGTTGCGCGCCGCGATGGAAGCCACGATGAGCGCTCCTACTTATTTTTATCCTATGGAACGTTTTCTCGATGGAGGAACAACTACTTACAACAATCCTGCGCTGGCCGCTTTTATTGAAGCCACTTCTTACAGTGCCGATAAAGATAAATCGTCTCCTTACTCTGTTTCTGCTATCAGCCTTTTCAGTTTTGGTACAGGCATGTCGCGACAATTTAAAAATTTTAAGCAGACAATCAGGCCGAAAGGATTGGCAATTACTTTTTGGCTGCATTGGATCATGAACCAAACCGGGCAGGATGCGAGTATGATGCAGATGAATACCTTTCGTTCGCCCGTCTTTAAAAAGATACTTGACCTGAGAAGATTTGAAATCTCGCTCGATCAACGTGCTTTAAAAAAATTAGAGAACACCGGGACCCTAAACGAAAAAAAATACGGAACTGCATGGCTGCACGATTTAACTTCAAAAGTGCTGGACAATATTGATCTTGCCGATATAAGAAAATTCGACCTGATGAAAACGATTGGGGAGCAAATGGCAAAGTATATTGTTTCAAGTGGAAATAATTTTGAAACTGACCTGTTGGATGAACACGAACATGATGCGCTCGTTTCTTTCTTTGGCGATGTTGCCTGTATTAAAAAGCAGATGAGCAGTGCCCATTGGATTGATAAAAGACTTGCGTAAAAAATTTATTCATTCAGAGCGATACAGTAAACAAACTTTTATTACTGATTTTTATCTCTATAGCCGGTATGCTTACCAGCCATTAAACCTCTTTCCCTTTATATCCACCTTCTTACCCTTTTCCTGTAATCATTATACACTTGGCCAAATGCACTTGCCAGGTAACCTTCTTCTTTTTTAATTATCGATAGTTGAACACTTAAAATAAGCAACGGAATCAAAATGAAAGTCCACCAGTTACCCAACAAAGTAGCAAGACCGCTATATAAGAGCAACAAGCCAAAGTACATCGGGTTGCGGCTATAAGAATAAATTCCACTTGTTTCCAATGACCTTGCCGGCTTATGAGGATTCAAAGTATTTTTAGTAATAAAAAACTTTCTTAATGCACTAAAGTTAAATAAGAGACTCAGCGCTATTAATGCCCACCCTATCACATTTGCCTGTAGGGTATGCAGCCAGCTTTGGTCGAGCGGAATACGTTTTTGCATCCAGACTGATAGAAAGAAAAAGGCAACATAAATAAAAGGCGGCGGCACATACACGCCGGCGTTATTTTTTTGTTTCATACTTTATTTTTTTGAAGGTTCTAAAAATCCTAATTGCATCATAAGGGCAAAACGATCAGGAACACCCCAGTGTTCTGTAATTTTTCCCTCTTCAATTTTGGCAATGTCCATAACATCAATGGTAATCTTTTTGTTGGTTGGCGCATGCCCCATGAATGGGCCAGTATGCGTTGCGGTATAGCGGTAATGCACCCAAACCATATTGCCATCAATAGCATGATGTACCAGTTCATAATTACGATCTGAAAAAGCTTCGGCCAGGCTTAGGATCGCTTTTTTTAAACCCTCCTTTCCGCCACGCGTACCAAACTGGTGTTCTAATAATTGGTCGCTCATTATTTGATCGATCACGTAAAGGTCTGCATTGCCAAAACCTTCCTCCACTACCTGCCTTAACAGGTTCAAATGACTGTTATCCATAAAATAATTTTTGTGTGATGAAATGTATCAGCTTAGCCGGCTTTCAGAAAACATTTTCCAAATTGCTGATTGCAGAACAAATGTATAAAGCGCTTTTTCAAAAGCTTGGTAAAAAACCGACATTCTTTACCCTGTAGGAAATTCGCTGTAACCACTGGTAGGTTGTTCATAAAATTTGCTGGGAGGAAATTCAGCAAATTCTTTAAACTCCCTCAACAGGTGCGACGAATCAGTGTATCCGCCTGCAGCCGCGATGTTGCTCCAGCTTTTATCAGGATAATCATTTTTAATTTTCATGGCATGCTCAAAGCGGGTAATGCGAATAAATAATTTAGGAGAGATGCCTACACGTGTAATGAAATTGCGTTCGAACTGCCTTGGGCTGAGGCAAGCCATCGAAGCCCATTCTTCAATACTGTATTCATTAAGCGGGTCAAGCATTTGTATAGCTACAAGGTCAATTGGTTCTTCGGGTCTGCACAAACGATCAAACTTTTTTTCTATAAAAGAGGATACTATTTCAATCATTTGGTCGTAAGATGACGTGTTTCGTAGCTGTTTTAAAACTTCATACACATCATCACCCCAAAAGCTGGTTGCATCAATACCTGCGTTTACCGTTTGCTGCATATTGATGCCCAATAAGCGATAGGTACCGGTAGGATGAAACGCAATCTTAATCATCAGGTGATTTTTACCAAACAATAAACCTACAGGTTTGTATTTGGGGCCTGTTACAATAACCGGCGGAGCCGGAACTTCTACCTTTAAAGCGGGTACCACTTTCATCTGATCATGAATGTAGAAATAAAGATTCTGCTCCGTATTGGCAAGGCAGGTAATATAAGGTGCAGGAAGATTTTCTTCCTCATTCCAGTTGGAATGAAATACCTGGAAGTCGCGGATAAGCGTACTTAATGAGGCAGGAGGAGGATAAACCTTAAAGTAGGGCATGCATAGAACATTTTATATTATTCTAAAATTAATGAAAGTAAGTCAATTGTAAACGTAAGGAAGTCAGAACCTCAGATTTTCCTGATTTACTGATTACCAGGAACGGCTTCATTGGGAAATATTGAATAACGAACAGGAAATATTGAATGATGAAGGAAAGGCAAAAAAAGTCAGAACTGCAGATTTATACCAATGTTTCAAAAAATGTTTGGGCATCGAGCCCCAAAAATTTTACCCAGAAACTTCGCTCAGGTTCAACATTACCTGATGTTTGGAAAATATTTTTGACACAATTTATTTTACACTCCCACTCCCAATGAATAAGACCCAATTTTACAACCGGGCTCACCCACCTGTGGTGGTTCTTTACTGATATCTTTAATAATAATCGCTACACCATTAAAGCCTCAGAGGTTACTCCATCAAATTCTTCTGCATCGGCTTCAGCTTCTTTTTTTGTAGCTCTTACAATTCCATCTTTATGATGTGCCGGAGAATAGATGGTGTACATTTTAAGCGCATCGGTTTTACTGGTATTTATTATATTATGTTCTGCCCCTGCAGGAATCACAATGGCATCTCCTTCTTTTAATAGATATTCATACTCATCAATGATACATTTTCCTTTGCCGGCCTCGATGCGGAAGAACTGGTCATTGCCAGGATGCACCTCTTTTCCAATTTCTTCTTTTGGATTAAGCGTCATCAGTACCAGTTGGCTATGGGGCCCGGTATATAAAACCTTACGAAAATTTTCATTTTCGGATGTTACTTTTTCGATATTAATTTTAAAACCTTTCATGATCCCTAAATTTTAATTGTGAAAAACCATTTTATTTTTGTTGCACAGGAGCAAGCAATTTAACCCTGGTAAAATTTATTTCCTATGATCAATATCAGTTAGGACGGTGACGGCTATCAAAAACTGGCGCAATCCTAAAACAACAACCAGAACTGCAGGAGTTCTGCACTACTTTCGGCATTTACCTTCCCTTAGAGAAAAGTGAGGATACTGATGTGTAAAGAACATGCTACCAAGCAAATTGCAGCGGTTATGAACGTTAGCACCCACACCATAAAGTCGCACGAAAAATCGCTGAGGATAAAAACAGGATCTGTTTCAGAATTAGGTGTTGCAATTTTTGCCGTTAAAAACAATATATTCATGTTCACCTTCGTTATTAGCCTGCATTAACCGCATTATTAATTGCTTATAACCCCATAGATTTCAAACTAAAAATGGCTGTATTTGTACAGTCATTTTTTATTTATGGTAAATGATAAGGAAAAGCAAAAGTCTGAACCTCAGATTTTCCTGATTTACCGATTACCGGGAACGGCTTCATCAGGGCAATCAGTCAATCTCTTTAATCAGTGGTGCAGATATTATTACAAAAAAGTCTGAAACGCAGATTTTCCTGATTTACCAATTAACGGGAACGGCTTCATCAGGCCTATCAGTCAATCTCTTTAATCGTGGTGCAGATATTATTACAAAAAAGTCAGAACCTCAGATTTTCCTGATTTACTGACTACCAGGAACGGCTTCACAGGCCAATCAGTCAATCTCTTTAATCAGTGGTACAGATACTATCAATAATGGAATTTTTCTTGCAAAAGCTGATCTGTTTCGTTTATATTGTGTTAGCGCTCATTGTAAATTGACACCGACAACTTTTTTTTAATTAGCTTTAAATGGGAGACAGAAACTTCAAACCATTTCCAATTTTGAGAACAGGAAGGTTGACATTGAGACAACTTGTAAGCAGTGATGACAATGAAATATTTGCTTTGCGTTCAAACGAGAACGTAAACAAATATCTTGACAGGAAACCAAGTAAATCAATTGATGACGCAAAGACTTTCATTCAGACTATTAATGAAAACATCCAGAATAACAATTCAATTTATTGGGCAATTACATTGAACGGTACTAATAAATTAATTGGAACAATCTGTTTATTTGACTTTTCGGCCGACAATTTGAAAGCAGAAATTGGATATGAATTATTACCGGAATTTCAGGGAAAAGGAATAATGCAAGAAGCGATTTTAAAAGTAATAGACTTTGGAATTCAGCATATCGGATTAAATTCGATAGAAGCCTATACTCATTCTGAAAACCAAAGTTCAACAAGACTTTTGGAGAAATTTAATTTTAAAAAACATAGCGTTGATGGCAACAACTTAATGATATTTAAATTAACATCTAATGCCTGAAAGAAAGAGCAACGAACCGCTAATGGGTTTGGCGTTATTGGGGGGCAGGAGGTTGTTAGCTTCGGTTTTGGCTCGACGTTCAATTTTCAGCTTTAGTTCATAACTTAAACTTTTAAAACATAACCGGGCAGCAGTTCCGGGAGGGACTGACCGAAATCTCTTAGCAAATGAACAAATAATCCACTTTTTCATTTACATCCGGCTAAGGGTTCAGGCCTGAAAATCTTTATCGATCGATAGAGTAAACAATGAACTTTTAATTTTATATTTGGAAACGCTTCGGGCAGACTGGAATTCTATTTCCCCACCTGCAGCAAGCCGTAGAACGTAGTGCGTCCCTTTGAATTGACATTTTACTATATTTCAAATGATTCATTAAGGATTAAAAGCTAAATCAAATACTATGTGGAAAATATTCGTAATAATTTTTGCAGCCTTGAATTGCTATGGCTTGCTCTCCTGTAATCAACAGAACTCAGAAAAATCCGCTAATACTACCGCTCAAAATCCGGCCTTCGACCAACAATGGGCAAAATCATTTATCGATAGCATTAATACAAAATTTTCAGAACAAATCGCTGCCGGCGATTCTTTTGCGTTAGCATCACATTATTGGGCAGATGCTGAGTTATTGCTTGACAATAGCGAAGTCGTAAAAGGAAATGACATTCTTAATGCATGGGGTTCTGCGATACGCATGGGGATCAAAGAAATGACCTTTTCCACTACTGATATCACCGGAGATCCAACATTTGTGATTGAAACCGGCAATTATGAAATGAAAGATGGAAATAAATCAATAATCGATAGAGGCAAATATGTGGTGGTATGGGAAAAGCGAAATGGCGAGTGGAAATTGTATCGTGACATTGGAAGTACAAGCATGCCAGCGACAAAATAAAATCTTCACTCCAACCCCGGCTCAATAAAATTTAAACGAAAAAGCAAACGCAACAAGGGGCTTGCTTTTATGCAGAAGAAGATTATATCTTTTGCATATCTGTAAATCTTTTTAAAAAGTTGGTTATTTACCGTTGGTCGTATCTTTAATCTTCCCTCATGCCGTTCGCTGGAGAATAGACGGCAGCAGCCTCCACAATATTTTAATCAAAAATGTGTTTATACATATTCTTTAATTATGTAACGTATGACTTACCAAAACAACAACCATAACTGCAGGAGTGCCGCTGCGCTTTCGCTATTAAAGCACCGGGCCATTTTACTTTCTATAAGAGAAACCGAAGTGGCGATACTGATGTGTAAAGAACTCTCTACCAAGCAAATTGCCGCAGTATTAAAAATAAGCCCCCACACGGTAGATTCGCACAAAAAATCATTGAGGATAAAAACAGGTTCATTTACAGAAATAGGCGTTGTCATCTACGCGGTAAAAAACAATATATTTCTGTTTGTCTGCGTTATTACCATGTGTTGAGATTTAGTTTTTGATTTTCAATAATAATTAAAGCCCCTTGGGGGTAAAAAAAAATGACTGTTTTCTACAGTCATTTTTTTTAAAGCTAACGCGCTCTCCTATTGCGCTATGCGGCTTACCGCATCACTGTACACCAACTGGTTGTAAGGCCCTATTACGGCTACGCGGCACCAATACTTTTTAGCAGGTTCCAGGTTGGTAAACGTGTACTTGCTGGTAGTGGTCATAAAGGCCGTCCACTGGCTGCCGGTTGTCAGCGGGTCGGTAGTGTACTGGGGGCCGTAGCCGATGCTACCCTTTACCCGTGGCACTTTTACTACCAGTTCGCCGGCATTCAGCCCGTCGGTAAGCGAGATGCTTGCCGGTTTTACGATGGGCGTGGTTTCGCCTTCTTTGGCAAGCTCAAAGCCAGAGCTGATCAGCATGGTTTTGTCGCCATTGGCGGTAGTCATTACCGAATTGGCAAGCTGGATCAGGAGCCCTGTCAGGTTGTCCCTCATCTGGTTTTTAATGGCCACTGCATTCTTCTCTTTCTGTTGCGCGGCAATAAAAGCAGACGAGTAAGCCTGTATAGCTTCATCTATTACAGTCAATGCAGGCGTAGGCGTTAGAAAATTTTTGTTTTCAAACATCGAAGCATAAATGCTTTCGGCGGTGGTTTGAAAGTTCGGGTCAGACAACCCGTCGAAGCCGGTGTTTAAACGAGGCTTTTTCATAACAAATAATTTTGATTAAAATTTCCTGCAAGCAGCAGGGTTAACGGAGGCAAACCAAAAACTTTTGATCCGTTGGTGCAATCCCTATATTCAGGGATACCGGGTATGGAAATAATTGCTTTCATTCCCATTATTTTAAAGCTGAAACGATGCCCAAACGAAACCCTAAAAAGGCAAAAAAGGACCCAACTTTTTTTTAATTGCGGAAATTATTCCGGGAAAACGGCGTAGAAATACCCCTTTTTTTGCCGGGCGATGAAAACCATCCGTAGTTTTTTTAAAACAAGAACCCTAAAAATGGCTTTAAAAGAGCCGTTTTTGAAAGAAGAAATCCGGAAAGTGTAGAAAAAAATCGCGATTTTTTAAGAAGGAATTGGGAATGTGTAGTTAAGAATTGCGATTTTTTAAGAAGAAATCGCGAAAGTGTACTAAATGATCGCGATCTTTTAAGAAGGAATCGGAAAAATGTCCTACACTTTTGCGATTTTGTAAGAAGGAATCGGGAATGTGTAGTAAAGAATCGCGAATGTGTAAGAAGGAATCGGGAAAATGACAGACACTCTTAGTCTCCCGGGGATAAATTTTGCAATAGGTATAGGCACTTTAGAAAAAATAAACGAAAGGATAAATATAGCTTACGATAAGCCCGGCTAAATTATCAACAGGGCGGTGAACATTTTTTATATAATTATATTATTAGAAATAATTACCTTGATGGCTTATTGAGATCCTCACGATTGAAAACTAACTGTTGATCCAAATAAAAATAGAGGGAATTTGTTGGTTTGCTGGTCGATGAGGTTTGGCAACTACTGAAGTGTTACATACAAACAGGATTTTATTGACGCAACTAACAATAAAAAAAACGAAGAAAATGATTATTGAAAATGAAGGCGTTCTAAATTTGGTAATTGCGCCTTATTCATAAATATAAACGTTGCGGTTATGCTATGGCGAAAGCGTTTAACATAAATCAAACTAACAAAATAGACAGCCCACGCTTCAACAAAAACAAAAGAGGTGCACAATTGTTTATTTTTATTTTTGTATGCACCACATTTGCTTTTGCGCCAACACACAAAGACAGGTTCATAATTATCCTTTACAAATTATTTTTGACTGACAAATAAGAACATGCCTGAATTTACAACTCCTTTAGAAAATCTCTTCCTTTACATAAGGGACATATTCGGCAATCCAACGACTTGCACTGATTTTGAGAAGGAGAGGAACAACGAGAAAGCAAAAGACATAAATTATTGGGACATTGGAAGCGTTTATGAAATTGCAAGAAAGACTAAACAACAAAATATCACCGAGTTTGAATTCGTTCTAACTTCTGACATAGAAGTTTTCGGAAGTACGCTTTTGACCATCAAAAAAATTTCTGTTCCACTTCCACCCACGCCACCGACAGAAATTCAGGACTGGGTTGAAATAAACAATACCCTTAATTCATTCCCGACAATTTCCTTTAAAAAAGAAATTGAACAGAGGCAGAACTTTGAAAATTCACAGCAGAGGATTAATACTTTTAAGAAATATAAAGATGAATCGCAAAATCCTTTATTTCCAATCACTGTTCCTGAAATTTTAGAAGGGTGGATTACCACCGAAAACAACCAGCTTGAAATCATTTCTGAACGAGTAATGAAAATAAAGTTTGAAGAGGATATGAACAGGGTTTCTAAGTATAAAAGATTTGAAACCGAGTTTAATGATTATCACAAGCGGTATGAAATTCCAATAAGAATTAATAAGATTTATGACGGCCTCCATAAACTTCACTATGACATTAAAGGCCGGGATAACATAAAACTTTATTTTTCTTTTGGGCTTATCAGTGGTAAAATTGGAAAAAATAATTATCGAAACTTCACATTCCATATACCACTCAAAATGACTTTGAAAAGTCATCAGTTGAAAATTGAGTTTGACACATTCAGCAGTAAGATTTTTGCAGAGCAAAATTTTGCTGGATTACTTTACGAGCATTTTAGTGGCGAATCTGCAAATTCAATAGAATCAAAAAAGAATGAAGTAATAACTGCTATTGAAAATTTTAACGCCCAACAACAGCAATTCATTTTTGATAGAGATTTTATTAGAGGCACTTTTTACAACAATGCCTTAGAAATCTTAAACATCTTTCCAGCTAAAGAAAACGATTTTCTTAAAGGTGAAGAATTAAACTTTGAATATGACAAATCAACAACACCAAACATTCGTTTTAGTTTCTCTCCAATAATTCAAACGAAATTAACTGAATCAAAAATTGATGTTGCAAATGATGCTCAAAATATTGCGAGAAAAATATTTGAGCTTAAACAAAAAGGTTTGATTGATTTAATTCCTGACTTTTTCAAAAAACTTTTTGGAACAGAAGATATTAATCCCGATTCAATAAGCAATGGTGGAACTAATCCAAGACCAGAGAACGAAGGAATAAATACTAACGCATTAATCACATTGCAGTATTTATTTCCATTGCCATTCAACGATGAGCAATTTGAAATCGCTAGGCGTTTACAAGAACAAGATGCCGTAACAGTTAAAGGACCTCCAGGTACAGGCAAAAGCCATACTATTGCAAATCTTGTTTCTCATTTTGTAGCACAAGGGAAATCTATCTTAGTTGTTTCTCAAAACTCAAAAGCGTTAAGTGTAATTAAAGACAAGTTGCCAAAGGGAATCCAAAACCTTTCAATCTCGTTAGTGAACGAAGGACAAGGCAGCGAAACTTTAAAGACATCTGTAAATGCAATCATTACAAACATTTCCAAAGAGCACAATGAAAATAAAATAAAGGAAATAAGTAAGGAGCAAGAAAATCTTGAAAAGAAGTATTCTGATACACTTCAAAAGATTTACAATTTAATTCAAGCAAACAGCAAACTATTTAAAACTTTCAATCCATTCAAGAATGAAATTGAAAGTAAGACCGCAACAGAATGGGCGGAATATTATTTTCAAAACAAGTTTGATGAAAACTATTTCATCATTGACAAGGTAGAATTTGCAGTCAATAAGGAAAACTTCTCAAAGGAAATTTTAGAATTAATCAAGACAGGCGAAAAACTCAGCGGCAGTGACTTTGAATTACACAAATACAATTTCATTGAGAGGGAAGAATTTGTTTCACTAACCGAGTTAAGAAAAATTGAGGATTCATTAAATACGATCCTGTCGCAAATAAACCTACACCAATTCGAAAAGGTAAACTACCAATTAATTGACGAAACATTTTTAACTGAATTAGAAAAGTTTAATGCTCAATACAACAAACTGAAAGAAAAAAGAACCGCCTTTCATCTTTTGAAAAATTCAAATTTTCAAGTCAGCGAACTCAAAGAAATCATAAACGGTAATCAAGAGTTAATTGAACAAATCGAAAATGCAGAAAGGATTTTACTTAATTATAACATTGATATTACACCCATTGCTAATGGAAATCCTTTTGAGCTGCATATTCAAATTAACCAACTTATTTTAAAGTTTGGCGAGAACAATAGTCTTAACTTCTTTCAGAAAAAGTTATTGAATAAACAATTAAATAGCTTTTTAGAATGTACAGTAAATTATAGTAAGGCTACAAATATTGAACAGATTAAAATAATTGAAACTGAAATCCAAAAACGAAAATCCCTTGAGCAGTTAAAAATCACTTTTGGTAATTATTTTCAAAAGAATCAATTAGGAAGTATTGAAAACATTTTAGAAAACATCAGTAATTTAAAATATGCAATTGAATTTGATAGAACTCTTAAATTATTTAATGAAAGATTACTAGAAATAAATTATAGTGTTTTGAATGTTCATTCAAATTCGTATGAAGAACAGCTAAGCTACTTAAATAAGATTTTTTTGTATGCACAATACAAAGAACTACATGAGGAATTAAACCAGAAAGTAAAACAAATCACAACCCATCCGAAACAGCATCCGCTTATCAGAAAAATTGCCGACGCAATTCTTGACGTTGATAGAACATCATATGAGCGGAATTGCAATAATTACTTTGTTGAAAAAGAAAAATCAATTACGGCAAATCAATACAATAATCTTTTAGATTCCTTACTATCTCATTTGCCAGAAACAGCAAATATTTTGAACAGAAGGTTGAGAGGAAAGGAAAAAGTCAATGTGACGCAATTAAAACTTGAACAAGATTTGTTTTTACAGCAACTCAATAACTTTTTGGAAACTTCCCTTTCAAAAAACAACAGCAGTGAGAAACTCTTTGACGATTTACAAACCATTAAGAAAAATCTTGAACGTAACACGGAAGAATTAATCGTAGCTAAAACTTGGTTTGAGAAATCAAAACGGGTTACTGACAATGAACTTTCTTCCCTCAATGCTTGGCTTAATGACTTAACGAGAATGGGAAAAGGTTTTGGTAGAAATTATGCAAGGGACAAGGCTGCATCTATTAGTAATATGCAAAGTGCAAAGAGAGCAGTTCCTATTTGGATTATGCAATTGGAATCAGCAATTACATTTTTTCCAGACCCAGCTCCCAATCAGTTTGATGTTTTAATTATTGATGAAGCAAGCCAATGTGATATTAGTAGTTTGAATTTAATTTTTCGTGCAAAAAAAGCACTAATAGTTGGAGATGAAAATCAAACATCTGTTGTAGTTGACAAAAACATAAGCATTGACAGAGTGAATGAATTATTAGATAAGTATTTTTTGCACCATCAATTCAAAACTCAATTTGATGTAACAAGCAGAACAAGCAGCGTTTATTCAATGTCAAGCGTGGTTTATCCAAACATTGTTTCACTCAAAGAACATTTTAGATGCCTTCCAGAAATTATTGGTTACTCGAATCAATACATTTATGCTAACAGCATTATTCCACTTAAAACTGCAACAGAGCTTTTATACGGAGAGCCAACAGAAATTCAGTACGTGGAAGATGATATTTCGGACACGAAGAAATCTAAAATTGTTGAGCAAGTTTTAGAACGCATTTTACAATTCATTCAAGATTTTAAGAGCGGGAGAATTACAAAACTTCCTACTGTTGGGGTGATTGCGTTGGAAAGTTCGAATGTCAATCACTTAACAGAATTGAATAAGATTATTGCAGGAAATGAAATAGTAAAGCAATATGAAGATGATTTAGATTTTAAGGTTGGAACTTCAAGAGAATTTCAGGGTGATGAAAGAGATATTATTTTCCTGACAATTTCTGCGACCCATACCTTTGACACGGTAAGAGGAAGTGATAATATTATTATAAAACCACCTGTAGCAGCAACAACAGAGGAGTTTATGAGAATCTATAATGTAGCAGCAAGTAGAGCAAGAGAAAAATGTATTTTGTTTCATAGTATCCACCCCGATGCAATTCCATTAATGAATAACCCTAATTGCTATCGCAAAAAATTAATTAACTACTACACAAATCCTAATGCTCCACAAACAAGCTCTAATCAGCTTCAAGATTTATTAATTCGTTGTGATGCTAATTCAGGAGAGTTTGAAAAAGGCGTTTGTACCCTTCTTTACAATAATAATTTCGGAAATTACATTACCCCACAGTATAAAATTGGAGGATATAAAATTGACTTTGGAATTGTTAAAGACAATAAGAAAATTGCTATTGAATGTGATGGATATTTATCTCATTCTGGATTTGAGCAAATACGTAATGACATCAAGCGGCAAGAAATTTTAGAAAGAGTTGGTTGGAAATTTTTTCGAATCCAAAGCACAGAATGGTTTTATAAAAATGAATTTGTAAGTAGAAAATTAATACGTTGGTTAAATGGAAACAAATAATCCAACTGGCGCAGGTCTCCCGACCTGTTGCCGTTCGTTACTTTTTACAACGGTCCTTTTAGATGTTGAATAAGTAACAGTTAAGCACAGGTCGGGAGACCTGCTCTAGAAAGATACACTACACTTAGTATGCTCCTAACCGTTAGTTGTGCTATCCTTAGTTTGCAATCTAAGGATTTACGAAAATTAAATCTATAACAAAATTCAATCTTAATAAGCTGTATTACTTTCCATAATAATAATTCCTGGCACTGCTATAAATATCTTACATAAAATGTATTTAGTTGCAAATTAAGTACAGCAGTCCCTAATTATTTAAGCGGTGTATGAGGCAGCGCAGTAAGAGTATCTTCTTATTTAACCATTCTAAGGCCAGCATGGCGGCTACCCTGAGAATGCATCGATTTACTTAGAGCGCTGGAATTTTCTCTTCCAACATTTGATTGTTTGATTTGTCATAGTAAATACAAGTCATCTGATTCATATCTACTGTCCATTTTTCGACACCTGTTTCAGCAGAGTGATTACAGAATGTCGGATAGTTAGTTTGACCTTGCTGATGAATTTTTAAATACTGCTTGAATTTTTCTGCATCACTTATATCCGCAACTTCTAATGTTGAATACTTAGGTTCTGACTGTACTCGGTAATTATTTTCGCCGACGAAAGATGTGTGACCATCGCTTACGAAAGTATCATATTTAGTAACCCCTAACTTTAAAAGATCTTGAATATACTTTGGAAAGTCAGCACCACTTTTAACTTTTGAATGAGCTTCCTTAATTTCTTCCAATTGAAACATTTTAATTCGTTTTAGTTCCTGCAAAAATGATGAAATATTTAAAAAGAGCAAAGGTGCCGATTATAAAAATGTCAAATTATCCCAACTGGCGCAGTTCTCCTGACCTGAGGCCGTTCGTTACTTTTTACAATGGTTCTTTTAAAGGTTGAATAAGTAACAGTTAAACACGGGTCGGGAGACCTGCGCTAGAAAGAGATAAAGGCAGTGTTATAGCACTAAATCAAAAAAGGGCTGTAAAAATTATTGAATGAAAAATATAATAGCTACTTTTAAATCATCAAGACATCTGAAACGATTGAGCAATGAGAAAAAAATGTTTTGAAGACCGAAATTTAATTTTAAAAACAATCATAAAGAAAAGAACCCGTTGATACTTTGTCCCCAATAGCAAATATTACGGCAACATCGGTCAACGCAAAAGTATACCGCAAAGCCCCGCAAACTCATTTTTAATGCGGGGCTTTATAAGGGGGCTTTTCGGATACTTTTCTTTGTGTTAGCGGTAATCCGATGCAACGTTTTTACCTTTTTAGTGGTCACCCTTAAAAAACTCTTATGAAAAAAATAATTAGATTTTCAATCCTTTACCTTTTTGTTTTGTCATGTAACAAGAGCCCGGTTGAGGTAAATTCACAAGCTACTGGTTTTGACACAGCTTTTATTACAACAAGTTTTGGAGGATTACAATCGGTTTATTTTTTGAACGAAAAAGATGGGTTTGTTTCAACTTATAATGGAGGATTATATAAAACTACTGATTCTGCAAAAAACTGGACTGCACTAAATTCAACAACAACTCTTCCAATCCGGGACATTTACTTTACTGATTCACAAGTAGGTTTTGCGGTAGGAGGTTTAAATTCCTGTGGAGGCACCGGATGTATTCCACCTGGAGGTTTTATTTTAAGAACTATAGATGGTGGCCAATCATGGAGAAATGTTTTTACCCCCACTGAAAAAATCGAAATTACGTCTATCTGTTTTGTGAATTCATCTTTAGGATTTTGCGTCGGTGATGATGTAGTTTTTAAAACAACAGATGGCGGCCAAACATGGAGTGAGCATAAAATAAATAATATTGGTGGCAAAATGATGCAAATAAAATTTACTAGTTCATCGAAAGGCTATATCGTATGCCTATTTGGTAAGATCCTAGTTACCGAAGATGGCGGTGCAACATGGCAAATAGAAAACCCAAACGGTAATATTGGTTATTATGCAATTTCCGAAAAAGACGGTTCTATCTTTGTTTCCGGTCAGGGTAAAATTATCAAATCTACAAATGGAGGGGGTTCATGGAGCGAATTATCAAGTTCACCAAGTGATATTTACGCTATCCATTTTATAAGCAACCAAACGGGATTTGCATTTGGCAGCGGCAATTATTCTGGCGGAGACTCGGGCTTTCCTTTTGGCTCAATCTACTATACAAACGACGGCGGCGTTTCATGGGATGGAACAGGTGATATAAAAGAAGTTGGCTTAATACAAGACGTAAGTTTTCCTACAAATAAACTTGCTTATGCAATAAGTGGAAATAAAATTATTAAGCTAACAGTGAAGTAGGACGGCACACAACAAGACTTTATGCAAGCCGGGCAGACGTGCTAAAAATGAGCGATAGTGCATGTTTCAGCAATAGTTACGGGCTGAAGGAACTTTACTAGGCGATAGTAGTAACAATGAACTTTTTATTATAAATTTGGCTAACGGTTTGGGCAGACAGGAATTCTAATTCCAGGCCTGCATAAATGCGTGGCCGTTGCAGGCAATTTAGCTCAACGTAAAATTGAAAAATACCACTCTACAAATACAAAATTTACAAGACCACATACCAGAAACATTTAATTTTTCACGATATAAATAATTTAAAATGAAAAAGGCTATTTTATTGATACTTACCGCAACTACAATATTTGTGTCACAATCTTTTGGACAAATAAAAATAGACAGATTTTGTCAAGTAGAGTTGGGTCTGAGAAAGCACGCAATTATTTCCGTTGGACTGGAGGACAGTTTGTTTTTATTTAAAGACAGCTCGATAATCACAAGATTAAAAATGGTAAACAAATTAACCACATCAACTGACGTTTTAAATTATATGAGTAATCTTGGTTGGACAATCATAAGCATAATTCCTTTCGGACTTAATACATTACAGGAAAAGTTATATTTCAAAAAATCCTTTGACAAAACCGAATTAATGAATGATAATTAATGAAAAAACTGCCTGCAATAACTAAGGTTTCGTTTTGCCCAACGGGCAAGAAATGAAACCTTAGTTATTATCCGCAATGCTTGTGCTCCGAATGAACAGCATCAGTAACTTGATATTTAATGCAAGAAAGTAACATGAACAGAGTTAAAGAGAACATTAGATTTTACTTGCCTGCAATCATAGATATTGTTGGCGACACGGACTTTGGTTGGGAACGCATCGACAAATTATTTTCAGAAGAATTAATCAAGCGAACAGCAAAAGCAAACGATAACTGTGGAACTTGGACAATTCAAGCAACGATTTACGACATAATTATTGAAGCTAAAAAGCAAAACTTAGAAGCAATGCGCTTATTAAGTTTTTTTCAACGACTCTTAGAAGAACTTTCTATGAATCTTACTGCCGAGGAGAAAAAGATTATTAGGAAAAACATTCGGGATTTCCTCACAAGATTTGACGTGAGGTATTTAGATTATGTTGGTGAGTTGGCGGTAATTAATAACCTAATCAAATCAAAAATATATCGCCTCGAAAATGTTGAGACGAAATTAGCAAGCGAGAAAAGAATTGATTTCAAAATAAAGAAAACGAATGACGGGAAATTATACTTAGTTGAAGTGTTAAACATTCACTTGGATAGTGAAAAGGTTGAAAGTGATGAGGAAAAAATTAAAATATTCCTGAATCACCGACTTGCAAAAAAGGTTGAAAGCAAAAAGAGCGACACTGATTTTTTCTTAGTTCCGGTTTTGTGGGGTGGCTGGCAAGACATTAAAGTTTACAGCGATTACTTCAAGAGAAATAAAATGCATCTCACGAATGTTCTTGAACCCGTTGCCTATGCTACATTTGCCGACCCGAAGAATGAGACATTCTACTTACATCGCTTTGGAAATGTCAGTAACTTATTTGAATCAGTGAATCTAATGATGGACGAGTAGCACATGCTGCTAACAGTATGCGTATTGAAGAAAGCCCCTGAATTAAAAACCAGTTGGAAGAAAATAAAAGAAGCCCTGATCATTTAAGACCGGGGCTTTTTGCAATACGATGTTCAGCGACACCGGTTATTTTAGAGCTTTATTTTCCTAAGGTGTTTTGTGGCCAACTGGAGCAGGTCTCCCCACCTCCGGCCGTTCGTTACTTTTTACAATGGTTCTTTTAAAGGTTGAATAAGTAACAGTTAAGCACAGGTCGGGACCTGCGCTAGAAAGATATGAAAGAATCCGTCGCTGATGAAAAATTAGAATCAAAACCTAGACAAATAATTCATTTCAACAAACCATTCAGCTACTACTATCAGGTTTTAGAGAGAAAAGATAAAGGATCAGAGTAATTTTTTCCTATTTGACGCAAGATTATATCCTAGTGTTTTTTTCTCAGGAACGTCTCCGGCTACGGACGTTCCGCTGATTAAAAGTAACAGTAAACAAACTTTTATTTTGTATTTTTATTTTGTAATAAAAGATAGGATTAAGGCTTGCGGATCATCAATGAGGTTTTTCCTGCAATACTGTTTAACTTCGGATAATATTGTGTTGGCTGTTATATAAAATGACCGTAACTATAAAAAATATTCTTCTGCTTTTCCTGACAGTTTCCTTTTTAACGGGTTGCTTATTTGATAGCCATTCTGACCGAATCATTGGAAAGTATGAAGTAATATGGATTGACCTTCCTCAAAATCAAATGCTGGCTAAAGAGGACAAATTACATTCTTCAAGTGCATCGGTAATTTTAGATCCTTATATTTTTGCTGTGGGACACAATGAAAATTACATAATCGCAAAACAACATCCAACAAATGGTTTTGAAGGCGGTTACATAATCCATACAGACACAACCAACTATTACATTATTGATATTTATAAAGAAAGAGACAAAGTCTTCGGACCTTTAACGCTTAAACAATTTGACAGCTTAAAGACTGAGTTTAAAATTGACAACTTGCAGTTTAATAAATCTTATCCTGACAATTATTGACAACGCTTAACCTCTGTGGGTGTTCCATTATATTAATCGATACAGTAAACCAACTTTTATTTGGTATTTTTATTTTGTAATAAAACCCCTCATCATCGCCGCAACCAGGATGATTTAAAATTAACCCGGGGTTGTATTTACGCTAATAATGTAAAACCAAGTCTCTATTGATAAGTGATTTAAATGTATTGGGATCAAAAAATTGTTTGGTAAAATTAGTAGTATATTTTGACCAGCCGCACTTCTGCATCAGTAATTGCCTGTACAATCATCTGTTTGTCGGTAGGCAACCAGCCAAAACAACCGGCAGATCAGGAAAGAAAATACATTTTCAATGAACCATGGTTCTTTATTTTAAATTCACCACGATATTCGCATGGAAATTCATCTTTGATTTTCAGATAAGTGGTCTCAGATAGATTCACTTTACCTGGAATAGAGTTGACTTCCATTCGTGATGCAATGTTTACTGTATCTCCCCAAATGTCGTATTGCCATTTTTTGATTCCTACGATTCCTGCTACTACCGGTCCTGTATTTACACCTATCCTGATTTCAAAATGGTTCAAGCCATCTGGCTTTTCAAGTTCTTCATTTACCACTGCAATCATTTCCTTTGCAGCTCTGATTATTTGTTTTGCATGCACAGGATTGGGTGTGGGCAGTCCACAAGCACACATATAAGAATCCCCAATCGTTTTTATTTTCTCCAATTTATATTTAGTACTTATTTCATCAAAAGCCCTAAAATAATAATCAATACTTTTTACCAATTGATCGGGATTTACTTTTTCAGCTTGCTTACTGAAAGATACAAAATCCGTAAACAATACGGTAACCTCGTCAAACTCCTGCGCTTCAATTTTACCATTCTGCTTTAATTCCATTGCGGTTTCTGCCGGAAGGATATTTAACAACAAGCTTTCCGCTTTCGCTTTCTCTGCTGAAATATTTCGATAATACCGGTAAAGAATAACCAATATGGCAATTGCAAGCGCTAAAATAACGAAGAGCCCAGTCATCATAATTCGCTGGTTTTGCTTTTGCTCACGCAGAAGTTCAACCTGCGCATCCTTTTTAGACACTTCATAATTGGTACGTAAATCAGCCATTATCCGTTCCGAATTTGGATTAACGGCACTATCCCGATACTTGATGTAATTTTTATAAAATTCGAAAGACTCTGCAATCTTTCCGGATTTTTCATACAATTGTGAGATCTTTAAACTAGCATCGCTTATCTGCTTTTTATATCCAAATTGCTGTGCCATTGTAAGACTTTCTAAAGCATAATCGAGTGCTTTCTGTTCATTTCCCTTTTTCAAATAAATATCAGACATCATGCCGAGCATAGTGCAGATGGCCAAATAATTTTGCATTTTTTCCAAAATAGAAATTGCCTGTTCGATGCTTTGTACAGCCGAATCATATTTTCCGAGACTAGCATATAACAACCCCGTATTACTAATACTATGGGCTTCCCCGACGGGAAAATTTTTCTTTTTATAAATATTTTTTGATTCAGTAAAATATACCAGGGCGGAATCGTAATCTTTATTGTCCAGAAATGATACTCCTGCATTATTAATGGCGGCAGCAAGGGTTATTGAATCACCAACCTCCCTGAAAATTGAAATCGCTTTGCGATAATAAGTTATCGCAAAGGGATAATTATACATTGAAAAATAGATACCAGCAATTGCATTATAATCATTTGCTTCATCCCTTATAAGATTACCCTTACTTGCAATTTCAACACACTTAAAATATGCTTCAAGGGCATTACCAAAATCACCCAGCCAACGCCTTTTATTCCCTCTTTGAAAATAGCCGCTATGGAGGTACTTGTTATTTTTTGATTTTATTGCCAACCGAATCAGTTCATCAGAGTAATATAGAGAAAGATAAGGATCTCCGACTTCATTAAAGGACAATTTTTTCAATATTTCCATCTCTTCTGTACGTGTCAATTTTTTTTCCTGGTAGATTTTTCTTAGGCTATCTGCCACTTTTTGGTCCTGCCCCCGGCCTGTAAGCTGAAGCACAAAAAAAATTATCAATAAGCAAAGAATTTTACTAAGCATAAAAATAATTTTTTATCCGTGAACACTGGAATAGAATAAATCTCTACTCCAAGTCAAAATTTTTATTTGAGATCGTCATTGAATAATGGATCGCACCATTGCAGAAGGAGAGAGTATGCAGGAAAACTTTTGCCGACCGGAAGTTTATCCACTATTTTTTATAAGATTAAGATTATGCAAAATTAATATTGGCAGATATGTTGGAAGATGATTGTAGTCATTGAGGGGGCTGATAAATATCAACGAACAATATATTTTTAATTTTTTTTGCCACCGTCAGTGTTCCTCCAAAAAGTTAATGCCGTAGCTTGGTCTCACCCACCAACGGCGTATGTGTGTCGTGGATAGGCACAGTAAACCAACTTTTATTGGGTATTTTTATTTTGTAATAAAACCCCCTCATCATCGCCGCAACCAGGATGATTTAAAATTAACCCGGGGTTGTATTTACGCTATAATGGGAAGATGGAACCTATGTAAGGAGCCGCATGATTATTATTACTCCTCCGCTTCCTTTTATGAAAAAGAGATTGATAATTTCGGATTTTTAAAGCATATTGAAGCGATTTTGTAAAAGTTAAGAGTGGTTCGTGGGACACAAACCATGGCTTAAGAGTGGTTCGTGGGACACAAACCATGGCTTAAAATTAAGAGTGGTTCGTGGGACACAAACCATGGCTTAAGAGTGGTTCGTGGGACACAAACCATGGCTTAAGAGTGGTTCGTGTCCCACGATCCATGGCGGGGGAAAATCAAGGTAAGTTAGAGATAGGTTACAAATTATCTAACTATTTATATATGATTACCTTTAGCTATCTTATTTTTAAACGGGGTGCCATGAGAAAATTAATCTTAAGATTAAGAGAGCTGATAAAATTCAGATTGTTCAGGCCCCTACTGCTTGGAATTGGAAACCGAATGGGAAAATATTCAACTGTTGGCGATCATCCTATTTTTGATAACCAACAATTTACCTGGACAGATCTGTTAGAAAATAATTGGCATTCAATAAGAAAGGAACTGGAAGGCATACTTCATTTTCACCAAAAACTTCCAAACATACAGGATATTCAGCAGGAACAAAATGTATTAAACCAGGATAATTACTGGAAAACTTTTTTTCTTTTTGGTTTTGGCATTAAAGCGACACTAAATTGTCAGTCGTGTCCGGTAACAACTTCGTTACTTGAACAAATTCCGGGCATGAAAACAGCCTTTTTTTCGGTTCTTTCGCCACATAAGCACATACCAGCTCATAAAGGAATTTTTAAAGGTCTGATTCGGAGCCACCTTGGACTAATAATACCCGGCAAGCCCGGGGATTGTGTAATGCGGATTGAGAATGAATATATATATTGGCAGGAAGGCAAGTCCGTGGTTTTTGATGACACTTATGAACATGAAGTATGGAATAATACCGGTGAAGTGCGGGTTGTATTACTTATTGATGTAATAAGGCCGTTTAAATCCCACCTCACTTTAATCAATAACAAAATAATTAATCTTATTGGAAATTCATCATATGTAAAGGAAGCAATGGAAAATCACAAAAAATGGGAAAATAATTTTTATTCTGAACCCTTGATTATTGATCAGGCTGTCAAAGATGTCAGATTATAGCATAAAAATTCCCTAACTAACAATCGTCTCGCTTTTGCAAATTAAGAGGAACAGTAAGATCTTTGAAGGCACAAGCGATTATGAAAAAGAGATTGATAATTTCGGGTTTTTAAAGCATATTGGAGCGATTTTGTAAAAGTTAAGAGTGGTTCGTGTGACACGAACCTGGCGTGGGTTACTACGAAAAAATTTAAAAATTAAAATCTTGAATGAGAAAAATGATATCAACCAATTCGATACCAATCCTGCTAAAGGCTTGACTGAAATTGAAGTTGACAACAATCGTAAACAATACGGTTACAATGAAGTCCTGGCAAAAAAAGCAAATCCATTACTCTTATTTCTAAAGAAATTTTGGGGTCTTACTGCCTGGATGCTTGAGCTGATCATAATTCTTTCGTGGTTCTTACACAAGCATTCGGATGCATATATTGTATTGGGATTATTAATTTTCAATGCGGTAATTGGTTTTGTGCAGGAACATAATGCCGCTAACGCAGTGGAAGCCTTAAAGAAAAAATTACAGATCAATGTAAAAGTATTAAGAGAGGGCGTATGGAAAATAGTAGCTGCGCGGGAATTGGTTCCCGGTGATATCACCCGGATCAGAATCGGAGATTTTGTACCCGCCGATATAAAAATTATTCAAGGTGAAATAAGCATAGACGAATCTGCCCTTACAGGCGAATCACTCGAAATAGAAAAGAAACAGGAAGAAATTATTTTTTCCGGTTCAATCGTAACCAAAGGAGAAGCTACGGGAATAGTAAACCTGACAGGCGCTCACACGAAATTTGGTAAAACAATTGAATTAGTCAAAACAGCTAAACCGAAATCACATATAAATGAAATTATTGCAAAAGTGGTGAAATGGCTTTTGCTGATAGTGGGTGCTTTATTAGCCATTGCATTGGTTGTTTCTTTTATAAGGGGTGTTGATTTATTGGAAATTTTGCCTTTGATGTTGGTGTTATTGCTCGGCGCCATTCCGGTGGCACTAACAGCCATGTTTACTGTTTGCATGGCCTTAGGATCAAATGAATTAGTGAAACAGGGTGTGTTAGTTACCCGGTTAGATGCGCCCGATGACGCAGCAAGCATGGATATATTATACGTAGATAAAACGGGTACGCTAACCATGAACCAACTATCCGTAGCAAAGTTACAGGCAGGAAAAAGTTATACAGAAGATGATGTATTGCTTTATGGCGCATTGGCTTCACAAGAGGCAAATCGCGATTCAATCGATATGGCTTTCATCAATGCTGCAAAGCAAAAAAATATTTTAAATAATTCTTACGTACAGAAAACTTTTATTCCGTTTGATCCGAAAAACAGGAAAACAGAAGCGGTCATAATCAAAGGCAATGAAAAATTTAACGTGATGAAGGGTTCATTTAATGTTATTGCAGCAGTTTGTGGTTTGGATGAAAATGCCAAAAAAGAATTTGAAACAAGTATAAGTGATTTTGCAGAACAAGGATACAGAACATTGGCAGTGGCTAAGACAATTGGAAATGATCAACCCGACTTTGTCGGATTGGTTGCATTGCATGATCCGCCAAGGATCGATTCGAAAAAATTGATCGACGAAATTGAAAAGCTGGGAGTAACCGTTAAAATGCTCACTGGCGATGCGCTTCCTATTGCCGGGGAAATTGCAAAAGCAGTAGATTTGAAGGGAACAATAGTTAAGGCTTCGGAATTAAAAAATATGGACCAGGCAAATCTTGTTGAACTATTGGAAAAAAGCAGTGGGGTTGCAGAAGTTTACCCGGAAAACAAATATGAAATTGTAAAGGCTTTCCAGGCAAAAGGGCATATCGTAGGGATGACGGGAGATGGCGTAAATGATGCTCCTGCTTTAAAACAAGCTGAAGTGGGAATTGCGGTGAGTAATGCTACCGATGTAGCGAAAGGCGCTGCCAGTATCGTACTAACGGAAGAAGGTTTGGCAAATATTCTAAGCCCCATTAAAGTAGGCAGGATGATGTTTGAAAGAATAAACACCTGGATAATTAATAAGATTGCAAGAACCATTTTAAAAACCTGTTTTATAGTAATAGCTTTCCTTTTATTGGGTAAATATGTAATTACAGCTTCGGCAATGCTGATAATGATTTTTATGACAGATTTCGTGAAAATATCTTTGTCCACTGATAATGTAAAGGCATCAGAAAAACCATCAAAATGGAACATCCGGGACCAAGCAAAAACAGGCATCGTAATAGGCTTACTAATGACGATAGAAGCATTCGGTCTTCTGTATATCGGGTTAAATTTTTTGCATCTTGATACTGATGATAAAGCGCTCAATACTTTCTGCTTTGAATTATTACTGTTTTTTGCTTTGTTTTCAATATTCGTGGTAAGAGAGAAAAAGCATTTCTGGCAGTCAGCCCCAAGCAAGACCTTGTTCTTTCTTCTTCTTGCTGACATGATTTTAGGTGTAATTCTTTCTTCGTTCGGACTTCTCGGACTTAAGGCAATTCCTTTGAAACAAACGATTATTGTAATTGCCTATGCATTCACTTTCTCCTTAGTGATAAACGATTTTATCAAAGTTGGCCTGTGGCCCCAAACTAATTCCGGAATATCAAAAATTATTAACCAATAAAACAAATAGAAAATGACTTACCGTAAAATTTTAATTGCAGTTGACGAAAGCCCCGTTGCCGAAGAAGTGGCCATAACAGGTTTCCAATTTGGACAACAGCTAAATGCAGAGATGGCACTTGTGAGTGTGGTTGATACTAATTTTTTAATAACCGGTGAAGGTGCAACTCCAAAAGAACTGGCTGATACAATTAAAAACGATCTCAAAAATAACCAGCAGGTACTTATAGACAAAATTTTTAAAGATTATAAAATCCGGACGTTTGTAGAAGTAGGGCAACCTTATGAAATGATACTGAAAGTAGCCACTGAATGGGCAGCAGATTTAATTGTAATAGGTACTCATGGCAAAACGGGGATCTCGAATTTATTAATGGGCAGTATAGCGGAGCATGTGGTGCGTCATTCCAAAATCCCGGTACTGGTTGTGCCATCAAAATAGCTGTTTATTCTTCACAATACCAGGTGCGGGATGTTCTGCTAATGAAGAGAAAGTAAATGAAGTTTTATTGAGTATTTTTATTTTGTAAATGCCGGTGGTGATGGGTCTGCGGCTCTCCCCCCTGGATCGTGTCCTTTACGAACCAGATTGAGAGATGAAAAATTTTAAAAGATCTGAGAGATGAATTTTGAGGATTTGAGCTGAAAGGCTGATTGGTTTGTGGGAACAGGTGACCATATACCTGTTATATATATAGTTACCCTGAGACACGAATCATGGGGATAGAAAATACCTTTCCAGGTTTGCGTATATTCGTGGCTGTTAGTGGCAAGCCAAACAGGAACTTAAATCTATTTATATAAACCCAAAAAATAACAAGACTTTGGTTTCAAGTATTCAAAAAGAAAAAGCTGAAAGATTCCTGAAATTTCACCAGGACAAAGAAATCCTGGTTCTGCTGAATTCATGGGACATCGGAAGTTCTAAATTAATAGAAGCATGCGGCTATAAAGCAATTGCCACAACAAGTATGGGAATAGCTGCCTCTTTAGGTTATCCTGACTGCCAGGTAATACAGTTGTCAGAAATGATCGATGCTATAACGGGGATCGTAAACGCTGTACAGGTTCCGGTAACTGTGGATATAGAAGCCGGATATGGAAATAATTTAAATGAAATAATTGATTCGGTTAAGAAGATAATTGCAACAGGAATTGCAGGGATAAATATTGAAGATAGTATTGATTTAAATCCGAAATTAATCGACGAGATGGAATTTTGTGAACGAATATCAGCTATTCGTGCATTATCAGATTCACTTGGTTTTCATTTAGTAATTAATGCAAGGACCGATTCATTTTATACTTCATCAGCTTCGTCACGCGAAAAATTATCTGAATCGATAAAGCGCGGCAATAAATACCGGGAAGCAGGTGCCGACTGTATATTTGTGCAACCTGTATGGGAAAAAGAAACGATTGCAACACTGATAAAGGAAATTAATGCGCCTATTAATATTCTTTCAAACCCTACGATTGGGGCAGGATCACCACTGTCTGTACGTGAACTCCAGGATTTAGGTGTTGCCCGCTTAAGCCTGGGTTCCGGTTTGATGAAAGCTACTTTAGCCTTAATTAAAAAAGTTGCTGACGAACTATCAGAAAAAGGAACGTACCATATTTTATCAGATGCGCTAACGCCACTTTCCGACACAGCAATGGCGTATAAAATGGCAACAGGGAGTAATAAATGAAGAGCAGCGCAAGCATGAAATGTGTAAAAACCTAAGCTGCACAGGTATTTCATATAATTTTAACGGTATAGATAAGCGGAAGAGGAACCCCCGCCTGACCAAGTCCACGCCAGCCCGCCCGGATGACCTGGTAAGACAGTAATCAATCTTTCAGGCTGGAATTCGGGCAGAAAGTTTTGTTTGTTATTTTTATTACGGAATTAAAAACATTTCTATTTATTGAAAAATATTTCGTACTCTTGACAAGCGAAAGCGAGATCCGAAACCTCTACCAAAAACAGGCAATATCCAGCCCAACTTTATTCTTGCAAAATTTTAAAATCAAACAAAGATGAAACCTAAAGTTATGTTTATCATCGCGGCTGTCTACGGGCTGGTGGTGGGTGTTCCTTCAATCGTAGCTCCGCAGGCAATGGAATCAATGGTCAATCTTCAATTCCCGCCAACCATGTTGATGATGGTGCGCTTTTTGGGCATAGCCGAGTTTGGGCTGGGGCTCATCGCCTGGCTGGTTCGCAACGCTGAGGCATCAAAGACGCGTAATGCATTGGTGCTGGGCTACACTATTTATTTCGCACTGCACGCCCTCGCAAGCCTTTATGGCCAGTTTACCGATACTGAAGTGCATGTACATTGGGTGATGGCTACCGTGCAAGGCTTGATCGCCATTGGTTTTATTGTGGCAGGCAGCGCCAATAGGCCGAAAAATGTAAGCTAAAAGCCCGCTCACTGGTATCAGCAATAATTCCAGCAGACGAACAAATATCAGCTTTTTCTATTAGCTTCATCTTTAATACTTTACGGGGCTGACAATTCGATCAGAAGGAGCATTGAAGTTCAACCATACAAACACTGGAAGTTTGGCACTCTAAAAACTTTGGCTGATAAAAGATTAAAAATTATAAATAGTATTAAATGAGAAATTTAATTTTCTTTATGCATACATCACTTGACGGTTTTGTAGCGGGGCTTAACGGAGAAATGGATTGGATAAATTTGGACGAGACATTGTTTGACTTTGTTGCTACTATGACCGACAAAGCCGACACCGCACTTTATGGACGGGTAACCTATGAAATGATGCAAAACTATTGGCCAACTGCCGGTGAACAACCCAACGCATCAAAACACGACAAAGAGCATTCGGCCTGGTACAACAAAGTTTCTAAAGTTGTTTTATCAAAGACAATCAGTGAAAAAGGACTTTATAACACCACAGTAATTAGCGACCAACTTGCAGACAACATAAATAAATTAAAGCAACAGGAAGGAAAAAATATTTTAATATTCGGAAGTCCCGGTGCTTCACAATCGTTATTAAATGAAGGGTTAATTGACGAGTTTTGGCTTTTTGTTAATCCGGTTATATTAGGACAGGGCATGCCGCTATTTAAAGATATAACCGGTACTACTAAATTGAAACTTGCAGAGTCTAAAACTTTTTCATGTGGTGTAATTGCACTTCATTATGAAAAATCGTAAACAAATTGACCGTTAATAAAACGCCTGCAGGCAAACTTTAATTTTGTTTTCCCAGGAACGTATCCGCACCTTGCAAAAAGTAGAATTGTATATTTACTTTATGAGCAGAAAATATAAATTCCTGGACAGTGATAAGTTGTATTTTTTTGATTTGAATCCCGTCATGGCTGGTTCTGTAATTAAGCCTGAAGATGGGAAGTACAGAAGTGCCTGTTATTTTTTCAGGTATGAAAGGATTGATAGCATTGAATTTTAATTAGCATTGATAGCACAAGAGGACGCTTACCTAAAAGAGGGATATTATTACTGAATAATGGTTTTTAATTTGCTCCAAAGCTTGTTATCAAAATCAGATACAGAAAGCTGAAAACCACCTGCAGAATCGCCCATTCGTATTACCACTAATTTTTGAGAAGGAACCACATATATTTTCTGATCATTTTTACCGAGAGCCGCATACATATCGGCTGGTGCGTTAGGAATAAGCGGACCTGGAAATACATTCTGAAGCGTAGGTACCATAAAGCTGGTTTTACCATTAAGCCAGGTTAAATAACCATAACTCAGGTTTAAATTCTGAGAAGTATTTACCTGTGCATTAAAATAATTGGTATCGCTTAAAATAGCCGTTTTATCCCACTTTCCTTTGTTAAGCATCAGCAATCCAAACCTTGCCATACTGCGCGCGTTACTGTAAAATACATTATTCGAATTCGGCGATTTTATCCAAAGCCCATTCATTCCAATTCTATTCCTGATCTTTTGCTGAAAATAGGCGTTGTAAGAAAGACCGCTCGCATTTTGAATTACCTCGTCTAAAAGCGTATAGGCAGCATTATGATAAGCCCAGCGGGTTCCTGCATCCGATTTATAAACAAGGCAGGCAGGTAAAGTACAATCTGGGTCAGCTATGCCATCGTCCAACCCGGTTGTCATAGTTAACTGATTTTTTATGGTAATAAGATTTTCTTTATCCAGGGGTTCGGACGTCCAGCCTGTTCCCAGGTATTTAGAAGTTTTGTCATTTAGGTTTATTATCCCATCCTGTTGTGCAATACCCGTTAAAAAAGCAGTTAGTGTTTTCCCTGCCGAAGCCCAATACCAAAGGCTATCGGCAGTGAACGTTCCAAAATATTTTTCAACTACCAGTTTCCCGCCTTTCAGAATAATAAACGCTTTGGTATGCTCGCTATCAAGATAAGTATATAAATTATTGAGTTCATTGGTATTCCATCCAAGAGAAGAAGGTGTAGTTGTTTGCCATTCAATGCTGCCCACGGGAGGGAAATAAAGTGTATCGGTTGCAACAACAGACTGAGGTAAAGTATTTGTTTTCTTACAGGAAAAGATTAATGCTCCGGAGAAAAGCAGAAGAAAAAAGACTTTTAGTTTTGCCATTTTTTATTTTTTGACCTCCTTGTTTTTAAAATGTTTAAGGGGACATGAAAAGGTTACCTTATAACGCTTAATTAAACGAAATTGTATTGGGTATTTATTATTTTGATTGGTTAAACACCAACGATAACAAGTTGCTTCACTATGGGAAGTTTTAATTTGAATGCTTTGATTTATCGGAATCTTTCTTTTTATTTGTATTTCCAACACTTAAGAAATACTGCTCCAGGTTCCTTTAACTTCCTTTACAATATCTCCTGAAAATCAAATGCTTTTTTGCATTTATAATGGTTGACTACACCATTCCCAATTCTCCTTTATTTTTTATCTGAATATAACCATGTTATCAAAATACAGGTTATAAGAATAAATGTTGCAAACAAATGAGAGCACAATCAGTAAATCATTAATAAATTATTATGAAAATAAAAATCATTGTACTTGTAGCAATTATTCTTCCCTGCTGCAGCTATTCGCAAATTAAAAACTACCAAAATACTCAAACAAAATATTATCAGAAGGTTCAGGCAGGTAATAACCATAAGGCAAAAATCAATGAAGTTTTAATGTATACCTGCCAATTTGTAGCCGGCAGCGCAGACGGCGTTAACCAGGCACTCGTTCATCATTACCTCGGAATGGGAAACAGGTTTTGGGATTTCCAGACTTCATGGAAAAACAAATACAAAAATTATGATAAAGGTGATTTAAGGCCGGCCTTTCCGGGAGCCACTTCAATTGCAGTTAGTTTTACAGACGGCTATCATTTGACCCGTATGATAGACAGGGCTTTTTCTTTAGGTTCTATCGGGTTTGCATTAGGAGAAAAACAATCTTTTAAAAGCATAGCGAAAAAAATCATCATTTCTTCCCTGGTAAACAGGGCAGGTTTTTTACTATTCTATAATGTGATTTACCCCGGAAACAGGGCAAAAAGAACTTAAACGTTTTGGCGGGGCATTTATTAAAAGAAAGATGGCAAGAGTATAGTAAACCAACTTTTATTGGGTATTTTTATTTTGAATTAACTGTTATCTAAACCAGGTTTATTGTTGATAACACTTTAAGATAGCTTCAAAAATTTGCTTGCGTACAGGATTTAAATTATAATAATCTCCATTGTTCAATAACCCCATATTCTGGCGATTGATCAAAAGGATCACCGACAAATTATATTGAGGAATTACAACAATACTGGTACCTGTAAATCCGAGATGGCCAAAAGTACCCACGGGCCCATCTTTGATGAAGGAATCCGTGGTATCCATCATCCAGCCCAATCCATTATTGAATTTATCCTTCACGAAAAAAGAAGCAATCACGTTTGCCGAAATAAATTGTTTGTTTCCCACTTTCCCTTTATGCATCAGCATGTCCACTAATTGCTGCATGTCGTCAACCGTAGAAAATAAACCTGCCGAACCGGCAATACCTCCATTGGCATACCATGCATTACCATCATTTACTTCACCTTTTAACACATAGTTTCTCCATCCGTTCCAACTTGTTGGATCAAGGCCTTTAACTGAAAACCCAAGAGAGGAATCATACACCATCCGGTGTTCATATGGATTACCGGGTGATGTAGCGGCAATATTGGTAGTTCTTCCATGCTTTAAAGGATTATAGGTGGTATGTTGCATACCCAACGGCACAAAAATATTTTGTTTCTCAAATTGGTCTAATGAAAGGCCCGAAACTTTTTCAATAATTTCACCCAGCAATATAAAACCCAGGTCGCTATAACTGCGCTTTACACCTACCGGGTATTTAAGCGGTAAGGCACCGATCACTTTATAGGTTGTTTCCTTATTGGAAGAAAAATAAAAAAGCGGGTACCATTCGATGAGGCCGGCAGTATGGGTAAGCAGGTTCCTGATCGTTATCTCCTTTTTTTCAGGTGTATCAAAACTTTTAATATACTTTCCAACGGGGTCATCTACTTTAATAAGTCCCCTGTCAACCAGCAACATAATTGAGGTAGTTGTGCCGATAACTTTGGTAAGGGAAGCCATGTCAAAAAGTGTAGCAGTATTCATTGGCGCAGGAGGGTTGAGCAGATGATGGTGGAAATCATATTTCTGCGCATAACCATAGGCGTGATGGTAAATAATTTTACCGTCTTTTTTTATTTGAATTACCGCTCCCGGTATTTGGTCATTAGCAACCTGGCTATTTAGTATACTGTCAATTTCCGTAAGCAGTTTTGTTTCATTTTTTTTATGGCTTATACTTTGACTCTTTAAAATACCGGTAATAAAACATAACAGGAATAGTATAAACAATAATTTTTTTCTCATGTAATTGGATTTTTAAATATCGAACGTTTATAATAATTTTAAATAAAACTTGTTAGATCAGGAATTATCATCATCCGGTTGAGCAACATAGCCAAGCCTTGGCCCGATGGTTTTACGGAGTAATAATTCGTCAAAACCTTCCTTTACAAAATCTTTCAACTCTCCTACCAGCTTAAATCCAAATTCATAATACAATTTGATTGCGCCTTTGTTGAATGATGAAACACAAATAAAAATATTAGGTGAAATTTTATGAATTCTTTCTTCACAAAAATACAACAACCTTTTTCCCAATCCTTCTCCCCTGTATTTTTTATTAATACAGATTGTCTGGATATAGCCACTAAATGTTCCGCAAATTTGAAGTATTACAAATCCTGCTATTTCATCATCATTTTCTAAAACATAAATTTCTTTACAAGGCCCTTTAAATGCTTCAAGGCATGCATGGTAATCAATTCCTAACGTGATCCACGGATCGGAAGACGACATCATCAATGCACCTACGCCAAATTTTCCACGGTCATTAGTAAGGCTGATCGTATAAGTGTCTTTATCATGCATCACCTTTTTCTTTTAATGATTAATAAGAACAAAATGGTTAAAACTGCATTCATAAATATATTCATAAATCCAACATCAAAATGAAATACTCTTATGAAATAGTCATTTAAAACATAAGTAACCACTGCTGCCATTACGCAGGCTAACGGCACCCATTTCCCTTTGAGTGCTATCTTAGAAAAAAGCCCTAAAAGGTATAATCCAAGAAGAGGTCCATAGGTATACCCTGCAATTTTAAAAATGGTAGTTATGATAGCGCCATGGCTGTTCCAGAACAACATTACTATTATAAACATAACAATATTGACGCCCAGCAATACCTTGTTTTTTAATTGCTTTCTTCTCTCATGAGGGCGATTTTCAATATTTAAGAAATCATAACTGAAAGAGGTGGTTAATGCAGTAATGCATGCATCAATGCTGGCGAAGGTAGAAGCAATCACTGCAATTAAAAATGCAATTGCACCGATAATGCCAAAATAATGCAAGGTAAGTAACGGGTAAATATCATCGGTATTAATAAACTTCCCTTTAAGGGTAGACAGATGTATTCCGTTTCTTTCGGCATATATATAAATTAATACGCCAAGCCCCAAAAACAAGGTTTGTGCAAAGGCTATAAAAAATCCAAACGACAAAACATTTTTTTTAGCATCTTTCTCAAGTTTTACTGTAAGTGTTTTTTGCATCATACTTTGATCAAGTCCTACAAGTGCAACTGTAATTAACAGCCCGGAAATAAATTGTTTAAAAAAATTAGTACCTGAATGCATATCCCAATCAAAAAGCCGCGAATAAGGATGGCTGGCAATGGTTGTAAACATACCTGAAAAAGAAAGGCCCAAAGAATGCTTAATGGTAAATATTGAAATAATAATAACCGTAACAAGGAATAAAGATTGTAAAGCATCTGTCCATACAATCGTTTTAATACCTGATTTATTGGTATATAACCAAATGAGAACTAACACAATTATAATGGTAACAAAATAAGGAATATGCAAAGCATCAAAAAAGGCATATTGTAAAATTTTAATGGACAAAAGTAATCGCAGTGCCGCTCCAAAAGATTGAGATACCAAAAAGAACAATGACCCGGTTTTATAAGCAGTATCGCCAAACCGCACATTAAGGTAACTATAAATAGAAACTACCTTCAGCTTAAAGTAAATAGGAATTAATATAAACGCGATAAAGAGATTCCCCGCTATGGTACCGAGGATAAACTGGAAGAAATACATATTCTCGTTGCCTACATTCCCTGGAATTGAAACAAGTGAAACAGCAGAAATGCCAGAACCTATCATGCCAAAAGCAACCAGGAACCAGGGAGATTCTCTGTTTCCGTCAAAAAAAGTTGTATCCCGTGTATGCCTTGACGTGAGATACGATATAAACATCAACAATGAAAAATATGCGAGGATTATTAAAAAAATCAGCGTTGCACTCATTACTTAATTTTAATAAAAGATAGTCTTCATGCTTATTATTAAGGTTACTTTTTTTCAAATGCAATGTTAGGATTATTATTTATTAATAAGCACAGGAAGGAACAGCGGGTGAGAAATCCAACATAAAGTAGATAACCGCAATAAATTCTACAAAGGCATAGTAAACATACTTCCGTTGAGTATTTTTATTTTATGATGATGCAGGTCATCAAAATACTTAAATTTATACTTCATGAATTCTCACTTAGAAATCAATGACGAAGATTTTGAAATCCTGTTTCAAAAAAGCTCTCTTCCAGCTTCCCTGTTTACCCATGAAGCCCATTTGCGGCTTGCTTGGATTCAGATAAATAAATATGGAACGGAAGAAGCGATCAAAAATATTTGTGATCAGTTATCAAACTATGTTGAATTAATTGGTGCCGGTGATAAATATAATAAGACACTTACCATTGCTGCAATCAAAGCAGTAAGCCATTTCAATAATAAGTGCAAATTAAATAGTTTCAAAGATTTTATTGAATTGTTTCCCAGGTTAAAATATAATTTTAAAGAGTTAATGGCTCTTCATTACCAAAATGATATTTATAATTCAGAAAGGGCAAAGAGAGAATATATTGAGCCAGACCTGTTGGCATTTTCCAAGCAAATGCAGCTAACTTCAAATTTGAGAAAAAAATTCCATCGTTCTTTTTGAGGAAGAGTAAACGAACTTTTTTGGGGTATTTTTATTTTGGATACAACCTTGTTACCTGTTAGCATCCCGCCAACCGTTGCAGGAACTACTTCAGATTGTCTTCAGAATTGTTATTTAGGTTTGGTAACATTTTAAATATATTCCCAACATGAAAAAAATATTACTCATCTGTACCGTCTTGATTTTATCCAAAGGAAACCTATTTGCCCAGTCATCAGGGTATCACCTGGCAGAAAGTTTTCATATTAAAAGTAATGGCTGGTGGGATTACATAGCCGTCAATAAAAACAAATTATATGTGTCGCACGGCACCCAGGTAAATATTCTTAATAAAAATAACGGCGATTCCATTGGTGTTATTCCGGATACCAAAGGTGTGCATGGTATTGCTTTCGTGAATACACTGAATAAGGGATATACCAGCAATGGAGGTGCTGATAATGTAACCGTATTTGATCTTTCTAACGATAAGGTATTAGGTGAAATACCCACCGGCAAAGATCCTGATGCGATTTTTTATGATGATTATTCCAAAAAAATAATTACCTGCAATGGCAGGGACGCCAGCCTTTCAGTAATTGATCCTTCAACAGATAAAGTGGTAGGCACAATAGCTTTGAGCGGCAAACCTGAAACAGCAGTAAGCGATGGCGCGGGTAAAGTATTTGTAAATATTGAAAATAAAAGTGCAATCAGCGAAATAGATATCACCCATTTGAAAGTGATAACCACCTGGCCTATTGCGCCTGGAGAATCTCCTTCGGGCCTTTCAATTGACCGCCAAACGAAAAGATTATTTGCAGGCTGCGATAACAAAATGCTGATAGTATTAAATGCTGAAAACGGAAAGATAGTAAGCACACCTGCCATTGGCAACGGATGCGATGGTACCGCATTTGATCCTGAATTAAAATATGTTTATTCATCAAACGGAGATGGAACGCTTACTGTAATTAAAGAAATTTCAAAAGATAAATTCATAGTTTTAGAAAATGTACCAACAAAAAGAGGTGCAAGAACAATGACAATTGATCCCGAAACTCATACCGCCTATTTGCCCACTGCAGATTTTGGTGCTACTGTAGCCGGTCAAAGACGACCGCCTATGATCCCTGGCAGTTTCCAGGTTTTAGTAGTTAAGAAGAAATAACCTATAATAAGAAAAACCCTTTTTACTAATGGCCGGTATTTTACCGGCTATTTATTTGTAAGTCAGCGCACATAAACATCCTGCTAACCTTACAGGTTTAGCAATTCATTTGTACTTTAACTTATAAACAAGGATGATTATAGAAAAAACAAGGGTAATTCCATTGGCTAAAGTAATAGGTAAATTTGAAGAAAATACTCCATAAAGAAGCCATAAGAGGGTACCAAAGGCAAATAAAGAATACATGCCTAAAGATATACCAGATGTATTTTGGGTTTGAATAGTTTTAATAGCCTGGGGAACAAAAGATACGGTTGTGCAAAATGCTGCTATCAAACCTATTATTTTAATAGTATTCATATAATTAAAAATGAAAGCGTAAATTACTTCAATAGCTCACGAATTGCTATTAAAGTTTCTTAACATTGTTCGAAGTTTAACACCCGGTCTATTTATTTCATTATAAGTTAAACTTGAGATAAACCAATTGTTTACCAATAATAAAATGTAGCTTACAGAAGTTTTTTTTAATTTAATTATAATGTTTATTTTCCTGTTTCCTTTTTCGTCGATGGTTTTATAACCACTTTTCAGAAATTCTCCCCCGTAGACTTTGCTTGTAGTGAAAGGGACGGCGTCCCGGGAATCTATGATAAGCTATTGTTTCATAGACATGGCTTTTCACAAAGCAAACACTCCAATATTTCAAAATTATTAGATTAAAAGTTTTAGCAAGGCGGTTATGTAACCCGCGTGTGATGCATGTTGTATGTTACAGAAAGTTTATGCTGAAAAACATTTAATATAAAACCTTTTTACGCTATGTCAAATAAAATAAGGTTTGCAAAAGCAACCGACCATGATTTTTATTCAACTCTAAACAAACGGGTAGATGAATATTTCAGCCTTAATAAATTATCGAAGAATGCTAACCCGATGATGATATTTAAGGTCTTTTTTTACCTGTTAGTACTTATTGCAGCCTACCTTGTTTTGATTTTAAATTCAAACCCTCTTTGGGTTCAATTTATGTTATGGATGGTACTCGGATTTTTTACCGCATTCATTGGGCTTAATATTTCGCACGATGCCATTCATGGTTCTTTATCACGCCATAAAAAGGTAAATTCCTTTCTTAGCTATACTTTTAATATTATCGGAGCAAATGCTTACATGTGGAGTATTATGCACAATATTGTCCACCATACCTATACTAACATCCAGGGGCATGACGAAGATATTGCATCCGTTCCTTTGTTGAGAATGTCGCCTCATCAAAAATTAATGAAAATACATCGTTATCAACATTTGTATGCACTTTTCTTTTATGGTTTCGGCTCTCTCTCCTGGGTATTTGTAAAAGACTACGTAAAATTCTTTAAAAAGAAAATCGGCAACTACGACAATAAAAAGCACCCACGCATTGAGTACTTCAATTTGTTTTTTTTCAAGCTTGTGTATTATACTATCTTTTTAGTGTTACCCTTGATCTTTATAAATGCCTTATGGTGGCAGGTATTGTTAGGATTTTTTGTATTGCATTTTTGCGAAGGAATAACTATGGCGGTTATTTTTATGCTGGCGCATGTAGTGGAAGAAACACATTTTCCACTGCCTAACGAAAACGGGAATTTACAGAATTCATGGGCAGTTCATCAATTGTATACCACTGCAGATTTTGGCAGGGAAAACAACCTGCTAAGTTTTTTTTGTGGCGGTTTAAACTTCCAGGTAGAGCACCATTTATTTCCACGAATTTGCCATGTACATTATAAGCCCATATCTGATATCGTTAAAAAAACGGCAGAAGAATATAGCCTGCGCTACAATGCCAATCCTTCTTTCAGAGGAGCCATCCTGTCTCATATACGTTTACTTAAAAAATTGGGCAATAAAGAAATAGCTGCCGTTGCATAAATGCAACGACGGTGGTTGAAATGCAGGATCAGCAGATGCTGAATAATCCTTATACTTTTTCAAATACCAGCCTGAAGTGATCCATGGTTTCATTTTCAAAACAAATTTTGTTAGGGCTTATTTTGAATACTTCCACCAGGTGGCGAAACTCTTTATCAAAAAGATATTTTGGCAGGAGGGATGCATATAAAAAATATTTTTTCAAATTAAATTTCCTGAATTTCTTTCTCCATCTTTTAATGGTCTCAATATAATCGTATCTGCCACTGCTTTTGGAAATTAATTTAAAATAAGGTGCCGCATTTCTGATTACCTGCTCCTCTCCATAAGGCAACCAGGATCCGGGAAATTGCTTAACCATTAATGCCATTGCATAAGAAGGTGAATTTTTATCCGCATCCACGCTTACTTCTTCGAGCGGCATCATATTTTTGTCGAAAACCATTGTTTGCATATAAAATCTTCCACCCGTTGGTAAAAGATCATTAAGGCCTTTAAAAAAGTTATGATACACCTCATCCTGTTTGCCTGCCTTATATTCTTCTATAGAACAAAAATGCTCCAGGCCACCAATACAGGTTACGGCATCAAAAGTTCCGAAGTTTTCCGGTTTAATATACCTGCAATCCATAACCTGCACATCCAGGTCATTCTTAACACAGGCAGCAGCCTGTCCTGTTGATAAAGTAACTCCTGAACCCTTGGCACCCCTCCCTTTAATATATCGAAGAAAGGGTCCCCAGCCACATGCCATATCGAGTACCCTGGTATCCTTTTTTATACCGAGGCTGTCGGCAATAAAAGCGTGTTTGTTTTTTTGAGCCTCTTCAAGAGTCATTGAAAAATTGCCGTTAAACATAGCGCCGCTATAATCAGCCATTTCTCCAATACTTAACCGGAATATTTCATCAATCGTTGTGTAAGTGAAATCAAGATCATTTTTGGAGGCCATTTTTATTTTTTTTATTGCTATACTAACTCCTTACAAGGTACGCAGATTAATTGCATTGGATATAATAAAACTTTAGCCTTCTCAGGTAATCCTTCTTTTCCTAATGAAGTTATTACCCGCTGGAGAACTGCAAGCCGGTGACCTGCCTTATTGCAACAAAATTATTGAAAGACACAGTAAACAAACTTTTATTTGATATTTATATTTTGTGTAAAAGCCATTTAGGTCAAGAGATATCGAAAAATAAAAAAACCTTCCGGTTTTTAACCCGGAAGGTTTGTAGAAAATCATCCTATTTGCGCTTTACCATTTTAAATAAATAGCATATGCACTCCTTCGCCCTTGCTATGTTTATAGAAATCACCTATGGTGATTATATCTTCTATTCCTTCATAAAAATCTTCTCTTTTGTAGTGAAACATGTCGACTGCTAATTTACACGCCCACAATTTTACGCCAGAGGCGGTTAGGATTTCTAAAAACTCAGGTATTTCAGGCATGTCTATCTTTTCCATTTCTTTTTTCATCATAGAAGTAGCAAATGCTTCTACTCCCGGCAAGCCACCAAGCATAGTTGGCATGTGCAGGGCAGGGTTACCTACCGTAGCTGTGTGCAGATGCTCCAGTTTCTTATTGTGAATTGCTTCCAATCCAAAAAATGTAAAAAATATTTCTGCCTCAATTCCTTCCATCCTTGCTCCATTAGCCATAACAAAAGCTGCATATACATTTTCTAATGTTGCTTTAGATAAGATGAACATCATCTTTTTAATTTCTCCATTAGTCTCTTTCATGATCTTGAATTTTATTTGGTTAAATGCAACTTGCAGGTTTAGGAATTCCACAAATTTTTGTTGCAGTTTTTAAAGGTGCAACCGGAAATAACTGGTAAAATTCTTTGATGTCTACTACGCCACTTTTTCCAATGCGCCTGATACTTAGTGCAGCTTGTTTCATGTGTTCATCCTGCAAATATTTTAATACTTCCCAATGCCTTGGTGTTAATTCAATACTTGCATCTGTTGCCAGTTTTTCAGCTACCTGTTCATTCCATTGACTAAAATCGGTTAAGTAGCCTTCTTCGTTTACGGTAATTGAGAAACCGTTAATTATTGTTTCCATGGTTTTAAATTTTTATAGTTGATTGATTAATGTTGATTGATTTGTTGTTTTTTTATCGTAATGTTTTCCACTTTCTGACATGGTTGCTGAAACAAAAGGTATATGCGTTCCTTTCAGCAACATGTTCCAGTAGATCCAGCGGAAGGCCAGTTTTCCCATATGGTTCATCCTGCTTTCTTTTAATAAACGCAATGGCCCTAAACCAGGGAAGGGGAAAGTTCCTTCAACAGGCTCGTGTGTATAATTAAAATCAATAAGAAGCGCTTTGCTGTTACCTGTCTCGATAAAACAGTTAGCATGCCCGTCAAATTCTTCTTTCAGTGGCTCTCCGTGAATAAAGCGAAGAATGTTTTCGGTTAATATCTCAGCTTCAAAATGTGCAACAGAGCCGGCCTTGGAAGCAGGTATATTACTTGCATCTCCTAAAACGAAAACATTTTCATAACCCTTAGATTGAAGCGTGGCTTTATTAGTGGGTACATAATTTAAATCGTCGCCCATCCCTGATCTTTCCAGCAATTCGTCACCTTTGTTGGTAGGTACGGTTACCAGCAGATCAAAGGGAATAACTTTACCACCATAATCCACAATTTCTTTATTTTCATTATCTACCCTTTCAATCGCAAAATCACTTTCAATATTGATGTTCTTTTCTTCCAGCAAATGTTCGAGCGCCTCGGTGGCTTTTGGTTTTGTAAAAGCGCCACTTAAGGGCGTTACATAAGTAATCTCCACTTTATCGCGCATGTTTTTATGTTTGAAAAAAGAATCGGCTAAAAAAGCAAATTCCAGCGGAGCAACGGGACACTTGATAGGCATCTCGGTAATATGAACTACCAGTTTGCCTCCTTCCCATTCTCTCAATTTGTTGCGCAAAGCCAATGAACCTTCAAAAGAGTAAAAATCAAATACAGATTTTTGCCATTCTGATCCTTTCATTCCTTCTGTTTCTTCAGGAGCAATTTTTGCACCGGTAGCTATAATCAATATATCATAAGGCAACTCTTTACCGCCTGCCAGTTCGATTTTATTTTCATTTGGTGAAATGCGGTCGATTTTACTTTTGATCAGTTCCACATTTTTTGGGATAAATTCTTCAATTGTTTTTACAATGTCTTCCGGAGAATAAATATCAAATGGAAGAAACAGGTATCCGGGCTGATAATGATGAGCTTCACGTTCATCAATAATAGTTATCTGCCATTCCGGCTGTTTTAGATGATGATTTAAATGATTGGCCATCATGGTCCCTGCTGTTCCTGCTCCGAGTATTACTAAATTTTTCATGAGTCTTATTATTTATTTTCGAATTCAAAATTAAAGCGTAATGAAAAATTTTAATCTGATCAAAATCATTCATTCATATGACCTTTATAGGGTAGTTATGTAACTAAAGTTACCAGTTACTAGTCCCTGTTCGCAGTAACTCTATTTGGGACGATCCGATTACTATCAGAGACACAGTAAATGCCCGGATAACCTGATCGTGGGATGAGAATAAATCTTTCGGTAAGGAGCTTTTAATTGTTATTTTCATATGGCATTAAAAGCCTTTACAATATCTGCCCGGGCGTAAACGCGCTGTGCTGGCAGAAATGCCAGAATTAGCCTTTCAGGATTCGAATATAAATCAACTTATTTTTGTAGTAACTAAAATCATTTTAATCACAGCGCGATATGAAGGGTGAAATAAAATTGATCATTATTAAGATTATTCACACACTGGTTTGGATCTTTTTCAATGTTGTAATCTTCTACATGCTTTATGCAGTAATTTCAAATAAATTGGACATATGGCTCTGGATGGGTTACGTGTTATTTATTTTAGAAGGAATTGTTCTTCTTGTTTTTAAATTCTTTTGTCCTTTAACCATTATTGCCCGCAAATATTCCAATTCGGCTAAAGAGAATTTTGACATTTATCTTCCAAACTGGCTGGCGAAATATAACAAGCTAATTTATACTTCAATTTTAGGCGTTATCATAGGCATAACGATCTTCCAAATTCTCAAATAGTTAATCTAAAAACCAATTACTCAAATCCTTCCACTACCAGCATTTTGGTAATTGCTGCGCGTTGTCGTATTGCTTTGGCTTTTGAATATCCTTCAGAACTCCACCATTCTTTTGCACGGTCAACAGAAGGAAACTCAAGAATCACCAGTCTTTGCGGGTTCCAGTCGCCCTCAAGTGATTCTGTTTTCGCGCCGCGCACCAAAAATTTTCCATCATACGCTGCAATTGTTGCAGGTGTTAACTTTTTATATTCATCATACAACTCCTGGTCGTGAATAGTTATTTCAACAATTACATATGCTTTCATAATTAAGATTTTAGAAATCATTTCAAATATTATCTCCCGGTCAAATTTAGGAAGAACAATAGGATAAAATAATCAAACAGTAATTAAAAACCCGTCGAATTTGTTCGTTTACTGCAACAAGGTAATTTATCGTCAGAAAAAAATCATATTACAAGCTAAAACTCAAGGCAAGTGTGGTATAAATGTAAATTTTTGCACAAATCATTTCATAAGTAACATTTATGACACAACAGGCAGAGGAGATTTGTATTTTTACCCGGATCGATAAAATATATTTAATCGTAAAAAAAGTGGACTCAAAAAAGATTTTTACAAAGCTCAAAAAAAATTGGGGCAATATCCTGTTTTATACAGTGATACTCGTTTTCATTTTTAGTCCTTCTGCAAAAGCATGGTTGTTGCAGCGCATAATTTCCACCGGCTTGTTTAAAGCTGAAATAAAAAAAGAACAGCCCGCAAATATCGCCTCTCCCGCATTTTCTTTTACCGATTCAAATGGAATGACGGTTACTTCGGAAGAATTAAAAGGCAAAGTAGTTCTTATCAACTTTTGGGCTTCGTGGTGCCCGCCATGTCGCGCCGAAATGCCCTCATTAAATAAATTATATCTGTCTCTTCAAAACGACAGCCGTTATGTTTTTTTATTTGTAAACGAAGATGAAGACATCAGCAAAGGCATTAATTTTATTAAAAAAAATAACTTTGCTATTCCTTTTTACCAGGCAAATGCAGTATCTCCCGAACTGTTTGGAGGAACGCTGCCAACAACAATTGTGTTGAATAAAGAAGGTAATATTGTTTTGAAACATGAGGGGATGGCTGATTATGATAACGATGAATTCATCCGTCAATTAAAAGAATTGCAATAAAAAATAAAATAAACAATATGAAAATCATCAAACTGCTTCTGCTCTCAGCATTCGTTTTCTTTACTACCAATTCCTTTAGCCAAACTACTACCCCTTCCACCTTTCACGGTGCCGAAGCGAATTTAAAATCTTACAAAGCCTTGTTTATCCTTGATGAATCAGATCCACACAAAATGCAAATGATTCTTCATAATATAAAAAACTCATTGGATGATCCACGACTGAATGGAAAGCTACAGGTGGAGCTGATTGCTTTTGGTCCCGGAGTAAAATTATATTTAAAAACCAGCCACATGGATACCATGCTTTTACCATTGGTTAAAAGAGGGGTTATTTTTGCCGAGTGCGAAAACACGATGAAAATGGCAAAGCTTACTCCTGATCAATTATGGCCTTTTGTTTCTTATGTACCGAGTGGCAATGGCGAAATCATCATAAGAGAATCACAGGGATGGGTAGGCATACATCCTTAGTAAACTAACAAAAAACACGATTTTTTATTTTGCTTGTCGTATGTCAAAAATCTATTCTATTTTTGGTAGTGATGTAAGCTAACCTTACCATCACCGCACATCCAAAAAATTTAATGGAATGAGAGAACCAAAACACGACAAGGAAAGATTAGATTTCCAATTGGAAAGATTTACTTTTTTTACAGATGGCGTTTGCGCCATTTGTATCACCTTATTGATCATTGATATCAAAGTTCCTGAACTTGAATTTCCCTCCGATCAACTTTTATGGCAATCACTTTCGCACATGTCCTTTCGTTTTTTGGGATTTATCATCAGCTTTGGAATTGTAGGTCATTACTGGTCGGTTCACCACCGCATATTCGGTTATGTAGTAAAATATACTACTGCCTTATTATGGCTTAATCTTGCTTATCTATTCACGATGGTATTACTTCCTTTCAGCGCAGGCTTTCTTGGACAATACAGTTCTGATTCCGGGCTGAAACTCCCTTATGGTGTGTACACATTTAACATGGTCCTTACCGGTTTTATGAATTGCTGGCTTTGGCTCTACGTAAGCAATCCAAAAAGAAAAATGCTTTCACGGGTAATATCACCAGCCAGGATCAGGCTGGGTTTATACAGAAGCCTTGTTATCCCGGTAATTTTTATCATTTCTTTTTTGGTGTTTTTGGTTTGGCCCGTTGTATCAAAATTCATTTTATTACTGATACCGGTTATGCTGCATTGGGGAATGAAAGGGTTAGAAAAGAGAGCTGAGATAGAAGAAATGAAAACTGCAAAAATCAGTTTGGCAAAACCCGATTAAAAAATAAATTACAGAAGAAAACCCGTCGCTTCATTAATTATAAAAGCACTCTTTACCCTACCCGTAAAGACCAAATTTTATATGAGAAGAAATCTTTCGATTCTTTTTGGCCTGATTGCCTGGTTTGCTGTTGTAACCCAGTTTTTACTGATGCTTGAAAACCGTGTGGCTTCTGTCCCTGAAACGTTAGTGCGCTTTTTCAGTTTCTTTACCATTCTTACCAACCTGTTGGTAGCGATTTACTTTACCTCACAAAGCTTTCAAAGAAAAAATCATTCTGCCGGGTTTATAAACCAACCGGGAGTTCTGACTTCTGTCACAGTTTACATTACCATAATGGGATTGGTATATCAAATTCTTTTAAGGCATATCTGGCAACCCACAGGCCTTCAAAAAATCGTTGATGAACTGCTTCATTCCTTAATTCCTTTGCTTGTTATTATTTATTGGTACTTTTTTGAAAATAAATCAAAAGTTAAGTATCGACAGGTCTTCAAATGGTTGATTTATCCTTTGGTTTACCTTTTTTACATTTTAGTAAGAGGAAGCTTTTCCGGTTTTTATCCCTACCCATTTGTTGATGTAAGAAATCTTGGAGTTCAAAAAGTTTTGATCAACAGCACATGGCTGGTAATTTTGTTTGCGGTTGTATCGCTGTTGTTTGTATGGATTGGAAAATTGTTCGATAAAAAAAAGGTCTTAGCTGAATAAATTCAATCAATTCACGAAAAAAATAACCTGAAATAAAAAGAAGGTTTGATGAGTTGCTTTTTCAAATCCATATCATTTAGCATAGAATTAATCAGCGTTTGAACCGATTTATTTTTGTTGGCCTTTTTCACCACAAAATTGATAATTGCGGGATATCGTGCAAGCTTTTGCATGGTATGTCCCATGCGCAGTTCGTTCCACATTTTAGAATAGATATGTTCGTCATATCTTTTATTGAACACTGCATCAAATTGTTTTTGTTTGAATGCTTTTAATACATGCGCTGCCGCAAAACGGCCGCTTCTTATTGAATTCGCAATTCCTTCACCGGTAAAAGGATCAATCAATCCGGCGGCATCTCCGAGCAACAAAAACCGATCACCGGAAATCGTTCTTTTTTTGGAACCGAGCGGCAATCCGAAACCTTCGATTTCGCCTAAAGGTTTAGCGTCTTTAAAGCGATCCTTAAGTGTCGGTTCCGTTTCAAGCAATCTCATCATTTCCTTTTTCAGGTTCATCTTTTTTTTGCTCACTACACTCGAAAGCATTCCCAATCCTACGTTTGCTTTGTTTCCCGGAAGCGGAAAAACCCAAAGATAACCGGGAAGAATTTCTTTATAAAAATGAAGCTCAATATGATTTTCAGGATGAAAGTCTTTCACGTTTTCAAAATATTGCCTTACGCCTGCGCAATAATGATCTTTTTCAACTTTGTTGTCAGTCAGTTTTTTGTTGAGTATGGAATGCGCGCCGTCAGCCCCAAGTGCGATAGCCGCTTCAAAGTTTTTGGTGGCCGATTGCAAAACAATCTTACCCGGTTCATTAATCACCGAAAGAATTTTTTCATTCTGGAAAACTGTAACATCAGGTAATTTGGCTGTTTCAGAAAAAAAGAAATTATCAAAATCAATTCGTTTGGAAACAAAGCCACCACCAAAAATATTTTTAGGCTTGGACAATTGTATGTCCATCTTTTGATGTTTCGGCGAAAAAAAACGAACGCCGTTCGAAGGGATCTTTTCCGTGAACTGATCTAATTTTTCGGTAAGTGATTTACTGATTTGGTGAAATTGTTTAGTAACGTCCGCACCTAAAGCATCGCCACAAATCTTATCTCTCGGAAAAGTATCTTTATCAATCAAAGCAATCTTCAAACCATTTCCTGAAAGTTTATAAGCCGCTGCGCAGCCGGCGGGGCCTGCACCAACGATCACCACATCAAATTGTACTGTTTCCATATTAAGGCAGGCAATCTACAACTTTATAGTAAATGAAGAAATAATTGCAATTTTTATTTTAGAACAATCGCCTTCGACAAGTTCAGGCTGTCAGTGTTCTTAAACGTGCGAATTCTTTTTACCAGAACCCACCTTCGACAAGTTCAGGCTGACACTACTTTTTTGGAGCGAAACTTAAATGATAAATTTCATTCCGGTAGTTAATGTCACGCAGAGCTTGTCGAAGCGCTATTCAATATGAAACACATTTCAACTTTTGTTGGTAACTTTCATCTTTAATGTTTGCTGAATATTTGATCACTTCAAAATTTACCGATATGAGATTTTTAAAGACAACCCTTCCTGCTTTTTTATTGCTTATTTTTTTGGGTAGCTTTAGCAACAGATCATTTTCGCAATCATCATCACGCTTTAGTGCTCAAAATTTTATTCAAAACGGAGATACGCTGCGCTATCGCCTGTTGTTTCCTGATGCAGATACATTACGCAAATATCCTTTGGTAATTTTTTTACATGGTTCAGGAGAACGTGGCAATGATAACGAAGCCCAATTAAAATGGGGTGTACAAAATTTTGCTACCGATGAAATGATGCACCTTCATCCGGCGGTTGTGATTGCACCACAATGCCCTACTCACGAAAGCTGGTCGCATTTCTCAAACAGCAATCATGGGCCAATGTCACTCTTACCAACGCCTGCCAAATCGATGGAACTGTTGATCGCATTGATTCACCAGGCTGTGAAAAACTTGCCGGTAGATACAAACAGGATTTATATCACAGGATTGTCGATGGGTGGCTTTGGCACCTACGATGCCATCGAACGTTATCCCAATTTGTTTGCCGCAGCGGTTCCGGTTTGCGGCGGCGGCGATGTCACAAAAGCACCATCAATCGCGCATATTCCCATGTGGATATTTCATGGATCAGAAGATCCGACCGTAAATCCGCTTTATTCTTTAAATATGGCTGAAGCATTACGAAAAGCAGGCGCACATCCCGGACTTACGATGTATCCTGAAACAGGGCATTTCTCATGGATTGCGGCTTACAGTGATCCTGCAATGATGGAATGGTTATTCAGGCAGCACAAATAAAAAAATAGAAGAAAAAATGAATTTCCCATGGTTCAAACGTATCGGCATATTTTTTCTACCAAAGGTTTTGGTTGGATGGATTATTTTACTCGTGGCTATTGCTTATGCAGTGTACCAGTTCATTGATATTGACAGCCGGTCTCATTCAGTAAGTGATACATTGATCAACTTTTTTTTCATGCTGCTTATTATCGGAGCTGTTTATTCGCTCATCGCTTTTTTTACAAGCAGACCAACAAATTCGTAAGATTTTTAATCATTTAAAAGAATAATTTCTTTGATAATACCTGATACTGTAAGCAGTAAAAATAAGAGAGCCCGGCAACTGTTCCGGGCTTTCTTATTTAAGACATTTTTTAATAGAGGATGCAATTTTTTGCGCTCCACCTCCTCTGTTATTTGCGACCAGGGGTACCTTTCTTATTGGTATTCATTTTTTGATTTTGCATCCTGTTAGTGTTCTGTATTTTGTTAATCTGCTGCAGGTTCATCATGCGTCTTTGATTGAACCGGTTTTGATTAAGATAACGATTGCCTGACATATCCAGGCATTCGCCGTTGCGCAATTGGTATTGTTGCTGGTTTTTTAGTTGGTACGATCCGTTGGGATTAACCACTGTACCATTTTGTAAGGTCACCTGGTTTTGAACCTGTGTACGGGTGCCTTTATTTACACTATAGAGTTTGCCATCTAATAACATGAGATGATCTTCCTGGTGTATGCGATCGCGCTGTTGTATAGGTGCACGGTCCCTGTCTCTTTGACGAAGGGTATCCTGTGATTTAGCTGCACTAATCATAATAATCAGTGACAGAAACATTAGAAACTTTTTTTTCATAAAAACGATTTTTTGATTGAATAAATAAAATCCATGAGAACAAAATTGCGCTGTTTGCACTCCTCCATCAATGACAATAGTCAGCGGTAATATTGACAGCAATCAACCACAGCACGCATATAAATCATTGACTGTTAGATCAGCTTGATTTTAAATTGCCAATAAAATAATGTCATGAAAAAATCACTTTTGATACCAGCGGCTTTGTTCCTGTTTATGCAGCTATCAGCCCAGGAAAGCGTAGAAAGAATCACCAAACTAAAAGGAGGTTCTACTAACACCAGTTATCTTATTGCAGGTGTAGAAACCAGCACAACTGCTTATATAAATACAAAAACAAATGATAGCAGCGGCACAGCACCTTACGTTTCTTTTTATGCAAATTATCATAATAAAAATCATTTGGGTGTTAGCGCCAAAACTTATGTTTTGCCGGGAGGAAGCAACAGCGGATTTTATTTAACCTCATTGTCCGCCTATTATGCCAATTATGAAGGCAAGTTAATACCGTTCTTATCTTATACGCGCCATATACAAGCTTCTAACCCGTCAATACCGTATTCACCTATTCAAAATGAGATACTGGCGCAGCTTCGCATCACTACAAATTTTATTGACCCTGTTTTTGGTGTTGATTGGGGCTTCGGAAACGACAAAGAGAATAATAATGAAACCGTTTATGACATCAATGCTTTTGCGGGAATAAGTCATAACTTTATTTTGTCACCTAATGAAAAGGACAACATGTTGGCTATCGTTCCTACGTTGCAGCTAAATGCGGGTACAGATCAATATTACAGCTTTTTGCAAACTGCAAAATATGTTTCAAGAAACAGATCCGTTAATTACCTTTTGCATGGTAATAATTCCGGCGGCAACAGGGGCGGAAATATGAATAACGGGACGATGACCCAAACAGTAATTAATCAAACCAACGAATTTTCTCTTAGCAACATTGAAGCGAATCTTTATCTTGTATTTATCACCGGCAAATTTTCAATCGCGCCGTCCGGCAGTCTTTATTTTCCGTTAAGAGGTCAAGACAAAACGATGTATGGTTACTGGCAGTTAAATCTGAACTTCACCATAGATTAAGCATTTTAATGCAGCCCAATTAAGGTTAGCGATTATGTTAATCTTAGTCTTGAGTTATTTTAATCAATTAGAACCTTAAACTTATTTTTTGTTGCATCAATGTCTCTTAAAAAAACTGTCCCTGGAATTAAAGTACCAGGGACAGATTAGAATTATAATTACTCGTGGTGCCCTCCCCCACATTCTCCTTCAGAAACCAAACCTTCGGTAATACTGAATGATTTATCGGCAATAAAATCATTACCCTTAACCACACCACTGATCCTGATTGAATAATTTCCTGTAAGAGTAAGGCCGGAATAATACTGGTCAGGAATTAAAGCACGGGTTCCGCCCATTTCATCATTTTTGGGGAAATCATCCAACGGTCCCATTTCAATACTTTTTACAGACCTGTCGCTCCCCACTCCGCTTTCAAATGCATAAAAGGCTTCAGGGTTTCCAAAAATACCTGCATTGGCTTCGTAATGCCAGTTAACATTATCTTCCAATGTTTGGCCCGGGGTTCTGGTATCAATTACTTCACCATTGTGTAGCAATTCAATCTTTAAACCGGTAAGGCGGGAAGTTTGATCATCATTGCGCAAGTCAAATGAATATTTTTTCGACCAGCCCTGTGAAGCTTTTGACTTTTCAAGATAAGATGCAGAAGCGATAAAAATATTGGTTAAATGAATCGTGATCCCTTCGCCGTTAATTACTTCAAGGGTCCAACCGGTTTTTTCAGGATAAGTAGCCGGAGATTTTGGGATACAAGTTACTGTTCTGTTTTGATCCAATCCGCAAACGAAAACAGTTTGAACAAGCGGGGTTCCAAACCAGAAATTGCATTTATTATCCTGGAAAGCCTTGTGTTTTCCACGATTAATTTGGTCTTCGGTTGGGTCTCCTGTTGTTGTTACTGTGAAATATTGATCAAAGGCAGCCAATGCTTCAGGCCTTTCAGACCAGTTATAGGACCATGATTGATAAGAAAAAGGATCCGTTCCGGTAATTTGATAATTTTTCCTTACGCCCTTTACATTTACCTGTATTGATTGTGCAGTTTTAGAAGCATTTAAAGATGACGATTTTTTTTCTGAAGTAGTCGAAAGTGTATTATTTTTCGAATCCATTTGTTCTTTATTCAGTGCATCTTTTTGGCAGCCATAAAGTGCCAATAAAATCACTGTTCCTATTGCGATTTTTTTAATTAAGTGTATCATGATTTTTAAAATTTTGTTCCTTTACAAATCAACTGTGAGTAATTAATTAATCTCATTTTTATTGTTCCGGAACTATTAAACATAAAATCCCTAAACTTTTAACCCAATGCCTGACTTTGCATTGGGTTAAAACATAATAGATAATAAAAAAAGTACTTATCTTCCTCCTTTTCCTCCTCCTTTTCCTCCTCCGCCACCGCCGCCGCGGCCTGTTAATGCCACATCAATGTAAGTCAGGTTATTAGTTGCATCAATATGTGCAGTGTTTCCTGCTCCTTCTTCCGCTGCAACAATTTCAGAAGAACCAATAATTCCTGTATTATTTGTTAAGAAGGTGTTTAGGATTGTTCCTGCCTCATCTCCATCAAAACTGAAAGTGATGCGATACTCTCCTGCGCCATCATTAAATTTATTTGCATCCCATGTATAACCGTAGATAACCTTCCCTTTAATATTTACCTCTGCGTTATAAAAACCAGGTCCGTCTCCGGCTTGCCAAACTGCAGAACTAAAGACCACCGTACCGGCACCATCACCTGTCCAGGAGTCTGAAGAAGTGTTCCAGGTCAAAATTGGATCAGTTTTCGTCAACTTCTGAATGGTAAGCCTTGCATGACGGGAATAGATTGTAGCCTCATCGCCCAGACCATATTGAACAGTTTTATCGGATGTGGTCTGTAAACCATGCATTTCGTCGACTCCCCAACCGGAAGTATGCCGCATTGCAAATTGCTTGACGGTTGAAGCAAGTTTTTTAACCAACACGACTTCTGTCCTTACTTTTGAGTTTAAGGTCCAATCACTTGACTCCAGGTTATCACCCCAGTCAACTGAATCAACGTTCACCTTTTCACCTGTACCTGCAGTCAAAGTAGTAGCCTGCCAATAGTTGTTCGCGTCCTTTTGAAGATAAGCCCTGTAAATGGTGCTTGTTCCGTCACCCGGAGTTGTTTCGTTTAAACAAACAAGTTCATTAGAGGGACTTGGCTGGCAACTATATATAGGAGAAGAAGGATCTATAGGATCTACTCCCCAAACATACCACCATGCGCCGTTGAGCACAACACTATTCGTGTCATAACCTGATGGTGGTACTCTTAAAGGTAATGTTAACCCCCCTTCTGCCCATAATACAGGGAAAGACAGGTTGCTTCCAACACTTGTAACTTCTCCTCCACCTTTACCTCCTCCGCCTTTTGCGTTTGATACATTTGTAGGCGTATCCAAATTCCTGTCAGCTTTTTCACATCCCATGAAAAAAAGAACAGCAGCTATAATAAAGCTTGCCTTCAAAACTGACCTAGATAATCGGTTCATAATTTTTGTTTTTAGTTTTAAAAAATGATTAATTCTTCATTTGAAGAATGATCGAAATTATGTAACCTATTATGCGGGGAGAATGACCATTGTCAGCAGGAATACTAACTCTGGTTAGTATAATATTTTTTAAGAAAAATACTATGAGACAAGACAACGTATGGACACACGAAAACGAATCGTTAATCTCAGTTTGCAGTAAAACAAGAAATACCCGTGATTTTTAATTAGTGTAAAGAAGCAGTCCATTCTTCAGCCGTCGTCACATCAGCCTGGCGGGGAAAGACTTTTGCAGTAAGCACGCGATGCACTTCCTCATCCCGGTCTCTGCAACAATCAGAAAGAACCGTTATTGTATAATCTTTATCTGCTGCCTCGCGAATCGTTGATAACACTACACCGCTGGTAGCGATTCCTGTAAGAACGATGTGTTGTATTTGCTGCGCACGCAATACTACTTCCAAATCGCTGCCTGCAAAAGCGCTCACACGCTTTTTGGTGATCACCACATCACCAGGTTGGGGCGCCACTTCTTCAGCTACTTTAAAATCTTCTTCCTTGTCAAAACTCCTCGCACCGCTGATGATGGAAGAAAACATTTTATTGTGTGGACTTACTTCAGGATAACCTTTTCTAAATCCTACTACCACATACATTACCCAAATTTTATTTTCCCGCGCAGCAGCAATCGCTTTTTTTAATGCAGCAAAAAATGGTTCTCTTTCTTCCAGCGCTTTTACGGTTGCGCCTTGTACATCCATTACCAAAAGCGCGGTGTGTTCATTGTTCAGTTTTTCCATTCAATCTTTATTTTTGTCATCTTCAATTCATCAAAAATAATGCAGCAAAAATTATTGATGATAATAAAAAAGAATTTTTACGTTTATCCGGTGTGCATCTTCAGGCTGAAACTTTTATTGGGCATTTTTATTTTTGAATAAACCCTTCAAAAGGTACATTAAGCAATCAGCAATTCCCGTTATCTTCATGATCAAAAATGAACGTTAAAGAATCATACAACATTTGGGCAGAACAATACGATAGTAACGTAAACAAAACCCGCGACCTTGAAGCTTTGTCTTTAAGAGAAACCTTGTCTGCGGTTGAGTTTAAAAGCTGCCTGGAGATTGGTTGCGGAACGGGGAAAAATACTGAATGGCTCATGCACAAAGCAACACACATTACAGCGGTTGATCTTTCAGAAAAAATGCTTGCAAAAGCAAAAGAAAAAATAAAGTCTTCCAAAGTAAATTTTCAACTGGCAAACATTACCAAAAACTGGAACTTTATAAAAAAGAAATATGATCTTATTACTTTTAGTCTTGTATTAGAGCATATTGAAAACCTGGATGAAGTTTTTAAAAAAGCCTCAATGGCGATCAAACCTAACGGTTTTATGTACGTGGGAGAATTGCATCCTTTTAAACAATATTCAGGAACAAAAGCCAGGTTTGAAACAGCAGAGGGCCGGCAAATAGTTACTTGTTTCAATCATCATGTTTCTGAGTTTACCAATGCGGCAAAAGAAAACGGTTTTGAAATTGTGCAATTGAAGGAATATTTTGATGAGAGCAATCACCCGACTGTTCCAAGAATTTTGACCTTACTTTTTCAAAAGAAATGAAAATAAAAATTCAGCTTATTTATTGGTTTACCGCTAAAAATTATATCCTATCTAAAGTAGAAACCTACATATCATTTTAAATTCTTACAACCTTCGATAGAAAAGAGTAAAACATCCCAAAATCCATTTCTGCCAAAAAAGAAGGCCGTAGTAATTTCTATATATTCCAGGCTCATTTCACTGACCAAACTCATACAACAGGCTGACGATTGTTATCGATTTTTGGTATTTTAAAAAAATACCTTTACTCCAGAAATTAATTATTTAATATTTAAACAAGGAGGTTTTATGAAAACAAGAGCATTAACAAGAACAAATGACGTGATGATTCCATCAGTTTTTGACGATTTTTTACGCCCATGGAATGAATGGTTTGATGGGGGCAGCTATATCGGGCGCACACTAACCATTCCCTCAGTAAATATCGTTGAAAACAAAGATGACTTCAAATTATCCTTTGCAGTACCGGGTATGAAAAAAAGCGATTTTAAAATTGATGTAACCGGAAATTTACTTACTATCAGCAGTGAAAAAGAAGAGAAGAAGGAAGAAAAAGAAGAAAACTATTCCCGCGAGGAATACAACTATTCTTCTTTCACCCGCAGCTTTACTTTACCCGAAGAAGTAAACAAAGAAAAAATTGATGCCACTTATGTTGATGGAGTCCTAAAGTTGGTTCTTCCTAAAAAAGAAGAAGCAAAGAAGTTGACAGTGAATAAACATATCACTGTAAAGTAAGCAGGTTTTATTCCTACTTTTAGCCCCGCTATTGGTTCAGTGGGGCTTTTTTATTGTTAGAAAAATAACAATTAGCAGAATGCTAAAATCCGGAAGATCAGTTCACGAGGTTTTCTAATTTCTTTTTGTTTAAAATAGTGATTACCCCTTCATTTACATCAATCAGTTTTTCCCGCTTAAAATCGCCGAGGGTTCTTATCAGAGATTCAATAGCGGTGCCGGCGATAGATGCCAAATTATCTCGTGTAATATTGATCAGGCATTTTTCATCATTTCCATCTTTGTATTTTTCAACTAAAGTAATTAATGCATCTGCTACTTTTTTGCGCAACGAATTATAGGCCAACCCTAACAACTTATTTTCATTTTCTGCAATATTTTTTGCCAGCATCTGAATAAATTTTTTACTTACTTCAGGATTACTGTTGATCAATTCTTCAAAATCTTCGCGTGGTATTATTGCCAGTTCTGTTTCTTCCATTGCAGCCGCCGCCTCGTTGTAATTGGTGTTTTCCAAAAGGTCTACATAGCCAAAAAAATCATTTTCTTTATAAAGGCCAACCACCAGTTCTTTTCCATTTTCATTGGCCTTAAAAGTTTTTACTTTTCCCTTTTGAATATAAAACAAACTGTTAGGCCGGTTTCCTTCTGAAAAGATTAATTGTTTCTTTTTATACCGGTTGATGTTTCGGCCTGTAACCAGTTCGTTCATCAGGTCTTTGCCATTATTCGCTTTCATCAGCGTATTTAAGCCATTCAAATCAGAATCGTATTCGTCTTTAAGCAACTTTACTTTTTTCAACCTGCTTTCTATGGCTTTCAGCAATTCGGTTCCGCTAAAGGGCTTGGTGATGTAATCATCTGCACCTAATTCCATTCCTTTACGATAATCTTCTCTTTCGGTTTTGGCAGTAAGAAAAATAAAAGGAGTATTCATGGTAGCAGAATTTTTACGAAGCATGTGTAATACCCCATAGCCGTCAAGCAACGGCATCATAATATCACATATAATCAGATCAGGTTTTTCGCGTAAAGCAATTTCCACTCCTGATTTTCCATTTTCTGCACTAAAAACTTTATAGTTCGTCATTTCCAATATCTCAGATGTATTCTCGCGAATCGTATCATTGTCCTCTATAATTAATATTTTTTCCATGATATAATTTTGATTCGGCATCAAAAAACTCTGATGCAATTTTTTATTTAGAAACTTATTTAAGAAATATATTTATCACAGGCTACATTGATTTTACATCAAAACTTTGGCTTTCCTGTCAATATATAGTAGAGCATTTTGGTAGAAAAGATTTCCGGATTTCATTTCTAAATGGCAACAAAATAATTTTGAGCCTTCGAACCAAACAACAATCTCTACCGGAAACTAAACAAATACAAAACTACTATTTAATTTCAAATTAAATTACATTTGTTTTTACTGGCTAAATAGAATTGCAGGCGGTATCTCTTATGAAGAAACGATGGAGTGAACTTTAGTTTTAAAAGTGATAATAAATTCAGTTCCCTTATCCCGTTCACTGTTACAAAACACTTTTCCATTCATTAATTCCACGTACTTATGAACAATATGCAACCCAAGACCGGTGCCCTGTATGCCTGTTACATTAGAAGCCCTGAAAAAACGTTCGAACAAATGAAACTGGTCTTGCTTTGGTATTCCCATTCCCCTGTCGCTTATTCGAACTTCAACATTCGGCAGTTTTACATGCGTAGAAAGATGAATTGGCGATTTTTCCGGCGAAAATTTGATAGCGTTTGATAAAAGATTGCTTATAATATGCCTAAGCAAAGAAGGATCAAGCAATACATTATTTTCTCCCTCATGCCTATAAAAAATTTCCTGCCCTTTCTTTTGAATTTCTTTCACCTCGTCCAATACGCCGTTTATATGATCTTCAAGATTGAAGTAATTAAACTGAGGCGCAATCCTGCCTTCTTCAATCTTACCTACATTTAAAAAGTCGTTCAGTATATCTGTAAGTATATTTACAGATGAAACGATGCGCTCTATATGCTTTTCACGTTTAAGCTGATCTTCAGGATGTGTATATTTTTGCAGAAGATAAATGGATGACAAAATGCCGCTAAGCGGAGTGCGAAATTCATGAGAAGCTATAGAGACAAACCTGGATTTCAACTGGTTTAATTCTTTCTCTACCACAAGTGCTTTTTTTAATTCTACTTCCGTCTTTTTAATTTCAGTTATATCAACAGCAACACCTAAAAAGCCGGTTATTTCATCCTTTTCATTTCTTAACGCATTTACCGTAAGTGTCACTGGAAAACGTTCGCCACTCTTTTTTACATAAGTCCATTCATCCGTATTCAATAAGTGTGCTTTACTCTTTGCCACATAGACTTCAAAGCCAGGGTCAATCTCTTTTTTTAATTCCCGTGAAAGCCGTTTCGCTCTTTGTACAGTTTCCGTTTCATCATGCCAGAGGGATGGGCTATACTTACCGATTACTTCTTCAGCTTTATAACCCAGCACTTTCTCTGCTGCGGTATTAAATAAGGTGATTATACCATTTGGATCAGTAGCAATAATTAATGCTCCCGAATAATCAAGAACCGCCTTCTGAAATTCACTTATGCGCAATAATTCTCCTTTCGCCAGTTCGGTAATCGCTATCTGGTCTTTTAATTTTTTTATAGTCGCAGCAAGTTCATTGGTTCGTTCGTTTACCTTTTTCTCCAGCTCAGTATTTAATTTAATGATCTGTTCTTCTGTTTTTTTTCTTGCGGAAACGTCAGAAACAAAAGTGATCACAAAAGTTTCTTTTTTATTTGTATAATGTCCAAGGCTTATTTCAATCGGAAATTCTGTACCATCTTTTTTTCTGGCAAAAAGGGTCATACCTTCTCCTATAGGTCCGGTTTTCGGATCTTTATAGAAACGGTCGTGGTGTAACGTATAAACTTTATGAAAGCGTTGGGGAATAAGGATTTCGATATTTTCCCCCTTTAATTCCTTTCGCTGGTACCCAAATAATTGTAAAGCAAAAGAGTTAATTAAAACAATTTGCCTTTCACTATTTATGATAACGACGCCCAGGGAAGCATAATCCATCAGTGCACCGAAGCGTTGCTTGGCCTTTAAAAGGCTTTCCTCCGCAGCCATGGCCCTGTCTATCTTTTCAATTTGAAGTAAATGAAATTCCTCTCCACCTACCGAAAAGGAACTGCACCGCATAAAGCCCCAAAAAAGTGAACTTTTTTTTGTTTTAAATTCTATCTCTTCTGAATAAAAACCTTTTGATTCAATTTGTTTATCCATGCGGATAAGTTTCTTTTCATCGGGTGTGTCTTTCCATAAAGAAAGAACCAGGGTGTTTAAAAGGCTATCGGCGTTTTTATATTCAAACATTTCTGCGCCGGCTTTATTTACAAAAACAATCTTCCTGTTGTCCTTTCGGGTTACTGCCAAAAAATCGAGAATATTTTTTGAAATGGAATCTAGCAGGCTCTGCTGGAATTCTATATTTTTATATAAAGCGTTTCCAGGCATTAGAATTATTTTTAAAATAAGTAAATTAAATCATTGAAGGAATATCTCCAAAAGAAAAAAAGAATTCTCATTATTTGTTGCTTTACTATAAAAAAAGGAGCACCCTTTCGAATGCTCCTTTTACACTTTTTAGTTAGGTGTTTTATTTAAAATCTTCATCTTTTAAGCCACTGTTTATTTTTGCATCGGTCACGGTTAAAGGAATATCTACCTGTGATGAAATCGTTATTGAATATGGAATTTTAATTCCACTTACTTCTTTATAATCGGAGTAGGTTGTGGAAGAAGTGCCTGCGTTTGTAGCGGTTTCTTTTTTCAATTTGAAACCAGTATTTACATCAAAATATTCTTTAACTGTGCTTCCCGCTTTAGAAGTAATATTTACTGCATAAGCGTCTTTATCTTCCACTTTTGCTATCATGGGTTCCAACGATAATTTATAACCTGCATTTAAAAACTCAATTTCAGGAAAAGGCATCGCCTGTTCTTTGAGCCTTGCACGGGTTTCATCATCAATCTTCTGCTGCTGTCCCATTGCAGCAACGCTGATACTGTCGCCATTCATCAAAACTTTTTGAATCACCATATTAGAGGAAGTTAAGGTGATTGCTTGCAGCATATGATCAGGTATTTTAAATTTATTCACCAACTCAATTCCTTGTCCTTGCACCTCTCCTTTTGCTTTGTACGAAAAGTCTTTGACGTCATTTAATTTATCTTTTCCACCGATTGCTTTCAAATAATTATCGATCACGTTAGTAGCAGTCAGGCCTTGCGGTACCGGTTTCAACGGCTCTCCGGTGTAAGTGTTATTAGATGGGTCTATATCAGGATAATCATGGTCGGGATCAATGATAATTTTTTTAATAACTGAGGTAGATGGATATTCAAATGTCCATTCACCGCCACGTTGCCATATTTCAACCGGCAGTTCAATTGAATCGGTTTTACCATTTTCCTGTTCGATCTTCATGGGCACCGGCAATACCATCTGGTCATTATTAACAATAGTAATCAGCGCGCCTTTTGAAGGATCATTGTCAACATATTCTACATCTTTCACACCCTGGTCTAGTTTTGAATTGGTAAAGAACCAACCTCTCCAGAAATAAGAAAGGTCCTCACCGCTCACATTTTCCATCGTTCTGAAAAAATCCCATGGAGTTGGATGCTTAAATGCCCAGCGGTCAATATAAATCCTGAAAGCAGAATCGAAACGCTCCTTACCAAGGATTTGATTACGCAAAATATTCAATCCATCACTCGGTTTTTCATAGGCTGCTATACCTAAAAAACTTTGCTGTGTTACATCAGGGATAGTCATGATCGCATCTGCGCCTTTTTTAAACATATAAGGAGCAGATTTTTCTACGTCACTTTTTTGGTAAAATTCCCCATTGTTAAAAACCTTTGTATCAACACCATTAATAAAAGTATTGAAACCTTCATCCATCCACGGGAATTTGCGTTCGTTGGAACCAACAATCATTGGGAACCAGTTGTGGCCAAACTCATGATTGGTTACACCCCAAAGACCACGACCACTGCTCCTGGAAGAGCAGAAAACGATACCTGGGTATTCCATTCCATTAACAACTCCTGCTACATTGGTAGCGGTAGGATAAGTAAATTCATACCATTCTTTTGAATATAATTCAATAGCACCTTTTACAAATTCTGTTGATCTTTTCCATGCCTGGGCTTTTGCACTTTCAACAGGATAAACAGATTGAGCCAAAGCTTTTTTACCACTTGGTAAATTAATGCGCGCTGCATCCCAGATAAATGCTTTTGAGGCAGCCCATGCTACGTCTCTTGTATTATTGCATACAAAATGCCAGGTAAGGGTAGATTTATTAGGATGATATGAATTTCCATTCAAATCTTCGGCACTTATAATTGTAACTGTTTTATCACTCTTCTTAGCCTGTTCAAGCCTGCCCCTGACCGCAGAAGTTAAACATTCGGCAGGATTTTGCAAAGCACCAGAACCAACAACGATAAGGTTAGAAGGAGCTGTAATGGTATAATCAATATTTCCATATTCAAGATAGAACTCTCCTGCGCCGAGATAAGGCAGTGTGTTCCATCCTTCAATGTCATCAAATACACACATCCGTGGAAACCATTGTGCTATTTCATATATCCAGCCATTCTTTGTATCCAGGCGCCCCATACGGTCGGTACCATATTGAGGAACAGAAAAAGCATAATTAATTTTTAGTTGTAAACTTCCGGTTTTGGCAGCCAGGGGTTTTGGCAGCCACACCTGCATACGCGTATCAGAAACTATATATTTGGCCTTCGTGGTTTTTCCATTCATCACTATGTCTACCGAATTTAATTCATCACCTTTTGTAAAGGCCCGGTTGGCCCACCGGCCGCCTGTGATCAAACTGGTTGCCTGTGCACGGCTGTCTTCCCTGTAAATATTCTGATCAAGCTGAAGCCATAAAAATTTTAAAGGATCGGGGCTATTGTTCTTATAAGTAATCACTACAGAACCTGAAACCCGCTTTTGAGCTGTATCCAGAGAAACGGCAATTTTGTAATCTGCCCTGTTTTGCCAGTATGCCGGGCCGGGTTGCCCGCTTGCACTCCTGTATTCATTACCATTTGTGGTATAAAAAAAAGGAGCAAAAGCTTTGTGTTGGTCATAATGCGAGCCGCTGTCAGACTGAGAGAAAACAGCGCCTCCTGTAATTATCAATAAAAATGCTACAATACCTAATTTTTTCATATTTAAATTTTAAGGCGGTGAAGTTATAATATTTCGTTTTTAGGGTGTTAGATTTTATATAAACGGTTTGCTAAATTTGGGTTATAATAATTTAAGTAAGAAAATCCCAAATAGAAATATCGATATTTTCTTTGTTTACTGAATCTAAACAAGCAATAGAAAATATAACTAAAGTAAAAAAAGGATTTATTCTTTGTTGCCCTTTTTGTTTTTCGCGGATGAACAACAGCAAATCAACAAATAATCACAATTCTCCTTTTACTTTTTAATACAAATGTGAATGTATAAAATATGATTCCCATCATACACGCAAGTGCCTGAAATCAGTTTTTGCTTTATGCATAATTTTTACTTTGCCAAAGATTATTAATCACCATTTTCATACGAAATTATGTTTGATATTACCAAGCCTGTTGATCTCACACTTCACGCCGAAGGCACCGGCCCTAAAAGATTTCACCGCCCTGTTTATACTGATTTTATGCCTCCCTGTAACAGCGCCTGCCCTGCAGGAGAAAACATACAGGCATGGATGGCACACGCTCAAAGCGGAAATTATTTTGAAGCCTTTCAAACGTTGGTTGAGGACAATCCTTTTCCGGCTGTGATGGGACGTGTGTGTGTAAAACCCTGCGAAACCGGTTGCAACCGTAATCATATTGATACAACCGTTAGTATTCATGCTGTAGAAAGATATATCGGCGATGAAGCCATCAAAGAAAAGTGGCCCATAAAATTCTCTGCAGAGCCAACAGGAAAAAGGGTTATGGTGGTTGGTGGGGGCCCCGGAGGTTTGTCAGCAGCTTATCATCTCACCAGGATGGGACATGCCGTCGAGGTGTTCGATGCAGCCGATAGCGTTGGCGGACTTTTATCTTCAGGAGTTCCTGATTACCGGTTGCCAAAAGAAATATTAGAAGCGGAAATAGACAGGATTGTAAAAATGGGTATCCGGATCCACCTCAATCATAAAGTAGAAGATATTCTAAAAGAAAAAGCAGAAGGAAACTTTGATGCAGTTTATCTTTCTATCGGTGCCGAACTGATAAAAAAAGAAAATTTTCAAAAGGATGATTCAGTCTACATCCTGGATGCTTTCTCTTTTTTTAAAGAGATGAAAACCAATCCTTCTCCATTTGAAGGAAAGAAAGTGGTGGTGTATGGTGGCGGTAAACTGGCTTTATACCTTTCAAGGATTATCAAAAGATTTGGTTCAGACGCAACCGTTTATTTCGCGGGCGATAAAAAAATGATGCCGGCTTATGATTATGAAACTGAAGATGCAATGGCAGAAGGCGTTCATGTAAATCTTTTAAAACGTATCGCTAAAGTAGAAGATAAAAAGATCACGCTTGAGGCGATGAAAGTGGAAAAAGGAAAAGCAATTGGTACCAATGAATATGAAATGATAGATGCAGACGTATTGATCATTGCCAACCGCCAGGAATCCGATTCTGGTTTCTTACGTGCTCTTTCAGATATCCTTATTAATGATGATGGAACGGTAAAGATTGATGCTCAAAGAATGACAGGGCATGAAGGAATTTTTGCCGGTGGAGATATGTTACCGGCTGAAAACAGAAGCTCAACTATATCGATTGGACATGGTAAAAAATCTGCGCGCTTTATTGATGGCTATCTGAAACAAGAACCATATATAAAACCAGAAAAACATCCTACAGCCAGTTATAAAAAACTGCACATGTGGTACAAAACGGATGCGCCGCAAAAGGAACAGGACAAGCTCGCTCCCTTATTAGCCATCCAAAGTTTTGATGAAGTGATAGCAGGTTTATCAGAACCTGAAGCAAGATTTGAAGCGCAGCGCTGCCTTAGTTGTGGTAATTGTTTTGAATGTGACGGATGCTTTGGCGCTTGTCCGGAAGATGCCATCATTAAGTTAGGAAAGGGAAACCGATATAAATTCAACTACGATGCCTGCACCGGTTGCGCTGTTTGCTACGAGCAATGCCCGTGCCATGCTATTGAAATGATTCCAGAACCTGTTAACCCATAAACTGATGTCAAGTACTAAAAAAATAATTTCAACTATTGATGGTAATGAAGCGGCTGCTTATGTAGCCTATCGCACAAATGAAGTTTGCGCCATCTACCCGATAACCCCTTCTTCCACTATGGCAGAACTTGCAGATGAATGGGCTTCAAAAGGATTAAAAAACATCTGGGGCGCTGTTCCCGATGTGATGGAAATGCAAAGTGAAGGTGGTGCTGCAGGAACCGTACATGGTGCTTTACAAACCGGCTCTTTAACCACCACATTTACCGCTTCACAGGGATTAATGCTGATGCTGCCCAATATGTACAAAATCGCGGGAGAACTTACTGCAACCGTGTTTCATGTTGCAGCACGTTCTTTAGCAGCGCAAGGCCTTTCTATATTTGGTGATCACCAGGATGTAATGGCAGCAAGAACTACCGGTTTTGCTTTGCTAAGTTCGGCAAGTGTCCAGGAAGCGCATGACTTTGCTTTAATATCCCAGGCCGTTACCTTAAAATCAAGAATACCTGTTGTTCATTTTTTTGATGGCTTCCGCACTTCACATGAGGTAAATAAACTGGAACTTCTTTCCGATGAACAAATAAAATCAATGATACCGGACGAGTTGGTTATTGCTCACCGGAAAAGAGGATTGAATCCTGAGCATCCATTTGTAAGAGGTACCGCTCAAAACCCCGACGTATATTTCCAGGGAAGGGAAACAGTGAATTCATTCTATAACAAAATGCCTGCTATCGTTGATGAGACAATGAATGACTTCGAAAAAATGACAGGCAGAAAGTACGATTTGTTCCAATATACAGGAGTTCAGGATGCTGAGCGAATTATCATCATTATGGGTTCTGCAGGAGAAACCGTTGCTGAAACCGTAAAAGCATTAAATGAAAGTGGAGAAAAAACCGGGGTAATTCAAATCCGTTTATACAGGCCTTTCTCTTTAGATTATTTACTAAAAGCTATACCTGCAACTACCAAATCAATTGCCGTGCTTGATCGTACTAAAGAAGCAGGCGCTTCCGGAGAGCCTATTTACCAGGATGTTTTAGCCACACTGGTAGATGCCATCCAACAGGGAAAGCTGGAAAAACTTCCAAAGTTAATAGGTGGCCGTTATGGACTTTCTTCAAAAGAATTTACACCGGCAATGGTGAAAGGAATATTTGATGAATTAAAAAAAGAACATCCAAAAAACAACTTCACTATTGGCATCAATGATGACGTAACATTCACGAGTCTTGAGTATGATCCTTCTTTTACTTTGGATGAATCTGAATGGCGGCAGGGATTATTTTTTGGATTAGGAGCCGACGGAACCGTGGGAGCTAATAAAAACACGATTAAGATCATTGGAGAAAATACTGATCTTTTTGCACAGGGATACTTTGTATATGATTCAAAAAAATCAGGAGCCCGAACTGTATCACATTTACGTTTCGGGCCCAAACCGATTCGTGCGCCTTACCTTATTACCAAAGCAGACTTTATAGCCTGCCACCAGTTCAATTTTACCAACAAAGTAGAGATGCTCCAATATGCCAAAGCCGGGGCTACTTTTTTATTGAACAGCCCATATAGCAAAGAGGAAGTTTGGGGTAAACTGTCAGGGCAGGTTCAGCAAAGTATTATTGAAAAGAAACTTAAATTCTTTGTGATCGATGCTACGTCTGTTGCGCGTGATACCAGCATGGGTACCCGTATCAATACCATTATGCAAACCTGTTATTTTGCTTTGTCGGGCGTATTGCCAAGAGAAGATGCCATCAAACAAATCAAAAAAGCAATTGAGAAAACTTACTTCAAAAAAGGACAAAAAATTATTGAGCAAAATTTTAAAGCGGTAGATGCTACACTTGAAAACCTATATGAAGTTACCTATCCTGAAAATGCTTCTGCTGCAGACCATGCACTTTTCACTGTTTCGCCAAAAGCGCCGGAGTTTGTGCAGAAAGTTACTTCTATAATGATGGCAGATCATGGAGATCAATTACCGGTAAGCATGTTGCCAATTGACGGCACCTATCCAAGCGGGACTACCCAATGGGAAAAGAGAAATGTTTCTGACCTGGTTGCTTCATGGGAACCTGATCTGTGTATTCAATGCGGCAATTGTGCCTATGTATGCCCCCATAGTGTTATCCGGTCAAAATTCTATCATAAAGATAATTTGGAAAAAGCGCCCGAGGGCTTTAAGCACGCTCCTATTAATGCAAGAGGTTTTCCTGAAACACAGTATTCATTACAGGTTTACCTTGAAGATTGCACCGGCTGCAACTTATGCGTGGAAGCCTGCCCTGTAAGTCAACAGGGAAACCCGTCACACAAAGCAATCAACTTAGTAGAAAAAGAACCGGTGCTTGAAATAGAAAAAGAGAATATTGATTTCTTTGAAACCATCAGTTGGAACGATCGTTCCAAAATTGATTTCTCCACTGTTCATGGAGCGCAATTCCTTGAACCATTATTTGAATTCTCAGGAGCTTGTGCCGGTTGTGGAGAAACACCTTATTTAAAACTACTTTCCCAATTATTTGGTGAAAGATTACTGGTTGCCAATGCGACAGGGTGCTCATCCATCTATGGAGGAAATCTCCCTACCACTCCATGGACAGTGAACAAGCAAGGCCGGGGGCCTGCATGGTCAAACTCTTTGTTTGAAGATAATGCAGAGTTTGGTTTGGGCATGAGAATTACTGCCGATAATCAACTTGTAATTGCAAAGCAATATTTAATGGAATTAAAAGATGAACTCGGTGCATCTTTTGTAAATGAAATTTTAGAGGCCAAACAGATTCTTGAATCTGAACTGGTAGCACAACAAATAAGAGTACAGCTATTGAAAGAAAAGTTGAAAGAAATAACTTCTCCATCTGCCGCATTCCTGTTATCTGTTTGCGATCAGTTCGTTCGCCGAAGTGTGTGGTTGGTAGGTGGTGACGGTTGGGCGTATGATATTGGATATGGCGGACTGGATCATGTATTGGCGAGTGGCAAAAATATTAAAGTATTGGTTCTTGATACAGAAGTGTACTCCAATACAGGTGGCCAATCTTCAAAAGCCACGCCAACTGCGGCTACAGCCAAATTTGCAGCAGGCGGAAAGCCCGGAGGCAAAAAAGACCTGGCGATGCAGGCAATTTCTTATGGAAATGTATATGTAGCAAGAGTAGCATTTGGCGCTAATCCACAGCAAACATTATTAGCAATGCGCGAGGCAGAAGCTTATGACGGACCAGCCCTGATTCTTGCTTATAGCCATTGTATTGCTCATGGTTACGATTTAAAAAATGGATTGAATCAACAAAATAAAGCAGTAGCATGTGGCCACTGGCCTTTGATCAGGTACAATCCAACATTACAAAAGAAAAATCAAAATCCATTTGTGCTTGATTCTCCAAGACCAACACTTCCTTTACGGGATTATGCCTACAATGAATTAAGGTACAAGGTACTTACCGTAACACATCCCGAAGAAGCCGAAAAACTAATGAAGCATGCACAGGAATTGGTAAATCTCAAATGGAAAAACTACGAAGAACTTGCCACTAAAAAGGCAAGCGATTTTGTTCCTGTAGCATAATTAAAATACACAAATATGAAAACAGATACAACTTACATGGGAATAAAATTGAATTCCCCGATTGTAGTGTCAGCGTGCACTTTATCTGAAAAAACAGATAATATCTTAAAAATGGAAGATAGCGGCGCAGGTGCGGTCGTCATGTTTTCATTGTTTGAAGAACAGATAAAGAAAGAAGAAGAAGGTTTTGCAGTAGTAATACGGCAAACCACAAACTCTTTTGCAGAAGCGAGTGATTTTTTTCCGGCATATGAATATAATATCAGCACAGACGCTTACCTGGAAAACATAAGAAGAGCGAAGGAACGCGTTAACATCCCAATCATCGCAAGTTTGAACGGAATTACCAATGAAGGCTGGATCTATTATTCAAAGCTGATGGAACAGGCCGGTGCTGATGCAATAGAAGTGAATATTTTTTTTATACCCGGAGAAATTACCATGTCTTCAGCAGAAGTTGAACATCGCTATCTCAACATCATTGACAACATTAAGCAAACAGTAAAAATTCCTGTGGCCGTTAAATTAAATCCATACTTCAGCGCCATGGGAAATATGGCTTACCGTATTAAACACGCCGGTGCTAACGCTTTGGTTTTGTTCAACCGCTTTTATCAACCTGACTTTGACATCAATGAATTAACCATTAAAAACGATTTGATTTACAGTGACTCTAACGAAATCAGGTTGCCCTTGTTATGGCTCGCTCTATTATATGGCAAAGTAAATTTATCATTAGCAGCCACAACTGGTGTTCAGAGCGCCATTGAAGTAATCAAGTATCTTCTTGCCGGCGCAGATGTAGTAATGACAGCCTCGTCTTTATACAAAAACGGGATCACTTATCTAAAAACCATGAACGCTGAATTAGAAGATTGGATGTTTAGAATGGGCTTTGATGATATTGATTCTTTTAAAGGCAAATTAAGCCAGCAGGATATTTTTGATCCAACAGTTTACGAAAGAACCAATTATATTAAGATTCTTGGAGGGATGAAGTAAAACAGGTTTTGTTGAATGATAAAAAATAAAATTGAGTTATTGGCTCCGGCAGGCTCTTTCGGGTGCTTACAAGCTGCCATAAATTCGGGAGCAGATGCTATTTATTTTGGGGTGGAGCAATTGAATATGAGAACTAAATCAGTTGCCCCATTTTTAATTTCGGATATAAAACAGGTTGCTGCTGTCTGCAAAGCCCATAAAATTAAATCATACATCACTCTTAATACGGTAATGTATGACCACGATATAAGGCTGTTACAAAATATTTTATCAGAAGTAAAAAAAAATGCTATTGATGCTGTAATTGCGGCTGACTTTGCTGTAATTCAATATTGCCGTCAACTTGATATTCCACTTCATGTTTCCACACAAGCCAATGTAAGTAATATTGAAGCTGTGGAGTTTTTTTCTTCCTTTGCTGATGCTGTGGTACTGGCACGTGAGTTGACCTTAAAACAAGTGTCGCAAATAACAAAAGAGATTGAAAGAAAAAAGATAAAAGGCGTTTCAGGAGAATTGATGAAGGTTGAAATATTTGTGCACGGCGCTTTGTGCATGGCAATATCCGGAAAATGCTATTTAAGCCTTCATACACAAAATGCATCTGCCAACCGGGGTGCGTGTACCCAAAACTGTCGACGACCTTATAAAGTAACTGATACAGAAACCAATGAAGAATTGCATATCGATAATGAATATATCATGTCGCCAAAAGATTTATGCACTATCGGCGTACTTGACGAAGTGGTAAACAGTGGGGCATGTATTTTAAAAATTGAAGGAAGAAGCAAAGGTGCCGATTATGTTTCTGTGGTAACCAAATGTTACCGGGAGGCAATAGACGCTATCGGAGAGGGGAGCTATTCTGATGAGAAAATTCAGCATTGGAAAAAAGAATTAACGGCTGTTTACAATCGTGGCTTCTGGGAAGGATATTATTTAGGGCATAAATTGGGTGAATGGACAAGAAATCCAGGCTCATCTGCTACTGAGAAAAAAATTTACATCGGTAAAGGATCAAAATATTACCCCAAAATAAAAGTAGCAGAATTTACCATTGAAAGTGGAAACATCAGGAAGGGCGATACTTTGATGCTTATTGGCACTGAGCATGGAATGAAAAAAGAGCAAATTGAAAACTTAATGGTAAATGGTGTAGAGGCAGATAAAGCAGTAAAAGGAGACAAGATCACTTTTGCCTGCGATACTAAAGTTTCGGCAAAAGATAAACTTTATAAAATTGTTCAAAATCCAAATGCCTAAAATTATCCATTACAGAAACAAATGTATTGGGTGCAATATTTGTTTTGAATTACAACCGGAGATATGGAGAATGTCAAAGAAAGACGGGAAAGCAACCCTAATAAAATCGCTGGCAAAAAAAGATGTTTTTATTTCAACAATAAATGAATCCATATTATATCAATCACAGGAAGTGGCAAAAGCATGTCCTGCCAAAATAATAAAAATCATATGAACCCATCAATTGTCGAATTTATTGAAAAGCAAAAATCATGTACACTCTGTTGTGTGGATGAAGTTGGAAAACCTTATTGCTTCAGTTGTTTTTATATATTTAACGCCGAACATGGTTTATTGTATTTTAAATCCTCGGCAAAATCTCACCACGCGGGCATCCTGGCAAATAATCCTTTTGTAGCAGGTTCCATTTTACCCGACAAACTAAATGTTCTTTTGATCAAAGGAATACAATTTGAAGGAATGGTATTGCCTGAAAATCATTTTTTAGCAGAGCACGCTTCAACGTTTTATTACAAAAAAAATCCTGCAGCAGTAACCATCGGGGGTAGTATATGGATAGTAAGAATTGACAACATAAAGATGACAGATAGCACATTGGGTTTTGGAAAAAAAATTACCTGGAACAGGAATGAAAAAAACACGACGGTTTCTGTGGATTCATAAATCAATTGCGCTTATTGATACCGTTACATGCATCTGTTTTTTGCAAACATTTTAAATTTATAGCAAACAAACAAATAAAGAGAATTCTTTTTCGTTTAAACCGATTTACATTCCCATCCTCAGGGAATACTTAAAGAGCAATCCCACAAAAATGGCAGCTCCAAAACTTAATAAAGTTCCTATTAGTACGTATTCAGTAAGTTTTCTGTCTTTGGCTTCTTTCAAATCGCCAAAGCGGAATATTGATTTGGCCGCAAGAAGAAATCCAACTGCAGCCCATTGATTGATTATAATAAAAACAAAGACGAGCATCCGCTCGAAAAAACCTATATATTTTCCTGCGCTTTGCAAAGAAGCACTATCCTGCCCTTCCGGATCCGGAGTCCACTTTGAAATAAAAATTTTCACACCAAAAGAAACAGGACTGGTAAGAAAAATAATACCGGTGATGAGCAATAAAAATGATTTATTTTCAAAAATGAAAAAAGGAAAGCTTTTTTCTTCAAGCCACAACCAAATGAGATAAATAGAAATAAAATGAACCGCCTGGTCTATAAAAAACAACAACCGCCGGTTTGTATTATTTTGTAAAATTAACTTTAGCGAATCGATTATCAAATGAGCAATGGAAATGAGTAATGCATATTTCCAAAATTGCCAGTTCCATAGAAACAAAAGAACGAGCAATCCGTGCAGTAATGAATGAACATATAATTGCCACGCTGCTATTTTTTTTTCTTCTTTTGCCTTTACCCATGCCGTAGGTTGCAGAAGAAAATCTACAATTATATGAGCAAGGAATAGTTTAAGAAGAATGGTCATTTCAATAATTTTAATTTTGCTTTATACATTTCATTCACTTCCATTATTTCTTCAAAATAAGCTCGCCTCAGCCTCGTGCTGATAGCACTTTGTTTTATGCCTATCATTTTTCCAAGTTGTTGCTGCGATTTTTCAGGATTTTCCATCGCTACTCTTACTATTTCTGCAGCGTTAACCGTCCAGTTGTTCATTGCAATCAAAGCTAGTTTCAAATATAGGTTCATCTCATTATCAAATTGATATGAGTCGCTCTTGATAGCCAGGTTTTGTTTTTCCTGTTTAAGCATTTCGAATTTTTCTCCTGAGTTAACAAAAGCGCTTCCGTTTGATTCGGTAACTTTTGCCGCATTATAAGTCCTGCTGCCTAAACCTATTGCCATACGCACATTTATTCCTTTAACAGATTTTAAACTGGCTTTTAGTTTCATTGCGATCAGCAATGCATCTTCAGGATTATTCATCACTATCTGGAAACTATCTCCGCGGTATATTTCCCACGTTTTAGGAGTTTTACCGATCCTGTTCAATTCCTTCTTTAAAGGCGTAAGCCAAACGCGCGGCGCATTCTTTTTTGAATTGATGACATCCCCTGTAATAACAGCAACCATTGCTTCCTTTTTAAAGCTAAAGAATTATTAGCATAGCTAAATTATTGCATTTTTAAGCAATAATCAAATTTATTGCACTATTACACAATAATATAAATTATTGCCGGTTTCCACAATAAAAAAAGGTAGCTTTTTTATGCTATTAGCAGAAAAAGAATGTAATCACCATCCAAAATAATGGTTTGCATTATTAAAACAAATGTCCTGAATTATTTTACCGGTCCATTTAATATCGTCGGGCAATTCTCCCCTTTCAATTTCTTCACCAAAAAGATTGCAAAGTATTCTGCGGAAATATTCGTGCCGCGGATAAGAAAGAAAAGAACGCGAATCGGTAAGCATCCCTACAAACCGGCTCAGCAGCCCCATATTGGAAAGCGCATTGATCTGTTTTGTCATTCCGTCTTTCTGGTCTAAAAACCACCAGGCTGATCCGAATTGCATTTTTCCGGGTATGGTTCCGTCATTAAAGTTGCCAATCATCGTTGCCAATAATTCATTATCCGCAGGATTGAGATTATAAAGAATTGTTTTGGTTAACTGGTTATTGAAATCAAGCCTGCTAAAAAATTTTACCATAGAATCTCCCTGGGGAAAATCGCCGATCGAATCCCAGCCTGTATCAGGCCCACAAAGTAATTTCGCTCTTGTATTATTATTTCTGAAAGCACCTACATGGTACTGTTGCACCCAACCTTTTTCGTGATCCCAAATAGAAAAAATGTACAACATGGCGGATTTGAATTTCAATTTTTCATCGGAAGTAAGTTCGCTACCGCTGTAAATTTTATTGAAGATAAAATTGATCTCTTCAGCAGAATAATCTTCAGCATAAATATATTCTAATCCATGATCAGAAACCAAACAACCCATCGTAGCAAAAAAATCATGGCGCTGTTTTAACGCATCCAAATAAGAATCGAAAGAAGAAATTTCAATTCCGCTTACCTTTGCCAATTTGTTTACATAACTTTTAAAATCAGATGAATCATCCACCGTCATAGCCTTATCCGGCCTGAAAGCAGGAAGAATTTTTATTTCAAATCCATCATCTTTTATTTTTTGATGGTATTCCAAAGTATCAATCGGGTCATCAGTTGTACACACCACTTTCACATTCATCTTCCTCAACAAATTACGCACAGAATATTCTTTCTTCTGCAATTTTTTGGTACACTTATCATAAATTTTTTTCGCTGTGGAAGGATTTAAAATTTCATCAATATCAAAATATCTTTGTAGTTCCAGGTGTGTCCATTGGTAAAGCGGGTTGCGCAAGGTATAAGGAACTGTTTCAGCCCACTTTTCAAATTTTTCCCAATCACTTTTATCGCCGGTACAATAACTTTCATCCACACCGTTAGTACGCATAGCGCGCCATTTATAATGATCACCGTATAACCAAACCTGCGTTAAATTTTCAAAATTAATGTCGTTTGCAATTTGTTCTACGGGAAGGTGGCAATGGTAATCAATGATCGGCATTTCTTCCGCATAATCGTGATATAGTTTTTCTGCTGTTTCTGTTTCCAGCAAAAAATTTTTACTTAAAAACTTTTTCATACCTGTTTATCTAAACTAAATTTTTAAAATTTATTTTCCATTAAAGGCTTACTCCCCTCTTCCAGGGAATAAAGTCATTTTGTTTATGTCTTACGGCACTCACCTCAATTTCGCCACTTGCCACTTTTATCACATATTCCAAAATTCTTTCTCCCGCTTCTTCAATCGTTTCTTCTCCTTCTATAATTGTACCTGTATTAATATCAATGATATCATTCATTTTGTTGTACAAAGTTGTATTGCTCGAAAGCTTTATTACCGGCGCAACAGGATTGCCTGTTGGTGTTCCAAGGCCTGTAGTAAATAAAACAATATTAGCACCTGAGCCCACTTCGGCTGTAGTGCTTTCCACATCATTGCCTGGCGTACAAAGAAGGTTAAGTCCTGGCTCTGTAACCATTTCGGGATAATCCAAAACCGCAGTAACCGGCGATGTACCACCTTTTTTTGCCGCACCGGCAGATTTAATGGCGTCTGTAATTAAGCCATCTTTTATATTGCCGGGTGAAGGATTCATATCAAATCCGGAACCTACTGCTTTTGCCTTTTCATTATAAACCTTCATCAGGTTTCCAAATCTTTCGGCCGTTTCCTTGTCAACGCAACGATCACTCAAATTTTGTTCAACTCCGCAGAGTTCCGGAAATTCAGCAAGAATTACGGAGCCACCAAGTGCCACGAGGAGATCTGAAGTATAACCAATCGCAGGATTGGCAGAAATTCCACTAAAGCCGTCCGAACCACCGCATTCAAGACCAATACAAAGTTTACTTAGGGGTGCCGGTTTCCTTTCCAACTGGTTGGCCTGCACCAAACCTGCGAAGGTTTGTTTAATTGCTTTTGATATCAATTCATTACCTCTGCCCACCTGCTGCTGTTCAAGAATGTATAAGGGTTTTGAAAAATTTTTATCGCGTTTTTTTATTTCTTCCTGCAAAATGCCAACCTGTGCATTCTGGCAGCCAAGACTTAAAACTGTTGCCCCTGCAACATTTGAATGAGTGATATATCCGGCAAGTAATCCGCACAAAGCCTGTGCATCGTCTCTTGTTCCGCCGCAACCTCCTTCATGCGAAAGAAATTTAATTCCGTCTACATTTGCAAAAACCCTTTGTTTTTTCTCTTCTTCTGCAGCAGGCGCCACATCGGCGCTTAAAATGTCATCAATATTTTTCCCTTCTTTATACAGGCCAACAAGCCTGGAGACTTCAATTTTTGTATTTTGATTTCTTCCGTATCCTAATTCATTTACCAAAGCTTCGCGCAACACTTCAATGTTCCTGTTTTCACAAAATACCAATGGAATTACCAGCCAATAATTGGCTGTACCTACTTTTCCGTCAGCCCGGTGAAAGCCATTAAACGTTCTGTTTATAAATTTTGAGACATCAGGTTTGTGCCAATCAGTTTTTCTTTCTCCAACCTCAAAGCCGCTGGAGGCATGTTTTACATTAGACGTAGTAATTCTTCCACCTTTGGGGATTTCGGTCTCTGCTTTACCTACTAAAACTCCGTACATAAAGATTTCATCGCCGGCTTTCATATCCTTAATCACAAATTTATGTTTCGCAGGAATTCTGTCAGCAAGCGTATATTCCTCACCGTTATATTCAACTTTATCTTGAAGTGTCAAATCAGTTAAAGCCACCAAAACATTATCGGCGGGGTGGATCTTCGTCACTTTCTGTTTCATTTCAGGCAACTGTTTTTTTTGAATGATAAGTGTCTAAAGTTGCTTTCATTCCTTTATTTATAATGTTGTTCAGGTTATTTTTCACGGCCTCTGTAAAACCATTAAACTGTGATAAATCGTGGCCCCAAATAGAAATATCTTTTAAAACTTCTTCTACCAGCGTATCCACAGAATTATTCTTCCAGAAACGGTAAAAGCGCTCTGCAGAAGGATCTTCAATAAGATATTCTTCTCCATTAAGCTCACCATAAAATTCTTTTCCGTCTTGCTTCACGGCCTTCATAAAATAAAGATAAGACGCAAATCCCAAAGCAAACAAAGAAGGTGGAGTGTCCATATTTTTATAATGATTAATTAATAATGGAATACATCTCATCTTCATTTTAAAAGTATAATTCAACGTGATGCTTTTCCATTGGTGAGCAATATGCGGGTTTCTAAAACGATCCAGCACTTTTGAAATAAAAGATTGTTTGGTGGCATCATCTATTTCAAAAGGAATTGCCGGGGCAATTCCGTTGCGCATCAGGTCTTCGATGAAAGCGGAAAAAGTTCCATCTTCCATTGCATGTTGCACCGTATCAAACCCGGCAAGAAAAGCGAGGCCACAGGTTAACGTATGAGTTCCGTTGAGCAGTCGCAATTTTAATTCACGATGAAGATCAATATTAGGTTCTATTACTACCTCTTCATCCGCATCCGCAAAAGATAAAATATTTTTTATTTTTTCATCACCTTCAATTGCCCAAAGGCTATAGACTTCTGACATGATAAGCAGATCATCGCTATAGCCCAATTCATTTTCAATTTTATTTTTGGTTTCTTTTTCCGGCATTCCCGTAACAATTCTATCTACCAGTGAATTGCAAAAATAATTGCTGTTTTCCAGCCACTCAATAAACTCGTCTTCCAAAGAATTCAGGTGCGCCAGTTCAAGAACAATCGATTCCAGTTTCTTACCATTTTCCAAAATCAACTCCGTAGGAATAATTACAAAACCACTGTCTTCACTGCCTTTGAAAGCGATAAATCTTTCATAAAGGAAAGAAAGTAATTTTCCCGGAAACGAAACCGGTGGGTGTTTTCGGATATCATCTTTCACCAATTGAATGCCTACTTCTGTTGTGTTGGATATTATAATTTGCAGCTCCGGATTATGCGCGCATTTTAAGATTTCAGTCCATTCATCCTGCGCGTTTAAGACGCGGCTGATAGCTGAACAAATAATATCTTCTTCCACTTTATTTCCATCCTGAATGCCACGTTCACACAAAGTATATAATCCATCCTGTTTGTCAAACGCAGTGGTATCGCCCTTCGAAGTGGATTTTACCACTACAATTCTGCCATTAAATATTCCAACTTTATTTGCTGCATCGATAAAGTAATCGGGTAATCCGCGAAGTAACACTCCTGTTCCAAATTGTAAAACTTTTTCAGGCAGTTCAAATATTTCCTCATCTGGCAAAGCGACTCTTTCGGACGTAATATTTTTTAGGTTGTAACGTGATAATTTCATAGTTATTAATTTTCGCCAATTATTTCTGTAATTCAATTTTTTATTTCAATCTTTTCTTTCGCAGTAAACCGACAAATAATTCATTTTTATATTTTCCAATTCACTTTATTTCGTTTGCCCTATTGCCCATTTCACGAGGCCTTCAGCCGCCTGGTAGTTTTGAAAGTCCGGAGGAATTTTTCTTCCATCAGTATACTCATTATAAAACCATGGATCGCCTACTGCAAACACAGCTCCTTTACCGATTTTAGCAACAGCCGCTACATTTAAATTCCCTTGTTTAAGAACCGGAAATGCAGGTAAATTCAAAGAAAGTGAAGAATACTCTTTGATGTACACTTTCTTCACGTTTTTGAAAATCGTGTTGTTATTATTTACTTGCAATTGCGCCATATCGAAGTTTCTGCCGGTTTCTTTGTTGTTACAATCAAAATTGAAATGAATTCCAAATTTTGATGCCAATTGATTGAAATGAGTAAATTCAACATTAGCAGAATCGTTACTAAATAATAAAAGAACTCCACCACTTTTGACCCATGTATAAATAGCGCTAATATCTTTATCCATTATATAATTTGGATGTGCGCTTTCTTTTTCGTTGTCCGGATCAACAATAATGTAAATTGACGTATTTTTTAAATTTTGTAGTGTTGAAGCAGTTTTCAAAGTTTTGGTAGCAACTCCGTATTTATGAAATATATTTCCAAACATTGAATAACCACCATTGTCGTTTTCACCCCATACATAATGCCATTGAACTGTTTTGCCGGTGATATCTTTCTTGGTCTCGTGATTAAAATAGTAATCAAGTGTTACCGTTTTTCCTTTTCCTACGAAAAGTGTAGGCAATAATTCCATTTCATCAGAAGCCAATAAAAAAGCACCGATGCCTTTAGGATCATTGGTTACTACTTTTTCATTGATATAATAATTAAAACTTCCATCACGGTAAGGATGGCCCCCCAATCCTGAAACACTTACAGTTCCTTTAAAATTCATTTGTCCATCATCGTTAGTAATAAATTTTTTAATAATGCCGGCATACCCTTTTTTGGCAACCGCCAGGTAAGAAGAAGGCAGATAACCAAGGCGCACTCCTTTCGCCAACGCATAAACAAACATGCAACTGGCTGATGCTTCTTCATAATTACCTTTCCTATGAGGGAAATTCAAAACATCCCACCACAAACCGCTATTAGGATCCTGCGCTTTGGAAACCGCCGCAGCAAAGCGATTCAAAACAGCAATCAATGCTTTTCTTTTTGGATGGCCTTTTGGGAAGTATGGTAACGCGTCTACCAAACCCATCCCATACCAACCCATTGCCCGTGCCCAGAAGTTTGCAGAAAGGCCGGTGGTTTTGTTGGCCCACGCTTCTTTTTTGGATGCGTCATACCCATGATACAACAATCCTGTTTTGGGATCACGCGCGTGCTGCTCCATGATAATAAACTGGCGGGCGATATCATTAAAATCAGAATCTTCATGGAAAGTAGCAGCCCACTCTGCATAAAACGGTTCTGCCATGTAAAGCCCGTCGAGCCACATTTGATCCGGATAAATTTTCTTATGCCAGAAACCTCCTTCGTCTATCCGTGGCTGTTGTCTTAATTGTTCTCTCAATATTGAAGCGGCTTTATAATATTTCTTCTTACCGGTTACTTTATAAAGTGTGAGCAATATCCTTCCACATAAAATATTATCCAGTGTATAATTATCAAATTTATAAGTGCGGATATTACCTTCATCATCCACAAAATGATCCATACTTTTTTGCATGTATTTGAAATAATCACCATTACCTGTAAATTTCCAAAGACCTTCAATTCCTTTCAGGATCACGCCCTGGTCATAGCTCCACTTTGCAGGTTTTCCATTCCCGTAAGTAACGGAATCTTTCCAGGTATTCATAACTGTTTTTGCCATTGCCTTGTTATAATCATTTGCATTTTGGGCAGTTGAAGCAAAAGACAGCAGGATAAAAAGTGAAAAGCAAAACGTAATTTTCATCTTAACAAAACAATTTATAGCAGCTCATTTTTTGCTGAGCTGCTGCGTTTAAACAATTGTAACCCCATATTTATTAAATTCCATCTCAATTGAACTATTTATTTACGCAAACGATACCGAAAACGTTCCCGATTGCGGTGATTTTATTTTTAGGTTTGATTTTTTATTAACCCTGCAAAGCCAGTAAACCAACAAATTCTCAAATTTTTCATTTTATATTTTTCTTTCAAAATTTAATATTCCTGGTTAAGGAATAGCTGTTATTCTGAACCAATCAAAATCCGCATATCCTGAATCATTAGTTTGAGATTCTCTTGTGCAAAATAATCCCACTTTAGCCCCGATCCATCTTCCTTCTCTCGCCATAAATGTTTCATCCATATTTTTAAATTCGGTTCCATCAAAGCTGAAGCTGAACTGGCATTTCGCGTCTTTCATTACTTTTACCCTCAGGTAAATATTCCCCTCTTTAACTTCTGTAATTACCTTTTCATTTTCTTTGGATCCTTTTTCAGCATTCTCGCAAACTCCAAATACCAAATACAACTTTCCCTTTATTTTTTTCAAAGCCAGGTCCGCATAACTCATTCCCATGATCGTCAACCCGGCTTTTTCATTTTCCAATTTTTCGTTGGGATGAAAATTCATTTTGGTGGTAATCATAAATTCTTCTGCAGGAAATTTTTGCAATAAAACATTCGGAACATCCCATAAATTATTGGCACTGTCAGGAATTTTTTGAGAATACAATCGCAATGTCCCATTCGTTGCATTCATATAATACCATGTTGATTCTGGATTTGCCATCCATTGCCATTGTAATCCCAAACGATTTTCATTAAATTCATCGCTTTCCTGTGGTGTTGTTATTGGATAGGTTTTACCGACATCCGGTTTTTTATAAACCATTACAGGCTCTCCGGTTCCATCTCCGTTTTTATCAATACCAATCACCGGCCAGTTATTTTTCCAATGCATTGGCTGCAAATGAACCAGACGTCCGTAAGGGCCTTTATCCTGGAAATGCAAAAACCAATTTTCTCCCATCTGTGTTGTTACCCACGCTCCCTGGTGCGGACCGTTGATATTTGTTGAACCCTGGTGCATTACCACTTTTCGTTCATACGGTCCATACACATTTTTAGATCGCAGCACCAGTTGCCACCCGGTAGAAACCCCGCCGGCCGGGGCAAAAATGTAATAATATCCATTACGTTTGTAAAACTTTGGGCCTTCAATTGTTGGATCTTTTTCATGCCCGTCGTAAACAATTTTCCCGGCATCAATTACTTTGTTGCCTTCAGCATTTAATTTGTTTACAACAATAATGCTCTTGATACCGACACGGCTACCCGCAAATGCATGAACCAAATAAACATTACCGTCATTGTCCCACAAAGGGCAAGGATCAATCAAACCTTTTCCGGGATAAACCAAAACCGGATCGCTCCAGGGACCAGCGGGATTTTTTGCTTTCACCAAATAAATCCCAAAATCAGGATCAGGATAATAAATGTAGAATTCTCCTTTGTGAAAACGAATAGCGGGCGCCCAAACTCCATCACCATGTTGCGGTTTTGAAAAATGATCGTATGGTGGTTGGCGCATTAGAGCATGACCGATGATCGTCCAGTTTACCAAATCTTTCGAATGTAAAATCGGTAAGCCGGGAATATCTTCAAAACTGGAGGAAACCAAATAAAAATCGTTGCCCACTCTTATTGCATCGGGATCAGAATAATCGGCATTAATGATGGGATTTTTATAGGTTCCGTTACCGTTATCAGGCACCCAAACTTTGGAGACAGATTGGGTTTGAGCACAGGCAACCACCCCAAAAAAGAATATGAATATGGTAAATAAAACGCTCTTCATACTATTTGAAAGAATTCATTAATGAAAAACTTTTTTTATAAAATCATCAATATATTTTACCGTGGGTTCAAACCATGGATTGAACAAACAAAATGAATGGGGTGCTGGTTTAAAACTATGCACCTCAGAATAAATATGATTGCTGTCAAGCACATGAATATAATCCTGCCTGCCCGCATGCATTCGCGCTAAGCTACTGTTGATAAATAAAGTTGGCGGCGTTTGTCCGCTCACGTAACTCAGTGGCGAAGCAGCCTCCCACAATACTTCATTTCCCTTTTTAGGGTAGCCAAACCAATAAGTAGCTGCAGATGTATGTTTACTGTCATCGCCTTCACCACTTTCCTGATTAACAAAAGAAAGCGTTCCGTCAATATTAACTACAGCAGCTACATTGGTCGGGATACCCGTATTACCATCGCATCCTTCAAAAAGAGGCATGTTACCCGTAGTGCCCATAAAAGCAGCCAGCTCGCCGCCTGCCGAAAATCCGGCGATAACTATTTTTGAAGTATCTATGTGATAGATTGATGCATTCGCTTTTACCCATCTTATCGCCGCTTTGATGTCATAAACCGCAGCAGGAAACAAAGCTTCAGTGGAAAGGCGGTATTCCGGGGTAAAACAAACATAACCCAGATGGGCAAGTCTTTCGGCTAATGGATAATGCTGCATGCGGTTACCGGATCGCCAACCGCCACCATGAATCATGATAACCGCAGGCAGTAATTTGGCATTTTTTTTCTTTGGAGAAAAAGCATCTATCAGCAAATTGCGATGATTAACCGTGCAGTACGTAATTCCATTTTTTTCCATCACGTCGGGGTAATGAAACCCATGAACAATAGTAATAGCCGGAAAATCTTTTAGTGTTTTTTGCCAGGCGCTAAAAGTGGTATATGATGTGTCCGGCACTCCGGTAATGCCCTTTAGTGATTGTGCATTTGTTTTTATTGTAAAAAACCAACTGATAAAAAAAATCAAGAGGTTTGATTTCTTAAACAACAATAATTGATTTAGTTTTTTAAAAAATTCCATATTATTTTAGATCTACTGATCATTATTTGCAGGACCTACCGCTATTCAAATTGGTCTGGCATCCATCCACCTAGTACGTTCTCTATTGTATACTTTTTAACTTCATTATCATTCAATTGCTTTTCCCATGAAACCCTTTCAGATTTATCAGCGCCCGGTCCGTAATCTTCATATTCAGCATAGCGCGCCGTTTTATAATTATCCGTATTGTTCCAGTTACTGAATCCTTCCGGCTTTATTTGCGGACCTAAAAAGCAATGAATATAAGTTACCGCAGCATAAGCCCGCCACGGGCGGCCGAGTGAAACCTTGTGCAGGCTTGTATCGCCAGTAAACGTACAATCGTTAAACACATATCCAAACTCATGATCCTGTGGAGTAGAGGCAGCGGTGACATGAGAATTCTTCTTACTGTGGATATGGCAATGTTCAAACCAAACCGTTGCAGATCCGAAAATAAAATCAGTGGTACCTTCTATATAACAATCTTCGTAAAACTGGCGACTGTCCGGATTGTTGGTAAATAAAATATCCTGGAAACCAAGAAGACGGCAGTTAAAATATTGCTCTTTATCACCGTCAGATTCAAGAGCCACTGCTTGTCCGGCGGTAAAACCTGCATTGTTTTGAATGGTGATATTTTTAGCGGTAAAATTATTTCCATAAACTACAAAACTATACGAATTACGGGTGTTCACTGTATCGCCTTCTCGTTTAACCTTCCCCGTATGGTCATCATTGGTAAGAATGGTCTTGAATTCGTCTTCGCCCATTATCGTAACAAAATCTTTGGTAGAATCCAGGTGGAGTTTTTCTTTGTAGATTCCGTCTTTAATGAAAACCGTTACCGCTCTTTTATTGTGTTTGGGTATTGAATTAAATGCCGCCTGGACTGTTAAAAAATTGCCACTGCCATCGTGGGCCACTACAATAATTTTCGATTGGCTTTGACAGCTTACAAAACCACAAATGGTAATCAGTAATGAAATAATTCCTTTCATGTTTTGTTTACTTTTTAAAAGAAATAAAGCCCATTTCCTTCATCCATTTTTGACACAAATCTTTCCATAATGAAGTAGAGCCGGGATTATTGTTGATATTAATTTCGTGCCCTCCCTGTGGAAAAACATGAAAACTGGTTGAAATATTTTTATCAAGAAGCGCCTGGTAAAATAACAAACTGTTTTCCGGCGGAACTGTTTTATCATTAAATGCATCTGCTATAAAACAAGGTGGCGTTTGTGCTGTCACGTTATTTTGTGGTGAATATTTTTGAATTAATTCGGGCGAAGGATTATTTCCAAGCAGGCTTTCGCGGCTACCTTTGTGCGTGTATTTTCCCATGTCTATCACCGGCGAAACCAATATCATAAAATCAGGATGGGTTGATTTTTTAGCCACCCCATCATGCAAAGTGGTAATATCATCGGTAGCAGTACCTACCCATGAGGCCAGGTGGCCACCGGCTGAAACGCCCATTACGCCCAGTTTATTTGGATCTATACCCCATTTCGCCGCGTTTTCTCTTACCAATTGAATGGCACGCTGGCCATCCTCTAAAGGTCCAAGCTCACTTACTTTCAGATCAGGCGAATTGGGTAAACGGTATTCAACCACAAAAGCGCTGATACCAAGCGTATTGAACCATTTCGCCAATTGAAAACCTCCAAGATTTAATGTAATGTGCGTATAACCGCCACCCGGATAAATAACCACTGCAGCTCCGCAATTGTCATCCTGCGAAGGAAAGAAAGCATACATACCGGGAATGGCTACACGAAAAACTCTTTGTCTGGCAATACTGTCCGTTATGTGTAACCCTTTAGAATCAGGCATGTTGTTTTTAGGCCACAGAGGAATGAATTCCTGTCCTTTTAATACAGAGAAAGCTATTGATAAAATAATTATAGCGGGTATGATTACATGTTTTTTCATTAATAATCTTTTTTTAAAGGATTCCAATTTTTCAACCCTGAGAAAATATTTTTGATACTATATTTTTCAGCCTGATCTTCCGTAAGTTGATGCGACCATGAAACTCTTTCATTTAGTTTAGCTCCTGCGCCGGTTGAATTTCTTTCAGCATAAAAAACAGTTTTATAATTATCAGTTTTTTGCCAATTGCTCCAACCTTTCGGATTGATAAAATCTCCCATTTTGCAATTGATAAAAACAACATTTGCATATTTTCTCCAGGGACGTCCAAGGTAAACATCTTTGATTCCCGGAGTCGCTTCTAAAGTGCAATTTTTGAAAACAAATCCATATGCAAACCCTTCAGGCGTTGAAGCAGCGGTGATATAGGAATCGGCTTTACACTTGATAACACATTTTTCAAACAAAGCCGTTGCTTCGCCAAAAATAAAATCGGCTGTTCCTTCGATATAACAATTCGAAAAATATTGCCGGTTATGTTCTCCTGAAAGATAAATGGTGTCCTGGTTACCCAAAAAATTACAGTTGGAAAAAGAACAACGATCCGCTTCCACTGATAATGCCAGTGCCTGTCCTACAGGGCCTGCAGAATTTTCAATAGTTAGATTTTCTGCATGAAAATCATTTCCCTGCACCAAAAGGGTTGCAGTATAAAAAGTACTGTTGGGGCCCTTGTTTATTTTTTTAAAATAGTCATCATACGAAATGATCGTACTGTCTTTGCTTTCGCCGATCAATGAAATTTTGGTGTTCCATGAAGGGATAAAAACCTTTTCATGATAAACGCCATTTTTGATAAAAATAGTGATCCGCTTGTACGGGAAAGATTTACTGGCTTCTATCGCAGACTGAATGGAGGTGAAATCGCCGCTTCCATCTTTTGCTACGACATAGGTATATTTTACATCCCGCTTTTGTTTCGCAGTGAATGAAAATAAACCGGTGCAACAACAAAATAAAAATCCGGTAAAAAAGGCCTCACCCCAACCCCTCTCCAATGGAGAGGGAACATTACCCTTCGAAGATTTCTTTTGAAAATATTTAAAGAAGCGATTCGATTTCATTTTAGCAATTGTATCTTTAAAAATATTTTTTTAATCCTTTCCATACTGCCTTTGCAATTTCTTTTTGTCCGGCAATATTCGGATGTAAGCCATCTGCATAATTCGGTTTTGAAACCACATGTAACAAAGAGATAAACCCCGTATGCTTCGTCTTTGCTAATTCTTCATATCGTTCTTTAAGTTTATACAGAGACCTTTTTGTGTTCTCATTATATTTTTTACCACGGTTTAAATCATTCATGGTTTCAAGATTTATATCAGATGGAGCGAGTAATATAATATGAGCTTTTGAATTCACCTTCCGTATTTCATTAATCATCCATTGCATATTTGTAATACAAGTGTTCACCATTGAATCATTGCCATCTTTCAAATCGTTTACACCCAGGAAAATCAGGTAATAATTCGCGTCGGGATATTTTTTCAGCACAGGTAACAATTCTTCTTTATCGGCCGTTTTTCTTCCATTTCTTCCTGCATTTATAAAATCAATTTTAGGATGATCTTTTGATAAAAAATAAACCCAGCTATGCCCGTCAACCTGGGCTCCATGCGTGATTGAATCGCCGAAACAAACTACCTGTCCATGAATTTTTCTAAAGCCGGTTATTGCGATTGCGGTAAACGAAACAATCATTAATACAGAAAACAATTTTTTATTCATGTGTATATTTTTTATTGTTTTTTGAATTCCGTTAGTCATTAATTTTTTATTGGCCGATCTTTTTTAACCAGTCAGGATATTCAACAGAAATAAGATGTTGCGGCCAGTAACCAAACCAGGCGTAACCGGTTCTGCGTTCTCGGGAAACCTCAGAAAATTTATAAACTTCCTTCCCGTCGCGGTTGGCAAAGAAAGGCCGGTCAGTTTTCAATTCATAATAACGTGTCCAGATGGGCGGCGCAGAAGAATCGTGAACAACAATTTTATCGTTATTAGCTTCATGAAACTTGTATACCACGTCTTTCGCAGGAACGGTTTTTACACGCTCACCCTTGATTTCCACCTTCTGAAACCAGGCTACTGCATTCTTCACTGCATCAATAATTTCTTTATTTGGATTTCTCACGTGCATCAGTAAACGAACTATTTCCACACTTTCTCCACTTGCTTTTGATGGCAGTTCAAAGGTTCTGGCACCCACCGGTTGTAAAGTAATATTATCATGTTGCTGGCACCAAACCGTTGGAGCTCCGTCTTCAACGATCTGGCATTTTAAAATACATTCAATCCCTTTTTGATATGCCGACTCTGCTTCCTTCCTAAATGGATCATCAACAAATGAATAGTAAGATTCGTTTTGAACAATATGCTGCAACATTTTCATTACGCCGTTCATCGCGTCATCATTAAAGGTGATGTATTTGCGGTAGCCCTTTACGTCAGGGTAAAACTGTGGCCAGCCTCCGTTTTCATATTGCGCTTTTAAAATAAAATGCAAACCACGCAAAGCTGCCGCTTCATATTTTTTTTCATGAAGTAAAGTATACGCTTTTGCCAAATATTCAATTTGCGTGTAGGTGGCACCGTTATCAAAGGTCGTGTGTAATGAATCCTTATGTTGGGAAAGAATCATTTTTTGATCATCAGTTAGAATCGCAAGCATGTCATAATTCTTCGGCCAGCCACCATTGGGTTGTTGGTATAATAAAATATTATCGGCAATTTGTCTTACTTCTGAAGTTTTATAGCGAGGCTGATCTTTTGAAGGAACAATCACTTGCTCATGATCAGTAATATCCATCCAGTGATGGCGGCTGTCCTGGAAGCCGGAAACATCTTTAATGTGTAGATCATGCTGCGCAAAAAGAACCGTTGGAAAAGAACATGAAAGCCATGCAGCAATTACTTTAACACCAATAGAATTAAAGCGCATAGGTTTATCTTTTAAAATAACTCATTTAATGTCCACTTTCTTACCATTCACTGTTGTATTTTTTATATGGAGGTCTTTGGCATCCTTTATGAAATTCTCTTTTTCTACATTCGCAAAAGTGCAATTTTCAATGTGAATATTAGTTGCTGGCTTAGCTTCCAACCCTTCAATATAAATGGCATATTCGCTTTTTTCACTTTTTACATTATTTACATATACGCCGCTTAATGTTGGAGGATAATTACAATCCGGACCTTTTTCATTTGCATAATGCATATTGATTTTTACAACCGCTTCATGAACCTGGCCGACTTTAATATTCCTGAAATAGAAATTTTCCAAAACACCCCCACGGCACGCGTTTGACTTGATCCTTATCGCTCTTTCCAAATGCGGGCTGTTCATTACATCATTTTGCGCATACACATTTTCAACGCCGCCGGAAGTTTCGCTACCGATAACTACACCTCCATGACCATCTTTCATCTGGCAATCCTGCACGATAATATTTTTTGAAGGAACATTCACTCGTCTGCCATCAGCATCGCGGCCACTTTTAATGGCGATACAATCATCGCCATCTGTAAACGAACAATTTTTAATCATTACATCACTGCACGATTCCGGGTCGCAACCATCAGTATTAGGCCCAAGACTGTTGGTGGTAACGCCATCCACTGTTATGTTCTGGCTAAGTGTTGGATGTATGATCCAAAAAGGGGTATTGGTGATAGTTACTCCTTCGATCAAAATATTTTTGCAATTATAAAATTCAATCATTGTCGGGCGCATGTAATGGCCTTTACCAAAAATCCGGTCTTTTACAGGAACATTTTGCGCTGCCATTTTCATCAGCTTCGGTTCGTTCTCCGGATCATGTTGAGTGGGTTCTCCTTCTTTCCAACCAAAACTTTTTTTGCCAACCCAGTTCCACCAATGATCATTATTGGCCTGCCCATCCAGCGTTCCTTTTCCTGTTACCGCAATATTCGTTTGTCCGTAAGCGTAAATAAGCGGCGAGTAATTCATCAGTTCTACACCTTCAAAACGGGTAAGCACCACCGGTAAATAATCTTCATCATTGGTACTGAATTTTAAAACCGCATTATCATCCAAATGAAGATTCACATTGCTTAATAAATGGATCGGGCCTTTTACAAAAAAGTTTCCTGCAGGAACGATCACTCTTCCACCATCGGCTTTATTACATGCTGCAATTGCAGATTTTATGGCAGGAAGGCAATCAGTTGTTCCGTCTTTTTTTGCGCCATAATCCATAATGGAAAAGTCATGGTTTGCAAATGTGGGAGGAACGATCTTTTTAACCAACTCTGTATAATCTTTCCAGCCTTTCTCAGCAGCTTTCTGCGCAGTACATCCTGCTGCCAACACAAAAAAAGATAAAGCGACAGGAAGATATTTTATGCTAAACATTTTATTTCGTTTCATGAAGATTGATTTATAATTCATTTTATAATTAATTTATTTTTTTACAATTCTGTCTGCCAGTTCAAGATTTAATTTTTGAATATCATGCAAAACTATTTCTGCCATCTTTCTTGCACCCAACTCACTAAAATGCGTGTTATCCGCTCTTCCTTCAGGATAATGCGGATTTTCTCCCGGCTCCAGGTGATTGTATAAATAATTAGATGCATCGGGTCCAAATTGCTGAACCAGTTCCTGGCTTTCTTTATCCAGATCAATCAGCGGAACATTGTATTGCTTTGCCACGTCCTTCACCAATTGTGTATAGACTGCATGCGTTTCCTCTATTTTTCCTTGTGCATCGAATTTTCTTCTTGCGACCGGAGTTATCAAAACAGGAATGGCTTTTTTACTTCTTGAATCAGTAACAAATTTTATAAGATTAGCCGTAAAATTTTCCGGAGTTGTATAACTTTTTTTCGTGGGTACTTCATCGTTATGCCCGAATTGTATCAACACATAATCGCCTTCTTTGAGATTATCAACAACCGGTTGCCATCTTCCTTCTCCTATAAAAGTTCTGGTGCTTCTGCCGTTTTTTGCACGGTTATCTACCGTTACAGAAGAATCGAAAAAATAATGAAACGGCATCCCCCAGCCGGTTTCAGGATACGCCTTTACTTCTTTATCAGCCATGGTAGAATCACCAATAAGGTAAACCGTTATTTTATTTGTTTCCCGAAAGGCAAATAACATCAAAAGAAATCCAGCCAGTAAACCAACTCTTAACCCGGTTTTATATTTTGTTCTTTTCAATTGAAGAGGTTTAAATTTTAAAATATTTACCACCCAAATCATTTTGTAAATCAATAATTGCTGAAGGATGCGAAATGCCAGTACTGTAATATTGTGCATAAGGAGCGCCTTCATAAGTTGCTATACCCGTTTCATCTTCGTGAACAATTCTCTTATCCATCACATCTCTTTTGGGAAGAATGGCTCCGGCACTTCCAAGTACAGAACAATAAGCATCCTGTGCTGTCCGCGTTGCAAAAACTCCCCTGGGGTTGATTTCAGCATATTATATTCTTTCATAAACATACCCGGCATAAATCACATGTTCAATCAGATTTATACCGGGGTATTTTCTTAAACTAAAATCACACCAATTACCAGATTGCGCTACAGTTTGAGACCAAGCCTTGACTTTGAGATAGCATTGAAAACAGGTTAGTTTTTTCAACGCCCACACCAGGCTTGAGATTAAAATAACCAGGCATCTATTCATTTGGCAATCCATAGCCATTGGTAACCTTTCCTTTTGAACCGCTTATTGTCTCTGAAGGAATGGGCCAATAATACCTGGGTGGATCGCCTGCAGATGTTATCCCGGAAAGAATATTACGTTGATAGCTGGTAAAATTATTAACAATGTCAATTCCCCATTTGGTTTTGACATACCCTGCATTTTGCAAAGAATCAGCTTCGGGCCCGTTTGGATCAATATAGCGGAACAAACCCTCAATGGCTACGTTATGATCGGTGCCAACTACTTTTAAACCAGGTATTGTACTGTAATCATATTGCCCTCTCCATCCGGGGTAAAGAGCCGGATTAGTGGGGTCGGGGGCATAAGTTAATGGATTATCTAAATGAACCATTTTTGTCCAGATATAATTAGATATGACATTACCATTAGCAAAGGTGTGATAACCCTGAGACTTAAGGTCATTCACCATTGTTGCCATATCCTGTTGTACAGCTATTGCCCTTTCAGAAAAAGTACCGGATAGTATCATGTCCCAACGCACAGTTCCTTCACCGGCCAGTTCAAGCTTGCGTTCCTCTAACACGGCATTTATTAATGCATCACCGGATAATCCGGCAATATCATGGTTGGCATCACCAAAAGCTCTTTCCCGGATTTGGTTTACCAAACTAATTGCGTCACTATTTTCACCCAATTCTGCCTTCACTTCAGCCAACATTAATATTACATCTGCCATTCTTAAAACAGGCCAATCCTCACCAGAACTCCTTTGATTTACAGTGTATGGCGGATTCATTTTATTATCGTCCCATTTATTGCATGCGATCCCGCCGCTGGTTTTATTTCCGGGAACAAAAGAGAGCATTGTTTCATTGCCATTTCCTTTACTTCCTGTAACTGCTACGGTGACATCTCTTCGTTTATCTCCATTGTCAAAATCGCCATAATAAAAGGTAGGAATAATACGAAGACAACCGAACGTTTTGGTAGGTGCGGCGTTTTTACTGCCGCCAGCTGATGGCCTGCCAAAAGCATAATTATATTCGCTTGTGGTAAGTTGTGTTCCACCTTGTATATTACCCAATTGAAATAAAGACTCGGGACTTATCTGCAAGTCCATGAAATACTGGAAATTTCTTTGGAATGGGTTGTTAGCGTAAGATCTGTCGTCTGAAGTAATTAAATGGGCAGACCCTTCATTATCAATAGCCGCCTGCAAATATTGCTCTGCGATTTTGTAATAATTGAGATAATCGGTACGCCGGGCATATACGCAGCTATACATTTCTGTACCTTTTTTATCAAATTGTACATTTCCATATAAACCGGGTACATCTGTACGTATGGTTTGATAACCTCCGGAATAAAGCGCTATCTCCCCGATTAGGGCATCACAAAATGTTCTGGAAAAACGTTCGGCAGTTATGCCTCCATCTCCCAGTTTGTACATAAGGGGTTCCGCAACTTTAAGAGAAGCAATCAGGCTATCGTAAACATCGAAGCGGGAATTTAACGAATAATCTTCAACGACATTATTCGCATAACCGTAAGGAACGTCCCCGAAATGTTTTACCAAATCAAAATAACACAGCGCTTTCATTGTTACTGCTTCGCCATATAGTTGAGTCCAATCAGAAACAGTATTTGCCGCGACATCAGCCTGATAAGCCGGTTTTGCTGCAATGAGATCAGCTACCTTAGCAGCACGTGCGAGTGTGGTATAAAGATTATTGAATCCTCCTGCTGCCGCATCAATTGGATATAAATCAGGCCGACAAATAGCGGCATCATTATTACTGGAAGTTTGCTCGGGGTACATTTCAGCGTCTGATCCGATGGGGTCATTCCATCTGTATGTTCCCATAATACAATTCTGACGATAATTTGCATAACACCAGGATAGTGTTTTAAACGTTTCAGAAGGTGTGGACGTAACGAAATTGTCATCTACATTGGATGGCGATGTTGCATCCAGAAAATTTTTTTTGCATTGTGTAAACGTGATACACAGTGTAATTAATGCTATATAATTTATTAATCTTCTCATATTTGGAAATTTTAATTGTTAGAAGCTAAGATTTAAGCCGAGTACAAAAGACCGTGCACGGGGATACGTCCCAAAATCCAAACCTGTGGTAGGATAGACGGCGTTGTTATGCGATGGATCGGCATTTACTTCAGGATCAAGTCCGGAATACCCGGTAATAGTAAGCACGTTATAGATACTACCATATACGCGAAGAGTATTTATTTTCACCTTTGATGTTAACGACTTAGGTAATGTGTATCCCAAAACAAGCGTATTTAAACGCAAATACGAACCATCTTCAATACCCAGGGTTGAGACTCCGATTACCTCAGAATAGGCCAAGGGTAAAGTTGCATTTACGTTTGCGGCGTTTAACTGATCCGGTGTAGTCAGCCGTACAAGTTGTCCATTTTCGACATCATAAATTTTATAGGAATTCTTCATAATGGCTAACTTATTTTGATAAACACCTTGTTCCTTTGGACCATACAGCGTAGCCAGCTTATTGGCATTGTAGATTTTATTACCATAACTCCAATTAAAGTAGAGTCCGAAATCAATACCTTTATAAGATGCGTTAAGATTGAATCCACCGGTATGGACTGGATTCATATTTCCAATAACAGAAATATCCTTGTCATCTATTACACCGTCGCCATTCAAGTCTTTATACTTTGGCATTCCCGGATACGCATGCTGACCGGGTGGAAGGTCATTGGGGGTGAGTCCATGAACAGTAGCCATCCAGGTACCAAGATCGGGCACCCCTTTTTTTAAAGTGTACATTCCATTGTTGTAATCAAAATCAGCAGGGGTATAAAACCCATCGTAAGTTAATCCGCGAACCAATCCAACAGGATGGCCTTGCTCAAGGATATAATCAGCTCCATTTGGATAAGTAAAGGTACCTGCCCAACTTGTACCATAAAGCCCGGTTACGTTGGGAGCAAGTTTATCCACATTACTCTTGTTAAAGTTAATGTTCCCGCTTGCGGTTACGCTCCAATTCCTGTTTTCGAAAATCGTTCCTGAAAGGGATAATTCTACCCCTTTGTTACTTGTTTGTCCAATATTAGCATAGGTTGAAGTAAAACCAGTGATTCCCGGAATGGAGGTCAACATAAGGAGATCTTTGGTGGTGTTCCAGTACACATCAACGGTTCCAGATAAACGATTGTTAAAAAGCGCAAAATCGGTTCCGGCATCCCGTGTGACGGTTGTCTCCCATTTCAGGTTTGGATTTGCAAGTGTTGAAGAAGCCAAATCATAGGCAGACTGGCGCTGTTGATTAATAGCATATTGATATCTTTGATCCGTTACTGACCCCCACGCCTGAGACCATAAATTAGAGCTAATTCCATCATTACCCACTTCACCATAAGAAACCCGAAGCTTTAAATTATCCAGCCAATCAATCTTTTTTATAAAAGGTTCCTCTGATAATCTCCACGCAATGGCTCCGGCCGGAAAATATCCCCACCGGTCACTAGGTGCGAATTTAGACGAGCCATCTGCACGAAATGTTGCCGTAAATAAATACTTGTCCAGCAAAGAATAGTTTACCCTGCCAAAGTAGGATTGAATGCGGTCTGGAGTACTTACACTGGAAGACAATGTGCTCGAACCAACCGTCTGATCATATTGATTAATCTGGGCAAAGGCTGTTTGCTTGTCAAAATTTGCAGGGAAATGATTTGCCGAGATTGAGAGGCCTGTTCCACCCGAATTGGTAACTTCCTGACCTGCCAATAAATTAAGTTTATTAGAATTATTAATAGTGAATTCATAGTTCAAAGTATTTGACCAGCGCAATCCCCAGCCATCAGATTTTCCGTAAGTCGCGTTACCCGCGTAAAGTTTCTTACCGGTTGCATCAAGATAGTCGTTGTAAATAGCTCCTGACCAGTATTTCTGCTCACCCCATGACCTGCTCAAACTTAAATCACTATGGTAGGTTAACCCTTCAATAACTTTCCAATCTAACGACGCTATTGCCCTGAGCCCTTTATTCAGGGTAAGAGGGAAATAATCTCCTATAAGGGCAGCAGGACTGTAAGTATCCCACATCACGCTTTTCCCGTATTGTTCTATATTGCCTTGCGTTAGCGCATTCACATCACCTAAAATGTGGGAAGTTGCAATAGGACGGAATTGATAAGCAGTAGAAAGCAAAGAGCCATAACCGTTCGTTGTTGATTCGTTGTCCATACTCTCAACATCTGTATAACGCGTATCTAAGCTAAATGTAAGGTTGTTAAACACTTTTTGAGCAAGTTTAAACGCTACGTTGCCACGTTTTAAATAGGAATTTAACTTCATCCCCTGATCGTCTATATAGTTGGTTGAGAATAATATCTTTGTTCTGTCCGATCCACCTGTTACCGTTAAATCATGGTTCCAGGATGTAGAATTGTTATATACCAGCTTTTGCATGTCGTCTGTGGGCAAATTTCTGTAACTTTCAATTCCTCCGGTATTGTTACCCGTATTCGCCCCTAAACCATATAATTGCTCAAAGGGTACCTGGAAAGCACTGCCGTTAGCAGCAGCGTTGGCCCATACATACTGTAAATAATCGTAGGGGCTCAGTGCTTTTAAATATTTTGTAGGTGTATTGAATTTCACGTAGCCATTATAACTAACGTTAGTTTTTCCTGCTTGTGCTCCTTTTGTGGTAACAAGAACTACACCGTTCGCTCCTCTTGCACCGTAGATTGCAGTCGATGATGCGTCTTTCAATACATCAATACTTTCCACCTCACTCACCGGGATGTCACTCAATGTACCAGGAACTCCGTCAATCAGGATCAGGGGCTGATTGCTTTGTGATATCGAACCTCCTCCCCTCACACGAATAGAAATGTCTGCACCGGGACGGCCATCTTGTGAAATAACACTCACGCCTGCCAATTTACCTTGCATAGCCTGGGCCACATTGGCTACCGGCACTACTGCTATTTCTTTTCCGGATACAGATGAAACAGAACCGGTAAGATCTTTTCGTTTTACAGAGCCATAACCGATAACTACTACATCATTTAATTTAGAGGCGGTTTCCGAAAGTGTAATATCAATCACATTTCGTTTCCCCACACTAATATCCTGTTTAGTATAGCCAACATGACTGAATTCCAGGATTGTATTTCCTTTAGCAGGAACTGAAATTTCGAAATCACCTTCGTTGTTAGTCAAGGTAACAGTTTGAGTTCCCATTAAAGAAACAGTAACACCGACTAATGCTTCACCTTTTTCGGAGGTCACTTTCCCGGTAATGGTCCGGTTCTGAGACCTTGCAACAGCAAAGGAGAAAAAGAATAGAATTAAACAATACAATTTACTTTTCATATTTACTAGCTTTGATTTGAATGAATGACAATAGTTTTATTTTAAGTTTTTAATTTCTACAAAATCCATATCGGCAAAAGATTGATTTTCTCCCGCCATTCCCCATATAAAAGAATAAGCTGATGTTCCACAACCTGCATGAATAGACCATGGAGCCGAAATAACTGCATCATGATTTGCCAAAACAAGATGCCTGGTTTCATCCGGCTGTCCCATAAAATGAAATACGCGCTGGTCTTCCTGCACATCAAAATATAAATAGACTTCCATCCTACGGTGATGCGTATGCGCAGGCATGGTGTTCCATACGTTGCCTTCTTTTAAAATAGTTAAGCCCATTACCAACTGGCAACTTTTAATTCCGTTTTCATGAATGTATTTGTGAATCACGCGCTGGTTGCTGGTCTTGGTTTCTCCCAGGTTTTCAGTAATAGCGTCTTCCTTCTTCATTAACTTGTTTTCGTAAGCATGATGAGCAGGCGTTGAAAGAAGATAGAAAAAAGCAGGCTTTGATGCGTCAACACTTTTAAAGGAAACTTCTCCGGTTCCTTTGGAAAGGTAAAGGCAATCAAGCCTGCTTAAAGGAAACTCATTTCCATCGGCAGTTACTCTTCCATCGCCACCGATATTGATGATTCCCATTTCACGTCTTTCAAGGAAAAAATCAGATTTTAAAACAGAATAAGTTTTTAAAACAATTTCGCTTTCAGCAGGTACTACTCCTCCAATTACCATCCTGTCATAATGCGAATACACAAAATTAATTTCGCCGGTCTTCATAAGATCAGTAATTGCAAATGCACTCCTTAATTGAGAAGTGTTCATTTGTTTTACTTCGCCGGGATGATGTTCAAACTTTTCTTCCATTATAATTATTAATTAAACTTTTAAATATTTTACCGGCCCATCCATCCGCCATCCACCGTAAGAATTTCCCCGTGCACATAATCAGCTGCAACAGAACTTAAAAAAATAACAGGGCCTTTAAAGTCATCGGGTGTTCCCCAGCGGCCTGCAGGAATACGATCCTGAATAGATTTATTTCTTTCCTTATCTTCTCTTAAAGCTTCTGTATTTTTGGTAGCCACATAACCAGGCGCAATGCCGTTTACATTCACTCCTTTTGATGCCCATTCATTGGCAAGCGCTTTTACCAAACCCGCAATAGCGCTCTTGCTTGCTGTATATCCGGGCACATTGATTCCTCCCTGGAAAGAAAGCAGCGAACAGGTAAAAATTATTTTTCCTTCTCCCCTTTGCACCATGTCTTTTCCAAACTCACGGGCAAGAATAAACGCAGCATCAAGGTTGATGGAGAGAACCGAATCCCAATCTTCATCGGTATGAGCAACCGCGGGATTCCTTTTTATGATACCCGCGTTATTTATAAGTATGCCAACAATCGGATGTTGTTCTTTTATTTTCGAAATGGATTGATACAATTCCTGCCTGTTTCCAAGGTCAACTTTATAGTGAAAGAACTTTTTACCGAGATTTGCAATTTCGATTTCCACATCGCTGCCCGCTTCAAGAGAAGATGAGATTCCAATGATATCTGCCCCCGCTTCTGCCAACCCAATTGCCATTGCTTTTCCTATGCCACGGGAGCATCCTGTAACCAGGGCCGTTTTTTCTGAAAGGTTAAAAAGATCCATTGAATTCATATTATCAAGCAAGTATTTTTAAAGAGAATTTTAGCAGATTTCTCAAGCATCAATAAGCAAGTGTAGCGATAATTTATTAGGATGGAACGCAGATTTAGAAGTATTTTTATGCAATCGTTCCCGATAACGTTTCCAATTTTGTTATAAATTAAAACTGTTTATTATTTGGTACTTTTAACGTGGTTTTTAAAAAATAAAACACGAATTTTCTACCATGAGATTTGATACTGTTACTATAAAAGATATTGCCAAAGCATTGAACTTTTCAACCTCTACCGTTTCACGTGCGCTGAGAGGCAGCTATGAGATTAGTGAAGAAACCAAAAAAATCGTTCTTGAATATGCAGAGAAAATAAATTACCGGCCCAACCCGGTTGCATTAAGTTTAAAAGAAAGAAGAAGCCGCGCCATTGGCGTAGTGGTTAGTGAAATTGCCAACAACTTTTTTTCACAGGCAATCAACGGGATTGAATCCATCGCTTATAACCGCGGCTACCACGTTATCATAACCCAAAGCCACGAATCAGAAGAAAGAGAAAAAGTAAACGTAATGCACCACGCATCGCGCTCGGTGGATGGCTTATTAATTTCATTATCCAGCGGAACAGTTGACCTTTCTTATTTAAAAGACCTTTATGAGAAAGGATTACCGATTGTTTTTTTTGACAGGATCACCGATGAAATCAACACACATAAAGTAACCGCCAATAATTACCTGGGTGCCTTCCAGGCAACTGAACATTTAATTTACCAGGGCTTCAAAAAAATTGCGCATCTTACCAGCGCACCCTATTTATCGATTACCAAAGAACGCTTGCAGGGTTACAAAGAAGCGCTGGAAAAACATAACATTCCATTTAATGAAGCTTTGGTAAGACATTGTAACCATGGTGGTATGATAGCCGATGAAGTTGAAGAAGCGGTTACTTCTTTATTTAAAAGCAAAACCAAACCGGATGCTATTTTTACAGCAGGCGATCGTATCACCACTGTTTGCTTTAAAATATTGAAAGATATGAAACCTAAAAGGGACTTAGGTTTTGCAGGATTTACCAATACCAAAGTGGGAGAATTATTCGATCCGCCGATGACCGTAGTAAGGCAACCGGCTTTTCAGATCGGACAATCGGCTACCGAACTGCTGATACAGATGATCGAAAGCAAAAGACCGGTTACGGAATTTGAAACAAAGATCCTTGACACTGAATTGATCCTGCGTGAATCTTCTATGAAAAAGGAAAAAGAATAGCTTCCGGTTAAGAATAAACGAAAATAGAAATTTAATTTATTTGTAGGTTTACTATTACTGTATTATCAATCCTCCATATTTACTTTGAAGTTTCAGCAACTGCCTGGTCAAAACTTTTCACCTCTCTTTTCAATCCACTCTCCTTAAATAATTTTTTTTAACGCTGTTCAAAATAACCGGACGCTGATCAGGCAGAAAGAGCCTTACATTTTCATAAAAGAGAGCTTTAGCATCAGTAGTTTCCAAACCCTTATCTGCGGTGATCATCATATTTTTGAAATAAATACTATCCACAGGCATTTCAGGCAAACCGGTGATTGAAATAGCATTCTCCGCGCCTTTGCAGTAAATACTGTCGAAATAAAAATCAGTAAAGTGTGGCGTTTTATCACGAATTTTCATAGGGGCATTACCCTTCACTTTTCCTGCAGGCATATCTTCATAATACGTATTGAACGAAATGGCTTCGTGAATAATATCTTTCATAAAAATATTTTTTACATAAATATTTTTTACCAGGCCGCCGCGGCCTGCGTTGCTTTTTACGCGCACACCAATATCCGTTCCGATAAAATTACAATCGCTCACAAAAATATTTTGCATGCCGCCATCTGTATTACTTCCAATTACAAAACCGCCGTGGGCATGATATACCACGCACCTGGCTATTACCACATTTTCAAGATTAGGCGTTCCATCATCACTCTTTCCGCTCGATTTCATACAAATGCCATCATCACCGGCGCTTACATTACAATCGTAGATCAAAACATTTTTGCAACGGCTGATGTCAATACCATCGCCGTTTTGCGCCCAGTAGGTATTAAAAATATTTACGTGGTTCATCGTAAGATTGGTGCAACTGTTTGGATAAAAAACAAATTTGGGCGAATTGCGGATGGTTACATCCAGTAGCAAAACATTTTTACAATTGATCAGGTAAACCATATACGGTCGCAGGTAATCTCTCGCCGGCAAATAATCATGGGCTGTCAGATCTTCTTTTTTCTTTTTAAGATCTTTTACATATTGTGCTCCTTCCATGGCTTCTTTAGTGGGCCACCAAATTTTACCATTATCACTCAACACGCCGCCAGAAGAAGTAAAATCTTTCCATTGTGAAGTGGTAACTTTTTCTTTCTTCACCGGGCGCCATATCTCTCCTGCCCCGTCAATAATTCCCTCTCCTGTTATCGCCACGTTTTCAAGTCCGTAACCATAAATGGGTGAAGCAACCACATAGTTGCTGCTTTTGCCTGAAGCTTTAATAATCGGGTATTGCGAATGATCTTTGGTCATCTGTATTAACGCGCCTCTTTCCACCACCAAATTCACATTACTTTTTAATTGTATCGGGCCCGTAAGCCACAACCCTGGAGGAACCATCACTTTGCCGCCTCCGGCATTTGCACAGGCGTTGATCGCTTTGGCAAAAGCTTCTGTATTTAAAGTATGTCCGTCGCCCACAGCACCATAATCTTTTATCGAAAAACTTTTACCAGGAAACAAAGGCTCCTTTACTTGTGACATTTTAAAAGGTGCGTGCGATATATACCAGCCGCTGTTTTTTGTTTGGCCAAAGGCTGAAGTACCATACAAAAGCGAAATAAAAATGCCTGTAAAAAGTAGTGGAAATTTGGTTTTAAAAAAATTCATTAGAAGTATTTTGATGAAAGCAATAACTCTTTCAAAAATAGAAACGCTTTTATAAAGCGGGCAATTTATTTACGGAAACGTTGCCAGGAAAAAATTAAAGATGAAATTAAATCTATCGCCATTTTGTTGAAAACTTCAGCAACAAATCTTTGATAAAAAGGACGACAGTCTTTAAATTTGACAAAATCTGTCAAAACAGATAAATTCAAAATGGACAGTTTTGGTGACAATATTAGAAAATTGAGAGAGAATAAGGAACTGCCTTTGCGGACAGTTGCTGCTTTTCTTGACATTGACCAGGCAATACTTAGTAAAATTGAACGGGGACAACGCAAGTCCACAAGAGAACAAGTCGTGAAATTGGCGAAGTATTTTAAAGTTAAAGAAAATGACTTACTGGTTGCGTGGCTTAGCGACAAACTGGTTTATGAACTAGAGGACGAAGAGATGGCATTGAAGGCTTTGCAGGTAGCAGAAGAGAAAGTAGCATATGCCGCTTTTAAAAAAATTGATAGAAGGGATACTTTAAAAAAATTGAAAAACGGATTAAAAAAATTCCCTCTGATAGAAAAGGCATGGATATACGGCTCCTTTGCCCGTGAGGATGACGGCCCCAAAAGCGACGTGGATATTGCTTTACAAACTAATGATACATTTACTTATTTCGATTTGGCAGAAGTGCAACATCAATTGGAAAATAGTATAAACAGAAAAATTGATGTGGGCTTTATGGATTCCTTTAAGCCTTATATATTGGAGCATGTAAAACCCGACTTAAAACTTATTTATGAAAGATAGCCATGTTGAAAGCCGGCAACGGCTGCAACATATTGAACAGGCAATTGCTGATATTGAAAAATTTACAAAAAGCGAAAGCCTGGAAACCTTTTGCGAAAAAGATATACTGCATGATGCAGTAATGATGCAGTTTATTATTATTGGCGAAGCTATTATTAATGTAGAAAACGAAAAATTAGATAAATATGATTATCCGTGGTATAAAGTAAAATCGTTCAGGAATATGATTGCACATGAGTATTTTAATATCAAGCTACCTGCAGTGTGGAAGATAATTGAAAACGATTTGCAGCAACTGAAAGAAGTAGTACAAACAATACTAAAAAAAGAATTTTAACCGATGCCAACACTCCAAAAAGGAAAAACATTTGTACAAAACCATCACTTAGCGGTGAAGTACCACCAGATTGTGCCACGAAAAGACCTGTCGGTTTTAGCATTTTGAATTTATATTTACCACAAATTAAATTTGCGCTTTCATATGTACCACAAGTTTATTAATTTTTTTTTCTTTGGATTGCCCTTGATTCTTTTATTTGGCTGTACTCATCAAATAAATTGTTTTCAGGAATACCGGTGTATGAAAAAATACAAACTTTCTGTTTTAATTCAGAACAAAGACTATGGAAATATTTTCGTTATCCTAAAAAATAATAGTTTAAGAAGAGTAGGACCAATTGATAGTTTGCATTTTATTTTTTATCGCTATAATATTAATTTAAGGCAACCAATACACGATAGTATTTTAGCCAGTTCAGAAAAAGATATTATAGGAGTTGACTATGATCGACCTATAGTGTTTTATTCAAGTCCAAATTTGAATTCTTTAAAAATTGAAAGTAAAAGAGAGTTTGCAACTAAAATTCCGCTTGAATCTCTACTAATGGCGGTTAAGAAATTTGGTAAGCCAGATAATCAAATTCAAATTAACAGCGAATTTCAAATTTTTTGGGAGGGATTCAGAAAAGGAAGAAAAATTTATCATTTGCCGTCCTCCTTTTTCAAAATACAAAACGATACGGTGTCTAATGTGATTCGAAAATTGAAGGTTGAGTTTGAAAGCGCTCCTTCCAAACACTAAAAGCAGTGTAATTAGAGTAACAATAAATTGCCTTAAAAAACTGAGAATATAAATAATTAATTTTACAAAACCAGAAATACGAACTATTTCAGAGGGTGGAGGGGGTATTTCTTTACATGATAATTTGATAATACAAGGGGACAACCTGAAAGCAAATCCAACAACAGGTTTTATAGGCGAAACCAAAAATTATGAACTGTACATGTTTTACAAACCCGACTTTGAATGGCTGAAACGCAATGCCCTTACATTAGATGGTGTAAAAGCAATGCCAAAGTTTAAAGACAAACAGCGTTTGGTATTTGCACCGGCAAAATATGTAGATGATTATACCTGCATGGAAAACCGTATTGATTTTTGCCAGTTGCCATATGAAATTTATAAACTAAAATAAATTTAAGAACATGAAACTTATTAAAGGAAATTTTTCTGAAAAAAACAAAGGAGCAATGCTTACCCAACAGAAGCTGGAACAACAAGGCCATAAAACCATGCTAAACGAAGAAGTTCCTTATTCCGCCATGTTGCTTGATTTGCTAAAACCATTTATGGCGGAAACCCCACACCCCGATGAACTGGAACAAATTTTGGGACTCGGCATCGTTGGCTGGAACATGGCGGTTTCAAAAGCAACTGGTTTCCCCGATTTTGAACAAATGTTTGATACAACTTTAAACTCCATAGAAGTCAGTAAAAATGATACGACCATAGTAAAAGACATCATGGCTGCAAAACAGATGAAATATCCGGAACACATGAACTTTATAGAAAACTATGAATTAATTGAAGATGCTAATGGGATGATGCATGTTTCGGTTATCAGTAAACCTTTCAGCCATTTAATGAGTAATTTGGAAATGGAGGACGAAGAATTAGAAGAATTGCAGTATGAGGAAGGTTTTGTAAACCGGGATGCCCTGTTAGTAAAACCTAAGCCGGCATTTTGGAATTGGTTTAAACTGAATGACAATGATTTTGAGGCGCCGCAATTTCCCATGGAAAATACTATTTACCTGATAGGCGAAAAAGATTCAGACAAAGAAACTACCAACTGGCTGAAGAAAAATTTCGATAAAATTTTTATCAATGAATTAGAATATTGGATAACTGACGAAGACTACTGGCCAAAGAAAAGGAATTATAAAATGTTTACTGATTTTTTTCAACTGGAATACCACAGCATGGTGATGGATTTGGAAAAGGAACCTGTAATTAAAGATTGATATGCGATTAAAACATTACCAGGAGAAAGTGATTAAAGCACTCAAAGATTATTTGGGTGAACTTTCAGAATTTAAAGCCACATATCAAAAGGCTTTAGAGTTTGATGCGGACATAGCAAGGGATTATAATTTTCCAAAACGGGCATGAGAAAAATCTACAGGCAAAATTATCTATCACCCTAAAACAACCAGTTTAGGAGAACCCTTGCCGGATATTTATTTAAAAGTGCCAACGGATAGCGGTAAAACTTTATTGGCTTGTCATTGTATTGACCTGATACAAAAAACTTATCTCAAAAAGCAAACCGGTTTAATACTTTGGGTTGTTCCTTCCACTCAAATTTACAGGCAAACTATCTTAGCATTAAAAGACAGGGAACATCCGTACCGGCAGATTTTAGATATTAGCAGCGGCGGCAGAACATTGATAAAAGAGAAAACAGAAATGTTCAACCGTTTGGATGTGGAAGAAAATTTAATGGTACTGATGTTGATGCTGCCATCTGCCAACAGGCAAAATAGAGAAATATTAAAAATTTTCCGTGATGCCTGAGGTTATACAGATTTCTTCCCTGCTGAAGATAACTATCCTGCACAGGAAGAACTCTTAAAGAAAATAACAAACCTTGACTGCTTCGGCGATAACCCCTCCAAAAGGAACACTGGAAATAGACGAAGCCTTTTTAGCAAAGCAAATATCTGAGATTGTACCTAATCAGTGGATATGTTATACTTTAGGTGACAATGCTCTTAAACTGCTTTCAAAAAAGTATGACCGGGAAACCATTGCTTCCAACTTTGTTTTTATTATTGAAGAACTAAAAAATATTTTAGAAAAGCAAAAAAACCTTTTAGCAGAAAAAGTATTTAGACATCTGCTTGAGAAAAAGAAATTGCATTTCTTCCTGATTTCCGGCAAGGGAGGTTTTGTTCTTCCTAATAGAATTAAAGTAAAAGGAAATAAACAATTAATCAGAAGTAATAATCAGGCTGTTCAAAAATCTTTGTTTGACGGAAAAGTTGAAGAGGAATTTGATACTGATTTGGAAAAATCAGTTGCAATTTATTTGGATGAACAGGAGCAATTACTTTGGTGATATCGAAACAGGGTTAGAAGAGATTTTCATATTCAGGGTTGGAAGAAAAATAGAATTTGGCCTGACTTTGTTGCTGCCAAAGCTCCCTCTCTTTTGGAGAGGGCCGGGGGTGAGGCCGGCAGAATAAAATAAATGCGATGATGCAATAGAAATAGCAGACATAGCAAGTTAGGTACATTTGCAAGGCTAGCAATGCAGACTCCAAAAAGCCAACCACTATCCGAAATTTGTATTTTGCAATAAAAGCTCCCTTCAAAACCTACACTCTGCCAATAGAAAAAAATGGACTAACATTGCATCCAAAAAGTAGTTAAGATTTTTACAGAATTGAATTATGAAATATTATAAAGTTATCGGCCTTGTTGCCTGTATAGCACTTGTTGCCAGTTGTTTTCTTCCATGGGCTCATTATCCTGATCTCAACAAATCTTTTACCGGTTTTTTTACTGAGCAGAATGTCTATGGAAAACCGGGGGTCGCTTTTACTTTCTTTGCGGTGGTCTCGCTGGTTTTAATTTTCATCAATAAGTTATGGGCTAAAAGGACACTGATCTTTTTTGCTGCACTCAACATAGGGTATTTGCTAAAAACCTACGTTATCTTCACCTCATGCTACAAAGGCTATTGTCCCCAAAAAGAATACGGTCTTTATTGTCTGATTATTAGCTCAGTTGTATTATTACTCGTTTCTTTTTTCCCTGACATAAAGCTGAGTGATAATGAAAAAAAAGAAACCGATACAGCACCCGTGGAATAGGAAAACTTTTATGATATAACAGTCATCTGTAAACGAAACAGTTGAAAATAAAAATCCGGTTTATTTATTTGTTCACTATTCCGTAATTCACAACTCACTCCCCGCTATTCAAACAATTCCGCACGGTTCTTCGGCCTTTCAGCATCAAGCCATTTAAAATCTTTCAATTTTTTCTGATCTTCCGGAATTTGATCCATCGGGTACATGGTTCCCTGCACTGAATTGATAAAAAGCACTTTCCTGAGATCATCATCCTTAAAATACAGATCGATCACATCGCCTATAGCTCGGTTCATCCCGATGTAAGCGCTGTCGTCATCCTGCATATAATAAATACTTTGCGCCTGGGTTCCTCTTACGCGCATGTAATCAATTTTTCCATCCACAAAATAGCCGTTGATCGTTTTGCCGCTCATCTGGTTAAAAAAACCTTCTTTTGTTTTGTTTACTACCAGGCCGTTATCAAAAACAAACAACCTTGCAGGCTGTTTGTTTTTTGTATAAAGAAAGATGGTATCGCCTGCTATTTGCGTATTTCCGCTCCAAACAACCGGGCTATAGTACAATCGAAAAGTTGAATCTTTTGAAGAAATAAACATGCTGTCACAAACGCTCTGCAAAGAATCATTAAAAATCTTTACGTGATGAAAAGCCAGGAAATATCGTATCGCTGTGTCAGATTTATTCGTTGAATCTTTGATTAGTTTGACATCGGTTTTCAAACTATCAGGAAAAGTGGCAGCGATCTTTTTGGTTGAATCAACCGGTAATGAATAAGTAATACTACTATCACGCTGCATTTTGTTTTTTAAAGAATCTGGTGTAACCGATTTTGCAATTACTTTTTTAGTTGAATCTTTTGTTATCAAAGAATCGCGCGGCGGTTTTTTCAGAATTGATTGTGAAGTATCTTTTGGCTGAACAGGCGGGCTTTGTGTTAAAGGCCGAATACCCTGAAAAATTTTAGAAGAGTCTTTTTGCAAAATCTTTTTGGTTGAATCAACGGTTTGCGGGTGTTGTTTCAGAAAAAACTGCTCGGTAGTATCGGTTGAAATTGTTTGCTGCACCTTCCTGTTTTCTGAAGTATCTACGTTGATCGTTGAATCATTTTGCAATACTTTGTTTTCGTTTTTTACGAAAGAGGTAAAACCTGAAAAAATGGTGTCAGCAGCAATGTAAGTGCTGTCGTTTTTTTGTTTGATGATCAACACCGGTTTTCGCGTGGCCAAAAAAGAATTCTTTTTTTTATTCATAAAAACCTGGTTGGCAATGATGGTATAACCGCCAGCCGAATCTATAATAACTGCGTTTCCCTCGAGTTGGGCATTGCCGGTTTTATTTTCAAGCGCCATCGTATTGGCAGAGTATAAGCGACCGCTGCTGTCCTTTACTGTTGCGCGGTTGGTGAAAAATGCATTGCCTGTATTAAGGTCATAGGTTCCATTGCTGGTATTAATATCTACTTCAGGAGTTTTAATATTGGTAGGACTAATAAAAGTTGTTTGCCGGGTTTGCATATTGTACAAAAGCGAATCAGCCCTGATTTGTTTTTGGGGTTCATCCAGTTTTACATTCTTCTTAAAATAAATATCTTTTGTATCATCGTAGTACGTTCCTTCCACACTGGTAATTACACTTTTGCCTTCGATTATTTTTCCGCCATTATGAAAATTGCCAATACCGGTTTGCATATTGTAATCAAGGTCGTCTGTAAAAAGGGTGCCGCTTTTGTTGGTAAGTTTTACTTTGTTTTTGAGGTAAGCAATTTTTTCAACGCCCAAATATTTGAGATACTGGCTGTAAGTATGAACCGTGTCGGCCTGGTTGATTTCAATATTTCCGAAAGCTTCCAATATGTGCGTAACAGGATTTACCACCGCGCTGTCGCTGTGAAAAATGGTCGTTCCCTGCTGAATGATAGCGCCACCTGCAATGGTTTGGATCGTCGTATTGGAATCAATTTTAATGGCCCGCATACTTGGGCCACGGATAATTTCAAATTCCCTTACTGTATCTGTGGAAGGTGGCGCCGGCGGCGGAGAAACCTGGGCAAATGAAACATAACCTGACCCTAAAAAAAAAATGAGGAAGAAATATTTCAGTTTTTGAAACATGTTATTTCTTTACCGCTTTTAAGGTATCATCAATCAATGGCGTTGTCAGGTAATTACCTTTATCCTTTTTGCCAAACACCGAAAAATTTACATATCTTTTTGGATGCACTCTTATATCATCCAGCAGTATATTCAACTTATCAGTAGTGCTTTCAAGATTATGGTATAAAGTCTTATCATTGAGCAGCAAGCCAAGCGACCCCTCTTTACTGTTGATCTTTTCTGCACCGGCTTTAAAATTATTGATGGCCACCTGCAGCGTATCAAGCGTTTGCTTCAGATCAATCTTAGAAAGCTTATTAGAGAAAACTGCTGCATTCTTCATGATACTATCAAGATGATTGTTATTGGTATTGAGGTTGGAAGTAAAGGTTTTCATGTTTTCCAAAGACTGGCCAAGCGCTCCTTTTTGAACATCTACCAGTTGCTGCAACGATTGGGAAGTAACCACGAAGGAAGCAGTTGCTGCATTCACATTGGCCAAAATACTTTTTATATTATCTTTAGTACGAACATCGAAAACGGTAGTAACCGTAGTAAGTACCGAATCCAAAGATTTTACCGCATTTTTTACTTCATACAAAACCGGGTTTATGATTTTCATAGCCTCATCAAAAGCGCCGCCACTAAGGGTTGTAAGCAAAGTATCCCCGTTCTTTAAATAAGTATTGGCATCTCCCAACTGAATTTCCATCGTAGGGCTTCCAAGCAAATTGGGATTGATAACTGCCAGGGAATTCGACGGGATGTTGACATCTTTGGTAAGAGAAACGGTTACCAGGATTCTTTTCATATCCTTTCCCCCATCGAGGTTCTCTATTCTTCCTACCTGCATACCATTAATGACAACAGGATTTGATTGCTTCAACCCCTGAACATCTGCATACACTGCATAAATATGATTTTCCTTTTTAAATATACCACTCCCCTTTAAATATTTAAATCCTATAACCAGCATCGCGACTCCGACAACCGCCATAATACCGATCTTTGTTTCATTACTAATTTTCATTTGGTATTTTTTCGTAATATTTTTTTAAAGAATCATTCCTTTAAAAGTATTATGCGAAAATAGTAAACTTCATTCGCAGTTGGGGCAACAAATGAATTAACCATTATAATGTTCGTTTGATACTGGTTAACACCCGACTTCCTATAAAAGAGATTGATTTTTATTTTCCCGGAGTATTATCGCTTGCAGTATTGGCAAGGGTTTTAGGAGTTTCTACCATCTTTCTATACTTAACCAGCGCATCGGTTATTGCCTGTGCTATTTCATCCTGTCCTTTTTCACTATTCAGGTAGCGCTCGTCATCATAGTTATCTACAAATCCTGTTTCTATCAATACAGCAGGCATCTGTGTAGCATGCAACACCCACAAACCTTTTTGGCGCTGCCAAACTCCGAGGTTGGGCCTTCCTGTCTCATCTGCAACCTCCTGCTGAATAAGGGAAGCCAGTTGGTAGCTTTTTCTAAAATAATTCTGAGAATATAACAGGGCGCTCGCTTTATATTCAGGGCTGTCATAATTGATGTTGGCTGTACTATCGTCATCCTCAGTATTATATCCTAAATCACCTTCTTCCAAAGCCTTGATTTTATCATTGGTTTGTCTTGCTGCTAATATCAATGTGCTTGTGCCTTTGCGTGAAGTAGGAATTTTATAATAATGCCTGATAGCTACACGGCGCGTATGCCTGGTATAAACTTTTTTTCTTGATTTCCCTTTGCCAACATAATGATGTGTATGGTACACCTCAGTTTTATAGCCTACGATCTTCGATCCGGTTTTTAAAGAAGCAACTGCATCGGCATGGATGCAAACAAAAAGATCTCCATGATGTTCATTCGCAAATTGTGCTTTTTCCCGAACATTCATAAACACATCTGTAGTTCTTGAAGGAATGATATTTACATCCGGCATTGCTTTTTTAAGATCGTCTACCAGTTTCATTGAAATAGCAAGAGTAATATTTTTTTCAAACGAACCAAGTGTTCCTTGATAATCACCATGGGTGCCAGGATCTGAGCCTCCATGCCCAGGGTCAATTATAATGGTTTTAATTTTATGGGGAGTTTGTGAAAAAGTACCTACATTAACAAACAATAGAAGAGAAAGAGAAAAAAAGAAAATTCTTAATGGGTAAAAAAGTTGCGATTTTTTGAGTTCAAACATTTGCAAATATTGGTTTTAAATGGGTCAATACAATTCTTTCGTAATCTTCACATAACCTTAATTGGATTATCTCTATTTTTGTTGCCTTACTGCTATGCAAAACAGAAACGAAATTAGGTCAAAAAATATTTTACCCTTTACTCTTACAGCTTTCCTGTTTGTGTTTTTATATTCAGCGGTAAAGAGCAGCGACCTGAGTTCTAATAAAGATTATTTTTTTTCCGGTTTAAACAATCCTCCTTCCGAATTATTTTCTTCAAAGGAAAACCATTTTTCTGTTGCAAAAAAGCAAAAATTGATAAATGATTCAATCCCGTCAAAAAATAATAATGATACAGACTCAATTCCAAACAAAAATCCGGATTCGCTTTTGCTAAAAGATTCTTCTGCAAATAGTAAAACTGCCGACACGATTCATTACAATCTTGCGAAAAATGCTTTGGAAGCGCCGGTGGAGTATTCAGCAGAAGATTCAATGGTGGTAGATGTAAAAGGAAAAACAGTTACACTTTATGGTAATAAAGTAACCACCAATTATAAGGGCAACAAACTTACAGGGCCAATCATTTCTTTTGATGAAACATCCGGAGATATTATTGCAGCGATAAAAAGAGATAGCACAGGCAAGGTAATTGCTTATCCCACTTATAAGTCATCTGATTTTACTTCTCAAAGCGACTCAATCCGTTTTAATATGAAAACCGGGAAGGGGCTTACAAAGGGCACTTACACCCAACAGGGAGAAATGTATGTCTATGGCCAGGTTATTAAAAAAGTGAGCCCTGATGTTTTTTATGCTTTGCGCGGAAGATTTACTACCTGCAACCTGGATACGCCTCACTTTGCTTTTATCGCCAATAAAATAAAATTCATAACTAATAAAGTAGCTATTTCAGGTCCTGTTCATCCTGAATTTGAAGGAGTGCCAATCCCGATTTATTTTCCTTTCGGAATTTTTCCTTTAAACCAGGGAAGACATTCAGGTTTTTTATCACCAAACTTTACCGTGAACCAACAAAAAGGGCTGGGACTTGAAGGAATCGGTTACTACAAGGTCATCAACGATTATTGGGACATTGTCGCCAGGGCGGATATTTATTCGTACGGCGGTTGGTCGTTGAATCTAAATCCCCGTTATTCGAAAAAGTACCATTACAGTGGCAACTTTTCACTGGATATTCAGCATTTCAATTTGAATTTTAAAGGAGATCCTGACTTCCAGAAAAACAAATCATTCCATATAACCTGGAGCCATAGTGCTGATACAAAATCGCGCCCTGGCGTCACTTTTTCGGCAAATGTAAATGCGGGAAGCAGCAGTTTTAACCAGCAGGTACCCAACAACCCGGTAGTTAACTTCCAGAACCAGCTCACCTCCTCCATTTCTTATTCAAAAAGATGGCAGGATCTGCCGTTCAATTTAACACTCACGGCAAATCATGATCAAAACACCAATTTAAAACTCATCAATATAAGCCTGCCCACTTTAGGTTTCAACATGACTACCATTTACCCATTTAGAAAAAAAGACGCAGTTGGAGATTTGAAATGGTATGAAAATATTGGCATCGGCTACAATTTAAATGCAGGTAACCGGTTTTCATTTTCTGACTCGGTTGGACATCCAAGTATAATTCAACAAATAAGGGATACACTGCAATGGGGCGTACATCATTCTCTTCCTATAAGTTTATCGCTGCCGCAAATGGGCGTTTTTCAATTGTCGCCTTCAGTGAGTTACGATGAAACCTGGTACCAAAGTAAAGTAACTAACACCTGGGATTCGGCGGATAATAAATTAGTACCCACTGTTCAAAAAGGGTTTTATACGGCCAGGCAAATGTCATTTGGTTTAAGTGTATCTACAAGAATATTTGGAATGATAACTGCCAAAAACAAGAATGCAAAAATTCAAGCAATACGCCATGAATTACGACCTACTATAGGTATTAGTTACCAACCTAACTTCAACAGGAATAATTATTATTCAGTAGTTGTAGATTCCTTTGGAAACAAAGATATTATGCCTTACTTCCCTAATAATTATAACTTGTACGGCCCTTACAACAATGGCCGTTTCGGCGGCTTTACTTTCGGGCTTGAAAATAACCTCTCTATGAAAGTACGCGACAAGAAAGATACGGGAAACGTATTGAAAAAGGTGTCACTTATTGATGCATTCAGTATCAACGGCAGCTACAACTTTTTCCCGGTCGACTTCCGTCATTTTTCCAATTTATCAGCAGTTGCTTCTACCAATCTATTTAATAAAATCAATTTCACCTCCAGCGCCAATTTTGATCCTTATGAAGTAAACAGTGAAGGAAGAGATACCAGTATTCTTATCTGGAAAAGAAACCCTATCTCATTGGGAAGAATGATGAATGCTAATATTTCTCTATCCAGTTCCTTCAAAGGAGGCAACAAAAAAACAGGAGAAAAGGCTGGAGTAAAACCCGATGAAAATGCTGCGGCAGAAGCTGGTTACAGCCAGGATCAATACAACAGCGACCTTGCTTACATCAGGAACAATCCCGGCGAATTTGCTGATTTTAATATTCCATGGTCAGTAAATCTTTCTTATGCATTAAGCTACTCAAAACAATTTGACCTTAAAAAGAAAGACTTTAAAGGCAGCTTTACCCAATACATGAATTTTGGTGGAACTTTGGCTATTACGCCTAAGTGGCAAATGGGCGTTAATGGGTATTACAATATTTCCCAGGGGAAAATTAACCCTTTAACACTTTCTATTTCGAGAGACCTCCATTGCTGGCAAATGTCTATCAATGTAACGCCCCTTGGAATTTATCGCTATTACAGTATTAACCTCAGCCCCAAATCTCCTATCCTGCGCGATCTGAAAGTAAACAGGACAAGATCGTTTTATAACGGATTATAGAAATTAAAAATCCGGTTTATTTATTGGTTTACCCAGGATTTAAAGGAAATTAGAAACAGGTAAATACTGAAAATCGGTTAAATCAATTGCTCATCTTATGTCTTAAATTCAGGAAATAATGTTAAGATGGCAATGATAAAGAAGCCCAAAAGCAATAATGCAGAAACCAAATTTCTTTACAATTTGATTACCGCTTTTATCCTTTATTTTTGATTTTTTTAAACATTTGCGTTCAATCAATATGAAAAATCATTTGCTTTTCTCTCTTACAACCTTTTTATTATACTTCAACGTTTGCCACGGGCAGTCAATTTCAATACAAAACGATACACAGCTTCATAGGGTCACCTTCGGCAATTCAAAATTAAAATGGGTACTGGACTATGATCATCAATGCCGGATATCCGATATGGAAGTGGACGGGCAAAAAGTAATAGATGAACCTACCGGGTTATACTCTGAAATAAAAACTGCCGATGTAACATTTTCTACACTGCACCTTACTACTTCACCAACGGTTATGGTTACACGTAATTTAGTGGATGTAACCGATATTAGTTACGGAAATAATGAAAACATCATACATGAAAGCTGGAAATTTCTTGTAACTGATACCGGTGTGAAATTTACCATTACCCGAAACTGTCCTAAATCATTTGAAGCGGAATCCGTTTCCTTTCCTGCAATTGAATTTAAAAACATCAATACCTGGGAAGGCGCCTTCCAGGGATTTGGTGGTATCGCCTGGTTTTACCTGTTTAACGAAAAACTTTGCACCTATGGCGATCATACCAATGAGGCCTCTTTCTGGAATAGCAAAACCAATAACGGCCTGAACATTTCAGTAGAAGCTCCGGGACAGCAGGTGGCTATGAAATATACCCGCAGCAATGACGATAAACTGGCATATAGCATAGCTGTTTCCCAAAAAGAAATGGTTCCGCGTTATGATTCTGGAACTCACAGACGTCGTTTCATTCGAAAGAAAACTAATGTTTGGGCCCCCTTCAAATTATCAGCAGGAACTACCACGCAGCATATCAATTTTTCTTTTTTTGACTATGAAAAGACCTACGGCCGGGGAGAATTTAAAGGCGTTAATGGTAAACAGGTAACCGCTGTTTTAAATACCATTGCCCGCATGGGAGTGATTGACGCCAGGCACTTTGGTGGCAATAGCTGGCATACCCCTTACGGACCCATTTGCCTGCATGAGCAATACATTGCGCAACTGGGCCTCGGCATTAATGATCCTCATTATTTGAAAGGCTACCAGCAATGCCTGGATTTCTATCGCGACAACGCCATTAAGCCCAACGGAAGGGTTTTGCCAAGATGGGCATACACGAATGAAGATGCGATGCCCGGCCAATTTACCAACAAAGGTTTTTATGAAGCACAATGGGGTTACCTGATGGACTCTAACCCGGATTTTGTTACCAATGTATCTGAATTATACGACCAGACTGGTGATAAAACATGGGTAAAAACTCAACAACAGGCTTGTGAAAAGGCTTTGCAATACCTGCTGAACAGGGATTCCAATGGCAACCATCTTGTAGAAATGATGAATGACAATCATACTGAAAAAAGAAGCAGCGACTGGATAGATATTATCTGGGCCTCATATGAAAATGCTTTTGTAAATGCCAAACTGTACCATGCATTGAAATTATGGTCAGGAATTGAGCAACAATTGGGCAACACTACAAAAGCGTTGTATTATTCAGACTATGCAGCCAAACTCAAAATAAGTTTCAACAAAAGCATTCACAACGGCGGTTTTTGGGATGAAGAAAAAGGATACTATGATTACTGGCGTGACAAAGATCAATCCATACATGGATACAACCTCGTTACCCCGGTAAATTTTATGGCAATTACTTACGGTATTTGTGATGACACCATTCGCAGAAATTCAATTTTAGACAAGATAGAAACTGAGATGCAAAAGGAACATTTATTTTTCTGGCCTATCAGCATGTTTCCTTATAAAAGGGATGAAGGTTTGGCCTACCAATTCCCATTTCCCTACTATGAAAATGGCGATATATTTTTATCGTGGGGTAGTGTGGGTGTAGCAGCTTATGCCTCTTATAAACCCGGGCTCGCTTTACATTATGTAAAAAATATTTTGCGGCAGGATAGCATTGATGGTCTTGCATTTCAACGATATTCCCGGAAGACACAGGAAGGCCAGGGCGATGATATTCTTTCCGGTAACAGCCTGGCGGTAGTTGGTTTGTACCAGGCTATTTACGGATTCAATCCTTTATACAACAGGTTTTACCTTGATCCGCATATTACCAAAGAAATATCAGGTTCCAGGTTGAATTATAATTACAGGGGACAACGTTTAACTATCGGACTTGACACCAACTTGTATTCCATCTCTAACCAACAATTCACGGTTGGTGCAAAAGGCAATTTTGGTTTTTTCTCAACAGGTAATACAGTAATGTATTTTAATAAAGACAATCCTTCTTTTTCTATAAAAGCTGATAGAGATAATTACGGGCATTTTAATCTGACCATTCTTGAATGTAATAATAAAGTAATGATCTGGCGGCAGACCTCAGAAGAATTGAAAGGCCGTATACACTATACCATCAATCAGCTAAAACCTGGTGGATCTTATTTAATTTATGCCAATAATACTTTGCTAAAAAAAGTAAAAAGCAATCCGGATGGTAGTTTAGTATTCGATCAAAACAGGAGGCCAAAAGAGATAAAAATTCTTTTGGAACCATGACAATAAAGTTCAGAAAACGAACTTACCCATTGGGAAACCGCTTAAGATGAATGATCACCTGCTGTTAAATGGTTTTTCAAAAAAGTCATCCACTTCTTTATCAAATTCATTGGTATGTTCTATCAAAGTTCCATGGCCTGAATTGGGTACCACCCATAAATAAGCATGGGGAATATTTTGAAAAATTTTTACAGTATGCTCCAGTCTTATAAGATCATAATCGCCACAAATGATCAAAGAAGGACAACGAATGCTGTGCAATGCACTTAATGGAATATTCGGTTGCAACCAGTCGAGCATAAAAATTTTCCAGTCGTTTTTTTCTTTGGCGGTGGTCATTTTTTTTGATTTCATAGAATCATAATACGCCTTTTCACTTTTCCATAATGAAGGTATCAGCGCTGTTGAATCGGGCCATAAATTTGCCCCGGTAGAAGCAAGCTTAATTACTTTATCCGGATGCCGCATAGCAAGTACCAGGGCCACTATCCCGCCATCGCTCCATCCGATTACATAGGCAGAATCGATATGCATTTTATCGAGCAATGCAGCTTCATCATCTGCCATCATCTCAAAACTTAATGAATCGCCCGGGTCAGTTGATTTACCATGCGCACGGCTGTCTGTTGCAATCACTTTGTAATGCTGAGAAAAGTAAGGAATAATACTTGCCATCGAACTGATACTTCCTCCGTTGCCATGGATCAGTAATAAAGGTTTCCCGCTGCCATATTCTTCTGCATACATTTTTATACCACGCACGGAATAATATTTACCAGCCTCTTTATTATTGCCATACTCAATTTTAGCCTGGCAGTAGATTGGCTTTGTAAAAGCGAAAAGTAATAAAAGTAAAAACACTTTTTGCATAGAATATGTTTTAAAGTAAAAGACCAAAAGGGTGAATAAACAGTGTGCAAAGTTATTGTTATCTACCTATTCGCCAACGGCGGTTTTTACTTTCAAATCTAAAAGAGGATAAAGTTTCTTTTTAGAATTGATGGAACGCCGGTTCCCCACTCTGGCGCAAGCGTCTCGTGCCTGTTGCACAACTAACATTATGTGGATAAAGATAGTTGCAAATGGGCATTGCAGAATCGTATCTTAAAGCATGCAAGGAAAAAAACTGTATTCAGAACAATTATTCAAATCATTCCAGCTCTCACAGCGGGTGCCG
>JAGWRO010000001.1 GCA_028876495.1 Bacteroidota bacterium
AGCAAGCGGTGTTTTTGTGTTACAAAAACCCGGCTTGCTTTTTCTCCCGTTGGTCGCAAAAGAATATTACAGAGGATATGATAAGGGAAGCAATCAGAACAAAGCAAAAAAACGGAAGGCCCAAAAAGGCTGTCAAGAAGGAAATTGTAAGAAGCATCCGGTTTTCAAAAACAGAATATTTTATCGTAAAACAACACGCTTCCAGGTCGGGATTAAAAATAACTGTCTACATCCGCCAGATGGCTTTGCAGGGAAAAATTATCCCAAGATTAAATGAAGAGGAAAGGCAATTTGTCAGGCAATTAATAGGGATGGCAAACAACCTAAACCAACTCACAAAGATGGGACACCAGGAAGGATTTACGACTGCAGTATTGATGTTTGAAAAATATAAAAACTTTGTAGGTGAAATTCTGGATAAACTAAAAAGGAATGATTAGTAAAGTGGTTATAGGAAAAACATTTTACGGAGCCTGCAGGTATATATGCATGGATAAAAAAAGAGCGGTGGTTTTGGAAGCAGAAGGTGTAAGGGATTATGATTATAAACTTATGGCAAAAGATTTTGAATTACAGCAGTCGATGAGACCATCACTTACAAAGGCAGTCTTTCATGGCATCATCAGCTTTTATCCGGGTGAAAAAGTTGAAGATAAAATGATGGCGAAAATAGCGAGAGAATACCTGGCAGAAATGAAGATTACCGACACGCAATTTGCGATTGTAAAACACATTGATAAAAATCATTCTCATCTGCACATTCTTGCCAATCTGGTAAACAATAATGGAGAGGCAATTAAGGATAATTGGATTGGTCTGAGAGGAAAAAAGATTGCACAGAAACTCACCAAAAAATATGGACTGAAAGAAGCAATATCAAAAAACTTAGCATTAACAAATCTTGAATCCTTAAATGAAAAAGAAGCAAACCGCTATATTATTTACCAGGCTATTTTGGAGAAGCTTCCATTGAGTAGAAGCATTGATGAATTAAAAGAAAAATTAGCCAAAGAAAATATTGAAACATTATACAAATACAAGGGCCAAACAAACGAGCTACAAGGTATTAGTTTTAAAATAGGAGAATTTAAATATAAGGGCAGCGAGATTGACAGAAAATTTTCCCTCAATAATCTTCAGAAAATATTACTACAACAGCAGTCAGCTAGATTAATAAAATCACCGGTAGATTCATTTTATTCTAAAAGTATTTCTCAAAATAAGCAACCGAAAATTAATAAGCAGGTGAGTAAAGAAATGCATATTCTTAATGAAATGATGAAGCCAGACCAAAGAGATCAATCGATGCCATCCGAATGGAGGTTACAAAAGAAGAGAAAGAAAAAATCAAAAAGAATGCATTTGTAAATTGAATAATAATGTGTGAGATATTATTACAGGCAATAGTGGAAAAACTGGAAGCTCTGGAAATTGCTTTATTAAAACAAAGTAATGCAGGTAAAGATGAAGAAACTTCAAATGAATTAACCAAGGAAATTAAACTGCTTCAATCTGAATTCCTAAAGTTTGCTTCCGCATTTAGCACAAACAATGAGAAGATTAATGGTTTATCTGAAGACATACGTGCATTAAAAGTTAATTCAGGTAATCCTATACAAAATCAAGTTAAGCATGTTCATCATTTTCATAAGGAGGTATCTATACTTCATATCATTTACTCACTTATTAAAAATTGTTTACTACACAGATAGCTTATACAACCAGGATAAAGACAATTTTAAAGAACAGGTTGTCCGGTCGGAACGCCAAATCTCTAAGCAGGAGAATATGCATCGGCTTGCTGGTGAAAAGAAAAAAGACTGAATAAAATTCGAACTAAATTATCTGCTTCTAAAAAACTAATGATTCTCCAAAATAAATTGAGAATTTTTTTGGCAAAATTTTGTCAGTAGGTTTGTCAGTAAAAAAACAAAAAGACCTTATAATCAATAAGTTATAAGGTCTTTTTGTACCCGGGATGGGAGTTGAACCCACACGACCATTGCTGATCACAGGATTTTAAGTCCTGCGTGTCTACCAGTTCCACCACCCGGGTAAACACTAGTCTTGATAAAAAAAAAGCAGATAACTTTAGTTACCTACTTTAAATATTGGAGCGGAAGACCGGGCTCGAACCGGCCACCCCGACCTTGGCAAGGTCGTGCTCTACCAAATGAGCTACTTCCGCGATTGTTTGTAAGAACTAAAAATGGATTGCAAAAATAGGGCTTGAAACCTTTGAAGCAAAATTTATTTGTAGGTTGGATTGTACTGTGTGTTTCCCGGCACTTCTACATTAGGTTTGCCTTTGTAACGATGTTGATACATAGTATAGCAACCACCAATAATTATTGCAACTATTATCGCAACTTGGCAATAGAAAAGAAAGCGGGAGGTTAATACCCAACTGTATCTAACGTCTTTACCTTTGTTATCAATTACTTCTTCGTGTTCCATATTTTTTTATTTGCACCGCAAAAATAACAGATTGAACTCAAAAATCATTTTTTGAATCCAAGAATTTCAGAAAATGTTCTCTTTTTCTCAACAAAATACTTTTGAACCACACTTCCATTAAATACTCCGGCAAGTTTTTTGAATTTGATTTTTGGAAGGTGATCCCGGTTTTTATGTTTCAAATTTAATTTGATAAAATTTAAATGTGCTTTTTGTACAGCCCGAAAAGTTTTCCAGTCGCCTTTAACTAAAGCCTGCAACCCTGCAATATTATCGAGGCAAATCCTAAACGAAATTATTCTGAATTTTTCTGAAGCCGGTAAATTTTTGGCAAGCATCAGCAGGTTATTTCTGAAATTTAAAAATACTTTCCTTTCATTTCCTTTTGGCAGCGTACCACCGCCAACATGATACACAACTGACGACGGAACCACATAAATTTTATAACCTGCTCTTTGCATCCTCCAGCAAAGATCTATTTCTTCCTGGTGTGCAAAAAAATGTTCGTCAAAACCATTTAACTCATGAAAAATTGTTGCCCTTACAAAAAACGCAGCACCTGTGGCCCAAAAAATTTCTTCTGTGGTATCATATTGTCCTTCATCTGTTTCACAAAAATCAAATACCCGCCCACGACTGAAAGGATAACCATATTTATCGATCCAACCTCCGCTTGCACCTGCATATTCAAACTTAGTTTTATCATTGTAAGAAAGAATTTTTGGCTGGCAGGCTGCAATTCTTTTATCGCTTTCCATTAATGAAATAACAGGCCTTATCCAGTCTTTTACCACTTCAACATCGCTGTTTAATAAAATATAATAATCAGCCGAAACCTGCTTAATCGCTGTGTTATAGCCTTTGGCAAAACCTTCATTTACTGGATTCATTATAATTCTTACAAAAGAGTAATGTGTTTGCAGAAATGGAACTGAATCATCAGTTGACGCATTATCGGCAACGATTATAGAAAATTTTTCATAATCAGACGCTATCACGGAAGGAAGAAATTTCTCCAAAAAATGTTTGCCATTCCAGTTAAGAATTACAATCGCTACTGATGGTATAGGAGTCAATGAATTGCTTATTTATGAAATACAAACATAAAAGATTTTAATGTTCATATCAGAATTTATGCAAAATAGACTTTAGATTTGAACATAAACCGCTATAATGTTGAGGCAACTCTTTAATCTAAGGTCAGCACTTGCGCTTATTGCTGTTGCAATTGTTACCGGCACTATTTTTTATTCCAATTTTTTATCAAAAAAAATTGAAGTAGAAGAAAGAGAAAAAATAAACCAGTGGGTAGAAGCAAATAAATTTATAGCAACCGCACCGCAAAATGTAGATATTACATTCGCCAGCGAAATTCAACAAAAAAATACAGACATCCCCATCATCTGGACGAATGAAAATGACAGCATCATTGATTCCAGGAATATTGATACTTCTTTGATCAAATCCAATCCCGATTTCTTACAACAAAAATTAAAGGAATTTAAATCTGCTCATCCTCCGATAATACTTGAGTTAAATAAAAATCCTTATGTTGCCGACCGATATTATTATGGTGATTCCAAATTACTAAAGCAGGTTCGATATTATCCCATCATTCAGTTATTAATAGTTGCACTGTTTATTTTCATAACTTTTTATGCAATTTCTGTAAGAAATAAATCTACACAAAACCAGGTTTGGGCAGGAATGGCAAAAGAAACGGCTCACCAGTTGGGCACTCCCATTTCCTCTTTGCAGGGTTGGGTAGAAATGTTGAAAGAACAGGAAGGCAATTCTACCATTTCTGCAGAAATGGAGAAAGATGTGAACCGGTTAAAACTAATTAGTGACCGGTTTGGTAAAATAGGCAGTTCGCCACATTTGGAAGAATCAGATATTATAGAACAGGTAGAAAAAATGGTAGCCTATATTAAAAGAAGATCTACCCAAAAAGTGAATTTCGTTTTAGACAGGCCTGAAGAAAAAGTATTTGCACAAATATCAGTACCCCTTTTCGATTGGGTAATAGAAAACCTTTTAAAAAATGCCCTGGACGCGATTAACGGGCAAGGAACGATTACAATCAGAATAAAAAATCTTCCTTCAAAAGTAATGGTAGATGTGAGCGATACCGGCCGTGGAATCAGTAAACAAAATATCAATAAAGTTTTCAAACCTGGCTTTACTACCAAAAAAAGAGGTTGGGGACTCGGACTTTCGTTAGCCAAAAGAATAATTGAGCAGTATCATAGCGGACAATTATTTGTAAAATCCTCTGAAGCCGGTAAAGGAACCACGTTTAGAATTGTTTTAAATACCTGACAGTAAAAGCCATCTTTCGTAGAAACAAAAAACCCGCTACAGGAACGGGTTTTATATGTGCGGAAGAGGAGATTCGAACTCCCAAGCCCTTTCGGGCACTACCACCTCAAAGTAGCGCGTCTACCAATTTCGCCACCTCCGCTATTATGCGTGGGTTGCAAATTTAATAAAAGACTTTAATTAAAAATTTTCTCTTTTTCTTCGTTCACTGTAAATTTTTATTACATCATTTTTAATAGCGGCTCTTTTATGAAGACAATTTTTCTAAATTGCAGCCATGCGAAATTATGAAGATAGTTACCGGCATAAAGGTCTACGAAAAAAACTGCTGGATTCTCTGAGAGACAAAGGAATTACCGATGAAAATGTACTTACTGCGATGACGAATATTCCACGTCATTATTTTTTAGATACTGCGCTCGAACATATCGCTTACCAGGACAGGGCCTTTCCTATCGGTGAAGGACAAACGATTTCGCAGCCCTACACCGTTGCCTATCAAACGCAGCTTCTGGAAGTTTCTCCTCATCAGAAAATCCTGGAAATAGGAACCGGAAGCGCCTACCAGGCAATGGTTCTGGCAGAAATGGGTGCTTCGGTTTTTACAATTGAAAGGCAAAGAAATTTATTCGAAGCCACTAAGAAGTTCGTTTTAAGATCACGCTACCCCGGCATTAAATTCTTTTACGGTGATGGTTTTGAAGGCCTTCCTACTTTTGCTCCATTTGATAAAATAATTATTACTGCGGCTGCTCCTTTTATACCGCCTAAATTAATTGATCAATTAAAACCTGGTGGCAAAATGGTGATTCCGCTTGATGAAGATGGCAGGCAAAAAATGATGCGGATTACCAAAAACGCAGACGGATCTTTGGATGAAGAAACCTTTTCTGATTTCTCTTTTGTTCCTATGTTGAAAGGAAGAAACTGATCAACCCAATTATTATAATTTAATATTTATGGCTGCCATAAAATTAATACCTGCCATGGGGTAATAATAATTTTCTACAGTAAATTCTCCGCCATAAATATAATTGTAGGTATAACCGTTAGATTCGTACAATTTATTAAAAACATTATTTACCTGGAAGATAAAATTCACTTCTTTTAAAGTTTTCTGATGAAGTGTGTAGGAAAACTTTACATTTTCAACAAAATAAGGATCAATGCTTCTGCTGACATGAGACGTATTATCCAAATATTGCCTTCCCACATATTTTGACTGAAGATTAATCTCCGCATTTTTTAATGGAATAAAATTTATTCCTGCAGCACCTATTATATCCGGCGAAAAAGAAATATCAGTATTGTGATACACATTTTGCTTTTGCAAACCATTGTCATAATTATCAACATACTCCGTAAAATCTTTTATTTTGTTTTGGCTCAAAGTAAGATTGGCAAAAGCATTCAGCCATTTTGCAACAATTGCATCCCCCTGCAACTCAACTCCAGCACGGTAACTTACGGGCGCGTTGGTTCGTGTGTAAGAACCTACATCATTGATTTTCCCTGTATTCACTAACTGGTTGTGATAATACATGTAATAAATCGTAGCACCATAATTTATTAGCTGATTTTTCTTTTCAACACCCAATTCCAAATCATATAATATTTCAGGTTTCGGAATCTGGTTTACGCCGGCTTCAAAGTCATCACGATTGGGTTCTTTGGCTGCCACTGAAAAAGAAAGATACGTTTGAAAATTTTTCTTATTAAAAGAAATACCGGCTTTCGGGTTAAAGAAAGAATAATTTTTTGTTACTGACAGATCAGGATGAGATTCAAATCCATCAATTTTATATTTTACAAAACGTTCCTGCAAATCTATAAATCCTGTAAAACCAGCGCCTAAAGATTGCATCACTTTTGCATAAAAATTCAAATCGTTCTTGTGAGCGGGCTTATTAAAATAAGTGTAATCAGCAGGAAATCCTTGCGGTGCCCATGTTACAATATCATAATGTTTTCCATCATATTGGGTCCATCCGCCGCCGAAAGTAATATGAGTTTTATTTTTCTGGTATTGCAAAGAAAAAACAGAACCGTAAAAATAATTATCCAACCAAAGCCGCCTGATCAAATCCGTAGAAGAAATAGTATCGCTGCCATTTATAACATCAGGAAGATTGTAATCGCTGTAAGCCTGGTCTGCCCTGTATTCTTCATAATATCCTTTTCCTCTTGAAAGAAAAGCCGCAATGTTATAACTGAACAAAGAATTTACTTTATGATTGTACAAAAGCTGGTAGTGTGTTTGAATATAATTGTCCGTTTCATTTGCATAAGGTGCGCCTGGTTTTTCTGTTCCAGCAGGATTGTAAGTACGATTAGTGTCCAAATAACTTTCAGGAACACCATACCAGGCCTGGTATGTTTTTTCTTTTCCACTTATCAAATTAAAACGTAATGAACTTTTTTTGTCGAGATAAGCAGCGCTGAAGAATAAAGATTTAAGATCAGAAGTAGCACGATCAATGTAACCATCACTGGATATTTTCGAAACACGTGCATCAATTAAAAAATGATTTGCCAATAATCCTGTACCAACTTTCAAAGTGTTTTTCCATGTGTTGAAAGAACCGTAACTATTATCAAGTTCGAGGTATTTTTCTTTGTTCACTTCATTGGTAGAAAGATTAATCGTTGCTCCAAAAGCGCCTGCACCATTGGATGAAGTTCCCACCCCTCTTTCGATTTGAATTGAATTTACCGAGGAGGTAATATCGGGAATATCAACAAAATAAGTTCCCTGGCTTTCAGCATCATTGTAAGGAATTCCGTTTAAGGTAACATTGATCCTTGATGCATCCGTGCCACGAATGTGAATGCCTGTATATCCTACGCCGTTTCCTGCATCCGAATTTACAACCACAGAGGGCGTTTGGTTCAAAACGAAAGGAAGATCCTGCCCCAAATTAACCTTGGCTATTTGTTCTTTGCTAAGGTTGGTTTTAGTGAAAGGGGCTTTATCTGCTGCCCGGATGGAAGTAATTTCTATATTCTCGAGCATTAAAGTATCTCCTAATTTATGTTTAGTTGTATCCTGCGCATTTGCTAAAAAACTGAAGGCAGCCAAAGAAAAGAGTAGACCTATTTTTTTCATGTTTGTAATTTTTTTGATCAATACAATGCATGAAAAAGAAGACGGGAAAGGTTAATTGTCCTCCCTTCGCAGGCATTATCCTGATCAGGTATGCGGGTATTTTCTCAGCAACTGCGCCACCCTATAAATTTTAAGATGGCCGGAAGCACCCCGGTAAATTGTTTAAGACGCAAAGATAACACCAAAGGAATTCATTTAAAAAAAATTGTAACTTTTTACTACTAATTTCGTTTCACTGAAAAACAACTTTATGAAACCGATCTTATTTTTTCTTTTTGGATTACTTGCTGTAAAGTCAAATGCGCAAACGATCATAAACGATAAAAATGTTGAGGTAAGAAATATCAGTTCATTTTCTGCAATAAAAGTTTCCGGCGGAATTGATGTTTACCTTTCGCAAAGTAACGAAGATGCAGTAGCAGTAAGCGCTTCGGATATAAAATACAGAGATGATATTAAAACCGAAGTAAGAAACGGGATACTAAATATCTATTACGATAACAAATCCTTTGGATTTAATTCTAACCGTAAGTTGCGCGCTTATGTTTCTTTCAAAACCCTCGAAAGCATTGATGGTTCAGGAGCAAGCGATTTTATTGTAAATGGAAATTTCTCAGCAAATAGTATAAAAATAAAACTCAGTGGCGCCTGTGATATGAAAGGAACTGTCAATTTTACCAATGCCGAATTAGATCTTAACGGCGCATCAACTATGAAAATAAGTGGAAAAATTCAGAACTTAAAAATAGAAGCCAGCGGTGCAAGTGATATAAAAAATTACGATTTGGTAGCCGACAATTGTATCGCCCAACTTTCAGGAGCAAGCGATGTAAAAATCACCGTCAACCAATCCATTTCAGCTAAAGCCAGCGGTGCAAGTACATTAGATTACAAAGGAAACCCGGAAAGAAGGGATATTAGCTCAAGTGGTGCCAGCAATATATCAAACAGAAATTAGCCTTATTTATTTGCCCACTGCCCAAATCAGGAATTGAGGAAAAGCATGGCTCCAGGAATCATAATCGTGTGTACCGTCTTTTTCTTCCACAAAGGTAATATCATCGGAACCTGCCACATTTTTCTTTTTAATCAGATCAATCAAATTTTTGGTATCATCAACTGCATCAATTATTCCATCCTTATCACGATCGGCATTCTCTTCATTATCCCCGACATAAAACCAATATTGAAGATGAGGGCGCTTTCTTGAAGAACGTATTTTATTGATGATAAGACGATCTTTATCATCGGAGTAAGAAGAATCTTTGGAATCTTTATCCCTTAACCAAAATGAGCCGGAAAAAACACCCACTTTATTGATCTTATCAGCATTATCCCATGCGATATCAAATGCAGAAAGCCCCCCAAGCGAACAGCCCGCAATGCTAATTGAATTGAACTTTCGTACGCCTGCTTTCTTTTTTACAAAAGGAAGTAATTCGCCCGTAACAAAACCAGCATATTTTTCAGCAGAAGCCCCATTCCCCCCGTAGTCGGGCTTGCCTGCCACACCATATTCCTGCGTCCGGTCGTAAGCATCGATACCCACAACGATCAAAGGCCTGATCAGCTTTTTTTTATAAAGACTATCAACAATTGTTTTTACTCTCAACTTTTCGATATCCTGCCCATCATTTAAAAGTAAAAGATTAAAATCACTTTTATTGTTTGGAACAGGCGTACTTATAACGGTAATGCCTATATGTTTTTGAAGATGACGTGAATACACTTCATCTTTACGTTCTTTTATTTTTGAATGACAGGAAACTAAAAATGCAATAGAAATCAGAAGCAATAAATGGTTGATTTTATACATACACATAATTTTATGATTTGCTAAAGTATTAAAATTTGGTAGCAAGTTGTTAAGCCCTTACATTTGCACTCCTAAATCGCGAAGTAGAGCAGCGGTAGCTCGTCGGGCTCATAACCCGAAGGTCGGAGGTTCGAACCCTCCCTTCGCAACTAAAAGCCTCAATTTTTTTGAGGCTTTTTTTATTTTTAATATTAAAAAATTACGGGCTCATATCCGCCGGCTGGCGGACGGAGGTTCGAACCCTCCCTTCGCAACTAAAAGCCTCAATTTTTTTGGCTTTTTTATTTTACAAAACAAATTAAAATGTTCATAGTTTACGTCCTATATTCGAAAACCTATGATAAAATCTACATCGGATTCACTTCCAATCTGGATGAACGACTTAAATCCCACAATGAATTAGGAAAAGGCTGGACTAAAAGTTTCAGACCCTGGATTATTCTTTATACAGAAGAATACACAGATAAAAAAGAAGCGCTCAAAAGAGAAATGCAATTGAAAAGTGCCGCAGGTAGATTATTTATCCGCTCATTAATTAATAAGTAGCTCGTCGGGCTCATATCCGCCGGCTGGCGGACGGAGGTTCGAACCCTCCCTTCGCAACTAAAAGCCCCAATTTTTTTGAGGCTTTTTTATTATCCCCCACCTCCATCAATTTTTACATCTTCAATTCAAAATCTTCATAGTAAAGCAACAAATAAACTAAATTCTTTTTTTGCGTTTTTTGTAAATGATGTAAAGACAAAAGTTATCATTTATTTGTTATGAATTATAACGAAATTAGCAGCAGGCAATATCAGAATTCTTTAATTTAAATTATGAAAAGAAGGCATTTTCTTTCTTCAATGGCTTTGATACTTCCGATGGCTGTTGTAAGCACAGAAGTTCTGTTATCCTCATGCAACACAACAGATCTTGAAGAAAAAGGATTTACAGAGGATAATATTAAACTTTTAGATGAAATTGGTGAAACAATAATTCCTGCAACAGCCGGTTCGCCGGGAGCAAAAGCAGCGCACATAGGCGAATTCATGAAAGTATATGTAACGGATTGTTACACTGTTGAAGAGCAAAATATTTTTTGGGAAGGTGTAAATACCATCAAAAAAGAAAGCAATAAAAAATTCAATAACCAATTTCAAAAGCTCAATCTTTCACAAAAAAAAGAAGTGCTGAATTCCTTGAGGAATGAACCTGATAAAGGTTCCGCTGAGAACGTAAAAAAAGGAACAGGCGATGCAATCCAGACAGGCAAAGGAGCAGAAAATAAAGAGAACGCAAACTCAGGGAAATTCTTTTCTATGATCCAAAACTTAACAGTTTTCGGATATTTTACTTCTGAACCCGGAGCAACCAAAGCCCTTCGATATATACAAACACCCGGTTATTACAAGGGAGAAGTGCCGTATAAAAAAGGCGATAAAGCATGGGCAACCTAAATGGTTTCTTCAAAGATTTTAAACCGAAATAAAAAAGGATGGGAAATATAAACTCAAAGGGGATCAAAGCAAATACATTTGATGCAATCGTAATTGGTTCTGGAATAAGCGGAGGATGGGCTGCCAAAGAGTTATGCGCTCATGGAATAAAAACCTTGGTTCTTGAGAGAGGAAGGAATGTGCAGCATCTTGTAGATTACCCGACAATGATGAAAGACCCATGGGATTTTCCTCATCGAAATCAACTAACCCAAAAAGTAAAAGAAGAAAATCCTGTTGTTTCGAAGTGTTATGCATTTAGAGAAGATGCCATGCATTTCTTTGTAAAAGATAAAGAACACCCGTATATCCAGGAAAAACCATTCGATTGGATTCGTGGATACCAGGTGGGCGGCAAGTCATTAATTTGGGCAAGACAAACACAACGTTGGAGTAAATATGATTTTGAAGGCCCTGCTAGAGATGGATTTGCAGTAGATTGGCCAATACGCTATTCGGATTTAGCTCCCTGGTACAGCCATGTTGAAAAATTTGTTGGAATCAGTGGGAATAAAGATGGGTTGGAAACCTTACCTGATGGAGAATTTCTTCCTGCATGGGAGATGAATGCGGTGGAGAAAACGATGCAAAAAAGAATTATGGATAATTACAAAGACCGCAATGTAATTATCGGCCGATGTGCTCATCTCACCAAGCCCAAAGAAATTCATTTGCAACAAAACAGGGGGCAATGTCAATCGAGGAATCTTTGCCAGAGAGGATGTCCGTTTGGAGGATATTTTAGTTCCAATTCTTCAACACTTCCCTGGGCAGCAAAAACAGGAAATCTTACCATACGACCTGATTCAGTGGTTCACTCCATTATCTATGATGATAAGAATAATAAAGCAACCGGTGTAAGAGTGATTGATGTCCATACCAAAGAGATGACAGAATATTTTGCGAAAATGATTTTTGTAAATGCCGCAACCCTGAATTCAAATCTCATTTTACTGAATTCCACATCGTCAAGATTTCCAAATGGGTTAGGAAATGATAATGGATTGCTGGGTAAATATATTGCTTTTCAAAATTATCGGGGTACTCTTTCAGCCGATATGGATGGTTACCTTGATTCATATTATTATGGCCGCAGGCCGTGTGCAGTAATGATGCCGAATTTCAGAAATGTATATAAGCAGGAAACAGATTTCCTTCGCGGCTATATGGTTTTTTTCAGCGCTTATCGGGACAGTTGGGGGCATCAGGTAGAAGTAGACCAGATGGGCGAATCATTTAAAATGAGCAAGACAGAACCGGGAAACTGGGGCGTATCTATGATGATGCAGGGCGAAACTATTCCTAAAGAAACAAATAGAGTATGGCTGAGCAAAGATCAGAAAGATGAATGGGGAATGCCACTGCTATCCATATCGGTAGATTATGATGAGAACGATGAAAAATCACTAAAGGATTTTTTGAATGAGGGTGCTGAAATGCTAAGCAAAGCCGGATGCAAAAATATTTCAACAAATGACAGCAAACAGGCACCGGGCCTTGATATTCATGAAGTGGGAGGAGTAAGAATGGGTAAAGACCCGAAAACATCGGTGCTCAATAAATGGAACCAACTGCATGAATGCCCCAATGTTTTTGTTACAGATGGAGCCTGCATGACTTCTACCGGCACTCAAAATCCATCAATAACTTTTATGGCATTAACTGCCAGGGCTGCCAATCATGCAGTAGACGAACTTAAAAAAGGAAATCTCAAATAATAGTTTACACATCTTTTTTAACACATTTTAACGAACTTTAAGTTAATATTCATCGTACATTTCTTAAAGCATTTTCTGCCTAAAAATGAAAAAAGTCGTAAAAAAACATCCTTTAGCAATAAGGTGGTTTCATTGGATTAATTTTCCATTGTTGGCTGTAATGATTTGGAGCGGACTGTTGATCTATTGGGCGAACGATATTTATAGAATTGGCTGGGGTGATAAAACGCTCCTTAAATTTTTCCCGAATTCATTTTATAAAGCATTAAATATTCCTTTTCGGCTTGCCGAAGGAATGAGATTGCATTTTGTTTTTATGTGGCTGTTTGCTATCAATGGTTTTATTTATGTATTGTATTTGATCTTTTCAAAAGAATGGAGATATATTTTTCCCAATAAAAGATCTTTTAAAGATGCCTGGATTGTTGTGCTTCATGATTTACATTTAACCAAAAATCGTCCCCCGGAAAAAAAATATAATGCCGCTCAAAAGATTGCTTATACAGTCGTGATCTTTATGGGCCTTGGTTCTGTATTGACCGGGCTATCCATTTATAAACCTGTTCAATTTCGCACATTAACTGATTTACTGGGCGGCTACGAATGGGCAAGAATAGAGCACTTTACACTCACTATACTTTTTACATTATTTTTTGTAGTTCACATTATCCAGGTAATTCTTGCTGGCTGGAATAATTTTCAAAGCATGGTAACAGGGTTATTTTTAGTAAAAGAAAATAAAGAAAGCTTACTGGCTAAAGTAATTCCGGCTGAAGAAATAAATGCGGAAAAAGAAGTCGTGGAAATTCTTCCTACAAAAGAAGAAGATATAATTGAGGAAATTAGTATAGAAAGCAATAATGAAGAAAAAGAATAAAAAAAATCCAATGGATGATCAAAAAGAAATAGTGGTTTCTTCAAAAAAATTCCGAAATAAAAGCATAGTTGCTTTCATCGTTTTTTTTATTGCCATTGCAGCAGGAGTTTTTGCATGGAAATGGCTTCAAAGGCAACCGCAAGTTGCAGGCGTTCAAAAGCCTTTGCGTAAGGGGTTAAGTTTAGATGAAAAAGTTTTTTCAAAAGCATTAAGTGATAAACATCTTGCAAAAACTTATCCTGTTTCTGCAGCAGCGAAAAACGTACGGTTTAATGGTGATGTAGGTTTAAGAAGCCCTTTAGACAGTAACTGGAAATTAAAAGTAGTGAGAAGCCCCGGCGATACTTTATTCATAAGTCTTGATGATATAAAAGCGTTGCCCAAAACAGATATCACGTTTGATTTTAAATGCATTGAAGGCTGGAGCCAGATCAGCAATTGGTCAGGCGTTAAATTCAGTGACTTTGCAAAGAAGTATAACCTTGGGCTGCAAACACAAATGAATTATGTGGGATTAACCACACCAGATAACAAGTATTATGTAGGAATTGATATGGCCAGCATGATGCATCCGCAAACATTATTGTGCTATGAAATGAATGGTAAACCGCTTCCTCTTAACCAAGGCTATCCGCTGCGTTTAATCATACCCGTTAAGTACGGAATTAAAAGTTTGAAAAGAATAGGAACTATTTTTTTCAGCAGTACACCCCCACCCGATTATTGGTATGAACGAGGCTATGATTATTACTCAGGACTGTGATTAAAAATGGTAATTATTTGTTCGTTTACTGTTAGCTTGTTCTAATAATACAACCAGTCGATCACCAAGCCGGGAAGAATCCCAAGTAATATAATCAGGCCCGCAGTAATCACAAGTATCCATTCAAATCCCTGGCTAACCGCGATATTTTCATTAACACCCGGAACCGGGTCTTTGAAGTAAATAGCTTGTATCACCCTGAAATAATAAATAGCGCTTATAGCAGCACAAATAACCGCAAAGATCACCAGCCACAATTGATGACCATCTTTTACTGCAGCCATTAAAACATAAAATTTGGCCATAAAGCCGGCAGTTAAAGGAATTCCGGTTAATGATAAAAGAAAAATAGTGGAAGTTAACGCAAGCAATGGTTGTCTTTTACCAAGTCCGTTAAATCCTTCAATAGAATAATCAGACATTTTGATAATTACTGCAAAAATCCCAATGGTAGCAATGCTGTAAGCTGCAGCATAAAACAGTAATCCTTCTTTTGCAGTTGTATTTAAAGCAAACAGAGTGAACATCATAAAACCCGCATGAGAAATACTTGAATACGCCAGCATTCTTTTCACACTTATCTGGAAAACTGCAGTAATATTTCCTATTAACAAAGTAGCAGCCGTAATAATCACAATCAAAGTTTGCCATTGATAATGCATGCTGCCAAACGAAGTGGAAAAGAGCCTGAAGAACGCTACAAATGCGGCAACCTTTGCAATCGTCATCATAAAAGAAGTGACCACTGCAGGAGCACCATCATACACATCAGGCGCCCAGAAATGGAAAGGCGCTGCTGACACTTTGAATGCCATTGCTACCAGGATCAATACCAATCCTACACCTATCAAAACAGAAAGATGGCCAGATCCTAAATTAATGGCGTCAATATAAAAAGAACCAAGGCTGTTACCGCCATAGATCAATGCAATTCCCATCAGCATAAGGCCGGTGGAAAATGCGCCCATTAAAAAGTATTTTAACGAAGCTTCATTTCCTTTTAAATTGCGTTTCTCGCTGCCCGTTAGTATATACAAAGGAATTGACAAAATCTCAATTCCCAGAAACAGCATCAGAAGTGTATTGAATGAAGACAGAATAGATACGCCGCATAACACAAAAAATATCAAACTGAAATATTCGGAAACATGTATTCCTATTTTTTCAAAATCTCTTCCGTTCAGCAAAAAGAATAGCAGGGTGGAAATAAATGCAATAGAATTAAAAATCAACCCGAATGAATCGAAACGCAACATTCCTTTTGTATCAACATTAAAAAAAGGATGTCCAAAAAATTCAAGAAGATTGCCGGCAAGTATAATAATAATGCCCGCTATGGCCCAGTATTTAGGGGTAGTGCTTTTTTTGAAAAACACTCCTCCCAACATCATTACTACTCCCCAAAGTGCACTTAAAATAATTGCGTTCATAATGTGATCCGAACCCCAACGGGCTTTTATTTTATGGTTATTTAAAAACTAATTTTTTTATCTATAAATAAATAATTCTTATTCTATAACAATTTATTATTTCAAAGGAATTCTTGCCAGCAAACCCGAAACTGTTGATTCTGTTAAATGAATTACCGGATCCGGATAAATTCCTAAAAATAAAATAGCACCCACGATTACAGATAAAACTATAAACTGACTGGTGCTCATTTTTTGTGCTTTTTCCGCTAATTCATTTGATTTTCCAAAAAAAGTTTTTTGTATCATGTTGAGGATATATACTGCAGACAATACAACACCAAGGCAGGCAAACGCGGCATACCATTTATTAAAATCAAATATTCCGTTTAACATTAAAAATTCACTAACAAATGAATTGGAAAGAGGAAGTGCAATATTTGCAAAAGCGATGATCACGAAAAAAATGGCAAGTGCCGGTGATTTGATTGCAAGACCACCCAGTTCCGAAATTTTCCTTACGCCGGTTTTTTTATTAATAATATCTACAATAATCCACAATGCAAGAATGTTGATTCCATGATTAAGCATTTCGAGCATTACCCCTTGTAATCCCAACCGATTGGTTGAAAAAATTGCCGCTCCAATTAAAGCCAAATGCGCTATCGAAGACCATGCAACAAATCGTTTCAAATCATTTTGATATAAAGCTATACAACTGGCATACAGAAGGCCAATAATGCAAAGTATAATAATAAAATGATCATACTTTGCTACAGCAGCCGGAAAAATGGGCAATAACCACCTTATCAAACCGAATAACCCCATTTTGACCATTACACTACTCATTACCATTACTGAAGGATAATTCGATTGTTCATACACATCCGGTTGCCATGTATGGAAAGGGAAAATAGGAATCTTTATTGCAAAAGCAATAAAGAAAAGCCAGAATACCCACTCCTGCTGTCGTGGAGATAGTATTGCGTTATAAAAAGCATTTATATAAAATGAATGATCGGAATCCGGTGAAACAGAAGGTGTGTGCATATACACATAAATAATTCCGATGAGCATTAAAAGGGATCCAAGGAACGTATATACAAAAAATTTAAAAGTGGATTGTATCCTTTTTTCTCCCCCCCACCTGCTGCATAGAAAGTAAACGGGAATAAGCGCCAACTCCCAAAAGAAATAAAACAGTAATGCATCAGTAGCCACAAAAACGCCCATCATCCCTGCCTGTGCCAATAAAAGAAGGCCAACAAATGAATTGATATTTTTATACTCTGATTTATTGGTAACAATAAAAATCAATGGAAAAGCCAATGCCGTTAAGAACGTGAGCAAGAAACCCATTCCATCCATTCCGACAGAAAAACTGGAACCTATATACGGCATCCATACGTACGAAACATTGTTATAATAAAAGAATTCAGGGTGATGTGCTACGTCTGTATAAAATAAACTAATAACAGATACTGCTAAAGTGGCAATTGATGAGATAATTGCAAAGGTTTTTACGCTATTGCCATTACGAATAAAAAAGGCAATTATCCCCGTGATAAAAGGGATCCAGATCAACAATTCAGGAAAAGTAAAGTATGTACCCAGCATTATATTATTTTGTAAACAATTGAATAATAAATAAGATCAACAACCCGATAACCATCAACAAAAGGTAAGAGCCCACCTGGCCACTTTGCAACAATCTTAATTGACGGCTTCCGTAATTAACCGTTTTTCCGACGCCATTTACAATTCCGTCAATTCCCCTTTTATCAAAAACATTATTTAAAAAAGTGGATAGTGAACGATAAGGCCTTACAAAAACCGCGTCATATATTTCATCAACATAAAATTTATTTTTTATTGCTTTCACCAAGCCGTTTTCAGAAACAGAAGGTGCATATTTTTTGTACTTGTTCCATGCCCATATAGAAACAATAATTATTAAAACAGAAGAAACAACCAATAAAATAAGTTCCGTTTGCTGGGGTACTTCTTTAATAATAATGAACTGTTTTGAATGTTCAAATACAGGAGATAAAAATTTATCTATTTCATTCCCATCATTTACAAATAGTTCGGGCAACCCGAGAAAACCTCCAAAAGCAGAAAGAATAGCAAGAATGATCAAAGGAACCGTCATAGCAGCAGGGCTTTCGTGCAGGTGATGTTCCTGTTCAGGTGTACCACGAAATTTACCTTTAAATGTCATCGCCATTAAGCGGAACATATAAAAAGCTGTAAGCAAAGCGCCGCCGAAACCAAGAATATATAAAACCGGGCTTTGAGCAAAAGCGGCAGATAAAATTTCATCTTTTGAAAAAAAGCCTGCAAAAGGAGGAATGCCCGAAATAGCAAGTGTGGCTATAAAAAAAGTAACATAAGTAATCTTCATTTTTTTGCCTAATCCACCCATCTTGGTAATATCCTGTTCACCGCCCATTGCGTGAATAACAGAACCGGCCGCCAAAAATAAAAGCGCCTTAAAAAATGCATGAGTCATTACGTGAAAAACTGCAGCAGAAAAAGCCCCGACGCCCAACCCTAAAAACATATATCCTAATTGGCTGACAGTAGAATAAGCCAAAACTTTTTTAATATCATTTTGTTTCAATGCGATGATAGCTGCGAAAATCGCAGTCGCTAACCCAATTCCGGCTACAACAGCCAATGTTGCAGGAGCAAGTGAATAAAGAATATTGCTTCTTGCGATCATATAAATTCCGGCAGTTACCATTGTAGCAGCATGAATCAAAGCCGAAACCGGTGTGGGTCCTGCCATAGCATCCGGAAGCCATGTGTATAAAGGAATTTGAGCGCTCTTTCCCATTGCGCCTACAAAAAGCAACAAGGTGATTCCAACAATTGCATGTGAATTGATTGTTGAAAGTGCGGTAATTATTCCGTTATCAGAATTATAAAGATCATGGTAGGAAACGGTTCCGTATAAGGAGACCATCCAAAACATCGCCAGCAAAAAGCCCATATCACCTATCCGGTTCATCACAAATGCTTTCTTTGCCGCGTTATTATTTGCATGGTCTTTAAACCAAAAACCAATCAAAAGATAAGAGCAAAGGCCTACCCCTTCCCAACCAATAAACATGATTACATAATTACCTCCGAGCACAAGAATCAACATCGAAAAAACAAAAAGATTGAGGTAAGAAAAATATCTGCCAAAACCTGATTGAGATTCTTCTTTCATGTAAGAAACAGAATATACATGAATTAAAAAGCCAACTCCTGTAATGATCAAAAGAAAAACAGAAGTAAGCTGATCTACCTGGAACTCAAAAGGAATATGTAGTTTATATACATCAATAAAATTGAAGTAAGAAATGTTTTGGGTGGTAAAGCCTTCGCTGGAAACCGCAAAAAATATCCATACACTAAGACAGAAGGAAAGAAAGATAACCGCGCTTCCGATGAAACCTGTTACTGATTTTGAAAGAGCATTTCGTCCGAGTCCATTAATTATGAATCCCAGAAGAGGAAGAAGAGGAACAAGATAAATAAGTTGAATTGCGTCCATAAACCGACTGCGGCAGCGTTTAAAATTTAAAATTATTTATTCCGTTTTCAATAGAAACCGGGCGTTAGTTCTTTAATCTGTTTAAAAAGTTAATATCAATAGAACGGGTATTTCTATATAACATTACGATAATGGCCAATCCCACACTTACTTCTGCTGCTGCCACAATCATAATAAAGAAAACAAAAATCTGTGCACTGGTTGCCATTGCCGGCCCAAAAGCATTAACCGGAGTAAGGTGCATTTTTGAAAAGGCGACCAGCAATAAATTTACAGAGTTCAGCATTAATTCTATACACATAAAAACAATGATAGAATTGCGCCTGGTGAGTGCACCGATAATACCGATACAAAACAAGACTAACGATAAAAAAATATACCACTTGATCTCCATAACTTGCTGCTTTTCTTAAAAACTTTTCCCGGTTTTTTGCCGGAATTTTTGAAAAAATATTTTAGATTTCAATCACATTATTTTATTTCTGTTGCCGAATCTTTTTTACCTATTAAAATAGCGCCTATCATCGCACTTAAAAACAAAACACTGCTTATTTCAAATGGCACAACATAATTATTAAACAATGCTTTACCAAGGCTTTCTGTAAGTCCGATACTTGTTCCGGCACGCATTACCACATTCGCATTTTCTGAATGAGCAAGCGCCGCTACCAAAACGATCATTAAAGTGAGGCCGGAAATAACACCGGCCATTTTCATGTAAATATTTTTTACAGGTTCTGTTTCTGCATTCAAATTCATAAGCATGATCACAAAAAGGAACAATACCATGATGGCGCCTGCATATACAATGATATTTACAATTGCCAAAAATTGCGCGTTCATTAAAATATAATGACCTGATATTGCAAAAAATACAATAACAAGGCATAGTACACTATAAATGGGATTTTTGCTTGCAATAACGCCAATAGCACCTGCAATAGCCAACGCTGATAAGAACCAAAAGAGAATGTGTGTTATTTCCATTTTTCGAATTTCATTGCTGTGGCCTCCTGCCCTCCAAAGAAGGGTTCGAAGAAAACAGGAATTCTGATTATTTATTTGTTTACTGCTTTTTCAACATTTGAAAGGTATGTTTGAAAAAACAGGAATTTTAATTTTTTGTTTGTTTACTAACTTGGGTCACTTCTAAACTTCTAAATCCTCTAAACTCCTCATCAATGCTCATTGCCATGTCCTTGCGGGTGTGCAATCCTGTTTCCCTTTGCTTTTACAAAACCTTCCGGATCTGTCTTAGGATCCGGAATCAACATATCCGCTTTTCCATAAATAAATCCTTTTCTTTGATAATTGGCAGGAGCAAAAGTTTCGCTTAAATACACTGCATCTTTAGGGCAAGCTTCTTCGCACAATCCGCAAAAAATACACCTCAACATATTGATCTCGTACTTTGCCGCATATTTTTCTTCCCTGTAAAGATGCTCTTCACCGGGTTTACGTTCTGCGCATTCCATCGTAATCGCTTCTGCGGGGCAAGCCAATGCACACAAGCCACAGGCAGTACAATTTTCTCGTCCTTCTTCATCTCTGTTCAATATTTGTAACCCACGAAAAACAGGGCTGAAAGGTCGTGTCTGCTCAGGATAATTTATGGTTGCTTTCTTCTTAAAAAAATGCCGGATCGTAATTGCCATTCCTTTAAAAACAGCCGGCAAATACATTCGTTCCCAAAAAGACATCTTCCTTCTGTCAACCGGTTTTACTCTGTTTGTTAATGCTTCCATTCTTCAATATTTTTTATCTGGCACCTCACAATTTATTGCTTGCAAAAGTATCGTTAAGTTTTAAAAATGCCAGTGATTTTGTTTCAATAAAATTAATGCGCCGGTAACCAACATGTTTAAAAGTGATAACGGCAGTAATATCTTCCAGCCCAGGTTCATTAACTGGTCGTACCTGAATCTTGGTAAAGTCCACCTTACCCACATAAATAAAAATATAAAGCCGCTTATCTTGATAAATAAGACAGCACCCTCAATAATGGCTACCCAATTAGTGCCGATGTTATGTACCAGGTTTGCATCATTTACAAAAGGAATATCATAACCACCAAAATACAAAGTTGTCATCACCGCTCCGCTCAAAAACATATTTACATACTCGGAAAATAAATAAAAGCCCAGTTTCATTGAAGAATATTCGGCATGATATCCGCCCATCAGTTCATTTTCAGCTTCAGGTAAATCGAAAGGAGTCCGGTTGGTTTCAGCAAAAGCACAAATAAGGAAGATTAAGAATCCGAGTGGTTGACGGAATATATTCCAGACATGATCTTTTTGCTGCCCCACCATATCACCCAAGCTAAGCGTGCCGGTAAGCATCAGCAAAGCAATCAATGAAATTCCCAAAGCCAGTTCATAACTAATGATCTGCGAAGCCGCACGCATAGCACCTAACAATGAAAATTTATTATTGCTTGCCCAACCGCCAATCATGATTCCGTAGACACCCAAACTTACCACACCGAAAACATAAAGAATTCCGATGTTAATATCTGCGATCTGCAGGGAAACATTTCTTCCCAGGATTTGCATATGGTCACCCCAGGGAATAACCGCACTTACCATAATCGCAGTAAGCATCGCCAAAACAGGCCCGAGAACAAATAAAAATTTAGATGAAAAAGTGGGAACGATCTCTTCTTTAAAAAACAGTTTCATTCCATCAGCCAAAGGTTGAAGGATTCCAAAAGGACCGGCGCGATTAGGGCCTCTCCTATCCTGGATGAACGCAGCCACTTTACGTTCTGCATAAGTAGAATACATAGCCACCAACAACGAAACCATTACTACTACTACAATTAAAACAAGTTTCTCTGTAAATAATGCCCAATCTATGTTTAAAAATATCTGGTTCTGATACATGGTTAGAAAACTAATTTTAATTATGGTTTTTTATGATCATTAATTGATAATCGTTCAGCCGGCGTCTCTTCAATTTCCTTTGCCTCATTGTGTTCTATAAATGTTGTTGAAGTTGCAGGGCCGGGTAAAATACTAAGATCCACATCAGAAGTATTTACTTTACTTACTTCATTAATATCCATTAATAATAGAGGGCTTCGACCAAAAAGTACTTTATTTAAAGGATCTGGCGGAACTACTTTTTTCTCGTAGTGATTGGTTGAAATTACAGAATGCCTGCTAATTTTTGTAGGTCCTTCGATTACCCAGTCGGAAGCATTTTTCTTTTCAAAGCGACAGGTATTACATATCCATGCAGTCTTACCATCAATATCCTGAACTTCACCCCATGGATCTTTTCTAGAAGTTACCCTGAACACTTCGTCTCCCCTGTTCCATAAAGTTACTTTCCCGCAACATTTATCGCAATCCCTATGCGCATCCATTGGCTTTAAGAACCAAACCCGATTTTTAAACCGGTAAGTACGATCTGTAAGAGCGCCAACAGGACAAACATCAATCATATTTCCACTAAAATCATTGTCGATTGCTTTCGAGATATAGGTTGAAATTTCAGAAGTGTCACCTCTCAATAATATTCCCTGACTTCTTGAATTGGTCAATTGATCTGCCACCATCAAACAACGATAACACAAAATGCATCTCGTCATATGAAGCTGTATATAAGGCCCAATATCTTCCCTTACAAAAGTTCTTCTTTTAAATTCATACCGGGTACCTTCTGTACCGTTATTATAACTAAGATCCTGCAAGTGACACTCGCCTGCCTGGTCGCAAATCGGGCAATCCAGCGGATGATTAATCAAAAGAAATTCAACAATACCTCTTCTGGCATCCAGGGCTTTTTCGCTTGTAATGTTTTTTACAATCATTCCATCCATCACATCTGTTCTGCATGAAGCAACCAATTTGGGCATCGGCCTTGGATCTTTTGTTGATCCTGCAGCTACTTCAACCAAACAGGTACGGCATTTTCCTCCACTCCCTTCCAGTTTACTGTAATAACACATTGTTGGCGGGGCCACCTTTGGCCCTATCTTTCTTGCTGCATTTAGAATAGTAGTGCCTTGTGGAACCTGGATGGTAATTCCGTCTATTGTTACTGTAAATAATTTTTCTTCTTCAGCCATTTTATTCTTTTTATCTGAACGCCAAAATACTTAAGCGCTAACTGTAGTTATTTCCAAAGGATCTGCATAATGTGCCAATCCAAAATTTCTCACCAAACATTCTTCAGGGTTTAAAATATGCCATTCAAATTCATCCCTGAAATGCCTGATGGCAGCTGCTACCGGCCATGCGGCAGCGTCACCTAACGGGCAAATGGTATTACCTTCGATTCTTCTCTGAATATCCCAAAGAAGATCGATATCCTTCATTTTACCTTTTCCGTTTTCAATATTGTGTAAAATCTTCTCCATCCAACCGGTTCCTTCGCGACAGGGAGAACATTGTCCGCAACTTTCATGATGATAAAAGCGTGCGAGCGTTAAGGTATGCTTTACCACACATTGGTCTTCATCCAAAACAATAAATCCACCCGAGCCCATGGAACTTCCTGTAGCAAACCCTCCATCAGCAAGGCTTTCGTAATTCATTAAACGAGGTTCACCTTTAGCGGTTTTCAATAAAAGATTGGCGGGTAAAATAGGTACAGATGAACCGCCCGGAATACAAGCTTTTAATTTTTTTCCGTTTTCAATTCCACCACAATATTCATCACTATAAATAAATTCTTCAACAGAAATCGTCATGTCGATTTCATAAACGCCGGGGTTATTAATATTGCCACAAGCCGAAATCAATTTGGTTCCGGTTGACCTTCCGACACCAATTTTTGAATACGCATCACCTCCCTCATTTATAATAGGAACAATTGCACAAATGGTCTCCACATTATTTACAACGGTAGGACAACCCCAAACACCTTTTATCGCAGGAAAAGGTGGTTTAATTCTGGGCAATCCTCTTTTACCTTCAAGGCTTTCAAGCAATGCAGTTTCTTCACCACAAATGTATGCGCCTGCTCCACGATAAAGGAATATGTTACAGTCGAAACCACTTCCCAAAATGTTTTTTCCAAGAAAACCATTTTGCTTTGCTTCATCCAAAGCAGCTTGCAGAATGTCGGCAACCCAGTCGTATTCACCGCGAATGTAGATGTAAGAGGTATTGCTGCCCAGGGCAAAAGATGAAACAATCATTCCTTCAACTAATAAATGAGGAATGTATTCCATCAAAAATCTGTCTTTAAAAGTGCCAGGTTCGCTCTCGTCTGCATTACAAACCAAATAACGCGGCATGCCTTCGGGCTTTGCCAAAAAACTCCATTTCATTCCGGTGGGGAAACCTGCGCCACCTCTACCTCTGAGGCCGCTTTTTTTAACTTCTTCAACAATATCGCCGGTTTGCATTTTCAACGCTTTTTCAACGCTTTGGTAACCACCTTCGCGACGATATACTTCAAAGGTTTTTATGCCCGGAACATTTACTTTATCTAATAATAATTTTTTCATGTAAGAATAAAAATTCTATTAATTATTGCGTTCACTGTTATTTTTGCATTCCTCTATAATCTGATCCACCCTTTCTGGTGTTAAATGCTCTTTGTAATATTTTCCCAATTGCATCATTGGCGCATAACCGCAAGCACCAAGGCATTCAACGGTTTTTAAAGTGAACATGCCATCTTTTGTAGTTTCGCCCACATTGATGTCCAGTTTCTTTTTTATATAATCAATGATATTATCACTTCCTTTCAACATGCACGGGCCTGTTTGGCAAACTTCAAACACATAATTACCAACAGGTTTTAAATTGAACATACTGTAAAAAGAAGCAACTTCATACACCTCAATCGGCGCAAGGTTTAGCAGTGAAGCAACATAATCCATTGTATTCACATCCAGCCAACCAAACTCTTCCTGGGCTATGTGCAAAACTCCCAACAAAGCACTTTTTTGCTTTCCTTCTGGATAATGAGTGATCAGCTCATTAACTTTATTTAATTTTTCCTGTGAAAATTGAACACTCATTTGTTTTAATTTCTGTTTCTTTTCTTCAATTTATCAATGTCTGCTAAATCCTGTGGTCTTCCTGCTTTTTGTTTTACAGCTATAAGCTCATTATAACCAATAAAATTTACAACCACATTTTCAAATCTCACAATTTTTTTATTGTTCCACGCTTCTTTAAAGCTGACTCCATCAAGGTCATTAAGAATATCGATTCTCAATGGAGGAAAACCTAATTGAGTTATCGAATCTTTTTTCAAAAAGTCTTCTTTATTTAATTTTAAAGAACCAAAACCAAAATCTTTTATAACCCGAACCATTTTTAATGCATTTGTTTCCGACATATCTTTAGTAGATCTTGGATAACCGTGAACACTTACTGCATAACCTCCAATTACCAAATATTTTACTTCGTGGTCATTGCACAATTTGATGAAATCAATTATATCTTTTTCAAGGTTAATTTTCTTCATCATAAATACTTCTTCTCGAAATTATTTTTTTTATCCTATTTTCTGCATCTCCAAAAAAGATTCTTCTAAGATCTACTAACTCCTGTAGTCTTTCTTCAACGCTTGCTTGCGACCAATATTCATCATCTGCATTCTCTGCTTCTGCAAAAGTTACTTTTTTTACAACCGCTTTTATTTTTCTTTCCTTTTCCATTATTTATAGCATAAAAAATGAATGCTATCCCTCTTAATATGAGCCATCTTATGCATCCAGTTCACCGGCAATCAAATTCAAACTACTCATCGTAATGATTGCATCACTTAATAAACCTCCTTTTGTCAATTCAGAATAAGCCTGGTAATAAATAAAACATGGTCTCCTGAAATGAAGCCTGTAAGGAGATCTTCCTCCATCGCTTATTAAATAAAATCCAAGTTCGCCATTTGCTGCTTCAATAGAAGAATACAATTCGCCCACCGGCATTTTTGTTTCGCCCATTATTATTTTAAAATGATAAATGAGCGCTTCCATTTTTGTATAAACGTCTTTTTTATCAGGTAAATAATAATCAGGTACATCGGCGTGATATACCTCCGCTTCAGCACCTTTAAATTCCTGCACTTTCTGATAAGCTTGTTTTATAATTTCAAGACTTTGCCACATTTCCTGGTCACGAACTAAAAAACGATCATAACAATCTCCTGTAGAACCAACCGGAATCGTAAAATCAAAATCTTCATAACTGCTGTATGGCGAATGAATTCTTACATCATAATCAACGCCCGCTGCTCTTAAATTAGGACCTGTAAATCCGTAGTTCAATGCACGCTCAGCAGAAATAGGACCTACACCAATGGTGCGATCCATAAAGATCCTGTTGCGATTGAACAACTCATCAAATTCTTTTAAAACTACCGGCCATTCTTTAATAAACTTCTCGAGTTTTTCAAAAGCCTGGGGTGTAAAATTTCTTTCAAAGCCACCAATTCTACCCATATTGGTTGTAAGGCGTGATCCGCAAATTTCTTCGTAAATCTCATAAATTAATTCGCGGTATTGCATTACGTACAAGAAGCCAGAAAAGGCGCCCGAATCCACCCCAACAATAGAATTACAAATTAAGTGGTCAGAAATACGTGCCAGTTCCATGATGATAACACGCAAATAATCTACTCGCTTTGGCGTCTTTATTCCAAGGAATTTTTCACATGCAATGTGCCAACCAAAATTATTTAGCGGAGCTGAGCAGTAATTTAACCTGTCGGTGAGAGTTGTTATCTGGTAAGGGGTTCTGTGCTCAGCAATTTTTTCAAAAGCACGGTGAATATACCCTACCGTTTGTTCCGCACTTACAATGGTTTCACCATCCAGTTCTACAATATTTTGAAACACTCCATGTGTTGCCGGATGAGTAGGCCCAAGATTTATTGTAGTAGTTTGTTTTTCAACATTCCCTTCTGGTAAGGTTACATGTTCACTCATTATTTTTCTTTTATATTTTCTACTTCAACAAAATTCAATTTCTTCATTATTTGTTTGTTTACTGATATAAATAAACTTCGTTTGAATCAAACCAAAGCAGGAACATGTCCTTCACGGCCAAACATTTCATCATCTTTGTCTATACGCTTTTGATCTTCCAAAGGATACTCTTTTCTCAAAGGAAAATATTCCATCTCTTCCACATTTAAAATTCTTTTCAGGTTTGGATGCCCTACAAAATTTACTCCATAAAAATCATAGGTTTCTCTTTCCATCCAATTGGCAGCGGAAAACAAAGCATAGGCACTAAAAATATCAGGCTTGCTGATGTCTGTAAAAACTTTGTAACGAATACGAACGTTTTCTTTCAGGTTATGCAAATGATAAACAACTGCTAATTCCTTTCCGGTATTATCCGGGTAATGAACCGCACAAAGATCTGTGAGAAAGCGAAAATCCAATGAAGGTTCATCGTACAAAAACTGAAGTACTTTAAGATTCAAATTTTTATCAGAAGTGAAAGTGAGCATGCCATATGGCTCTTCAAAACCGGTGGCTTCTTCGCCAAATTTTTCGATCAATTTCTGCCTGATTATTTCGTTCGTTAAAGCCATATTGTAATTTGAAAATTTTAAAATTCGAAAATTCGAAAATTAAAAACCATTATATATCTTCCTTTTTCACTTATTGAATTCCATAAGTTTCCATTAATTCTCTGTATCGATCAGAATTTCTCCTTCTCAAATTTTCCTGCCCCACCAAATCCTGTATACGCATAAATCCATCAATCACTGCTTCAGGGCGGGGAGGGCAACCCGGAACATATACATCTACCGGTATGATTTGATCAATTCCCTGCAGAACAGAATAAGTATCGAATATACCGCCGCTGCTTGCACAGGCACCCATTGCCAAAACCCAGCGAGGTTCTGCCATTTGAAGATAAACTTGTTTTACCACCGGAGCCATTTTTTTAGCGATAGTGCCCATTACCATTAAAAGATCGCATTGACGTGGAGTAAAACTTACTCTTTCAGAACCAAACCTTGCAAGGTCGTAGTGAGAAGCCATAAGCGCCATAAACTCAATACCGCAACAACTGGTGGCAAAAGGCAAAGGCCAGATGGAATTTTTTCTTGCCAACCCTACTACATCACTTAACTTAGATGCAAAAAAACCTTCACCCGCATATCCTTCAGGAGCTGAAACCAGGGATATTGGTTTCTCCAAAGGTTTATCAGTAATATTATATTGAACGGGACGTGCCATTTCTTTAATTTTTTAGTTTGTCAATCATTTTCATTTATCACAAAAACTTTTCCATTTAAATTTTAGTCTTCCCAGCTTAGTCCGCCTTTTTTAATAATATAGAAAAAACCTATAAGAAAAAAACCTACAAACATGCATATTGCTCCAAAACCGCCCCAACCTAATTGCCTGAAATTGACCGCGTAAGGATAAAAGAAAATCACTTCCACATCAAACAGTACAAACAAGATTGCAACGAGGAAATATTTAACAGCTATAGGTTGCCGCGCATTTCCTTTTATCTCTATTCCACCTTCAAAATTGACGAGTTTATCCGCCGTTTTTCTCTTAGGCCCTAATGCATTCGTCCCATATATCATCAGAGACAAAAGCAGTAAAGCGAAAATCAATTGAATGCCTATGGGTAAATAATTGGAGGTGCTGTTGATGGCTTGTACTTGCAGAAAAGTGTGTATCAAAACTGGTTTTTTAATTATGCAAAAGTAATACAGCAATATCAATTATCCATGACCGAAATCATATTACAAATTTTATTTTGGTTTTTTGGTAAAAAATTTCTCTTCAATTACTACCCTTAGTAAAACTAAAAGCTCCTGCAATGCAGGAGCTTTTATCGAAGATTTTTATTTTGTAAAGTCTATTTTTTCTTTGTTGCAGAGGGTTTATCTGCTGCTTCTTTTTGTTGCTTTACCACGGTATCCAAAGCATCTTTGGTTTTTAATGCAGTAGCATCAGTAGGGTCAAGTCCCAAAATCTTATCATTATAAACAATTGCTGAATCTGTTTGATGTTTTATGTTGTAATAATAAGCAACCATAAAACGATAAGCAGGTATCAGCTTATCTTTTATAGAATCTTTATTCTGAATGGAATCACCTATTTCAATCACTTTTTCATATAATGGTTTTGCTTTTCCTGTTTCTGCAGTATCCATAGCTTCTACTGCATGAGCGCCTAAAAACCATCCATAAACATCATCGGGATATTTTTGCTGGTAGATTTTAAACACAGAATCAGAAGCTGGATAGTCCCCTCCTAAAAAATCATCATAACCTGCATAGAAGAGATCAGTTTTTCCATAATTAGAATCAAGGCTTAAAACTCTTGTGTACCATTGCCCTGCCTCAGCATATTTTTTTTGATTGGCAAGATTTTGGGCTACATCTTTTGCATATTGTATTTTATTTGCCACTAATGTATCAAGATCAATGGCTTTATTTATATAAGAAACAGCTTCGGCCTCCTGCCCGGGAATTTTAAATAAAATTTGACCATACGTTTTGTAGTCATTCGGACCAATTTTTTCAGGATTGGCTACAGCAAAGAATTTATCAAATGATTCTTTTGCTTTGAGAGAATCTCCTAATTTATCATAAGCATATCCTTTTAATCCGTATAAATTCGGATCTGATTTTCCTGCCGCAGAATCTATACATCCATCAGCCTGTGTGATAGTTTGTTCGTATTTTTTGGAAACAAATAATAGAGCAGCTTTTGCATAACAGTTTTTAGAATCATTATCCGCAACGGCAATGTATTTATTAAGATATTCTGCGGCTTTATTTACATCACGGTTGTAATAATAAGTATATAACCAATAATAAACCGGTGCGTAATTAGGATCTTCCCTCATTGCATCCTGGTAGTATCTCATATAAATAGGCTCCTGTCCATAACCTTGTGTTTCATATATTCTGCCAATAAAAAAACTGGCCATTGCATCAGCAGGATCAAGCGATAAGGCTGTCTGAAAATTGATAGTAGCATTTGCGCCATCGTGTAATTTCCAGTAACCATAGCCAATTTCATTATAAATTTCCGGATTCTTTTTGTCTCTCTCAGTAGCCTGTTGTAGCTTTTGAATACCATACATGATGTCTCCTCCTTTGTTAGGTTCAATGTTGGCTCTTCCAACCGCGTAAAGAATATCAGGAAGTTCTCTTTTTTTCGTATTATTTATAGCAGTCTCAAACTGATTTCTTGCCGCGTCCTTATTCCCTTCCATCAGGTTAATTTCGCCCATACCAATCATCATCAGGGCATTGTTGGGATTAGCCTGCAATGTTTTCTGATACAATGCTTTTGCTGCTGCAGTATCAATGTATGCACGGTCGTTATCAAGGTAAGTTTGACCAAGCCAATAAGCAGCTTCAATATTATTAGGGTCTGAGGCTAATAATTTTTGAAATACGGCTTCAGCACTTTCATACCTTTCGCGATTTAAAAACTGTTTTCCTTCTTTAATACTTTGGGCAAATAAAACATTCCCCATTAAAATTAAAGATGCGACAAGTCCGATTTTTTTCATTTTTACAATTTTTGCTTTTTGATTAATTACTGGTTTTTAATTTTGGAATTTTTTATTATTCATTAGTAGCCACCCGAATATTTAAACTCATTTTTGCCGGTGCGAGATAGGCACGGCTGAAAATCTTTTGCCCCCTGTCGTGCTCAAGAAATGTAGAAAATCCAGTCCCAAGTCCGCTATAATTTTCTTTTAATATATAATATAACCCACGAACCATGGGATATCTTTTCAAAATAATATTAGCCTGGTAAGGCTTTATATAAGATTGTTCAGGACAGGTACATTGCAGAGATACAATCCTCACTTTGGTTAAAAAAGACGCCTGAGAAGTGTCTTCAGGATTGCCGATCCAACTTACACCTACAAATCCCAGAACATCCGGATGGGTAGAAACATAATCTATTACCTCCTGGCTTCCGTTTTCAGCAAATACTTTTTTGGGATCGAGGGTTTTACCTCTTAAAACTGAATCAACAACAAAACGTAAAGTACTTGTTTCTTTTACACCATCAAATACTGCGAGTGTTTTGTCACCGGTGCTTCCCTCTAAAATTCCGCGAATTTCAGGCATGGAATACAAGGAGTCTTTCATCTCCCTGTTTTCAATTACCGCAATTGCATCATAAGCCACCAGTGACGAACCCGGTGTATAGCTTAAAGTGTCTTTATAAAACCGCTCTTCGTCTGTGGTTAGTGCGCGGGTTACAATGATCATCCTGGTGCTGTCTTTCATCAAATCCTTAAAACAATCAGCCTCAGGTTTATAATCAGCTATAATTTTTGCTTTCGGATAAAGTGCTTCGAATACCTGTATTTCCGAATCTATCACAGGTTTAAAACTTTCATCTACACTGATATGAATCGTTCCGCTATCAAGGGTATCCGTATCAGTCCTTACATCCTGATGGCAACTCATAAAAGAAATTGATAATAAAGCCACCATGAAGGTGAGACTTAAAGAATTATTTATTTTATTAGCCATGATCATTCCTTTATATATTTTTTTTTAATTCCTCGGTATATTCTCCAACTTCCGTAAATAATTACCATGACTGCAAAAATTTTAGCCGGAATACTTCCTGTAAAATCATTTTGAAATTTAAATTGTTTTGCAAATAAAATAATAATCCCTACCGCAAGATAAATAAGCCCCATCCCCAAATCCGTGATGCTTCGCATCAGGATATATCGCCTGGTTTTATTATCCGGTGTATTTTCAAATTCCTCGAGACTCATATTATTTTTTTTAGACAAACGGCAAGATAAAATAAAATAGATAAATTCCCATACTTTGCTACTTTACTATTACCATAATTTTACTTCAATCAAATATTAAGATGCAATCCTCACTGTTGTTGCTGTAATAAAATTGTTAATATTTATTAACCATTAGGATGCACAAACTAAAAATTTCCACATCTAATCTTACAAGGTTTTAAAATTACAGTCGACCATTAAACTATCAAACAATAAACATTCCAACAATTTAATAATAGTTTTGCTCTAAAAATAACTAGGTTAAAGGAAAAAATTATGAAACCATCACTTCCGCAGGGAACACGGGATTTTGCTGCAGATACGCTTCGCAGAAGAAGGTACATCATTGAAACTATCAAAAGTGTATTTGAATTATATGGATTTGAACCTTTGGAAACCCCGTCAATGGAAAACCTCGAAACCCTGATGGGAAAGTATGGAGATGAGGGCGATAAACTTATTTTTAAAATTTTAAATAACGGCCTGGATAATCCCGTAAAAAGAGAAAACGCTTTACTGAATTTTGAACAGATTCTTGCCGGAAAAAATAATAAATACATTACAGAGAGAGCTTTACGTTACGACCTTACCATTCCATTTGCAAGATATATGGCGATGAATTCAGGAAAACTAACGATTCCTTTCAAGCGCTACCAAATCCAACCGGTTTGGCGTGCCGACCGGCCACAGAAAGGACGCTACAGGGAATTTATGCAGTGCGACGCCGATATAGCAGGTACCTATTCTTTAATAAGCGACGTAGAACTTGCAGAAATTTACATTGATGTTTTTAAAAGGCTAAAAATAGAAGTAGATGTAAAGCTGAACAACAGGAAAATTCTTTTTGCGCTTGCAGAAGTCACAGGTTCAGTCACCGATATCAATGCATTAACCATCGCAATCGATAAACTTGATAAAATCGGTATTAAAAAAGTAAAAGAAGAACTGGTCAGCGTCGGTTTATCTGAAAATAACATCTCCCTGATTGAAAAATATATAACGATAGATGGCACTAATTCAGAGAAATTAGAAAAGATTGAAGCCATTGTCGGTAAAACAGAGTCAGGTAAAAAAGGGATTGAAGAATTACAATTTATGTTAAGCTATTTAAATAATTCTTTAAGCGAAGACAGTAAACAAACAATTAATATAGATTTTACTTTAGCCCGCGGGCTTAATTATTATACAGGCACTATTTATGAAGTAAAAGCAAAAAATGTAGAAATGGGCAGTATTGGCGGCGGCGGCCGCTATGATGATCTTACCGGTTTATTTGGCGTACCTGATATGCCCGGAGTCGGTATCAGCTTTGGGTTAGACCGTATTTATGATGTAATGGAAGAGTTGAATCTCTTTCCTGAAAATATTAATCAAACTACAGAAATTTTATTTTTTAATCTTGGTGAAAAAGAGAGTAAACAAGCATATAAACTAATGCAGGAAATGCGCCTTAATAATATAAGTTGTGAATTGTTTTATGAAAATTCAAAGCTGGATAAGCAATTTAAATATGCTTCCAAAAAAAATATCGCTTATGGGGTAATTATCGGTTCAAAAGAAATGGAAGAAAAAACCTGTGTGGTAAAAGACCTTGCAAAAGGTGAGCAGGAAACCATACCGGAAAATGAACTATTAAAATATTTCAATAAATTATCACTTCGTTTTTAACCCGAATATTTATAAAAAAAATACACTTACTTTTAAAGAACTATATTCTTAAAATATTCATTCACTTAAAAATAGTTTTATGAAATCTTTTCTTAAACTCAGTTTCATTAGTGTAATCGTTCTTTTCTTTTCTTCCTGCGGGAAGAAAAATGAAGTAGGAAAAATGATTCCTGATAACGCTATGTTTGTTGCACAGGTTAATCTTAAATCCCTTGGCAATAAATTATCATGGAAAGAGATTCAACAAACAGACATTTATAAAAAAGCCATCTCAGATTCTTCAATGGAAGAATGGAGAAAAAAGCTTCTCGAAGATCCATCTGGCAGCGGGATAGATTTTGATGAAGGCCTTATATTTTTTACAGCCGATCATAATGGAAATAAATATTTTGCAGTTGAAGGGAAAATAAAAAATACAGGTGATTTTGATCAATTCAATAAAAACTTTTCAGATGGCGCTGCAACGAAAGATGGAGACATCAGCCTTCTGAATTTAAAAGACAATGGTGTGGTGGGCCGGGATAATGCTCATTTTGTTTATTTGATGAACCCCGAAAGTAAAATGGTCGATATGGGCAAGTGGAAAGACCGCTTGAACCTACCAAAAAACAATGCGCCCGCCGACAGGAGCGTAGAATTTTCTGATTTGTGCAAGAAATTATTTTCTTTAAAAACGGATAGCTCACTTGCAAAAAACGACAAGTTTGCTTCTCTTCTGAAAGAAACCGGTGATATACATATTTATCAAAATACAGACGCGATGATCAACAATTCGCCAGCAATGGGAATGTTGGGTATGCTCAAACTGGACGCTTTTACCAAAGGAAATTCAAGCACCTACACGATCAACTTTGACAATGGCAAAATCGACGTTTCACAAAAATTATTTGTCAGCAAAGAATTGACTGATATCGTCAAAAAATATATGGGCAATTCTATCGATATGGATATGATCAAAAAAATTCCTTCCAATAATGTAATAGGCTTGTTAGCATCCAATTTTAAACCGGAAGGTATTACAGAAATGATCAAATTAACAGGAGTTGATGGAATGATTAATTCCTACACACAACCAATGGGTTTTAACCTGGATGACTTTTCAAAAGCCACCAATGGCAAGTGGCTGCTGGCTTCCACCGATCTAAATATTTCAGATTCCATGCATCACCCTGAATTTAATTACATTTTTGCTGCAGGAATTGATAATAAAGCAAGCCTTCAAAAAATGCTGGACGCAGCAAAGAAAACCACTTCACAGATGGGAAAAGATTCATTGGTTAATTATGTGATGAATGATAAACTATTTGCACAAAGCAACCATACTTCTTTTGCCAATCAATACCTGAACGGAAACAGTAATACCTCATTTAATTTTGCTGATAAAATTTCAGGGCATCCTGTTGCATTTTATTTTGATATTCACAAACTACTTTCACAATTTTCTTCGTGGAATATGAGCAAGCCCGGCAGAAAAGAAATGCTTGATAAAAGTTTGGACACATGGAATAATATTATTTCAACAGGCGGAGAATTTAATAAAGGTGGCTTTATTTTTAACACAGAAGTTAATCTCGTAAATAAAGACCGCAATAGCCTTCAGCAATTGAGTAATTATTTAAACCAACTTTTTCTCATACATGAAAAAGAAAAAACAGAAACATCTAATAGCACAGCGCTCCCCGATTCGCTGTTGGTTCCGCCTCCTGCTGACACGATAAAATAAAAAATATTTTTTCTAAAAGAATAATGATGCAGATAGAACTGCGAAAGGTAACGCCTGACTATATTGAAAAAGAAAATTGGGAAGCTTCACAAATATGGGAGAAAACCGTTACTATCCATAAAGGAGAACATCTCCATATTGTAGCTCCTTCCGGTAGTGGAAAAACCTCGTTGATCCATTTCATTTACGGATTAAGAAAGGATTACAGCGGTTCTGTTTTGTATGATAATACTGACATTAAAAAGCTTTCTACAGAAAGCTTTTCTGTATTCAGGCAAAATAAGATCAGCATCATTTTCCAGGACCTGCGTTTGTTTGAAGACCAAACAGTAAAAGAAAATATTGAAATAAAAAGAATCTTAGACCCTTATCATAAACCCGAAGCTATTACTGAAATGGCAAAAAGATTGGGGATTGAAAAAAAATTAAATCAATTGGCCAAAAAATGCAGTTATGGCGAACAACAGCGTATCGCTATCATCCGTGCATTAATGCAGCCGTTTGATTTTTTATTATTAGATGAACCTTACAGCCATCTTGATGACGAAAACCGGAAAAAAGCAATGGAACTTATTTATGAAGAATGTGAAAAAAGAAATGCTGCTATGATTTTTGCCGATCTGAAAGCTTTGGATTTTTTAAAAAATGAAAAAATCATTTATTTATAAAAAAGCAAAATGAAAAAGCAACGAATTTATTTGTTTACTATTATCTAAACTCTCTAACCCCCTAAACCAATCTAAACTTTCAAATGCCTTTAAGCTATAAAAATATTGAACCATTGATCATTTCGGAAAACAATTCGTTTTCCAAATGGCTCGGATATTTTGGTTTGGGAATTGGTGTTTTGTTATTGCTGGTTTCGATGCAGATGTTTGTAAATATTCAACAACTTTTACAGGAAAACAATCCACGTAAAAGTGGAGAGTATGATTTTATTTCCATTTCAAAAACGATTACCAACGCTAATATGGGTAAGGATAACACCTTTACTGCTTCAGATTTAACAGCGCTTAAAAATCAACCTACCATACAGGGAGTGGCTCCTTTGATCTCTAATAAATTTCGTGTACGCGCTACAGCCGGCGATATTATTCCTTTTAGCACCGATCTTTTTTTAGAAAGTATCGACAATAATTTTATTGATACCGTTCCTCCAACTTTTACCTGGCAACCTGGCCAAATGGTTGTGCCTATTATTTTTTCTTCCGATTTTTTGGAAATGTATAATGTATTTGCACCGGCGCAAGGGTTGCCCCAACTTTCGCCAAAAACCATTTCCTCGGTAAATATTATTTTAGAATGTTCAGGGCCTTATGGAACCCAAAATTTTAAAGGAAATATTGTGGCCTTAAGTGACCGCATTAACTCGCTGCTGGTTCCTAAATCTTTTATGAACTGGAGCAATTTCCGTTTTATGCAAGATACGTCAGTGCACGCTTCCAGGGTTTATATAAAAACTAAAGATGCAAATGATCCTAAATTGATTTCATATCTTGAACAGCAGAATTATCACCTCAACAAAGAAAAAATTAAATTCAGCCGCATCAAAAGTATTTTACAAAATATCGTAAGCGCTTTGGGCGTTTTTGGCATTTTAGTGATTGCCCTTGCATTGATGTTGTTCTCATTTTACCTGCAACTGATGATCGCAAAAAGTAAAGACAATCTGCGTTTATTGCTTACGTTAGGTTACTCGCCAAATTGGTTGGCAAAAAGTGTGGCGAAAACATGGTTACCGGTTTACCTCACGATTATCGTTGGCGCTTTGATCCTTACAGAAATCCTTCATTTATTATTTATGCAACTGTCTTTTGTTAATGCAGCCCACCTTTCTTTTGTTCTGAACTGGAGTGTATGGCTTACAGCCATTTTTTTGCTTAGCCTTACGCTTTTTATCAATTTAAGCCTGGTAAAAAAAGAATTGAAAACGATTTTATAGCAAATTAAAAATCACCTTATTTGCTGATTTACTGATCAAATCAATTAACCGAAAACTCCATCCCGATAGTTATTGAACCGGTTTTATTTCTGCTTGATGTGTTGAAAGTACCGCCATAGCTGTAATCTTCATCCGTGTTTTTTCCGGTGATCTGGAAAACGCCGAGGTTGGCTTTCTTTAATTTTCCCAAAGAACTACCGGAATTGGTAGCAATTATTTCTGCTCTTTTTTTACCATCGGCGCTTGCCTTTGCCAACAGATCCATTTTTATTTGGGTGAGTTTCGTGTAGTAAAATAAAGGAGGCATCGAATTAAATTCAATTCCCTGCTGGATTAATTCTGTCGCTTCTCTTGAAATGGCATTTATTTTATCAACATTAGGGGATTCAATTCTTACATTCTGTGTAAGGTTGTAACCGGAAAATTGCTGCCCGAGAGAACGCCCGTTTGCATCAGTGAGGTAATTAAATTCCTTTACAATATTTATGGAAGAAAACACCATTTCATTCTCCTGAACTCCCTTGCTTAAAAGATATTTTTTAACTACACTTTCGTCATCTTTTAGTTCTGCATAAGCACTTTTAAGATCCATTGATTTTCTTGAATAAGATCCTTTCCAAACGATGAGATCGCTCTCAAAATCTTTTTCTGCAGAACCGGTAACTGTAATGGTTTCCTTGCTTGTTGACCTGTATTTATAGGCTTTACCAACAATAAAAAGGCCGACGATAAATGCAATCCCGATAATTGCGGCTGATAAACTGCGCATAAAGTAGTTTTTTGGGTTTGATAAAGGTATTAGATTAAAAATACTTTATCAATTCTTAGTACAGTAAGCCAACAAAAAAATGATTTTCTTATTTTAATGAGAAAATAAAATGATTCGCAAATATTGCAAAACGAAGGGAGTTTATTTCACTTTTTTGAACATAATAATATAACCACAAATATTGTCTTTCTTTTTCTTATTAACCTGTACAGGTTTTAGCATATGGTATTCAGTAAACTTCGGAATGTAAGAAAAACTGATAATGTTACTTTCCATGCCATCACCATAATGCTTTTCATAAACCACCTGTTTTTCGTTGTAATCATACATTCTTAATTCGTAAAGTTTGGAGGAAAGGTCACCAATGAATGCAAAATGATACCAGGTACCTTGTGTAAGCGGAACAATCACCGGCATTTCATAACCGCTTTCCATTGTCATCGAAGCTTCTCTCACAACGATAAATCCCTGATCTGCCATTTCTTTTTTAATGCTATCCGCCTGTGCTTTTAATGTAGAACTAAAACAGGAAACCTGCCTGATAACCTCCTGACCTTTGGCCAAGGGCCCCAAAGTGAGCAGCAGTATTAAAATCAACAGATGATTTTTCAAAGGTTTTTCAATTATTGTTAGGGTTATGGATAAAAAAATTACTTATTATCCGGATTCATGTGATTTTCAGTAAGTTATCTTTTTATTTTCCAATAAATAACTTCTGAAAAACTACTGATAAAACGAATATCGGGCCAAAATATTGCACTTGTTTGGCATATTACCAGTTCCTGGTTAATGACGTAAATAAAGTGAATCTGACTCCTTTAATATTCCATCTTTCTTAAAGTAGGCGATTTAAACCATGTATAAATTACAATCAGCAAGGTCATGCTTCCGCCAAAAATAACTGCCGGCACAGTGCCCATTAATTTTGCCGTAACTCCGCTCTCAAACTGTCCCAACTCATTGCTTGAATTTACAAACATAGAGTTTACACTCATCACCCGGCCTCGCATATGATCAGGCGTTTTTAATTGCGTAATCGTTCCTCTTACCACTACGCTAATCCCATCCAACATTCCGGAGATCAATAAAGCGCCGAAAGAAAGTAGAAATATTTTGGAGATACCAAAAACGATAATGCAAATGCCAAATCCGCCCACGGCCAATATTAATTTTTTGCCCTGTTTTTTCCTTGCAGGAAAAACAGTAAGAATAATTACAATCAAAATAGAGCCCATATCCGCTGCTCCATTTAAAATACCAAAACCTTCAGAACCAACTTTTAAAATATCTCGTGCATAAATCGGGATTAATGCAACTGCGCCGCCAAATAAAACCGCGAAAAGGTCGAGTGATAACGACGATAATAATTCCTTGGTTTTATAAACAAATCTGAGTCCTTCTTTCACGCTTTCCCAGGTGCGCACTACTCCTTTTACCACTGAAGCCGGTTTGGGTTTCAATCGCACTAAAAAGAAAAAAGAAAATATTATTAAACAACAAATGGCAACGAGAGTATTGGTAATCCCCACAATGGCAATTAAAAAACCTCCTGTAGCATGGCCTGTAACTGAAGCAGAAAGCCAGGTTCCCTGGCTCCAGGTGGTTGCATTTTGCAAATCATTTCTTGGAACAATATACGCGATCACTGCGCTAAAAACCGGGCCGGTAAAAGCACGAAAAACGCCCGTGCAAAAAATGATAAAATAGATACAAATTGCAATGCTATGATTACTCAGGTGTGTTGAAATAAATTTACCCGAAATAAAAACGAGGCAACCCGCTGAAATAAAATAAAGGATAACCCCCTTTAAAAGTAATTTTCTTTTTTCACTTTGATCAATTATATGACCTGCATATAAAGCCAGCGAAAGCGCGGGAACTACTTCTGACAATCCAACCAAACCGATGGCAAAAGGGTCGTTCGTTAAAAGATAAATCCACCAGCCAATAAGTGTAGCCATCATTCTTAAACCCATAATAAAAGCAAAGCGGCCGATAAGCAAATTTCGGTATTCAATAACTCTTACAGAAGCAAACGGATCTGATTTTAGTGGCATTTAATTATCTTATTAAGGAAGTATTAAATAGTTTTGTCCGTTGTCGTAGTCTTTGTTAAGCGCGTCCAGTAGCGTTTGCAGGTGCTTTTCATTCCCCAAAAAATCAGCATTTGACACATCAATAAACAACGTTTTTACATGGTGCTGCTTGATGTATGAAGTGTAAATTTCCTGCAAAGAAAAAAGATAATCCGAGTCTATTGATTGCTCATAAGAACGATTTCTTTTTTTGATATTTTCTTTCAATTTGGTAATTGGCGCATGAAGATAAATGAGCAAATCAGGCTGTACTAATTGAGGGTTAATGATGTCGAACAATTTTTGATACAACAAAAATTCCTGTTCAGGTAAATTCACTTTGGCAAACAAAAGGCATTTGGTAAAAAGATAATCGGAAATAGTAACACTTTGAAATAAATCTTTTGACCGAAGCAGATCTTTTAATTGTTTATACCTTTCAGCCATAAAAAAAAGTTCCAGCGGAAAAGCGTACTGCTGTTTATTTTCATAAAATTTTGGCAAAAAAGGATTTTCAGCAAACTCTTCAAGAATGAGGCGCGCATTAAAATGTTTACTCAACAAATGAGCAAGTGTTGTTTTACCTGCGCCTATATTTCCTTCAATGGTGATGAAATTATATTTCATTCTTTAAATTAAAGTGCTGGTTTTTTTTTCAAAAATAACAACTGAAATCTGATTTAAATGAATCAGCTTAAAATGAATTTGATCAGATCAGTTTTACACCACTGCTGTTACCTTCAATTGATCTTTGGTTTGTAATAATAATTGGTGAATTGATTTTTTGAAAACCGGGTGGATCATCTGGGGAACCAACTCACTCAAAGGCAACAAAACAAACCGCCTGTTGCTAATTTGCGGATGAGGAATTACCAGATTTTGTTCGTTCACTATCTCTTCATTAAAAAATAAAATATCAATATCTATAATCCGTGCAGCGTTTTTGATGGTTCTTTTCCTTCCCATTTCTTCTTCTATCTGCAAAATATTTGAAAGCACTTCCTTTGCAGAAAAATTACTTTCAACAACATGAACCTGGTTATAAAAAGCCGGCTGATCCGTAAGTCCCCATGCTTCAGTTTCATATATTTTTGAACTTTTTACTACCGTACCAATTCGATCGTATATCAAAGCTGCAGCGTTTTCCAGGTTCTTTTTTCTGTCGCCGATATTGCCGCCGGTTATCAAAAATAATTGGTTCATTTTTGTCTTTAATATTCAGTCAACCTTTTATCTAAATTCAATAGTTCGGATGAAATAATTTTAACTTTTTTAAATTCAGCGTGAAGGGGATTTAATAAAAAATTATTTTCCTGTAGAACAATAGCAGAAGGGACTTTCAAAACCAGGTTCCGTTTATTTTGTATAAACTGATCTCCCAACCATTGTGTGTATTCAATTTCTTTGTGCCAGTTCTTTTTTATTTTTTTATAAGATATTTCAGAAATTGCCTGTTGATCCGGAAATTCAATATGAATAAGATATTGAGTGGGAGGAATTTCTTTTCTCTTCAGATGTACCAGTGATTCCAAAATGCTTAAGGAAATAAATTGCGAAGTATATAAAAGATAAACCCCTCTGGAATTCCACCGTGAACCATACAACGCTGCGCCGTATCCGCTAATATCCTCTTTATAAGCTTCGTTAGTTATGCGATATACTATCATGCAAAAATTCCATGTTCTATTCGTCCTAACTGCGTAAGAATATTACTGATACCATCAATGCTGGCTAAGGAATGCAAAGATAACGGGCCCTCCAGCATATATGGATTATCGCGAAGCCACAGATTAAATTTTTCGTAACTACCAAAAACCTCTTTGCCTCTTTCTAAAACTTTATTGATTTGAAGAATGCGGTCAATAACGCCGGTATTAAAAGTTCCGTCTTGATGGGCATATCTTTGTAATGTTCTTTCAGAAATATGAAGGAGTTCAGACCATTCCTTTTGAGTAAAATCTACTTTATCAGCAATTTTTTTGAAATCATTAAAAATAAAATTTTTAAGAGAAGGAATATTTTTCTTTAAGGAATACAGGGCTATTGATTCTTCAACCTTAGTAAGTTTGGGTTCGTTTTCTTTAACTTTTTTTATTCTTTTCATTTTACGCCGTTTGTCCCCCAAATATACGACAGTTGTCTGTATTTGAAAATTATTTTTAGATTTTTATTTTTTCACGATTAGCTTTGCCACTTTAAATTCAGCTTTCTAAATGAAACAATACAGCCAGGTAAGGGCAATGCTTGCTATTACAAAAGCGAGTCTGCATGCTATTTTCAGAAGCCCTTCTTCAGTGATCTTCGGATTTGCTTTCCCGTTTATCTTTATTCTCGTATTTGGTTTTATGGGCGATAACGGCATCTTTAAAAGTTATAAGATTGCTGTTGCCTCTAATGCAGACACCACCAACGAACTTTACCAGGCATTGGAAAATTCACAGGGGGTAATCATAAAAAAATATCCGGATCAAAAGGCTTTGGAAAAAGACCTCGAAAGTGGAAAAATTGCCGGCGTTATCAATATTCAAAAAAATAACAAAGGTAATCCGCCTTATATTTTCACTTTAAAAAGTACCACCTCAAGCAATGATCAGTGGCCGCAGTTTAAAACATTGGTTGAAAGTGTTATCAATAAACTAAGTGATGAAAAATACCCCGGAAGGCCTGCCATTGCTAAGTTTGATTTTAATTTTCCCAGAGATATTGCCGTCATCAGAAAATATAAAACCATTGATTTTGTGCTGCCGGGGCAGTTAGGTTTTTCCTTGCTGGCTTCAGGGGTTTTTGGTGTCGCCTTTATGTTTTTTAATTTAAGGAACACATTAGTACTTAAAAGGTTTTTCGCAACGCCAATCAGCCGTACTTATATTATTTTAGGCGAAATGCTGAGCCGGGTTTTGTTCCAGATGCTAACAGCTGTGGTAATCATTCTTGTGGGGCGCTACCTTTTTGATTTCACTTTGATAAAAGGCTTTGAAACCTTTGCCGAATTACTTGTTTTAAGTTTTATCGGGTTAGTGGTTTTCATGGGCATGGGTTTTATTGTAAGCGGCCTTGCAAAAAACGATAGCACCATTCCACCTTTTGCCAATATCATTACCTTACCACAGTTTTTAATTGGAGGTACTTTTTTTTCTATCGATGTGTTTCCTAAATGGTTACGCTGGATTGCACAATTAATGCCGCTCACACACCTTAATAATGCATTGCGCGATGTAGCTTTCCAGGGAAATAACCTTTGGGATGAAAGATGGGAAATTGGTATTCTTTTGCTGTGGGGAATTGTTGTATATGCAATTGCTATAAAAGTTTTTAAATGGGAATAACATGTCATTTTTAAGGTTTATAATTTTCTTACTCGGAGTTTTTATCATTATTTTCTTGCTGGCGTTGTTGCTTCCATCAAAGGTGACTGTTGCAAAATCGGTTGATATTAATGCATCACATGATAAAATAAAAAATCAAATTGCAAATTTTGAACAATGGAAAAACTGGTATCCTGCTTTTAAAGACGAAAACATCACTATAGTAAAAAACCCTTCAAAAGAAAATATTATTTCTTCTGTTACTTTAAAAGATAAAGAAGGGAAAACCATTCTTTTGAATCTCGTTGATACCAGCAACAACAAAATTAATATTGATGTAGAATCTGCCTCTTCAACAAAAGTTGATTACACCTTTCTTCTTATTCCAAAACTGAATAATCAAACACAACTTACCTGGGACGTGAATATCAATTTAGGCTGGTATCCATGGAAAAGAATAGAAGGAATTCTTTTTGATAAATTCTCCGGCTCGCAATATGAAGCGGCGTTGGATGATCTGAGAAAAGCGGCTGAAAACTAAGCGCGCGCCTTTTCTTCTATATATTTTTTAAGAAACCCAACGATCACTGAATATATTTTTTTCAATTCGCCTGAAGTGATACAATATGGAGGCATTACATAAATCGTATTTCCCATAGAACGAAGATAGATTCCATGTTTCATGCTGAAAGCCGTAAAATCTTTACTGATATTATTTAGATAATTGTCCTTCTCTGAAGTGCAAACTTCAAAAGCAATAATGGTTCCACATTGCCTTACATTTTTTATGAATTCTTTCTTTTCAAAGCCTTGTAGTTTCCTGAAAAACTTTTGATGATGAGTAATAATATTTTCAATCTTCTTTAAAACTTTATGTTTTTGGATCAATTCAAAACTTGCTACAGCGGCCGTACATGCTAAAGGATTAGCTGTAAAAGAATGCCCGTGAAATAAAGTTTTGGTTTTATCATCACTTACAAAGGCATCATAAATTTTTTGTGTACATGCAGTAACTCCAAGTGCCATCGTACCTCCGGTTAATGCTTTACTCAGACAAATAATGTCTGCTTTTTCTTTCATATAATCGCCGGCAAAAAATTTACCGGTACGATAAAAGCCCGTTAGCACTTCATCTGCAATGCAAATAATTTGCTCCTCTTTCATCAAGCTTAAAAGTTGATCAAGATCTTCAGGCTGATACATCAACATACCACCGGCGCCTTGCAACAAAGGTTCATAAATAAAACAAACAATTTCATCTTTGTATTTTTTGATTTCATTTTTTAGCTGTTCAATATTTTTTCCATCAGGAGTATTAATAAAAACCACATCAAACAATTTATCCTGGAAGGCAAAAGTGTAAATTCCGCGTTCACTGATACTCATCGCACCAAAAGTATCTCCATGATAAGAATTATGAAAAGCAATGATTTTATTCCTTTTGCTATCACCAACATTTTTCCAATATTGAATAGCCATTTTTATGGCCACTTCAGTGGAAGTAGAGCCATCATCACTGTAAAATATTTTTGAAAAATCGCCTGGCAATACTTTTAATAATTTTTCAGCAAGTTCTACCGCAGGTTCGTGCGTAAATCCTGTAAAAATCACCTGCTGCAGCTTTTTTGCCTGCTCATATATTTTCTTTGCAATAAATTTATTTCCATGCCCGTGAATATTAACCCACCAGCTGCTAACCGCATCAATATATTTATTTCCTTTTTCATCAATTAGTAAAGCCTTATCACCTTTTACTATTGGAATTGCAGGCAAACGGTCTTTTTGATGAGTATAAGGATGCCAGATATATTTTTCATCTTTTTGCTGTAGGTTCATAAAATGTTGCTTTTATAATTTTTTGGTCAAAGTAACATAATAAAAAAGTTATTTTAAATGCAACGAAACTCAACTCACAGTTGTCAAGGTATTGCGATGCATCAGATGGATCATGAACAATTAATAAAAGATTGCCTTAAACTAAAGCCCGAAGCGCAAAAAAAACTGTACATCCTTTTTGCGGATTCCATGCTGGGTGTATGTTTCAGGTATACCAAAAGCATGAGTGATGCAGAAGAAGTTTTGCAGGAAGGATTTATAAAAGTGTTTGCAGGATTAAAACAGTATAAAGGAGATGGAGAATTTGGAGGATGGGTGAGAAAAATTATGGTAAACACCGCTTTGAATTATTTAAAGACAAATAAAAAGTACCGCCACGATCTCCTGTTCGACGAAATGCCTCTGCATGCCGTATCTACTCACAACCCGGATGTAAAATTACAGGCAAAAGAACTCGCCGAGCTGATAAGACAGCTTCCAACAGGGTTTCAAACCATATTTAATCTTTATGCAGTAGAAGGATATAAGCATGCTGAAATTGCAGGCATGCTTGGTATTAATGAGGGTACTTCAAGATCTCAATATGCCAGGGCAAGAACTTTACTGATAGAATGGATCGAAAGAAATTCATTAAAAGAAGAAAAAGGTCGTTATGGAACAAAATAATTTTGAAAAAAAAGTGCAGCAAAAAATGGATGAATTAAAAATTCCTCCACCAGATCTTGTCTGGGTCAATATTGAAAAAAAAATCGGGAAAAAGGAGAAAGGCAAAAGAGGTATCATTTTATTTTTCTTTTTCTTCCTGTTTCTTCTTTGTGGAGGTTACTGGTTGATGGACTCGGTTAAAAATGATTCAAAGTCGAACGAATCGAAGGAAAATGTTGTGAAAAAAGATAGTAAAACAACAAATATCAATGATTCTTCATCACATCAACTTGTCGCCAATGAGCCTTCAAATAAAGGTTCTATAAATCAACTGAATTTAAAATCTAACACCATTTCTCTACCGCAAGAAACTTTTGATAAAAAGAAAAGCTTGTACCGTAAACCAACAAATATTATTGATTCTTCTTCACATCAAAAGCTTATGAATAATTCAATTGAAAAGGGTTTTAAAAACAATAAAAACACAAAAGCTAAAATAGTGAAACACCAACATGAAACTGTTTCTGAAAATAAAATAAAAGCAGATCAGCAAAATGCCTATCCTCAAATTGAGGTTGCCTCAAATCAACCAAAAAATCCTGAAAATACCAAGGAGGAAGAAGAAGTTAAGAAACCCAATAAGAAAATCACGCCAATTGTTGTTCAAAACAACATTGGCAGCAATTCTGCAACTATTAATGAATCAGCACAAAATAAAGTAGCCACAGCTACAATCAAAGATTCTTCATCTATAGAAAAATCTTTACCCGCAAATAAAAAAAATCCGTGGATCGTTGGAATTACTTTATCAGGCGGCAATTCATGGATAAGCAATTCTTCTCCCTCAACTAATAATATTGCGTATACATCACCTGGAAACAGCGGCACAGGCACTTATTATTCGGCGCCTTCTTCTCTTAAAAGTTCCATCGCTTTTATGGCCGGCATTTTTTTTGAAAAGAATATTTCCGATAAAAATAAAATCTCATTCGGGATTTCTTACCAATATTTTTCGTTGATAAATAAAGTAGGAAAAGTAATCATTTCGCCAACGTATGCCCAAGCATTTAATTCTTCAGGTAATATTTACAGTGCTGATAGTACTATCAGTTCTTACCGGAATAATTTTCATTTTTTGGAAGTTCCTGTATCATTTAGTTTCCAGGTAAATAAAAGTAAAAAAGTCCCTTTATTTTGGAATGTCGGAATCAATATCTCAGAATTGATCAGCACCAATGCATTACAATTTCAATCCAATCCCGGAATATATTATAAAGACAATTCATTGCTTAATAAAACTCAATTCGGTTTACATACCGGATTTTCAGTGATGCTTTTTGCCAAAAAAACAACCCCTCTTACGGTTGGCTCCTATTTTTATTATAATCCTACAAATATTTCCATTAAAGGATTGTACAGAAAAAGACATTTTAATTTTATAGGAATTCAGGCAAAAGTTTTATTCCGGAAAAAATAATTTTTTTCTAATGCAACGGTTTCTTACCTGCAGTTGTCAGGTTGGAAAATGCATTAGTCATGAAAAAGATCATACTGTCCCCAGCTGTTTTTCTGTTATTAGTTTTACTTTCAATTTTAAACAGTTGTGTCAAGGATACCTGCAAAAGCACTTATACCTACACGTACTATACCCCTGTTTACGAAAGCCTTGCCCAGCTTAAGGCAAGCATTAAAAGCGGAAACCCTGAAGAAGTGGAAAACCCCGGTAAGATCGTACTACTTGGCCACTATATATTTCTAAACGAGATTGAAAAAGGAATACACATCATCGATAATAGCAGCCCGGCGGCTCCCCGGAATATTTCCTTTGTAAAAATTCCGGGCAACATCGATCTGTCAGTAAAAGGAAACACTTTGTATGCAGATTCTTATGGAGACCTGGTTACACTTGATGTAAGCAACCCGCTTAATGTAATTTTAAAAAAATACACCGAAAACGTATTGCTCTTTGCTTATTCCGGAACAGGGATTGCTTACAACGATCAAACCAAGATTGCAGGATGGATAAAGAAAGATACCACAGTACCTGAAAATTGCGGAGGAGGAGGAATGGTATTTTATACTTCCGGAATATACACAACTAATGCGCTTCAGAGTTCTTCTGTACCTGGTGCCAACATTTCCAGTCAGGTCGGTACCAGTGGTTCCATGGCAAGGTTTGCCATCGTTAATAATTACCTGTATACAGTTAATGAATCCAATTTAAACATCTTCAATATCGCAAACAGCGATGACCCTGAATTTTTGAAAGAGGTTACCGTTGACTATCATGTTGAAACAATCTATCCCTTCGAAAATGAATTGTTCATTGGTTCCAACAACGGCATGTTCATTTACAATATTGAATCGTCACCGGAAAATCCGTCAAAAGCAGGAGAGTTTACACATGCCCGTAGTTGTGACCCTGTTATTGCTGATGGCCAATATGCGTACATAACACTTCATTCCGGAACAACCTGTTTAGGCTATAACAACGAGCTCGATATTGTACAACTCAATAATTTGGTAGATGCTTCTTTGGTTAAAATTTATGATCTCTCGAGTCCGCGCGGTTTATCCAAAGATGGCAATCTTTTATTCATTTGCGATGGAACTGATGGCTTGAAAATTTTCAATGCGGCTGATGTTTCCAACATAAAATTAATAAAGCAATTTTCGAATTTTGAAACTTATGATGTAATCGCCCATAACGGTATTGCGTTAGTGGTGGCAACCGACGGATTATATCAATATGATTATTCAGATGTAAATAATATTCACCTCATAAGTAAGATCAGCCTGGCAAAAAGTTAATCAGATGAAAAAGAAAATTATTTTGATCCTTGCAATTATTTTGGTTGCTGTGTTTCCAAGTATTGCCCAGCAAAAAAAAATACAATTCCATTCAATAAATACTTTTGAACTCATTAGTGGCCAAAGCCCTTTAAGTACAGGATTTCAAAGTATAAATGGCTTTAGGTTTTCTTCCTGGTTTACAGGCGCGGGCATTGGTGTCGATAACTATAATTATAAAACACTTCCTTTATTTTTTGATGCCAGGAAGTTTTTCGGTGTTGAAAAAAGAGCCTTTTTGTCTGGAGATATCGGTTATAATTTTCCCATGAAAGATAAGCCGGGAAAAGAAATTTCTTATTATACTTCCTATTATTATTCTTCGTATCATTTTACGGGTGGTATTTATACAGATATAGGAATTGGCTATCAGATCCCTTTGTATAAAAAAACCAATTTAGTATTTAGCCTAGGATATTCTTATAAAAAATTGGAAAGCAAAATAGGAGTAGGAAGTTTTTGTCCAAATATGCTTTGCGCTATAAATTACTACAATTACGAATTTAGTTATGGAAGAATGATTTTGAAAGCAGGTTTGGTTTTTTAATAGAACAGTAAAGCAAGAAATAATCTACATTCTTATTTTAGCTTCAGTGCCTGTTCTTATGAATCCAAAAACCTGAGATTTCTTTTTATTCCTTCAAACTTTGCTCTCTTTAATGGAGACTTTTTAAAAATAATCTTAAAAGATTCTTCCGTTAGTTCTTCCCAATCATTTTTTGTAAAATTCAGTATCTCATGTAATGGTTTAAATTCAATTTCATTAGTTGGTTTTGAAAACCGGTTCCAGGGACAAACATCCTGGCAAACGTCACATCCAAACAAATTATTTTCAAATTTTCCTTTCATTTTGTCAGGGATCAGCATGTCTTTTAATTCAATAGTAAAATAAGAAATGCATTTACTTCCGTCAATCACTTTGTCAGGAAGTATTGCCTCAGTCGGGCAATTATCAATGCACTTTGTACAAGTGCCGCAAAAGTCTTTTATAAACGGATCATCTGCCTCCAATTCAAGGTCGGTTATCAATGTGGCGATAAAAAACCAGGATCCGCTATTTTTGGTAATCAAATTCCCGTTTTTTCCTACCCAGCCCAAACCGCTTTTTACTGCCCAGCTTCTTTCAAGAACCGGCGCGCTGTCTGTAAATCCCCGGCCATGAATTTCCCCGATATTGTCTTTTAATGTTTGCAAAAACACTTTGAGTTTTTCTTTGATCACCTCATGATAATCTTTACCATAAGCGTATTTGGAAATTTGAGGAACCTCCTCTTTTTGTTGTTGGGAGGGGAAATAATTCAACAACAAAGTAATTACAGACCTGGCTCCGGGAACTAATTTTGAAGGGTCAATCCTTAGATCAAAATGATTCTCCATGTAATTCATGCTTCCATTAAAACCTTTGTTCAGCCATAATTCCAGTCTTTTTGCATCCTCATCCAGCTTTTCTGTCTTGGCAATTCCGCAATAATCAAACCCCAGGGAGCCTGCTGTTTTTTTTATAAAGGAAGTATATTCTGGTTTCGAAAGCATCGTGTTGCAAAAATAGCTCAGAGTAAATGAAATCAGGAACTGAAAAAATTACATGCAAAATCGATTAGGACTGCATTTAAGACAGATTTTTAACCAGTTATAAGACATTATATCTACCATTTTTGTTGGATTAATATTTGCGGATTAAGTTTAAATATTAAATCAAAATTGGTAATATGAATCCAAGTAATTTAACCATAAAATCGCAGGAGATTTTTCAAAAAGCACAGCAAATTGCTTTCAACGACAAAAACCCAAATATTGAAGTAGAACACATGCTGAAAGCTTTGCTTACTGATGAAGATAGTCCCGTAGATTTTTTGTTGAAAAAAAATAATGTTAACGTAAATTTTGTGGAAAGTAAAGTTGATGAAAGTATCAAAAAACTTCCCAAAATGGATTCCGGAGAACCTGCCCAGGTTATCAGCCGTGATCTCAATAATGTATTGTTGCGTGCCGCCGCTTCTTTAAAAACTTTCAATGACGAATTTGTAAGTGTAGAACATTTGCTGCTCGCCATCGTGCAGGGAAATGATAATTCAGCAAAGATTTTGAAAGACGCAGGCCTTACAGAAAAAGGCCTGATAGCAGCGATTAAAGATTTAAAAAAAGGTTCTACCGTTTCCTCACAAACATCCGAGACACAATTTAATGCACTCAATAAATACGCTAAAAACTTAAATGAATTAGCAAGAAGCAATAAACTGGATCCTGTTATCGGGCGTGATGAGGAAATAAGAAGAACGCTTCACATTTTATCAAGAAGAACTAAAAACAACCCGATCCTTGTTGGTGAACCCGGGGTTGGTAAAACCGCTATAGTAGAGGGTTTAGCGATCAGGATCATTAGTGGCGACGTTCCTGAAAATCTTAAATCAAAAATTATTTATGCCTTAGATATGGGCCTGTTAATCGCAGGAGCGAAGTACAAAGGAGAATTTGAAGAAAGATTGAAATCAGTGATAAAAGAAGTTGGCGAAAGCGATGGTGAAATTGTTATGTTCATTGACGAAATTCACACTTTGGTGGGAGCAGGAGGCGGAGAAGGCGCGATGGACGCCGCTAATATTTTAAAACCTGCCCTTGCCCGTGGAGAACTAAGAGCTATCGGTGCTACTACCCTAAACGAATATCAAAAATTCTTTGAAAAAGATAAAGCCCTTGAAAGAAGATTCCAAAAAGTGCTGGTGGATGAACCAAGTGTGGAAGATGCAATTTCCATCTTAAGAGGATTGAAAGATCGTTATGAAACTCATCACCATGTTCGTATAAAAGATGAAGCGATCATTGCCGCAGTTGAATTGTCTAACCGCTATATTACCGATCGTTTTTTACCTGATAAAGCAATAGACCTGATTGATGAAAGTGCCGCCAAGCTTAGGCTTGAAATGAATTCTATGCCTGAAGGGCTGGACAATCTCGAGCGCCAGATACGTCAGCTTGAAATAGAAAGAGAAGCGATTAAAAGAGAAAAAGATGAAGTAAAGTTAAAAGAGTTGAATACTGAAATCTCTAATCTTTCAGTAGAGCGCGACACATTTAAAGCCAAGTGGCAGCAGGAAAAAGAACTGGTAGAAAAAGTTCAGAATGCAAAGGCCGAAATGGAAAATTTAAAAATGGCCGCGGAAAAAGCAGAGCGGGAAGGTGATTATGGGAAAGTGGCTGAAATTCGTTATGGCAAATTGCAGAACCAGGAAAAATTAATTGCAGAATACACTGTAGAATTAGACGAGATCAGTGAAAAAAGATTATTAAAAGAAGAAGTGGATGCTGAAGATATCGCAGAAAGTGTAGCAAAGGCAACCGGCATTCCTGTAAATAAAATGTTGCAAAGTGAGAAAGATAAATTACTAAATCTTGAAGATGAATTGCATAAAAGAGTGATAGGACAGGATGAAGCGATCGAAGCTGTTGCAGACGCCGTTAGAAGGAGCAGCGCAGGTTTGCATGATCCGCGAAAACCAATCGGTTCATTTATCTTTCTTGGAACAACTGGTGTGGGTAAAACAGAATTGGCGAAAGCCTTAGCACAATATTTATTTGATGACGACAGCATGATGACGCGTATTGACATGAGTGAATACCAGGAAAAACATTCAGTGAGCCGGTTGGTAGGCGCACCTCCGGGTTATGTAGGTTATGAAGAAGGCGGCCAGCTAACGGAAGCGGTTAGACGCAAACCTTACAGTGTAATCCTTTTGGATGAAATTGAAAAAGCGCACCCGGACGTTTTCAATATTTTATTGCAGGTGCTTGATGATGGCAGGCTTACGGATAATAAAGGCCGGGTGGTTAATTTTAAAAATACCATTATCATCATGACCAGCAATATGGGTAGCCAATTGATACAAGCCGCGTTTGAAAATGTGACTGATAAAAATAAGGAAGAAGTGGTAGAAAATACCAAACGCCAGGTAATGGAACTTTTACGCCAAAGTATAAAGCCTGAATTTTTAAATAGGATTGACGAAGTGATTATGTTCCAGCCATTAATGATTGATGATATCAAGGGGATTATAAGGATACAGCTAAATAGCCTTAAAGAACAATTGGCTAAAAATGGCGTTGAGCTTGAGTTTACAGATTACGCGCTCGATTATCTTGCAGAAAATGGTTATGATCCACAGTTTGGTGCAAGACCTTTAAAAAGGCTGATTCAAAAACAGATTGTAAACGAGTTGAGTAAAAAATTATTAAGCGGAAACATTGATAAAACCAAGCCGGTATTGGTAGATGTATTTGATGGAATGGTCGTTTTCAGGAATGAAGTAATCCCAAAAGATACAGTGACCGTATAAATTCGTTAGATTTTTAATTTGACAAAAAGCCGTCTTGAAAGAGACGGTTTTTTTTGTGATTAGTACAGGAAATATTAGTTTTCATTCGAAAGATTTTTTCTCAAATACTTTACTGCCTCTCGCTTCCATTTTTAACCTGGGATTTAAATTAAAATAATTATTATATATACATTAAGTTTGTAAAAATAACTATATGAAAAAGTTTTTAATTATTGCTTTTGCTTTAATGGCTTTCTATATCCCGGTGAACGCACAGGTAAACATGCCTGCTCCGAGCCCCACTCAAACTATTATCCAGGATTTTGGCCTGGGAAAAATAGAATTAACGTACAGCCGTCCCGGTATTAAAGGCCGACAGATTTTTGGTGTAAGTTCTGAATTGGTTCCTTTGGGAAAACCATGGAGAACCGGTGCTAATGCGGCAACAAAAATCCATTTTACAGATAAGGTTACTTTTGGCGGAAAGGAACTTGACAGCGGTTCTTATGTGATCTATACCATTCCCGGAAAGAATCAGTGGGATATCGTTTTAAGCAAAGGAACCGCTTATCCCGGCCAGGAAGGTTTTACAACCAATGATGACATAATTCATTATAAAGCCGCGGTGGTTTTACACAAACAGAAAATTGAGACTTTCACCATGCAATTCACCGACCTGAAAAATGAAAGTTGCCACCTTCATTTAAAGTGGGCCAATACTGATGTAAGTATTCCTATTACTACGAACATTAAAGATCGCGTCCGCACTGAAATCGAAGCTGCTTTGCAAAGCGACAAACCTTCTTATTACCAGGCCGCCAATTTTTATTATGACTATGATAAAAATTATGCAAAGGCGCTTGAATACATTAATAAAGCCACTGAAGAAAGCCCAAAAGCCTATTACATGTTTTTACAAAAAGCAAGAATCCAAAAAGCGATGGGTGATAAACAAGGCGCAAAAGCGAGTGCATTGAAAACGATCGGGCTTGCCAAAGAAGCAGGTAATGCCGATTATGTAAATTTTGGAAATAAGCTATTGCAGGAACTATAAGTTTTTGTTTTCATAGTAAACAAACAAATAAGTCCTATTTCTGTTTTCATTTCAAATTGCATTCTTTTTGAAGCGGAAGCAATTATCTTTTTTAAGAAAGATGGCAGTCGGATTCATTTTTAAAAGCTGCCATCCTCATTTTATTTTTTCTTTTTTGAGAAAAAGAACTTCTTCAATAAATAGCCTATAGCAACGCCTATTAAAATCTTTTGAGTAGGATTTGCAGGGATAAAACGGGTACATGTTGGCGTAATTTCATAGACGCCTTTCGCCGTGGCAGTAAACCCTCCACCTCCACCGACGCCTTTTCCGACAGGTTCTTCTTCGGCATGAACCTGTTCTACTGCGTCATCCTTTTTTTGCTTTTTATTGCCTTGTCCATATCCACCACCAAAACCGTAAGCAATGCGGGCAACAGGAATAATGGTTTTATCGCCTGAGCGTATCGGTTCTCCAAATACATTTTTAATGGAAGCGTTTTGCCCAAAGCTTGATGCTAATTTTTCAATAAAATTTTCGTTTGCCATAATAATTGATTTAAAATTCTTCAGAAAATATTTCCGAAGAAAAGGCAACTAAATCTATACCAAAAGCTAATATTTCCCAACATTGCTTCTTCAACGAATCGTATGATTTACGTCATACCCGGGAAGTAATCAATTTGGGGATTTTTTTTACCCGACAAAAATAAAAGTAGTCTCTGAAAATTAAAAGCTTTGTTCATCTGCACTTGGCCCATAGCTTCCCGGGATAGGAATATCCAACAAACGTAAATAAACGCCCAACTGCGCCCGATGATGGGTGGTTTGGCTGTAGGCGTGGCGGATCATTTCATAACGCGTCATTGACATTAAAATGGTATCGCCATTCCTAAGCGTCCATGTTTGTAAAAGATCATCTTCATTTATTTTTTGCAAAGCAGCTAAAGCTTTCTCTTCTGATTGGTTCAAAAGATTTACCAGGTCATCTGTGGTTTTAACTTCTGTAGGTTTATAGGAGTTTGCCGAAAAATCGAGTTCGTCTTTATTGACAGCCATATCCACCCAAGCGGGTATTTCGGCGATATGAACTGCAAGGTTTTTCATCGACATACTTTTTTCGTGGGGCTTCCATTGAAACTTATCAGGATTTACCAATTTCAAAAATTTCCGGGTGGTTTTTGCTTCCTGTTCCAGTTCTTTAATTAAAAAAGGGATAACGTTCATAATGATAAAGTTTAAATTATTTATTGCTAAATCCTGTACAAAATCATAACCAAAAGGTGTATTATTAAAGATAATTGAAATATTAATTTCAGGAAAAATCAGTCAGATAATTTTTTAATCTTTATTTTTTCTCCAAAATCCTCTTTTTTTCTTAACCTGGTAAATGCCCTGGGCTTTATCAACTGATTCTAAGAATTCTGTTTCCAAAAAATTATCGGGAGATTGAGCTGCAACAGCAATGTCTTTTATAATCTTCCAATCAAGATCCTGAGGAAAATATTTTGACTGTCTTAATTTTAATCCAAACATGGCAACCGCTGTCGCAAATCGTAAGTCTTTATTCAGCGAATCAAATGAAGTGTAATTATCAGGGCAGCGATAATTAATGATCTTTTCAAGGGAATCATTTGGCAGGCGATAATGAATTTCAAAATCAGCAATATTTGTTGGTTTACTGGCAACAGAATCCAAAGCGGTAGGAAGAATTTCAAATATTACGGTATTACCCGAACCTGATCCGATTTCGCCGCCTTCGAGTTCGTACGATTTTTCTGCAATAATGCTTTTTTTGTTATCATAACCGATCAGCCTGTATTCATTTATATATGCAGAATCGAACTTTGCATAGATATAAACGTTGCTGGCAACAGAATACAACGTTTGCGTAAATTCGGTAACGAGCACTTTTTCCGCTTCTCTCAAATCATCTATATAGGCAAAATTGCCATTGCCTTTTTTTGATAACACTTCAATTTTTGAATCTTTATAGTTTCCCATTCCAACCCCCAGGCACGTAAGGTAAACACCCGATTGCTTCTCTTTCGATATCAGGTCTTCCAGGTCGGCTTCGCTATTTTGCCCTACATTAAAATCACCGTCGGTTGCCAAAATGATCCTGTTATTTCCTCCTTTTATAAATGTTTTTTCAGCAACTTTATAAGCAGTCTTTATGGCGGCCTCCCCCGGCGTGTCTCCCGCAGCCGATAATGCTTCAATCGATTTTGTAATCCTTAGTTTGTGCGCGCCACCTGTAGGTTCCAGCCAAATTCCAACAGAACCACCGTAGGTTACAATTGAAACCGTATCCTGCTTTCTTAAATTTTTTACCAGCAATTGAAAGGCTTGTTTCAACAGCGGCAACCTGCTGGGCAAATCCATACTTCCGGAAACGTCAATAAGAAAAACCAGGTTGGAAGGAGGAACGTGATCGAGATTTATTTTTTTGGCCGATAAATTTAAAAATAACAACCTGTGCTTATCATTCCACGGGCAATCAGAAACATGTGATTCCACCTGAAACACATTATCATCTTCCGGTTCCTTATAATTAAAATTAAAATAGTTGAGCATCTCATCTATACGTACCGCATCTACCGGCACCTGCGATCCCTGGTTGATAAACCTGCGCACATTACTGTACGAAGCTTTATCTATTCGCATCGAAAATTCTGTATGAGTTTTATGATTGGTTTTGATGAAATCATTTTCGGCAAGACTGCTATAGCTCTCATTATCGTAATAGGAGATCGGAATAATATTTCCTTCACTACTGGTAGTAAGTGAAACTAATTTTTGTTTATTTACCCTGGAACCCAGCGGAATTATTTTTAAAACAATATGCTGATAATCGGTGGTTTTAATATTAAGATACCGGGTAATATAACCATCAAGACTAAAAATCAATGAATCAGTTAAATGTGTAGTGGGTATGCCAAAGCCGCCTGTATATCCACTGGAATATAGAGAATTTGTTTTGGGCATGTAGATCTTCACATTCTGCAGTGCATTGCCCTTTTCATCACGTACTTCTCCCCTGATATAATATTGAGCAAACGCTTGTTGAACAAAAAGAAAAGCAACAACTATGGTACATATCTTTTTCATGAAAACAGATTTCAGAAAGAAAAAGCTTTTTTTACAATGCAGACCTGAAACTTTTGCCCTGTAAGTTAAACCAATTGATATATCTCTTTTATATTTCTTCCAAGTCCATCGTAATCCAACCCGTATCCAAGTACAAATTTATCAGGAATGGTGAAACCTAAATAATCTATTTTAATTTCATGTATCGTAGCCGATGGCTTGTGCAAAAGGGCCGCTATTTTTAAAGAAGCAGGATGCTGGTGTTCCAGCGTTGGTAAAAATTGGGAAAGCGTTTTTCCTGTATCAACAATATCTTCAACAATGATAATATCACGATTATAAATTTCGGTATCCAGGCCAATAGCCGTAATTACTTTTCCTGTTGATTTTACGCCCTTATAGGAAGCCAGTTTGATAAAACAAATTTCTGCTTCCACATTTATTTGTTTAAAAAGATCTGCGGCAAAAATAAAAGCGCCATTGAGTATCGCAATGAACAAAGGATTTTTACCCTCGTAATCTCTATTGATTTCTGCAGCAACCCTCGCCACCTCCTCTCCTATTTCCTTTGCATTGATATATGGAACAAACTCCTTGTCGTGAACTTTTAAACTGGCCATAAATTATTTTGAAATGATGAGCTGCTGCCCTACCTGCAGGTTATCGCTTTTAAGGTTATTCCATTTTTTTATATCGTCAACGGTTACCCCATACTTTTTTGAAATTGCGTAAAGGCTTTCTCTTGGATGAACGGTATAAGTAATGGTATTTAGAGAAGAAACAGGTTGATTTCCATTTTTAGCCTCAATGTCCTCAGGCTGGTTCGTGGCTATTGCCACCTGTTTTAACACAGGTGGTGGCTTTAAATATATTTTAGTTCCCGCAACAATGTAATCATTGGGAGTAAGATTATTGTAGGCATAAAGATTTTCAAGGATCACTCCATATTTCTGTGAGATATCATATAAGGTTTCATTTTGCTGCGCAATGCAAAAATCCTTTTGGCCTTCTTTCTGTTTTTTCTCTAAAAAAATATATTGCCCCTTTTGTAAAAGACCATCATTAGAAAGATCGTTGATCGTTAATAATTTTTCAAGATTGATGTTATGCTCCGTAGCCACCGCAAGCAATGAAGTACCTTTTGGAACAAATAATGCCTTTGAACCATTGATGGTAAGATTCATCGGTTGGGTCAAATCAGAATCATTATCATTATTATCTGCAGTTTCAGTTGGAGCACTTTTTGTGTCATCAGTATATTGTGATGCATCAAAATGAGGCACATCGTTGAGTGCTTCATCTGTGTATTGCTCCAGGTTATTATCTTCAATATTCTTGATCAAAATCTGCGGATACTTTGGATTGGTGGCGTAACCGGCTTTTCTTAAACCATAAGCCCAGGCTTTATAATCAGAAGGATCCAATTTAAATAAAAAGGCATAACGGTCGTTGCCTCTTAAAAAATTAGAGTGATCGCGGTACGAATCTTCGGCGCTTTTGTATTTTCTAAAACACTCTCCGGGTGCATCATCATCATGTCTTACTGTTTCCGCAGTCCACGTACTTTTACATTTGATACCGAAATGATTGTTGGATTCTTTAAAGAGTTCGCTGTTTCCGTTTTGAGTTTCCAGCAAGCCCTGGGCAAGCGTTATAGCAGCAGGCACGCCCATTCTTTTCATTTCTTCTATCGCAAGATCCTTATACTTCTGCACATATTCCTGCGCGGTCATATCCTGGGCAGATGATTTTAAAAAACATCCGAACGAAAAAAATAAAATGATCAGTAACCTCTTCATCAGTAAACAAACTTTTAATACGAATTTCTATTCTATTTTTTTATGATCATCATCAAACCATCCCTCAGCGTGATGATCACCTGCTGCACTCTTTCATCTTTTGCCACATGCTCATTAAAAGCATTTATAGCAATCGCATTTTTACCGCTAATCTTTTCATTCAACACTTCGCCATGAAACAGCACATTATCAGCAAGAATTACACCGCCTTTTTTTAAGCGCGGCAAAGTTAATTCGTAATAATTGGTATAATTGGTTTTATCAGCATCAATAAAAATCAAATCCCACATTTCATCTAATGTTGGTATAATCTCTAACGCATTACCACGGTGTAAAATTATCTGATCGCGATGTGAAGATTTTGCAAAATAATTTTGTGCAATGTCAGCGTCTTCATCTCTAAGTTCCAGCGTATGCAAAACGCCGCAGGGTTGCAATCCTTTGGCGAGGCATAAAGCGCTGTACCCCATGAAGGTGCCCACTTCAAGTATTCGTTTCGGCTTGATGATCTTACTCAGCATTTCCAACACTTTTCCCTGCAACGGGCCGCTCAACATATTAGAATGCGCATGATGATGTAACGTAAAATCTTCTATTTCTTTCAATAACTCATCTGTTGGCTCAGATAGCTTAGTGGCGTATTCATTTACTTTATCGCTTATTACTTCAGGCATGTGATAAATTTATTTCTTCAGTTGTTTTTTTTCGTGATACGATCCATAACCCGATAAAGGTAAGAAGCCCGTTTACAATTATCAACTCTTCTGCAAATACATATCCATCAAATAAAACGGTTGAATATTTATCAATAAAAAAACATAATGCAGGAGCCAGGATCACAATGTAAGGCGTTGCCTTGTCGAGCACCTGCCGTTTTTTAGCAAACAAAGAGAAGCCAAACAATCCTATCAACGGACCGTAGGTATAAGTGGCCACTTTAAAGATGGCGCTTACTACCGACGCATCATTCACGGCATTGAATAAAAGAACTACCAGTAAAATAAGTATCGAAAATGAAATATGAACGAACGTTCGTTTTCGCACCATCGTATTTTCAAGCTGGTCTTTTCTTTTATCGAAATTTAAAAAATCGATACAGAAAGAAGTGGTAAGTGCTGTAAGCCCGGAATCAGTAGTAGCAAAAGTTGCAGCGGTAAGGCCGAGCATAAAAACAACTGCGGGAACACCTTTAAAATGATTCAAAGCTATTTCAGGAAAAAGATAATCAGTACGTGGCTGGTGAGTAGCGGCATCTAATGGAATCGCAATTCCTTCACGGTGCGCATAAATGTAAAGCAATGCTCCTACGCTCAGGAAAAACAAATTGATGATCACAAAGATGAAGGTAAAACTCAGCATGTTTTTCTGCGCGTCCTTTAAGTTTTTGCAACTCAGATTTTTTTGCATCAAATCCTGGTCAAGCCCAAACATGCCAATGGTTACAAAAATTCCGCCAAGGAATTGTTTGGTGAAATGGAATTTACTCGTAACAAAATTATCAGTAAAAAATATTTTAGAATAATGACTGTCCTTCACTGCATGAAATGCCTGCCCGATATTCATATTCAAACTACTGCAAATAAAGTAGATAGAAAGAATTACAGAAGCCACCAAAAAAACGGTTTGAAGTGTATCAGTAATGATGATGGTTTTTAAACCGCCTCTGAAAGTATACCCCCAGATGAGTAACAAACAAATTACGATGGTGAGCCAGAACGGAACACCCATTTCATCAAAAATAAATTTTTGCAAAACGATCGCAACCAGGTACAACCTGAAAGCAGAACCGATTACCCTTGAAACCAAAAATATCGCGGCTGCTGTTTTATGGCTCACTTTCCCCAACGTTCTTTCTATCACTTCATAAATAGAAATGAGATGCATTTTATAATACAACGGCAATAAAATATAGGCCACTAAAAAATAACCGGCGGCATTGCCCAACACAAACTGAAAGTAGCGAAACTGCGAACCGGCAAGGTTTCCCACTTCGCCGGGCACTGAAATAAAAGTGACGCCGCTCAACGCCGTACCGATCATTCCGAAGGCAACCAAATACCATTTGGAAGAACGGTTGGCAATAAAAAATGTAGCATTATCATGCGATTTTTTTGAAGTGAGGTACGATATCAGGATAAGCACTAAAAAATAGCCGATGATAAAGGAAAGCAACACAGATGGCGACATAAACGGGTGATTGGAAAGATTAAAAATGATTTTGGATTTCTATTTTTTAATTTTGATTTTTTTCGAAAATAAATAAAAATATGTCAATTAAGTCTTTAACTGTGTTTTGTGGTTCAAAGAATGGAAGCGATCCGTTGTTTGTTGAACATGCGAGAAAAATTGGTCACCTGCTGGCAAAAAATAAAGTTACTTTAATTTATGGCGGAGGAAATAAAGGAATTATGGGAGCGGTTGCCAACGCAGTTTTGGAAAATAACGGTAAAGTAATTGGCATTATGCCCAGGTTTCTGGCAGTTCCCGAACACCAGCATAACGGCGTTACAGAAATGATTGAAGTGGAAGACATGCATGTAAGAAAAAGATTGTTGTATGAAAAGTGCGATGCAGCTTTGGTTTTGCCCGGAGGCTTTGGAACCATGGACGAGTTTTTTGAAATGCTTACCTGGAACCAGTTGAATATTCACAATAAAAAGATTTTTGTGCTCAATACTTCCGGCTTTTATGATCACCTGGTTACTTTTTTAAACAAAACCGAAGAGGATGGTTTTTTGTATTCAGATATACATCAATACCTGCAGGTTATTTCTTTACCAGAACAACTGGAAACTTTGCTTGGCAAAAAAGAGGTTTCAGGTAAATAGCAGTAGTGAACAAACTTTTAATTAAGTTTTTTATTCTAATCACCAAATAACAGTAATGCATAAACGAATAATTGAATCGAAAATAATTTTCCTAATCTTTAAAAAAAATATTTAACAATGAATCGAATTGTTTTTATAACCGGTGCTACATCAGGAATTGGAAAAGCGTGTGCTGAAAAATTTGCCGCCAATGGCTACGACCTTATCATCAATGGAAGAAGAAAAGAAAGATTAAATGATCTGAAAAAAGAACTGGAAGAAAAATATGTAACCGAAATTTTCTGTGCGCCATTTGATGTAAGAAATAAAGAAGAAGTTTTTAAAAACATCACTGGGTTTCCGGAAAGATGGCAAACCATTGATGTGCTGATCAACAGTGCAGGACTGGCTTTGGGCCGGGATCATTTTAATGAGGCTGATCTTGAAGATTGGGAAACCATGATCAATACGAATATAACAGGATTGCTGTATGTAACAAAAGCAGTGATGCCTTTTATGGTTAAAAGAAATAGCGGCCATGTGATCAATATTGGTTCCGTTGCAGGCGACGATATGTATGAAAGAGGAAACGTGTATTGCGCCTCTAAAAGTGCCGTAAATGCGATTAGTCACACGATGCGTGTTGACATGCTTCCCCATCATATAAAAGTAACCAATGTAAAACCCGGGGCTGTAGAAACCGAATTTTCATTGGTGCGTTTTAAAGGCGACGAAGAAAAGGCTTCAAAAGTGTATGATGGTTTTACGCCGCTCTCAGGTGAAGATATTGCTGAAACCATTTTTTATTGCGCTACGTTACCACCCAATGTTTGTATCAACGAATTAACGATTACACCTACCACACAGGCAGATGGAATTTATTTTTATAAGAAGATTGGCAAGGGTGAAGGTTGATAATAGTAAAGCAACTTTTATTGGTGATTTTTATTTTTTATTTAAGTGACAACAATCAGCCTACAACTGGCCAAGAAAGACGATTGTACCAGTTAAGGAATGTCTTCGCTACAGAACATTCCCTTATTATCCAAAAGCAAAGCAACGAACTTAAATTCAGCATTTGAAATTGTAGCAAACTTTTGCGCTAAATTTGAACAGGCATTTTTTAAACTCTTTGCTATTGTCAGTTTGCGAATGCAAGAATGATACAAATGAAATTATAAATTAACAATGATATGAGAAACCGTCCGTTGCCAGTTGTTATTGTTGCTATTCTTTTCATCGCTGCGGGATGTGTTGGATTCGTTTATCATTTTATAGATTTTTTTGAGCCCAATGCCAAAGTATATGATTTAATTTGGATTGAATTTGTAAGAATCGTGGCTGTAGTTTGCGGATTCCTTCTACTTCGCGGCATTAATTGGGCAAGATGGCTTGCCATTGCGTGGCTGCTTTTTCACGTTGTAATAAGTGCACTCAATTCAACATCCGAAATGATTGCCCACCTGATTTTTTTAATAATTGTTATAGTGCTCTTGTACCTGCCTGTATCATCTTCATTCTTCCAAAACAAGAACACACAATCACGCTAAAATAAATTTTAAAAAATAGCGAAGAGAAATACAAAAATTTAAACCAAGCATACGATGAAGAATTTTACAGCACTACTCACACTAACCTGTTGCCTACTGACAACCTGCTTGTTTGCACAAAACGGTAGTACACAAAAAAGACCAAACGGCATTTTTGCTGAAGACGTAATAAAGCCACGCATGCGCATTATTATCGATAATGATTTTGGTGGCGACCCTGATGGTTTGTTCGAACTGGTGCAACATCTTTTATCTCCTTCGGTTGAAATACGCGGCATCATCGGCTCGCATTTAAGGGAAGGTGACGGGTTTGACAAGTCAGGAGAAACGGCTGCAAATGCTAAAAAGAAAATTGAAGAAGTGTTGAGCATTATGAATCTCGCAAAAACTTACCCTGTTTACCAGGGATCTAATTTCGCTTTAGAGAATGATAGCACCGCACAACCTTCTGAGGCAGCAAAGGCAATTGTAAAAGAAGCAATGCGTGATGATACCAAATTACCATTATATGTGGTGTGTGGCGCCGGGCTTACCGACCTTGCAAGTGCTTATTTGATGGAACCCAAAATCGCGGATCGCTTAACCTTGATTTGGATAGGCGGACCAGAATACCCGGAGCTTGCAACTCCTCCACCGGGTTATACAAGTCTTGAATATAATTTAGCTATTGACCTTAAGGCAGGGCAGGTAATTTTTAATAAATCTTCAATTCCTATCTGGCAAGTTCCACGCAATGCTTACCGGCAAATAATAATGCCCTATTCTGATTTATTGTTGAAAGTTAAAACACAAGGAAAGATTGGGGAGTATCTTGCAAATAATATTGAACGTGTAATGAAAATGTCTATCAAATATAATTTCAATGTTGGTGAAACGTATATTATAGGTGACAGCCCTTTGGTGTTGTTAACTGCATTGCAATCTTCATTTGAGGCAGATCCTTCTTCGAGCACTTACGTATTGCGCCAATCACCATTTATAAATAACCAGGGTTTATATGAAGTAAATCATAACGGAAGAAACATCAGAGTGTATACGCACCTCGATGCACCTTTATTATTAGCAGATTTATATGCGAAGCTGGCTTTGTTTAATCAAAGCAGGCAGTAGAAGAAGGAGTAAATTTAAAAAATGATACGGAATGGAGAATAGTAACCCCCGCCTGTACCATTCGGGCAGGTAACTTTTATTGGATATTTTTTTTTGAAATAAATGTTCCAATCCTGATAATCACCACAATGGTTTCCTACTGTAGGAATTTTCTTCAATGATTGTAGTCAACAATCAAATTTTAATTCTAAATTTAGCAACAGTTACGGACAGCAACAGCTATCAATACCGTTCTGTAAAAACTGTTCGACCGGTTTCTGTAAGACACATAAAAAAATCCAAATGAAGAAAATCACTTTCCTGCTTTTAATGTTTACCAGTTTTTATACTATGGCACAAAAGAATATCACCATTGTACCTGCACCCGTTGAGCTAACTGTTCATACCGGTACTTTCCATCTCTCCCCTTCTACAATTATCATTGCCAATAGCAATGCAAAACATGATGCGGTAATGCTCAATTTTTATTTAAAAAAATTATACGGTTTCTCACTTCCTGTAAAAAATATAACTCCCGGTAAAGCGGTAAAAAACATTATTACGCTCGGGTTGGTAAAACAGGGCGAAAGAAAAAAGAATGAATATGATATGACCGTTGATGCTGATAAGATAAACATAGAAGGCATAAACAGTGAAGCCTTATTTTACGGTATTCAAACGCTTCTGCAGCTATTACCTGTTGATGAATATTCAATCAATAATCACCGGTTTGAAATACCCCAACTCGCCATTAAAGATTATCCCCGCTTTCAATACCGCGGTATGCATTTGGACGTAAGCCGCCATTTCTTTGACATTAATGATATAAAAAAATATATTGATTACCTGGCTTACCAAAAGTTCAATACTTTTCACTGGCACTTAACCGACGACCAGGGCTGGAGAATAGAGATAAAAAGATATCCGAAGCTTACCTCTGTAGGTGGGTTTAGAAACGGAACCATCATCGGCCATTACCCCGGCACCGGAAATGACGGCAAGCGTTATGGCGGATTTTACACACAGGATGAAGTGAAGGAAATTGTGAAATATGCACAGGACAGGTACATAACCATTATTCCTGAAATTGAAATGCCCGGCCACTCTTCTGCTGCCATTGCTGCTTACCCGCAATTAAGTTGCTTTCCGAATGAATCAACCGCCATATTACCTAATACACCATGGGCTGGAAGCCGCACAGGCAAACAGGTACAGCAAACATGGGGCGTGTTTGATGATGTGTATTGCCCTTCTGATTATACTTTTAAATTTCTTGAAAATGTATTGGATGAAGTAATGCAGCTTTTCCCTTCGAAGTATATTCATATCGGCGGAGATGAATGCCCTAAAGATACCTGGAAACGTTCGGCGTTTTGCCAGCAATTGATTAAAGAAAAGGGATTAAAAGATGAACAGGGATTACAGAGTTATTTCATAAGCACCATTGAAAAATATATAAACAGCAAAGGCAAACAAATAATTGGTTGGGATGAAATTCTTGAAGGAGGGCTGGCACCCAATGCAACTGTTATGAGCTGGCGGGGCGAAGAAGGGGGTATAGCAGCAGCAAAGCAACATCATAATGTTATTATGACGCCGATGAATTATACCTATTTACAACAACCACAGGATAGTGTTGACAGGGATGATTTTATACCACTTGAAAAAGTTTACAATTACGAACCTGTTCCCGAAAAATTAAGCCCCCAGGAAGCAAAGTATGTTTTGGGAGCGCAGGGATGTGTATGGTCAGAATATACACCTGATATGGACAACGTTGAGTCTAAAATTTTTCCGCGGATAAGTGCATTAAGTGAAGTGTTATGGACTCCAAAGGCAAACAGAGATTGGAATAAATTTTCTTCTGAACTACCGGGCATCTATAAACGCTATGCCATTTGGGGTAATAAGTACCATAAGTAACAAAATCATTACTTATTGATTTAATTAAGTGAATTATCTTCCCATAAATATCCCCGGTGCGGGACGTTACACTAATTAGTCTAAGGCACAGTAAACGAACTTTTATTAGTTATTTTTATTTTGTAATGCTATATGCAGCAGTTCCGGCGCAAAAGAAGGTGGTGGAAAATCAAAAGAGAAAGGCAAATATCTTGTAGTATGGGAACAGGAGGACGGGAATTGGAAATTATATAACGACATCGGATTATAGAATGACTTTCAGCAATAAATAAAAAATCATTTTCTGTCGTACATCCAGGATGATGAGAAAGGAATTATGATTATGTGCAGAGACCTCAATCAAAAATAAAAAATGAGATAATTTGTTCGTTTACTGGTGCCCGTTACAAAAAAAATAAATATTTTATTGCTTTTGAATTCAGAACTTCATCATCCAAAATACATACACAATGAAAAGAACGATTGTATCATTAGCAGGCTTCCTGTTATTTTTTGCCGCGTGCAATAGCGGCCAATCTACTGATAATAATTCAGCAGATTCTAAAACAACCTCTTCTGTAGACCCCGCAAAAGACTGGAAATTTGGGGTGGCCTTATGGACCTTTCACGACGTTAATTTTCCGCAAGCACTCGATAAAGTTGACAGTGCCGGCTTAACTTATATAGAACCCAACACGTTTCAAAGTGCCGGGCCGGAATTTAAAGACTCCATAATTGGCCAGCTTTCAATGGCCAGCATTGATAAATTAAAAGCAATGATTGATCAGAAAGGCTTAAAAGTTGAATCGATATACATTGTAGGCGACTCAACGATTGGTTCGTGGAAAAAGCAATTTGATATAGCAAAAGAATTCGGAGTAAAATTTGTAACCACCGAGCCGCCCTTAAGTATGTGGGACAGCATCGATAGTCTTGCCGGTGCATACGGAATAAAAGTGGCCATACATGACCACTGGAAAGGATTTAGCCATTACTGGAATCCGGATACAACCCTGATGGCATTAAAAGGACATCCCAACTTTGGGGTTTGTGCAGATCTTGGCCACTGGCCCAAAAGCGGTATTATTCCGCTGGAGGCAGTAAAAAAATTAAGCGGACACATACTCGCTGTGCATTTAAAAGATATTGCTGCTTATAATGATCCGACTTTAAAAGATGTGGTAGTGGGCACAGGTGTGGTTAAGTTCCCTGAAATATTTGCAGAATTGAAGAAACAAAATTTCAATGGGTATATCTATATAGAACGCGATTCAATAGAGCCACATGGTAATTTAGCCTCTGTTATGCAGGAAGAAAAATATTATAAAGACCAGGTGAGTAAATTGAAATAAAGACGTGTCAATATCATAACGCTTTTTACTAAAATACAAAGGCTGGCCAAATGGCCAGCCTCGTTTGTGTTTGGATAATGGGAATTAAACCTTAACTGCTTCAATATTTTTTATTGTTGTGCCCACCATAATGGTGTTAACACTGCATCGCCACCACCAAGTGCACTTACAGCCTGCTTATAACCAGCGGCATTACTATTTTGTAAACTTGAAGGATATTTCAAACGCTGAGGGAAGAAATTGACATTGCTAGTTGTATAACTGGAAGATGTTAAATCAGGCAGGGTTTGTATGGGACCTTCAAGTACCACATTTTCGAAAAATGGTAACCCTAATCTCCTATGGTCACTCCAGGTTTCCAATGGCAACCACGGAGTCTGTGCTATGAATTTTTGAGTTATGATTTTTGTAAGATGATCATTTCTTACCGTACCGTTTTTATATAAATTATTTACGGGATATTTTATTGAAACTGTTCCCGGTGTTCCGGTTATACCGTCTACAAAATTCATGGTGTGCGTATCACCTGGTTCAGTGGTATGATTCCAGTTCACTGAAGTACCGTCCCTGTTATAGTCGGTTGAAGCCAGATAAGCACCAAGGTATTGAGAAATCCCCCAGTATTCAAAGCTTTTTGCAATTCCGGTCTCGTAAGCTGTTTGTGCATCTACAGGAGAAGCCCATCCTCTTACAGCACCTTCTGCCAAAAGGAAATAGGTTTCCCATGGAGCAAAAAATACTCTTTTAGCATTTTGGGTTCTGAATTGATTTTTCAGGGTTGGAGACATACCGGTAGAACTGCCAATATCTTCGCCTTGAAAAAGCGTATTGTGCCAATCGCCTTTTGTGCCCCAGTTACCATCTGGTGTAGGATTCCAGGTATATTTTCCATCAATTGTCTTCAGCACATTGTTATTGGCATCCTTTACATTGCCTATTGTATTTGAAGTAACTGCGCCGCATGTTCCACTTGGAAATGAAGGGTCACTGCTGTTGCCCGGCATATAAAAAATCTGGTACGCTCTTGGGTCTATGGTAAATGGCAGTCCATCCAGCCAATAAGCAGAAAAAGGATTGTTGGTTTTTGTTGTTAATTGCGCCGGATAATATTGTCCCGCATAGTCTGCCGGTTTAATATTGGCAATAGCTTCTGCCTCGCCCGTAGGATCGCTAATTACGTTAGGGATTTGTTCCTGGGATGTAATGTTTCCGAGATTTACAACAAGGTTATTAAAGGTAACTGCCTCGGGCAACTGGTACCAGCAGCGTGTATACATGCCAGAAAGATCATCCCATCCTGGTTTTTCCTGTATCTGGAACATCTGTGATTTATCCGTAATCAAAGCACCTTTGGCTGCATCTTCAAATTCTGCCTGCGCTTTGGAAGGATCAACTTCTGAGAGTCGCATTGCCAACCTGAGTCGCAAAGAATTACCATAAGCCTGCCAATTGGCAAAATTAAATCCATAGGCAGGATCTTCTGAAGCTACGTCAGATGGAACTGAAACTGAAACATCAAGTTTGGATGTAGCATCTTTGAGTTCGGCAAGGATATAATAATAAACGCTTTTTACATCCCGGAAATCAGGGTTTTTCCCCTGGAATGCCTCGGTAGGCATAGGACCGAAATTATCGCTCATCTCGCTTAACAAATAAGCTCTCCAAATCCTGGCCACCTGAACCAGGTTGTTAGTATATTCCTTTTGGGTTCCCGCGGTTATTTGCTGGTTGCCTACGTCAATTGCACTGTTGATCGTATTTAGCGCGCCTGACTGGTTATCGTAGTATTCGCCGATCCATTCATCACTATAGCTTCCCCATGAAAAAGTGGCCCCATCTGCATCGCTCACCTGGTGGCCTGCTGCCGCCCAATAAAGAATAAAAGCCCGTTCAGAAACACCCGGATTCATTTGAGCATGTACGATGGAATTATCAATAAAATACTCCACCTGCACCTGGTTTGCACTTGCTGCCGTTGGATTCGTGTTAATATCTGTAATTTTTTTACAGGCAGAGAAAAGCAGAAGTGGCGTTGCGTATAAGATTGATTTTTTAATTATATGTTTCATTACTTTGAAATTAAAATGTTTAAATATTAGAAGCCTAATGAGAGATTGACATAAAATATACGAGATGTAGGAGGACTTGCGTTTTCAAAACCGACAGATGGAGTGCCTGCAGCAAAAACTGATTCTGGATCCAGCCCGTGCATGTGGCTACTGATAAGCCATACATTGTTACATGATACTGATACAACTGCCCTTTGAATAAAACTTCCTTTCAACATTTTTTGAGAAAAGTTATAACTTAACTGAATATTTCTTATTCTTATGTTAGTCGCATCATACAAATTAGCTTCTGTAATGCCGGTGTTTCCTACTCCAGCCACTGCACCCCAATACTGCTGAGTTGAAATCTTTTGTGTGTTTGCCACATATTGATTCGTATTAGGATCCTGAACCACGCCGGCAACCACCATAGAATCCCTGGAACCATTGTTTACTGTTATAGCTGCTGTGCCATTACGTTCCATATTGTCTAAGGTCTGGGAGAATATCTTACCACCGAATCTTGCATCAAGTTGTACTAAAAGCCCGAAGCCTTTATAAGAGAATGAATTGGAAATGCCTAATAATGCATTTGCTTGCTGGTTTCCTAATCTTGATATATCGGTAGTTGCCTGAGGAAGCCCATTATTGGTGAGAATTAATTGTCCATAGTTAGGATCTTTAGCATCTGTAATTCTCAAAAGTTTTGTTCCGTAAATTTCACCGTAGGGCTGCCCTGCAACAGCTAAAATTTGAATATTATCAAAACCGCCGCCAGGCAACTGATATTTATTTACATCCGGATAAATGAATGGAACCGTAGTTTTATTGTGAGAGAAGTTTACGCCAAGTGTCCACCTCAAGGATTTGGGATTATCCAAAATGCGAGCGTCTGCTGTTACTTCTATCCCTTTATTTCGAACATCAGCCGCATTTATGATTCTGCCACTATATCCACTTAAAGGATCCATTGGGAGTGTAATTAATTGATTGGTGGCATCGGATTTATAGATAGAAACATCTACACCAACCCTGTTTTGAAAGAAACGCAATTCAGTACCTGCTTCATAAGATTTAATTAACTGGCTTCTTACACTGTCATTGTATAAGGTAGCATTTCTTCCTGCGGTAGTGTTTCCGTTGGGATCAGTACCGATGTAATAGGTATTATACAATTCATAAGGATCAAGGTCACTGCCGGCAGCCGCATAAGATGCTCTTAGTTTTCCAAAACTAAGCCATGAAGGAAGGTTTCCTCCCATTTTATTTATCATATCTGTAAACACGTAAGAAAGGCTTACTGAGGGATAAAAATAAGAATTGTTGCGCGGGCTTAATGAAGATGACCAGTCATTACGGAAAGTGCTGCTCAGGAACAAATAACCATCGTAATTTAATTCCGCTGATCCGTAAAGCGAATTAATTTGCTTTTGCTTGAAATCCTGTTGAACAGTTGGATTGCCAGCTGAATTATTCACAGAGAATAAGTTTGGAACCTTTAAAGTACCTGCGCTACCATCAAGTTCAGAACGCTCCCATTTCATAAAATTTCCACCCACCATAACTGAACCGCCAAATTTTCCAAACAGGTTATCTTTTTTTGCAGTAAGCAGTCCACTATAATTGGTTTGTTGGTAAGTCACTCTTCCCAAGCTATAATTACCCGTTGTGTTGCTTGGACTTCCTGCATATAATTTTGATTCTGAATTTGTGCTGTACATATCTGCCCCGGCAGTCATTTCTCCCATAAGCCAACTGGTAAAATTATGCTTGGCAGAAGCATACATAATATATCGGTTGCGGGTGTCTGAATTAAGATTGTACTTTGCTGTCCAGTAAGGATTGATATTACCTCCGCCAGGCCTTCCCCACCAAAACATATTTCCACTGGAGTCTAACGGATTTTTAAAATTGCGAATATCCAGCGTACGTGGTAAATTATCGATAGTGCCAAAAATGCTGTAGTCTTGCCCTTCAATGGACCTGTTATTGGCAGTAGCATTTATAAATTGGAATTTAGTATCCAATGTCCAGTTTCCGTTATTTCCGAATTTAGTTAAAGCCCTTGCGGTAATATTATTGCGGGTAAGCTTTTGACCCGGTATCATGCTTTTATCATCAAAACGATTATAAGAAGCATAAATAGAAGTTGAATTTATTTGTTGTTGAAATGAGATACTTTGATTTGAAACAACTCCGTTCTGGAAAAAATTACTCACATTATCATAAGGCTGCAACTTTACCTGTTTACCTGACCAGTCTGTTACTACCTGGCCATTTATTTTTGGCCCCCAACTAAAAGTAGACGAAGAATCATACACGCCGTTACTTCCCTGGGCATATTGATTCTGCATATCAGGGTTGGTAAAAATACTTTCAAAACCAACTGATGAAGAAACAGAAAGTCCAAGTCCCGGTTCCTTATGGCCGGTTTTGGTAGTAATCAAAATAACACCGTTACCACCGAGCGAGCCGTACAGTGCGGCTGCAGCAGGCCCTTTCAATACACTGATTGACGCAATATCTTCCGGGTTAATATCGCTTAATCCATTTCCCATATCCAGTGTTGTATTATAAAAACCATTGGAAGCACCAATACCTACACGCCCGGTAGAATTATCCATTGGTATACCATCTACTACAATAAGAGGTTGTGAAAGTCCTGTTAGCGAATTGTTTCCGCGCAATATAATTTGAGAAGAGCCTGCCGGCCCGTTACCTGAACGAACTACCTGTAGTCCAGAAACTTTTCCGGAAAGGTCATTCACAAGATTAACCTCTCTTGAGTCTACAAGGGTTTTCCCTTTTACTTCTTGTATTGAATAACCTAATGATTTTTTTTGTTTTTGAATTCCTAAAGCGGTTACCACTACTTCCTGGAGAGAGGAACTTGTCTTATTTAAAATAACATTGATGGAGGATTGATTATTTACTGCAATTTCTTTTTGTCCGAAGCCTACTGAAGTAATAACCAGTTTGTCGGAAGGGCTTGCTTCAATCTTAAAATTACCTTCGCCATCTGAAGCAACCGCTGTAGCAGAACCGGCTACTTTTATGGTAGCGCCGGCAACAGGAACGCCCGTATCATCTTTAACCACGCCGGTGATAGTTTTCTTTACCTGCGAAAAAGCAAGTGTACTCCACATGCCCATAAATAATAGAAGGAGCAGTCGGATTGATTTTTTTTTCATAATAGTTGTTTAAAAATTAAAATTCTGTTTAAAAAATTTAGAGGATTTACTAAGTTTTGATTTATGGATTTTCGGGTTCTTTTAGTTTTTTATTTATAGTAGAAATTTCTTCATAATGTTCCATCACCAGGGCAGCCGCACCAATCAATTCAGCATGCACGCCTAATGTAGATATTTCAATACTAGTTCCCTGGTAAAGCCTGGGAATACAATTTTCATTTAATGCCTGTTGTATAGGAGCCAGCCAAATTTGCCCTGCTAATGCTCCCCTTCCACTTAGAATTATCTTTCGCGGATTTAAAAGATGAATCAGTATAGCCAATCCTTTTCCAATGTTATAACCGGCTTTTGAAAACAATTCTGCTGCAAATTGATCCCCTTCCAGCACTGCTTTGGCAATGCCTTCATAAGCAAGTTCCAGATCATCAAAAGGCAATGACTTTAGTTTAGAAAGCCGCCCGGAATCAATTCCCTCCTTTGCGCTTTTTATCATCAACAATAAAGAAGTCTCTGTTTCAAGACACCCTACTTTTCCGCACCAACAAAGCTTACCGTTTAAAAAAAGCGGTATATGGCTAAACTCACCTGCAAAGCCATCATGTCCTCTGAACAATTCCCCATTAAGGATCATTCCAAGGCCAATTCCCCATCCAATGTTAATGACCATTGCATTCTTCTCATTTTTTGCACCACCAAAATAAAACTCGGCCAAGGCAATAAGGCTTGAGTCATTGTCGATATAAACGGGCAAACCAATGGTTTTTGAAAGATGAGAGGTAATACTTTCATTACCAGCAAGTTGCAGAAAAGAATAATTAATACCTTTTTCTACATTTACAAACCCCGGCATGCCTATTCCTACGGCCACAAATTTTTCTTTGGGTATCCCGGAAAAATCGATTAATTGGATAATTTTTTGTTGTAAAGTTTCAAGAGCTTTCGGATTATCGGCCAATGGCAAGAATATCTTTTCAATCGGAGATACAAAATCGTTTTGCATATCCATAATGGCAATTTTTGTAACATATTGATCCATTGCCACAGATACCAAATACATTACATCTTTATGAATTGAGTAGGTCAAAGGCTTTCTGCCCCCGGTAGAAGGCGCGTATCCTTTTTCTGAAACCAGTTTTTGCGCAAGAAGTTCTTCAATAAGATTTGAAGTGACAGGGAAACTCTTTTGTATTCTGTTAGTAAGGTCAGCACAAGAAAGATTATTATTAAAATATAACTCTTTAAGAATTTTATTTCTTATTAAAATTCTCTTCTCATTCATACTAACTTCTATTTTTGGAGAGCAAAATTAACAATTTAATAATAAAAGTATAAAATCTTTTTAAAAAAATACAAGAAGTTTCAAAACTTTTTTTAATTGTAATAGAAAAGTAAAATATACCGCGAAATCAGTTATTAATTCCTGATCAAATTTTGAATTAGAAATGAATTAACATCAAATAAAAATCCTTAGAAATTGTTTGTTTGCTGTTTTATAAAAACAAAGATCAAGGCTAATTCTGCTGCAATGGTATTTAGAATGATTCGGTGGAATATAGCAACTTAGGAATTGTGGTTAAACTAACTTTTCATCGTAGTAAAAATTGAAAGGAAATTTTTTTAGCATACGCAGGCAGATAATGGGATTAAGAATAAAAAAAGATGGTCCGTTGCCAGACCACCACGTTTTTCTTAATAATTATTCTCTGACTTGCAACTTTTATACAGCACTAAATTATGCCAGATCGAAGCGATCGAGGTTCATCACCTTATTCCACGCTGCCACAAAATCTTTTACGAACTTCTCCTGTGAATCCTCACTTCCATAAACTTCAGCAACAGCACGAAGCTCTGAATTAGAACCGAAGATAAGATCGGCGCGCGTGCCTGTCCACTTGTGTTCGCCAGTCTTCCTGTCGCTACCTTTAAATACTTCCTGTGAATCTGAAGTCGCCTTCCAGGTGGTTCCCAGGTCAAGAAGATTAAGGAAGAACTCATTGGTAAGCGCCTCGGGACGTTTAGTGAACAAGCCATGTTGAGATCCATCGAAGTTGGTATTGAGTACACGCATACCTCCAAGGAGAACAATCATCTCAGGGACAGTTAATGTCAACAATTGAGACCGGTCAACCAGCATTTCTTCTGCTGATGCAGTGTGTTTAGGTTTATAGTAATTGCGGAACCCGTCTGCAGCAGGCTCAAGAACGGCGAAAGATTCAATATCAGTTTGCTCTTGTGATGCATCAGCGCGGCCGGGTATAAAAGGCATTTTCACTTCATAACCGGCATTTTTTGCTGCTTTTTCTATACCAGCGCATCCACCAAGCACGATCAAGTCTGCAAGTGAAATCATCTTACCGCCAAGCTGAGTGCTGTTGAACTCCTTTAGGATGCCCTCAAGCGTGGTCAGCACTTTTGAGAGTTGAGCGGGATTATTGACTTCCCAATCTTTTTGAGGGGCAAGTCGAATGCGTGCGCCGTTAGCACCACCCCGTTTATCAGACCCACGGAAAGTAGATGCCGATGCCCATGCGGTAGATACCAATTGAGAAACAGACAATCCTGAAGCCAGTATTTTATCCTTTAGCAAGGCTATATCATTATCGTTAACCAATTCATGCGTAACCGCCGGAATAGGATCTTGCCAGATCAGTTCTTCCCCGGGAACCTCCGGCCCCAGATAGCGTGCAATAGGCCCCATGTCGCGGTGGGTAAGTTTGTACCATGCGCGCGCAAATGCGTCTGCAAATTCATCCGGATTTTCGTAGAAGTGCCTTGATATAGGTTCGTAAATCTGGTCTTCCCTCAAGGCCAGATCTGTAGTAAGCATAAAGGGCGCATGACGCTTTGAGGGATCTTGTGCATCCGGTACTGTACCGGCGCCGGCACCATCCTTCGGTTTCCATTGATGAGCACCGGCCGGGCTCTTTGTCAGTTCCCATTCATATCCAAATAGATTTTCGAAGAAATGGTTGCTCCACTTCGTGGGAGTTTGGGTCCAGGCTCCCTCAAGGCCGCTGGTAATGGTGTCGTCTCCATTGCCGCTGCCAAATGTATTTTTCCATCCGAGGCCCTGCTCCTCAATACTTGCACCTGCGGGTTCAGCCCCCACATATTTACCGGGATCGGCTGCGCCATGGGTTTTCCCAAATGTATGGCCACCTGCAATAAGGGCTACCGTTTCATAATCATTCATTGCCATGCGGCCAAAGGTCTCACGAATGTCTATAGCTGCTGCTGCAGGATCAGGGTTCCCGTTAGGTCCTTCAGGATTCACGTAGATAAGCCCCATTTGCATAGCAGCAAGCGGATTCTCCAGGTCGCGGTTGCCGGTATAACGATTATCTCCCAGCCACTTGCCTTCCGAACCCCAATAGATATCTTTTTCTGACTCCCAAACATCCTCACGTCCCCCACCAAAACCAAAGGTCTTGAAGCCCATCGACTCCAGCGCGCAGTTACCCGCGAGCACCATTAAATCTGCCCACGAAATTTTTTTGCCGTATTTCTTTTTAATAGGCCAGAGAAGAAGGCGTGCTTTATCGAGATTAGCATTGTCGGGCCAGCTATTGAGCGGAGCAAAACGCTGGGACCCGGAACCAGCACCTCCGCGGCCATCCGCGATGCGGTAAGTACCCGCGCTGTGCCATGCCATCCGGATAAAAAAAGGCCCGTAATGGCCGTAGTCGGCCGGCCACCACTCCTGCGACGTAGTCATCAAATCGAAGATGTCTTTCTTAACCGCTTTTAGATCTAGTTTCTTAAATTCCTCAGCGTAATTAAAATCCTTGTCCATCGGGTTTGACAGGTCAGCATGCTGGCGAAGGATATCCAGATTCAACTGGTTTGGCCACCAGTCGCGGTTGGTTGTACCACCACCAGCACTGTGCTTTACAGCTCCGCCGTGAAACGGGCATTTACTTTCACTATTAATATCGTAAGATGATGTACCCGATTGTTTTTTGTCTTCCATTTTTATAAATTTTTGTTGTTTATACGATCAAATTTACAATTATCTTTTCGATACCCTTTATCTATAAATTTTATACTTGCATAGATAAAATCTATAAATATGATTCAAGCCCGATATGCTTCAATCTATAGAAAAAAATATTTACAAAGGTGTGGCATGACAATTTAACCTCAGCTAAATGTATCAGCTCTAAAGTTGTATTTTGCAATTCCAATTTTCATTATTTAATTTTTTTTCAATGAAGACAAATTCGAAACATTACTTATTAGTTTTTCTGTTTTTGATTTTATTTACCACGCATACAGGTAAAAGCTATGCTCAATCTTACAGGTCGGAAAACTTATTTTACATGGTTGGCTCAATGGGAAGTTACCAGGATTTTGCTCAGCATGCCGATGAGATCTCAATAATTTGCCCGGATGTTTACCAGATAGATAGTGTGGGTGTGATAACCGGAGAAGTAGACAGGCGCATACTGGAACTTGCCCAAAAAAAAGGAATAAAAGTGATGCCTCTTTTTGCTTCCTTTGACCAAAGAGGAATCCACGCATTATTAACCAATGAAGCAGCAAGAAAGGAAGCCATAAGGCTGATGTTGTTTTATGCCCAAGAGTTTCATTTTTATGGCTGGCAGTTTGATATTGAAAATATCTACTTTACTGATAAGGACGCATACACTTCCTTTTTTAAACAGACCGCTGATAGCCTGCACAAATACGGCTTTGCTATTTCCAGCGCTGTTGTAAAATCAGACCAGCCGGCGCCTGAAAGTGCGAACCCCGCCTATCATCGCTTTTTATATGAAAACTGGCGCGGAGCATTTGATATACCCGCGATTGCCGCTGCCAGCGATTTTATTTCCATCATGACCTATGACCAGCATACGGCATACACGCCACCCGGCCCGGTGGCAGGCATACCATGGATGAAAAGAATCGTGACCTATTTACTTAATTCAGGTATACCTGCTGATAAAATATCTTTGGGTATTCCTAACTATTCAGATTACTGGTATCCCTCCGTTACCAACAGCGGCCCAGGCTCTACCCGCGATGAAATCAGCTATGCTGCCGCAAAAGACTTGCTCGACAGGTATCAGGCTGTTCCTGAATGGATGGAAGATCAGCAGGTATATTATACCCACTGGGAAACCGGTGGCATATTTAACTGGCTGTTTATGGAAGATGCAAAGTCTTTTTTGCCCAAATTCAAACTGGCAGAAACCAATCATTTACGCGGTATATCAGTGTGGGTATTGGGTTCAGAAGATTCGGCGATATGGAACGTACTTAAAAAGGAGGCAGTTACCGTTAGAGTTAAATAGAATTTTGTTGGCAATTACTGGTAGGCTGCAAATACAGTAAACAAGTTTATTCCTCCAATTTTTATTTTAAAACCGGTGGAATAAGGTATTGCTGCAAAACACTTTTCTTTTTGTTGCTGCAGATGCCAGGTTTTTGCAATTGCTGTTATAAGGCAGCACAGTAATACCAACTTTAAATCAATTTCTTATTTTAAATATTGGCAACTATTTGGGATAAAATAATTCCACTGGCTACCGCAGCGTTTAAAGATTCTGCGTGGCCCAGCCTCGGAATGGTAATTTGCTTTGAACAAAGTTTTAAAAGATCTTCATGAATACCTTTCGCTTCGTTTCCGATCAAAATAATCCCTTCATTTATATTCGGCAATTTAAAAATAGAAGTGCCGGATAAAGTAGTTGCGTAAACAGGGATATTTTTATTTTGTTCAATGAAAGTTTGAAGGTCAGTATATAATATATTTACCCTCGAAAGGCTGCCCATAGTAGATTGTACCACTTTCGGATTGTAACATTCCACAGAATTTTCGCTGCAGATTATATTTTGAATGGCAAACCAATCTGCAATTCGGATAATGGTTCCCAAATTTCCGGGATCCTGCAAGTCATCCAGCATAATGGAAATTTTACCAGAGAGATTTCCAATTTCTGTTGAGTTATTTTTTTTAAATACAGCCACCACTTTGTTGGGCGTTTTTAGCTGAGAAATACTTTTGAGCCAGTGATCATCAGTTTCAAAAATATTTGCAGGAAGCACACCTTTCAGCAACGATTCATTTTGTAAAAGCCAGTTTTTTTCTGCACAGATGATGGTGCATTCCATCTTTTTTTGATCCAGCAATTCGCCAACTACCTTCGGCCCTTCTGCAATAAAAGCCCCATCTTCATCCCTAAATTTTTTATGGCTTAAACTTTGAATATATTTGACAATCTTTTTGCTCAACATGGTTGTAAATTATGAAAGGGATTAACTCCGCTACATTATCCGTACTGTTTTTTTCAGGTATATTGTTTTTTCTTGCAGTTTTACCTGGCTGCATCATTGTCCAAAAATATCAAAAAAATGTTCCTTTCGTTTTTAAAAATAAAATCAACCTTAACGCAGCCAATGTAAGCAAAGATGAAAAAGCAGTTCTCAAGTCCAGGTTAAATACTCAACTTACAGACAGCGTGAAGGTAAATGTGAAAGACAAATTTTTCATCTTTCATTATTATGTCAAACCGCCGGTTTTTGATACAAATGCAGTTGGCACCTCTGCTTCTAATATGCGTGCGCTGCTTATGAATTCAGGTTTTTATAATCCTGAAATAAATTTCAGTTATGATACCGTCACAAAAAAGAAGCATCAGAAAAGAGTCACGATCACATATGATGTAAACACGGGAAAACGAACATTAATAGATACGGTAGCTTATCTCTTTACCAAACCTCAACTACAAGAACTAGCGGTATCCAGCAAAGAAGAATCGCAGCTAAAGCCCAACACCCCTGTTTCAAAAGCTGGTATTCAACAGGAAACCAACCGCCTGGTAAATCTTTTTAAAAATAACGGCTATTATAAATTTACAACTGACGAAATAAGAGCCACAGGTGATACAAGTATTGCAGCATTGACAAGTGTTTCAGAAGACCCATTCGAACAATTGCGTTTACTGGCAGAGGCGCAGGAAAAAAGAAATAAACCAACCATCCGCCTGGGTTTTCAATTAAACAATTTACCTGATAGCACTAATCTGCAGAAATATTACATCAATCAAATTTATGTGTTGCCCGATTTCCTTTCGGGAGACAGGTATACCGATTCTACTTTTCAAATCAGAACGTTTAAAAATTATATTGCAGAATATCATCGCAACCTTTTTAAATTCTCATTACTGGATAGAAATCTTTCAATAAAAAAAGGAAGCGTTTTCAGGCAGGATGATTATTTTAAAACTATTAATGATCTATACAAACTGGGTGTTTGGGAAACTCCTAATATTGATATTATTGAACAAAAAGACACCAATCTTCTCAACCTGGTAGTAAAACTTGTTCCATTAAAGAGATATGCTTTTGAAGGAAATATTGAAATGAGTTATTCGGCCAACAATGCTACCAGCGGTATCTCTACTTCTGCCACAGGTAATCTTTTAGGTTTGTCAGTCAATTTATCCGTAACCGATAGAAACCTTGCCAAGTCAGCTATCCGGATGACAAATGGGATTAAAGCCGGTGTGGAATTTAATACGTCTCACAGAAACAGTTATGGTAATTTCATCAATTCAAACGAGTTGAGTTACTCGAATACTTTATTGTTTCCAAAATTTATTTTCCCGCTCGGGAATTACAATAATAAGAAAGTAATTACGACTCAGTCTTTTATTAATACCAATGTTTCTCTCATCAACAGGATCGACTTTTTTGATCAGCAGGTTTTTAATACGAGCTACGGTTTTAACTGGACCAACAACCAAAAACACTTGTGGAGCCTTAAACTTTTTAATTTCGATTACCGGCGCCTCTACAATCGCTCTAGTAGTTTTGACAGCACATTAAATGAAAATCCTTTTTTACGTTATTCCTTCAATACAGCGCTGGTTATGGGCGGGGGATTAAGTTATAATTTGGTAAAAGCTAACCCTAAAAATCCAAAACTGGTTACCAATATAAAGGCCAACCTTGAAGAATCGGGCCTGATATGGGATCTGCTGAAAGAAAAAAACAAAACACCCCAGACCGGCAACTTTTTTAATAAGTATTTAAAAGAATTTATAAAAGCAGACATTGATTACACTTATACGATCAACCATCCTAAATCGGCTATTGCCTTCAGGGCTTTTGCGGGTGTGGGAATTCCCTTATCAAAAAGTGACACTACCCTTCCCTTTTTCAAACAATACTTTGGGGGCGGCCCCAACAGCATGCGCGGCTGGCCGGTTCGGGGCATAGGTGTAGGTGGCCAGCCACTGGCCCCTTATAAATCGAATCAGATCAGGTTCAATGACCGCACCGGAGATATTCAGTTGGAAGGAAATGCGGAATATCGCTTTGATGTAGCACCGCTCTTTTCAAATGCGGTACTGTTTAAGATGGCATTGTTTACAGACGTAGGTAACATCTGGAACTTTAAAGATACCAAGCCCGATGGCAGCCCTGATACCACGCAATTCAAATTCCAGAATTTGTACAAACAACTGGGGGTGTCATCGGGTGTAGGTTTCAGGTTCGATTTCACTTATTTTCTCATCAGGTTTGATGTGGCTTTCAGATTTAAACGCCCTGATGTGTTGGAAAATGACGGATGGCAACTTCCTGCCGTTAATTTTAAACATCTCTTTGGCACTTCACTTAATGATCGTGTATGGCGTTATGAAAATTTCAATGCCACCATCGGGATTGATTATCCTTTTTAAATCTTTCAACACGATAGTGCTAAAGTTAATTTTTACTTGCTCAACCTGAGGCTAAAGTAAAGCAATAAATTCCGGGATTTTTTATTTTATCAATTACAGCTTCTCAAAATTATTAACGATTAGATAATAAAGGGGTAATCATGTGGTAACATTCGTTTGTTCACTTTACACCTCAAATAATTTAGTAAAAAACAGAGAGCAATTCATCGTATCATTTCGATTCTAAATAATAACGACGATTTTTCACAAGCAAAACAGTATACTTATGCTGTACCATCCTTTACTCCTATCGGGTGGTTTTTATTTATAGTAAAACAACAAATAAAAGAGATTTTTAATTTTATATTATAGCTGTAATTAGCAATCGAAATCAATTACTGATTTGGAAATTTATTTATAAATAAGCTCTTGCTCCGTAAATTTTTTAGTTCAAAAAGTTGGCAATAAATTGATTTTCGCTCTCTTTTTGGTACTACTTTCTATTTCAGGTTTGGATGAAAAAGCACCAGGAAAAGAAGAATTATCCTGAATTTTAGAAATAAAATTATTTGCTCTTTATACTATCTAGTTTTATTTAACGTTCTTAAAGCTAAGTATTTATAAATGAGAACATATTTTAAAACTTAACATACATTTGATAAAGATACCTTGGCAACCCCCAAACATCCTATGAAAATGAAAAAAGAGTTACAAAGTCCAACTTCTTTGTGGGTGCTTTTTCTTTCTTATGCTGTCTTATTTCTTTTGTTGGTAGTTTTAAAAAATGTACAGTTTTGGAATATGCGAAAGAAAAGTTCAGTACTTGTAGAAACTGTTTCAAAATCACTTTCACGCCAGACAGTATTTACCTCCACTTATAGTAACAATATCAACGAGCAAAATTCTTTATTAAAATTATTATATTCTCAGCCATCAGAAAAGAACCCACAGGTAGAAGAATTAATTTCAAAGATAAAAAAGAATGATAGCACACTTGCTTTAAACGTGTCCCTCGTTCAAGGCACAAAGGAGCAAGTGGCTGCTAAAAAATTACTGTCTTTATCAGTACTCAAAAAAGATAATCTTACTTCTATTTTTAATTTAATTGCTCAGGATAAATATGAACAAGCTATTAAAAATTATGAAAAGAACCTATCTCCATTATATCGGCAATTTCAACTCATAAATGCAGAACTTTTAAAATCCGACGGCAAAGACATTCAACAAATTAGAGATAATGAAGGGGAAATCACCAGTCTCAGCAGGTCGAATTTTTGGATAAGTGGTATCTTAATCATTGTAGTGATTTCCCTTGGAGTTAATCTCATAAAAATTGGAAAACTAACCAAAAAAACCAACCAGGAGTTAAAGGAAAGTGAGAGAAAATACCGAACATTGACTGAACAAACCAACGAAATTATCAAGAAGTGTGATACAAAAGGAAAATTTGTATTTGCGAATGATTCATTCAAGAAAAGGCTTGAATACACAGACGAAGAACTTTCGGGGCTTTATTGTTCAGATTTATTAGATGACGAAAACAAGGAGCTTCCGCACTTTCCGAAAAAAGGAGAAGAAGTAATCACCCATGTTGAAAGAATATTTAAAAGCAAAAGCGGTAAGAAAATTTACCTGGAGGGAGATATTTTTGCCGAATATAAGAACGGAGCATTTGTAGGAACAATGGGTTTTTTTAAAGATGTAACAGAAAAAAAACAGCTCGAGGATTCGTTGATTGCTTCCGAATTAAAATTTCGCACATTTTTTAATGTAGCACCAATACCCATGTGGGCTTTTGACCCTGAAACATATAAGTTTGTTCTTGTAAACAAAGCCGCTGTTAGTCATTACGGATTCACTGAAGAGGAGTTTTTGAACAAAACGGTTGCTGATATAAGGAGGGAAGACGATAAGGACCTTCTGCGTAATGCTGTTCTGAAATTGAAGGAAGATATTGATAATCCTTTTCAAAATAAAACTTACAAGTATAACGTCAATCATTTCAAAAAGTCAGGAGAAAAGATTGAAGTAGAAATTTATACTTCACCCATCAAAATAGACGATAAGAATTGTATATTAACTATTGCGCTTGATGTTACAGAGAGAAACCACTACGAAAATAAGATTACCAAAGCCATTATAAAAACACAGGAAGATGAACGGTATGAAATAGGAGCCGAGTTACACGATAATGTATGCCAGATCCTGGCTGCAGTAAATATGAACCTAAGCAGGTTAAAACCTGCATTAAACTCTTCTGTAATGGATTTATATTGCCAATCGTCATCTGGCATAAGAATGGCCACAGAAGAAATCCGTAACCTATCACATCGGCTTGCACCTGCATTTTTTGAAAATACCACGCTGGAGGAAATGTTTGAAGGGCTTCTAAAGAGTTTCAACATGAAGGATACCTGCAGCACTATGATGTATTTTGATAACTGTGCAAAAAAATATCCAGTAAGCCAGGAAGTTCGACTGAACCTCTACAGGATATTACAGGAGCAGTTAAGAAATATTATAAAGTATGCAGATTGCACCTCCATAAAAATTGGCGTATTTGTACAAAATAATAAACTTACTATGAGGATTGCTGACAATGGAAAAGGTTTTGAACCTGGCCAGGTTAAAGTCGGAATCGGGCTTGCAAATATGAAAAGACGCGCAGAACTTTTTTCAGGTAAAATGCACATTAATTCTTCTCCTGGTAATGGATGTGAATTATTAATAACGATCCCTGTTTAATGGACAAACAGTAAACCAATAAATTCCAGAGATTTTTATTTTGATATGAGCTACAATTCTTCTCTTATAATCTTGAAAGAAACTTCATTTATATTAAATTTGCACCCATCATACGGGTAGTGGCGCAGCCCGGTAGCGCACACGTCTGGGGGGCGTGGGGTCGCAAGTTCGAATCTTGTCTACCCGACAAAATCGGTTTCAAACAAATTTAAAAGCTCGTAAAACGCAGTGTTTACGGGCTTTTTTATTTTTTGGCATATCAAATTATATCAAAAAATACCATTCCGTAGGTTACTAAATCGGTTACCCGGATCAATGCCTTATTTTGGGTAACCGAATCCTTTGTAACTCGTTAACAATCATTTAGATACAAAAATTGATTTTGGGGTGTTTTTATACGTTTTAGGATCATTTTTAGTAAATGGAGCGATACCAATTCGGTTACTACATTTTAAATCAATTCAAAACATAAAAATTTACAAAAATGAAAAAGACATTGACAACAACTTTTGCCGTATACTTTCATTTGAAGATAGCAAGTGAAAAAGACGGTAAGATGCCAATCTATGCACGTATTACCGTTAATGGAAAGAGAATTGAATTATCAGCCAGGAATTTGATTGAGCCTTTTCATTGGGATAAAAAACGAGGGGCTGCAAAACCATTGAATGATAGCTATAAGAAATTAAACAATTTCCTTGAACAAACCAGAAGTTCATACTTTGAGTGTTACCGGGAAATGTGTTTGCAGAAACTTGAAATTACAACAGAAAATTTTAAGAAGGAATATTTTGGATATAACTGTGATGAATATACGCTTTTAAAACTTATCAATTATCACAACATCGATATGAAAGAATTGATCAGTTGGGGAACAATGAAAAATTATCATACAACCCAAAAATACCTTGAGAAATTTTTAAGAGAAAAAATGAAAAGAGAAGATATTCCTCTTGATAAAATTAACTACAAATTTATAGTTGATTTTGAGTATTATTTGAAAACATATATCCCCACAGATCACCAAAAACGTATCGGAAATAATGGGATTATGAAGCACATGGAACGGTTCAAAAAAATGATCAATATGGCATTGAAAAATGAGTGGATGGAAAAGAATCCTTTCAAGGCATATAAGTTGAAATTTATTAAGTTTGAACGGGGATATTTAACAGAAAGCGAATTGAAGAACCTTGAAGAAAAGAATTTTACAATTGAGAGGTTGCAAAATGTAATGGACCTATTTATTTTTAGTTGTTATACGGGGCTTTCCTATATAGATGCAATTCATTTAACCCCCTCCAATATTGTAACAGGTATTGATGGAGAAAGATGGATCAATACGCAAAGAAGAAAAACAAATATTTCAGTAAAAGTTCCGGTTTTGCCGAAAGCATCAGAGATTATTGATAAGTATAGTAATGACCCACGGTGTCAATCAGACGAAAGCCTTTTACCCCGGATATCCAATCAAAAACTAAATAGTTATTTAAAGGAAATTGCAGATCTCTGCAATATTAAAAAGAATCTCACCTTCCATTTAGCCCGCCATACTTTTGCGACTACAATCACATTAAGTAACGGAGTTCCTATAGAGTCAGTTAGCAAAATGCTGGGGCATAGCAAAATAAGTACTACCCAGATTTATGCAAAAGTGATTGAAAGAAAACTAAGTGAGGATATGCATAAATTAAAAGAGAAATTATCGGTAAAATATAACCAGATGCAAAAAATGTAAAATTTTATTAATTATTAGGGTTAAGATGGCCTTTATTAAAACTCTTTGTACATTTAATGCGTAATAAACATCACTGGATGTTAGATTGTGAACATGAAAATTGTGAGTTATGGAAAATGCATTCAGAAAACAAGAGGAAACCTATCCCCGGAAAATTTTCGCCAATCAGTTAATAACTGTTGACGACCTTCGCATCTTTAAAGAGCAACTGATAAAAGAACTTGTTGCTGAATTAAAAAAACAAATTAATCTGGTACCAAAAAAGTGGCTTAAAACTCATGAAGTCAGAAGGCTATTAAAAATTTCCCCCGGAACTTTACAAACCCTCAAAACATCAGGAATATTGCCTTATACAATCCTTGGAGGTATCCATCTTTATGATTACGAGGAAATTCAAAAAATACTTGAAAAAGGAAAAGGAATCAGGTAATAAAGACATACTATGAGGGATTCAAAAGTAATTTGTAATTCCTTTAACTGAAAACCTGTTAGTTTTTTAGCAGCGGCTTTTCAAAACCCAGGCGTGATTGTATGTACCCTCCAGATCTTTTCATCTGCCACTTCTTTTGAAATTCCCGGCGTACAGACACACCCCCAAACCCCTTTTCCCTGGAGAGCGGGTTTTGATCACAATCTTACAAAAAAGTTTTCATTTCATTTCAATTCAGCCAATCTTGCATAAATTTCAATCATTGCCGCCTGGTCAATTAATCTTTTTCTCTTATCTTTTTTCCCTACCAACCCCGTATTATTTTTTTCTTCATTCCAAACCCGGTTAGCATCTGAAATAAAAAATTGAATATGGTTTCTGTCTTTGTCAACCTTATATAATGCAATTTCACCCCGCAACAAAACAGCGTTGAACCAATAATTGTCGGGCAATTTATGATTTCTGTAAAAATGTTGCTTTACGGCTGATGCTATTCGCTCAGCTTCTGTTAGATATTTTTTTTCTTTAGTGATGTTATATAATAACACATTTGATTGCAACATCGTGCCCGCATTGTAAGTATAAAAAGCGGAATCAATTTTTAAAGAAGGGATTTGGATATTATCGTAATAAAGGCCGCCGGGAGATTGCAAACGTTCATTCACCCATTTGTATAAATTCAAAGCGACGTCCAAATAATTTTGCTCTTGAGTTATTTTATACAACTCAAGCCCAACAATAATTCCGGGGCCATTAGAGCACGTATTCTTAGATGTCTTTTCATCCTCTTTCCAATACAAACCTCCTCCTGATAAAGTGTCAAAACCCGTCATCATAAAACGATAAATTTCTTTCGCAATATTTAAATAGGAATCCTTTTTTGTTCTGTTATATGCATCCAAACAGGCAATCGCAATCCATTGATTGTCGTCATAAAAGCGCGATTCTTTTTCTTCTTTGGTTACGTAAGACTGGTAAGCAGGAACGGGCGGAACATTGCTGTGATATTGCCGGATAGCCTTCATCACAGGTGGCATAAATTCTTTTGACGGATATAAAACTTCTTCTTCATTTGCTGCTTGTATTAATGCGCATAAAGGCCATAAGTAAGAATGCTTTCTTTCTCCAGGCTTTAAGTTATTTGTTTCGTAATACAGCCCATTTTCTGAATCATAGAAATGATTATAGATATTTTTATTGAGGGAATTCATCCTTTCTTTATAGATTTCTTTTGATTGTGCCTGCAACGATGTGCTACCTGCAACAAGGATACTTGAAATGAAAATAAATTTTATTACTACAACTCTAATCATCAAAATTTATTAATTTAAATATTTTAAATAGCCATCTGCTAAGATGGGTGAGTTTTACTTATTCATTTTCCAATCACCTACTACACTTCTTACCTGGAAGACTACCATTTTCCCATTAGTAGTTTCGCGCCAGTCACTTAATGGAACGCGTGTAGGCGTTTCCGTTACATATTTATATAAAGGATCAATAATCGATTCAAATTCCTTGTGATTATCAACCATTGTGGCTGTCCACATAATCCAGTCACTCTTTGTATAATATTTGCGGCTGTCGAGAGGTAAACCAAATTTATTTTGTTTCGTGAGATAAAATTTAATTTCTTTTTCCCTAACCTCTTTCGGTAATAAATATAAGTCCAATACCTATCCCAAACCAAGTTATACTTTAATAATTCTGAAGACTATTTGAAATAGTCAAAAAAAATCTATCTTTTGAAATCAACCTCCTTTAAATATCCTTTTAAAAATTTGAAATCGAGTAGGAAGACCACCATTAATTGATGGTCTGTCCTCTCACACCACCGTACGTGCCTTCGGGCATACGGCGGTTTGTCAAAATAATTTCATCTGCTTTTCAGTTTGCCGATGGTAAAGGTCATAAAAACCTACATA
>JAGWRO010000002.1 GCA_028876495.1 Bacteroidota bacterium
CAAATTCAATAATCTTTATTCAAAACAAGAATAGTATGAATCATCAAAATCCTTCTGCAAAAGCAGAAAAAACATCAAAAGGAATTTTAGGAGCGGGGCTATTAACCGCTTTTGCAGCGTCCTTATGTTGCATTACTCCGGTACTGGCTTTGTTCAGCGGGGCCACAGGCATAGCTTCCACTTTTTCGTGGATGGAACCTTACCGTCCATACCTAATCGGGATCACCATTGCGGTATTGGCGTTTGCCTGGTATCAAAAATTAAAACCCAAGAAGGCGGAAATAGATTGTGCCTGCGAAGAAGACAAACCATCTTTCTGGAAAAGCAAAAAATTTCTTGCTATTGTTACCATATTGGCATTTTTGTTGATGGCCTTTCCTTCTTATTCAAACCTGTTTTTTCCGAAAACCCCCGCAACGCAAGTGGTAGTAGTGAATAAAAATAACCTGCAGCAGGTAAAACTCAATATCACGGGAATGGATTGCCAGGCGTGTTCACAAACCATCAACCTTGCCCTTTCAAATGTGCCCGGCGTTTTGAAATATAATACGGATTACCAACAGGCCAGCAGCACCGTAATGTTTGACCAATCAAAAACCACCCAACAGGCTATCGTAAAATCAGTCAACGAAACGGGATATACTGTTGCGGGTATCACCAACGTAAAGCAATAAACATTTCACAATAAACATTTAATATTTAAACCCTTTAAAAAATTTAATCATGAACAAAGTCTTAATTTTTTTAGGCCTCGTGGCAATAGTTGCCATCGCAGGCACAGTAGGAAACTGTAGCAGCGGTTTTTGCACTGCACCTAATGCTACGGTAAAAAATAATATTACTGCAACTAACGCCTTTATGGTCGCCGCTACGGATAATCCAAAAACGGTACAACTTAAAATTACGGGTATGGATTGCGCCATGTGTACCAACGCCATCCACAAGAAGCTATCACAAACTAACGGGATTATTAAAGATGGTATTTCCTATGAGAATGGATCTGCCATCATTACCTACGATCCTGCAAAAATTACTGTAGAAAAAATTATTAAAGTAATTGAAGACACAGGATATAAGGCAACTGTAGTAAAAGAAAATAATGCTCAAAAAGCCTGAGAATCGATTCAGGAATTTCATTTAAATATAAATTAAAAAAAGATGACGGACATAAAGGAAGGTTCAACTAAAATCGGTTTAACCATTAGCGGGATGACCTGCGAGCATTGCGCAGTAACCATCGGAAAATTGGTAAAAGGAAATAAAGGTGTTAAAAATGCCGATATTAATTTTATAAACGGGACAGGCGAAATAGAATTTGACCCCGCAGTTGTTAGTGAAGATGAAATCATCCAATCCTTCAACAGTTTAAAATCTTACCAGGCGAAACAAAACGATGCGGATGTCAACGGAAATGGTGCCAGCCATCATTTTGACCTGATTATTATTGGTGGTGGTTCGGCTGCTTTTTCTGCAGCCATCACAGCAGAAAACCTGGGGCTTACCACGCTAATGGTAAATGCCGGATTGGCCTTTGGCGGTACTTGCGTAAATGTAGGCTGCGTACCTTCCAAAACCCTTATACGTGCAGCTGAAACAGCTTATCACGCTTCGCATTCCAATTTTTCAGGCATACACCCCAAAGGCGTTGATATTGATTTTGCACAGGTGATAAAAGATAAAAAACAATTGGTAAAAACGCTGCAGCAAAAAAAGTACATGGATGTTGTAAGCGATTTCAAGTATCTGCAGATGTTGCAGGGCTGGGCCGAATTTGTGGACGATAGGACTATTTTGGTTAATGGTAAAGATAAATACACTGCCATAAAATTTATCATCGCTACGGGAGCTACTACTAATGTCCCTGATATTGAAGGGCTGAAATACATTGGATACCTTACCAATGTTTCTTTATTTGACCTGGAAGATCAGCCCGAAAGCATTACTATCATGGGTGCAGGATATATTGGTTTGGAAATTGCGATGGCTTATAACCGCCTTGGTACCAAAGTGCGTATCATAGAATTTACTGGTAGGGTATTGCGTACCCAAACACCAGACATCAGCGAAGAAATTGAAAAATATATGAAGAAGGAAGGCATTGAAATATTGCCCAACTTTCGGGCGGTAAAATTTGAAAAGTCGGGCACCGATACTATTATTCATTGCAAATGCCCGGATGGTTCTTTTACTAAATTAATTGAACCAGGAAAGGTTGTTGTTGCGGCAGGAACAAGACCCAACACAAAAAAACTCGGGTTGGATAAAATTGGTTTGCAACGTACTAAAAGCGGGCATGTAAAGGTGAATGAATTAATGGAAACCAACTTGCAAAATATATATGCAATCGGTGATGTTGCCAACACACCTGCTTTTGTTTATACAGCTGCTTATGAAGGAAAAATTGCAGTTGAAAATGCCTTTACAGGAAGTGAAAACAAAACCGATTATGCTGCATTGCCATGGGTAGTATTTACTGATCCACAAATCGCAGGCGCGGGTTTGGATGAAGCACGGGCAGCAGCACAAAATATTCCTTTTGAAGTATCCAAACTTACATTGGATAACGTTCCCCGATCGCTGGCGGCCAACGATACACGAGGATTTATCAAACTTATTCGCAACAGTGAAACAGATAAATTAATTGGAGCAAGAGTAGTAGCACCGGAAGGCGGCGAGTTAATAGAGCAATTAAGCATGGCCATCAAATATGGCATAACTGTAAAACAGTTGTCAGAAAGTTTTTATCCTTATCTCACTTTGGGAGAAGGCATAAAATTAGCGGCTATTACTTTTGGAAAAGATGTGGCGAAACTGAGTTGCTGTGCCAGTTGACGTTATCATGAAATGCTTTGTTATCCGGCTTTAAAAGTTTATAAATAAAAAATTAAAATGGAAAAATTTGACGTAATTATAATTGGAACCGGTTCGGGGAGTGCAGTGGCTCACCGCTGTGCCAAAGCAGGTAAAAAAACCGCTATAATAGATTATCTTCCTTATGGTGGCACCTGCGCTTTAAGAGGATGTGATCCAAAAAAAGTACTGGTGGGA
>JAGWRO010000012.1 GCA_028876495.1 Bacteroidota bacterium
CGGGCCATAAAAAATGAGTATGGATTTGTCGCAGAACAGTTATAGGGTTGTTGAAGCAGTAAGCGTTTTGATTTTTTCAGAGAGTTGCTCAAAGCTGTTTTTTAAACGTGCTTCTGGCGTTTTTTGTTCCCGGCGGCATACAAGTTCCCTTACCCGCAGTTTAGCCAACAGGAACCATTTGTTTTTCTATAAGATATTTTTCAGGTGGCCCGCGTTTTCCAAATACTTCAATGGTTATTAATGTTCCCTCTTCTTGGCGGGTGTCCTCACCCGACGTTCCATGAATTAATATTATCTTGGGAAAATGTCAGGAGTTTTTAAATATTCAGGTGTAAGAAAAAGTCATCAGTCACTCAATGAAGTTTATTTCTGGACGTCAGTGATTAAAGATTGGAAATATCTTTTGAAAGAAGATGAGATGAATGAAGATGATAATTATGGGAAGCTTTCAGTGGTTGGTACAGCATGAACTCGTTCATATTTATGGATACGTAATAATGGATAATCACATCCATGTATTATGGGAACAATTGAAAATGAATGGTAAAGAAATGCCTAAAGAAAGTTTTGAAAAGTTTACAGGCCATATGTTTTTAAAACAGTTGAAAAAGGCAGCCGGCAAATTAAGTGATTATAAGACTGAACAAAAAGATAGGAATTTTATCTTCTGGCAAAGGGATCCTTTGGCAATATTAATAACAAGCAGAAAGATGGCCGGAGAAAAACCAGATTATATGCCCGTCCGAATGAGTAGGCCGGGCGGACATTACAATCCTCTTCAACCCCATTGGCAATTGGTCAAAGATCCAACTGAGTACCGGTTTTCTTCCGCGCGATTTTATGAAACAGGAGAAGATGAATTTAAGATACTAACTCATTATATGGATAAATTATAATTCCCGAATGTCGGGTGGGGACACCCGCCAGGAAAGGGGAATCATGGCGACTGTAATTATCAAAAGTTCGGGGGCTCTTCCAAGCAGGGAAATATTGCGTTGAAATCTTTGCAGTAAATCTGCAAAACCATTAACTTCACGGCAGGCACGGTTGAGGTATTTGTTATACCTTAAGTCTTCCGGCGATTTTTTTTCGTTGTCATAATTTAAATTTTAGTGAATGCTAAATTTACGGATAGTTGCGGAAGGCTACCGTAGGTTTAGTTCAACACTGGTATTGCTAAAAGCAGGACTGACATGCATTTCATCGGATTCAGTTCTTTGGTCATCTTGGGTTCGTAGCGTCCATTTTAAGTGTTTCTCCAAGTCCAACAACTTTTGCAACATCTTCAAAATTGTCAAAGTTGTCGTTGCTGAAAAGCTGCCATGCTCCATCTTCTTTTCGTGTGTTACATAAGTGATTTCCTTTTTGTCATTGACTACAAACTTTGTTGTAAATACTGCTGTATTATCAGCCTCGTTAAATTTTTTGGTCTGCATTTCAAACTTCCTGCAATTTATAATTCCTGATTTCTTTATCAAACTCTGTATTCGTCAGCTTTCCAGTTGACAATTTCTTTTTTAATTGCAGCGGGAGACAGGTTTTCTTTCGCCGCCTTTTCTGCCAGTTGTATAAACTCTGCATCTTCTGCAAAGCGCAACGCGATAATCTGATTGATGGTTAAACGGCTGTCTAATAATTTTCCGGTTAACACAAAATACCTTAGATTTTCTTCTGCCCTTATTGACCTATCCTGAACGACCAAAGAAAAGCTACGCGTGAAGTAAGCAGTAAGTGTTACTGCCACAGTCAAAGCAACTAATGTAGCTGCAACTATTCTGCCGGAATGATGATGGTAAGCTCTTACAAAACCCCAAATTGAAAATGCCAGGCAGATCAATAATGTTATATACAAGCCAAAATGGTAAAGTGGATTAATGCGTGTATGGTTTTTCAGATTTTGAGTTGACATTTTATATTTTTATTTTTTGAAAACCAAAATTGTTGCGCATGAATTGATTACCTTCTCTTATTTTGCATTCAATGCTTCCGGCTTTATTTCCCAAACCAAAGCGCTTGCACCAAGGATTGCAGCATCTGATTCTTTCAACTCACTGAATAATAATTTCACTTTATTTTGGAAAATAGGAAGCAAGTTTTTTTCCATGCTTGCTCTTGTGGGATCCAATAAAAGTTTACCGGCTTTTATTACGCCACCAAATAAAATGATGGCTTCAGGAGAAGAAAACATCACAAAATTGGCAAGGGCTTCACCAAGTATCTGGCCGGTAAATTGAAAAACTTCATTCGCGATAGCATCACCTTTTAGTGCTGCCTCACAAACATTTTTTGAAGTAATTTTTTCGTGCCGGATATCTCTCAATAAACTTTTTTCATTTACCCTTTCATCCAAAATTTCTTTGGCGGTAATAGAAATTCCGGTGGCGGAGGCATAAGTTTCCAAACTACCTTTCATTCCGGTTCCCCAGTGTAAACGGCCTCCCGGGCGAATAATCGTGTGCCCCAGTTCACCGGCAAAACCATCATGTCCATAGATTAATTGCCCGTTGGCAACAATGCCACTTCCAACACCGGTGCCGAGTGTGATCATTATAAAATCCCTCATTCCGCGGGCTGCGCCATACATTAATTCGCCGATGGCTGCCGCATTTGCATCATTGGTTAATGTGCAGGGTTTGTTGAATTTATTAGTAATTAGTTTGGCTATAGGAATAACGCCTCTCCATTGCAGGTTTGGCGCATAGTCAATAGTGCCGCTGTAATAGTTTCCGTTCGGGGCTCCGAGGCCTATTCCTTTGATCGAATCAATTCCTCCGACTGCATTAATAGCCGGTTTCATTTCGCGGTACAATTCATCAACAAATAAATTGACATCTGTATGTTTATTGGTATCAAGATCGCCTACATTTGAGATATCGCCACGATGATTTACAATACCAAACTTTGTGGTGGTGCCACCAATATCAATTCCAATCGCATATTCTTGCGGAGATTCCATAACTTTTTAAATTTTGGTTCTATTAAAATATTTTAAAAGTGTTAGTATTAATTGTCAACGTTAAAGCTTAAAAAAAAGATAAAAATACTTTTTCTTTTTTATTAAAAAGATTTTTACAACTTCTGTGCTTCTTTTGCATGATTTTTTTCTGTTTTTCCAACGAGGGCAATTTTGTTATTTTTCGCTGTTAGCATTTAAAATAACAGGATCTGCATGTGCTGGATTTGAAGGGTCATACACAGCCACGCCCACTCTCGAATCGGCACAACCATAATATAAAAACCATTTCTTTTTAAAGTACACCATGCCTTCAATAAAAACAGTACCATTAATATATTGGCCACTTTTTTCAAAAGATTCCATTGGGCGAAGAAAAGGAACATCTAACCGGGCTATTGGTTTTGAAGGATCTTTTACATCAAATAAAACCTGCCCGGCGCAATAGGAGTCAGGACTGTATCTTTTATCACCACCGGCACCTGATTTATTTTTTCCGTTGTAAAAAAGTAAAATTCCTTTTTTGGTTATCAAAGCCGGTGGACCGCACTCAGTAAGATCGCTGTCGAAAAAACCTTTTCTTGGTGAGATGAGTTCTTTGAGCTGGCCGTATTTATTGAGCACAGGCTGCCAATCAACTAAATCAGATGAGGTAGCAGCGTACACATGATGCTCGCCCCAATACAGCCAGTATTTTCCGTTGATCTTTGCAATTACCTGTTTATCGCCTGACATTTTTGTAAGAATGGAAGCCGATTTGGTGGCCATATTAAAAAAGCGGCCATTAAAAGCTTTTCGAAATATTGGCCCATGCTTTTGCCAGGTGATCAGATCTTTTGAAGTAGCTACTCCAAGCCGTGGTAATTTGCGATTCCATTGAGTATAAAACATCACATACCTTCCGCTTTCCGTAATTGCCACACGCGGGTCTTCACAACCTCCCGGCCATTCAAATTCTTTTTGAGCATCTTTGGCCGGAAACAATACCGGCGTTTCTTTTCTTTTGAAATGCAAACCATCACTACTTTCTGCATAACCAATTCTTGAAGTATGAAAACCAATTTCCATTCCTGAATGATCTTCGGCCCTGTAAAGCACAATGACTTTCCCCTCTTTAATCGTCGCTGCAGGATTAAAAGTATTATCAGATTCCCAGTGATTTTCTTTTCCACTCATTGGATCATTAAAAACAGCAGAACTATCAGGAGAAATAATTGGATTGATATTTTTCGGACGAACAAATCCGCCAAAAGCCCATGAGGGCAAAATATTTTTTGATTGAGCTTTTGAATAACAAGGAAGTAAGAATACAGCAATCTGGATAAGAAAAATAAATTTTATTATTCTATTCATCAGTATAGAATTAATATTCATTGTTGCTATTTAAATATTGATTTTACAAAAAAAATTAGTGAAAAAATTACTTCAATTTTTATAGAAAACAGTAAACCAACAAATAAAACGGATTTCTTTTTTACGATGCCTTCAGTTCATGAGCTCCTTCAGGAGAAGTAGGTTCTATTTCTTCGTCAATAGGGTTTTCATAATCAATTCCCTGGCGTTTTAAAACTCCTTTTACAAAAAATGCGAAGAAGGTAATATACGCATAGCAAAGAAGAGGAATCCAGTAAGACTCATGGATTCCTGCGCCAACAACGGTGCTTCTTGATTCAAGAAAATCGGCCAGTTTTCCCTGGATAGGAGGGATAACGCCTCCACCCAAAATCATCATAATTAAAAATGCGGAACCTTGTGTGGTATATTTTCCTAAGCCTGCGATAGATAAAGTAAAAATAGCGGGCCACATAATAGAACAAAATAAACCGCCGCTGATAAATGCGTAAATAGCTACTTTGCCTGTTGTTGCCAATCCGATAGCCATAGCTATTACACCCAGTAACCCAAAAATGAAAAGCATGCGCGCTGGTTTGTCTTTGCTGACATAAAAAGCGCCAACCTGTATCAATACACATATAATATAGTAGTACAAAATATGTACAACATACCCGGAAGCAGCATTAACGCCCAGAACAATTCCAAAGGCAATCATTGGTACAACAAAAGTGAGTAATTGTTTGGTGGAGGGTTTAAACTCGAAAGCCGAAATAGAACCTACCCAACGGCCAATCATCAAACTTCCCCAATACATTGAAATATAAAGTGCAGCCTGTGAAGAAGGGATGCTTCCAAACTCGGGCTTGCTCAACAAATCACTCAAATTACTAACGATTGTTACTTCTGTACCTACATATAAAAACAAAGCGAGCATGCCCAAAATTAATTGGGGATATTGCATCGCTCCCCAGCCTTCAGGTTTTTTTTGAGCGCGTATATAAGAAATTAATAAACTCAGAATTACCACTGCCAAAGCACCGAACAACCATTTTACGCGATAGGTCTCCATTGCAATTCTGTCAGCATCAGATGCGTGGGTAAGGTCAACTTTATAACTGCTGAAAACCGGCACGAACATTATGATCAAAAGGCCGGTCATGATCAACAAAGAATATAAAGCTTTATTGGCTTTTTCTGTTTTTTCTGTAGAAATACCATGAGGCACTTTTTTAGAAAACTGAAACAGTAATGCAGCCGCAATAAAAAGAATGCCAACGCCGCTATATAGAATAATTACTTTACTAAGGCTTAATCCTGCTATTTGTTTATCAGTTATTGCGGCTGTGGTTCCAAACAAAGCGAAGGCAACGACCAACGGGCCGATCATAGTTCCAAAAGAATTAACGCCACCACCAAGATTTACACGGCTGTTACCGGTAGAAGGATCACCAAGCACAATGGCGAAAGGTTGAGCTGCAGTTTGTTGTAATGAAAATCCAAGTGCTACAATAAATAAACCGGCAAGCATTCCTACAAAAGCATTTGCATTTACCGCAATTATCATTGCTACGGCTCCTAAAGCAGAAAATAATAATCCATAAACAATACTTTTTTTATAACCCCATTTGGCCACCAAATCTTTTCCTCCAAACGAACCATAGGCAAAGAGTGCAAGTGCTCCTATATAATAAGCGAGGTAAAAAGCAAAATCGATTAACTGGCTTTGAAACTGATCCAGGTTAAAGTAATGTTTACAGAAAGGAATAAATACACTGTTACCTGCTGCAATAAAACCCCAGAAAAAAAACACAACAACCAGTGTGCTTAAAGCACCATAATTTGTAGGTTGCAATTTTCCGGTTGTGGCTTTTACAGGCTTTGATAAATTCATTGAAGGAGTGGCCATTGATAATGTAGTTTGAATGTAAATTAAGGATGAAAATATATAATTTTTCCAAAGTAAAGGTTTTTATTATAATTTTTTAATAAGAAAAATCATGCTTAATTTGAACCGCTAATTATATTTTATGGAAATTATTCATGTAAGCGCTGAATGTTATCCGGTTGCAAAAGCAGGTGGCTTGGGAGATGTAGTAGGTGCATTGCCAAAATATCAAAACAAACTTGGTCACATTGCCAAAGTGGTAATGCCGATGTATCGTACTAAATTTTTGTATGAGCATTCTTTTGACGTGGTTCACAAAGGTGCTTTTGGAATGGCAAATTATTGGTTTGAATATACAGTTATAAAAGAAGCTAATAATATTCTTGGATTTGATTTGTATTTGATTGATATCAATAATTTATTGGATCGTGAAAAAGTGTATGGTTATGATGACGATGTTGAAAGGTTTGTAGCATTTCAGATTGCGGTGGTAGACTGGATCAGTAAATGGCATCATCACCCGGATATCGTTCATGTTCATGATCACCAGGCAGCATTGGTTCCCTTTATGATGCAAAATTGTTTTGCCTATAGGCATCTTTCTTCCATAAAAACGATTCTTACAATTCACAATGCCCAATACCAGGGTTGGATGGATTGGGGCAAATCACAGTATATTCCTGACTGGGATAAATACAAATGGGGATTACTTGAATGGGATCATACAATAAATGCACTGGCTTGTGGCATTAAATGCGCGGCTAAAGTAAATACCGTGAGTCATGGTTACCTTGAAGAATTGCGGTACAATGCAAACGGGCTTGAAAGTTTATTTGAATATGAAAGAGGGAAATGCTTTGGAATTTTAAATGGAATTGATACCGATGTATGGAACCCGGAAACCGATCATTATCTGGAAGCAAAATATGGGTTGGACAATTTTAAAGAACAAAAACAAGCTAATAAAAAAGAGCTATGTGTTCGCTTCAACCTGGATGAAACCAAACCTTTAATCATTTTTATCGGGAGGCTTGTTGGCGAAAAGGCTGCTGATCTTTTACCGCAGGTAATTGGTGATTCTATTTATTATATGGAAGGTAAAATGAATTTCCTGGTTTTGGGGAGTGGAGAAAAATACATAGAAGATCAGCTAAGCCATTTGCATAATCATCTTTTTGGTTATTACAATCCGCAAATTGGCTATAATGAACAATTAAGCCATCGCATGTATGCCGGCGCAGATTTTTTATTAATGCCAAGCAGGGTGGAACCCTGTGGATTAAATCAAATGTATTCTTTGCGATACGGAACTATTCCTATTGTAAGACGCACGGGTGGACTGCAGGATACCGTAAAAGATTTTGGAGAAGAAGGCGGTTTTGGTATTTGCTTTAATGTAGATTCAGTTGGTGATATATGCAATGCCATTCATCGTTCTGTTGAATTGTATGCCGAACATAAAAAGATGCATCATATCATAAAGCAAATTATGCAGATAGATCATAGCTGGGAAAAGAGTGCAGAAATTTATATTAATCTTTATAATTCATAAAAATATTTTAAGTTTATTGCTGAAATATTTTTTTAACCAATGGTAACTATTTTTAAATGCTAAATAAAAAAAAAATTATGCAATCAAACATGTGGATCAGTAAATCAGTAATTGCAGTGATTCTTGGCGGAGGGGCAGGAACACGTTTATACCCTTTAACACGCAGCAGAAGTAAGCCCGCAGTCCCGATTGCGGGTAAATACCGTTTAGTAGATATACCGATTTCCAATTGCATCAATTCGAATATCAACAGGATATTTGTACTTACACAATATAATTCGGCCTCTTTAAATAAGCATATAAAAAACACTTACCAGTTTAGTAATTTCAGCAGCGGCTTCGTTGATATTTTAGCTGCCGAGCAAACGCCCGAAAGTTCTGAATGGTTCCAGGGAACTGCTGATGCGGTAAGGCAATGCTTAAAGTATTTGATGATAAAGGAGTGTGATCATGTGTTGATTTTATCAGGTGATCAACTTTACCAGATGGATTTTGGAAACATGTTCCGAACCCATGTAAAAGAAGGTGCTGATATCACTATTGCCACTATTCCTGTTACGCAAAAAGAAGCTACAGAGTTTGGTATCTTAAAGTCGAATGAAGAAAATAAGATCACTTCCTTTATTGAAAAACCTGCGGTAGATCTTTTACCTGACTGGATTAGCGAAACAAGCGAAGAGATGCAAAACCAGGGAAAAAATTATCTCGCTTCAATGGGTATTTATCTTTTCAAAAAAGAAGTGCTGATCGATCTGCTTGAAAACAAGAAAAAAAATGCCACAGATTTTGGTAAAGAAATCATCCCGTTTGCTATTCAGGATCATAATGTTTGCAGTTACCAATATAGCGGCTACTGGACAGACATTGGAAATATTGGTTCCTTCTTCGAAGCAAACCTGGCCTTAACAGACGAACTTCCACCTTTCAACCTTTTTCACAACGATCAAAAGGTATATACTCGTCCAAGAATGTTGCCTCCTGCAAAATTCAGTGGCACCACATTACTAAATACTATCGCCGCTGATGGATGCATTATTCACGCAGAGCGACTTGAACATTGTGTTGTGGGAATCAGAACGAGAATCGGTTATGGAACAAAAATTTACCGGTGTTATTTAATGGGAAGCGATTATTATGAAACGATTGAAGATATGGGATATGATGACGATAAGGGAGTTCCTAAGTTGGGCGTTGGCGACAATTGTTATATCAATAACGCGATCATTGATAAAAATGCACGCATCGGAAACAACGTAAGAATCAATGGAGGTGAGCATCTCAAAAATACAGACCATGAATTATACACGGTGAAAGACGGTATTGTGGTCATCAAAAAAGACGCGATTGTTCCTGATGGGTTTGTGATTGAATAATTTTTTCTTCATAAAATCATTCTGATTCATAATTAATTGTATTTTTATGAAAGTGTAATTTCTACACATTTAATTTTACAAAACGTATTGCTATGTCATCTCATCCGGTTCCAAAACAACATTTGACCTTCAGGCAAATTCTAAATATGAGCTTTGGCTTTTTTGGAATTCAGTTTGGCTTTGCCTTACAAAATGCTAACGTCTCACGCATTTTTCAAACCCTTGGCGCCGATATTGATAAAATAGGATTTCTTTGGGTGGCCGCTCCACTCACAGGTTTGTTGGTTCAACCGATCATCGGTTATTTAAGCGATAGGACCTGGCACAAACGATGGGGGCGCAGAAGGCCTTTCTTTTTTATAGGGGCGGTGCTTGCATCTATTGCACTTTTTTTAATGCCTCAATCTACCATGCTTTGGATGGCAGCCGTTTTGCTCTGGATTTTGGATGCATCTATCAATATCTCAATGGAACCTTTCAGGGCTTTTGTGGGCGATAAACTAACGTCTGCTCAACGAACGACCGGTTTTGCAACACAAACTTTTTTTATTGGTCTTGGCGCTGTTATCGCTTCTTTGCTCCCTTATATTTTCACTAATGTTTTTCATATCAGCAACACTGCTCCTGCAGGACAGATAGGAGATTCAGTAAAATATTCATTTTACATTGGTGCGGTAGTCTTCTTCTTTTCTGTGCTATGGACAGTCATTACTTCTGATGAAGCGCCACCTGAAAACATGGACGAATGGAAAAAAGAAAAAATGGAATCAAAAGGAATTGGAAATGCTATTTCCGAAATAACGAAAGGTATTTTTTCCATGCCTAAAACGATGGCGCAATTGGCCGTTGTACAATTTTTTACATGGGTTGGCTTTTATTGCATGTGGCTTTATACCACCGCCTCAGTAGCCCAGAATGCTTATGGAACAATAGATACAACATCAAAAGCCTTCCAGGATGCAGGCGATTGGGTGGGAGTGATGTTTATGGTTTACAGCGCCGTATCTGCCATTACTGCTTTTCTATTGCCCATGCTTGCCAACAGGATTGGTAGAAAATATACTCACATGGTATGCCTTATTATTGGAGGTTTTGGATTGATATCAATCATCTTTATAAAATCTCCCATGATGCTTTTGGTGCCTATGATCGCTGTAGGACTCGGTTGGGCGTCTACATTAACATTGCCGTATTCAATTCTTGCCGGGGCTTTACCGCGCGCGAAAATGGGTTTTTATATGGGCGTATTTAATTTCTTTATTGTAATTCCTCAGTTGGTCGCCTCATTTGTAATGGGATTTGTTATTAAAGATATTTTTCACGAACAGGCAATTTACGCTTTGGTAATAGGGGGAATTTCTATGGTAATAGGAGGCATTTTTAATTTTATAGTGGCAGATAAAGATGAAAAAATTCCTGATGTTATAGAAATGAAACTCATACCTGAATAATAATTTATCCATGAAAAAAACGGAACTCTTTTTACTGTTTACCTTTTACTTTTTTGTAAATGTTTTTGCGCAAAAAAATTCTTACAATTGTTATCCTACAAACTGGTGGACGGGTATGAAATGGAATCATGTACAAATTATGATTCATGGAAATGACATTGGTAACGCTAATGCCTACACGATAAATTATCCGGGCGTAAAATTGGAGAAGGCGGAAAAAGTAGAAAATAAAAATTATGTGTTTCTTGATATTTTTATTTCTTCTTCTACAAAACCTGGTATTTTAAAAATTAATGTAAAGAAAAAGGGATCTACTTTTATTATCAATTTCCCTATAAAAAAACGCCGTACAGGAAACGGAACTGCTTTTGCTCAAGGTGTTACTTCAAAAGATCTTATTTATCTTATTATGCCCGACAGGTTTAGTAACGGTGATACAACAAACGATCGCATTCCGGGAATGAGAGACCAGAGTCTTGACCGGGATACGGTTTATGCCCGCCACGGTGGCGATTTAAAAGGAATAGAAAATCATTTGGATTACCTGAAATCACTTGGCGTAACTACGCTTTGGCTCAATCCTGTAATTGAAAATGACATGCCTGATCGTACTGAACATGGGTATGCTTTTACCGATCATTATAAAATTGACCCGCGAATTGGAGGCGAAAAAGCCTACCAGGAATTGATTGACGCGGTTCATTCCAAACACATGAAGATGATACAGGATGCGGTGTACAATCATGTAGGAAGTTATCATTTTACAGTACTTGACCCGCCAATGAAAGATTGGCTGCATCAATGGCCGACTTACACGAATACGAATTATAAAGACCAGGTTTTGTTTGATCCTTACGCAAGCAAAAAAGAAAAAAAGATAATGAGCGACGGATGGTTTACACGGCAAATGCCTGACCTGAACCAGGAAAATCCTTATGTCGCTAATTTTTTAATTCAACATGCTTTGTGGACGGTGGAAGAATTTGGAATTGACGGATGGAGGATTGATACTTATATCTATAACAATCTTGATTTCATGAACCGCTGTAACAAAGCGTTAATGGATGAATATCCGAAGATCACGATGTTTGGAGAAACATGGGTTCATGGCGTTTTGAACCAAAGTTATTTTGTACAAAACAATTTTAATATTCCTTTCAAAAGCAATTTGCAGGCACCTGCAGATTTCCAAACACTTTGGGCCATTACAGATGCCATGACCAAAGATTTTGGCTGGACCGATGGAGTGAATGAATTGTACACTACGCTCGCCCAGGATTTTGTTTATAAAGACCCGATGCGCAATGTGATCTTTTTGGACAATCATGATCTCTCAAGATTTTATTCGGTTGTTGACACAAGCATGTTGAAATATAAAGCCGCCCTGGCGTGGCTTTTAACCTGCAGAGGCATACCAGAATTATATTACGGAGATGAAATAGGAATGCAAGGCTTTACCTTCCCCAACGATGGCCACGTGCGACTTGATTTTCCCGGCGGCTGGCCGGGCGATCCTGTAAATAAATTTACTGCTGCCGGACGTACCCCCAGGGAAGATTCCATTTGGAACTATATTGAAAAATTGGCCAACTTCAGAAAAAATTCGGCTGCCATTATAACAGGAAAGATGATGCAGTTTGAACCAAAAGAAGATGGATTGTATGTGTTTTTCCGGTACGATAGTAAACAAACAATTATGACGATTTTAAATACTTCAAAGAAAAAATCAGAAGTACACATCAACTATTATTCTGAAAGAACATCGGGTTTTTCAAAAATGAAAAATATAGAAACAGGTGAAGTTTCGCCGTTATCAGATTTCACACTAATGCCAATGCAGAGCGGTGTTTGGGAATTAGAGAAATAAAAATCTTCAATATTTGTTTTTTCACTGCTCAAACTTTCACCACCATTTTACCTTTATTTTCTCCGGAGAAAAGGCCTAAAAATGCTTCAGGTAATTTGTCGAATCCTTCAATGATGGTTTCTTTATATTTTAATTTTCCCTCTTTTACCCACTGAGAAAGTTGTTCTATTCCTTCCCTGAAATGATCTTTAAAATTTCCCACAATAAAACCCTGCATGAGCACGCTTCTTGTAAGCAACATCGGCTGTAAACGCGGCCCCATCGGCACTTCAGCAGCGTTATATAAAGATATTTGACCACATAAAACAATTCTTGCATGGAAATTAATGTTGGCAATCACTGCATCAGAAATGAAGCCACCTACATTGTCAAAATAAATATCCACGCCATCAGGGCACGTTTCTTGGATCGCTTTTTTCATATCGGAAGTCGTCTTATAGTTGATTACTTCATCAAAATTAAATTCGTCTTTCAGCATTTTTATTTTTTCATCACTTCCCGCAATTCCTATTACACGGCAACCTTTTAATTTCGCAATTTGCCCAACCACAATACCGACTGCGCCTGCTGCGCCTGAAATTACAACGGTTTCACCTTCCTTGGGTTTACCAATGTGAATTAATCCGAAATAAGCTGTAAGTCCCGGCATTCCTAAAATGCCAAGGTAATAAGAAGCCGGTGCCAGGTTGGTATCAATTTTTTGTATTGAATCACCCTTTTGAACGGTTTCAGTTGACCAGGGTAAAAATCCCTGCACCACATCTCCTTTTTGAAAATTACCAGATTTCGTTTCCTCAATTTCACCAATAGCTCCACCCATTATCGGTTCATCAATTTCATAAGGAGATGCGTACCATTTTGCATCATTCATTCTGCCACGCATATATGGATCTACTGAAAAATATAAAGCTTTCACCAAAACCTCACCCTCCTGTAAACCAGGAAGAGTAACGGTTTCAGTTCTGAATTGATCTTTTGTGGGCATCCCTTTTGGCCTGCTTGCCAAAACAATTTGTTGTATATCCATTATTTCTTTTTTGCAAGTAGGCTACAAGATACATGCCTGAAATGGAGCGGGGAGAAATGGATATTAAAATTAAAAATCTTCTTTTTTTGTTGTTTTACTGTAAGGCAATTCTTGTTATATCATAATGTGCCACATATTTCTTTGGCCATATTTCCCCCAATCCGCCATTAATTTTTTCAATTCCTCTTTTAATTTTAGTTCACTGATTTTATTGCCTTTGGACGGAGGTGTAATTTCTTTTTCATCTACCGCATTTGTCTCAACTTTTGTAGCATACCAGGTGGTGTGAACCCGGTTAATTACCAGTCCCAGTATCATTCCGGGCAAGCCATTAAAACTTTCGGGGCCACCGGGTACAGTAATCTCGTCAGTATAAAAAGCGACAACAAAAACCGAATCCATAATGATAGTAGTGGCTCTTCTGCAATTGAATCCTGCGATTTCCCTGAAATCATTTTTGATCTTCCACTTCGCATTCCTCAAACTGTCTTCAATCAAAAAAGTTTTTTCGAACACATGTTTTTCGGCAGTGTATTTATCATGGGTGAAATCGCTGTACACTATATTGTCATTGGCAATCGTATTAAAAAAAGAATTGGCTTTGTTGTTAACCTGTCGCCCAGGTTTATAGATGGCTTTATCGTTGTCAAATGTATAATCAAAATAACTGGTCTGGTATTCAGGGATGGATTGTTTTAAATCATCACCGAAACTGCCTTTTAAATCGATCCAAACATTAGTGCGTTTTTCAAATTCAATTTTGCCTTTTGAAAGAAAAACGGTTTGGGCAAATAATGATTGAATACTGACGAAAGAAATTATAATAAAAATGATCTTTTTCATTTTTTAATTTTTAGAAAAATGATTTAGGTGCACCGGCGCCGCCTTTGTTTTTAAAATTCCATGTTAAAGTTATTAACCCGTAGCGCTGGTAGGTGAGGTAATGCTCTTCTACAATGGCAAAGGGTTGTATGTTGCGACTGTAACCTTTGTTCTGATTTAAAATGTCATTAACGCTAAAACGTAGTGTGAGGGCTTCGTTTTTAAAAAATTTCTTTTCAAGATAGGCGTTCCAGACAATCACATTATTGTTTACATCAAAGGAATTTAATTTTTGTCTTAAATTAAAATCAACGTCCGATCCTATCTCTAACATGCCGGGTAAGGTGTAATTGCCATCGGCTGAATAATTGTAAGTCCAGTAATTTTTACTCGCCACAGAACTGATGCTCGATTTAGATTGGTTATAAGAAGGACGTGCTGAAATATTGAATTGATATTTATCTTTTACATAAGTTCTTAAATTAAGGCTCATTGAAATTGTGTTGCCAAGAGTGATATTTTTTTGTCCGTTCACGAAATTGGTGTTGCGGGTTAAAGCACCGTTCGGACTCAATCCTACATTGATCTTTGTTTTCGGGATTTTGATATAATATCCTCCGTAAAAATTTATCGAATAATTTCCATTTACATTCAGGTACTGGGTGGTTCGTTTTCCTAAAGCGTCAATGCTATAGCTGCTACTAATGGCGTTATTGGTGAAATTGAAATAAGTGCCAATGTAAATTGATCGTTCTGAAAAAACTTTATAGTTATTAAAGTTAAGGTTGAAAGAATTTTGGAACGACTGCCTAAGATTAGGATTTCCAATCACTACATTCAATGGATCATTATTGTTTTTTAATGGCTGCAATTGATCAATAGATGGCTGTTGGGTACTTCCATTATAATTAAACCTGAAACCGCTATAGGCATTGAATTTATAGTAAAAATTAGCGCGTGGAAACAGGTTGTAATAACTATATTTCCTTGTTGTATCTTTTACCTGGTCAGTTTGTTGGAATGCTGTGTTGGCTATATTTCCACCTATTGAAAAATTATAATTCTTTTCATTAAAGCGATAATTTAATCCTCCACTGTTGGTTTTATAAATGTATTTAAATTCATTGCTCAAAGTGTCTACCAACAATGAATATTTACCATTTATATCTTTATCATAACTTAATATTTTCTGACTGCTGTTATTGTTATAAAATGAATAATTGATTTCCAAATAAGATTTTTTTGAAAGCGGTTCTGTGTAGGTGGCCTTTACGCCTGCAACATTTGAAGTATTCCCATTCACTTTATTTTGATCTGTTGAATCTGTTCTGAAAACAGAACCGGTTGCATCATAGAAATCCGACCGGTTATGAAGAAAGCCATTACTATTTACCTCTGTATAGGTTTCATCAAAATTCACTGAAATGGTTCTTCCTTTCTTTTTGAATTTTTTTCGCCAAAGAGCCGACGCACGTACTCCTGTATTATCGCCCTTACTGGAAGTAGATCTGATACTGCTGTTTATCGGTTTATTATTTTCATCCAATGCCTGCGATTGATAATCGTTGCTCATTTGAGTGGTACCAGTATATCCGTTTGCCGTTATCTTTATGGAGGAAGAAGAATCGAGTTGTATTTCAGACATGCCTGACAGAGACTGCCGTAATTTATCTGAATACGAATTAGCGGCTTCACGATTGTAATACACCGAATCCTGCAAAATATTTTGCGTGTAAGTATTGCCGGCACTGTGCACATTTAGTTTGTTAAACAGGTAATTTCCACCGGCATTGTATTTGTCATCATTCCATTTATTGGAAAAATGAACTCCTGCCTTCATGCTTTCAGGTAAACCTTGTCCATAATAACTTTGCGTACCAAGATCGTCAATACTGTTGTTCGTGATCATAATTCCGCCACCATCCATTAGCTGAATATTATCATTGGTGAAGCCATAATTTCTTGAGTCTTGCCAATTCAGTCCTGTGGCATCTGTGCTACTGGCAATAGCAAACGCGGCCAATTGTCGTTTTCCCTTAAATGCATTTATGAGAGCCGACCCATTATAATATTTATCAAGTGCCCCGGCAGAAAGTTTTCCAAAATATCCGTGCTTGGCGTTGTCCTTTAATTTTAAATTGATGGTTTTGGTTGTTTGCCCATCATCTATTCCGGTAAATTCAGCCTGGTCACTTTTTTTATCAAACACCTGGACTTTTGACACCGCGTCAGCTCTTAAATTTCGTGTGGCTACCGTCGGGTCATCACTAAAAAATTCTTCACCATCAACTAATATTTTTTGGACTTGTTGTCCCTGGGCCGTTATTTTTCCATCTTTATCCACCTGAACACCGGGCAATTCTTTCAGCAGGTCTTCAACAGTGGCATTTGGTTTTACATGAAAACTATCTGCCGTAAACTCAGTAGTATCGCCTTTGATTCTCACAGCAGATTGCCGGATAATAATCGCTTCCAGGAGTTTTGCTTTTTGTGTGAGATAAATAGTTTTAAAATCAAATGATTCTTTCGGCTGCAGGCTGAATTGATCAACGTAGTCTCCATATTTAGGATAAGAAATCAATACAATGTATTTTCCCGAATCGAGGTGATCAATATGAAACGCTCCGTTTTTATCACTTCTTGAAAATTTTACCAGGGTAGAATCTTGTTGACGCAATACAGCAATTACAGCGTTTGCCTGGTTTTCATTGGTAGAAGAATCCGTTAATCTTCCTTTGATTTCTGCGGTTTGACAAAACACTTTTAATGGGAATAAGCAGATTACGAGTAATGAAAAAAGAATTTTTTGCATTAGTTTAGGTATAATATGAATATCAAATTTGTTAAAAAAAAATGAGTAAGTATTATAATGTATCTTAAATTTATGTTAACTGTACTTTTTATAATAAGAATCAGAAACCAATAAATTCCATAAATAAAGGGCGCACATAAAATTGTAAATTGCATTATGGCAATAAGAAAAACTCCCTACGAAGAAGAAAATTTTGTTGATTCTACCAAACCTGTGTGGAATTATTCCTTATTTGACGAAGAAGAGATCCGGAATTTTCAAAACGGAACGAATTACAATCTTTATAAATTTTTCGGTTCGCATCCTAAAAAAGTTTTGGATAAAGAGGGGTTTTACTTTTCGGTGTGGGCACCAAATGCAACCTACATAAGTGTTGTAGGCGATTTTAATAAGTGGGATACCGGCGCTCATCCCTTATTTGTTCGGCTGGACCATTCTGGTATTTGGGAAGGTTTTATACCCGGAATTAAAGAGTTTGAAAACTACAAATATTTCATTATAGGATATGAAGGTGTCGAATTATACAAAGGTGATCCATATGCCAATCATTGGGAATTACGTCCTGCTACATCCTCGAAAACAAAAAATGTTCAGTATGAGTGGAACGATACAACGTGGATGGATAAACGGAAAAAATATAATTCGCTCCATTCGCCCTGGAGCATTTATGAAGTGCATCTTGGCAGTTGGATGAAACCCAATCCTTATGATGAAGATTCATTTAATTCCTACGACCAGATTTCCGAGCTGCTTGTTCCATATGTAAAAGAAATGGGCTTTACTCATGTAGAGTTGATGCCGGTAATGGAGTTCCCTTTTGACGGAAGCTGGGGCTACCAGGGTTGCGGTTATTTTGCTCCTACCTCACGGTTTGGCATACCCGAAGATTTTATGCGCCTGGTGGAAGCTTTTCACAATGAAGATATTGGCGTTATCCTTGATTGGGTGCCATCTCATTTTCCGAACGACGCTCACGGTTTATTTAAGTTTGATGGTACGCATACTTATGAATATGCTGATATGCGAAAAGGATTTCATCCTGATTGGAATTCCTATATTTTCAATTACAGAAGGGGAGAGGTGCGCTCTTTTTTAATAAGTAATGCACGATATTGGTTTGAAATGTACCATATCGACGCGATGCGTGTGGATGCTGTAAGTTCGATGTTGCGCCTTGATTATTCAAGAGAGGAGGGTGAATGGGAAGAAAATGAATATGGAGGAAACGGAAATATTGAAGCTATGGCTTTTATTAAAAATTTGAATGAAATGGTGTATCGCGATTTTCCGGATGTTCAAATGATTGCGGAGGAAGCTACCGACTGGCCGAGCGTTACGGGGCTAACAACCACCGGCGGATTGGGTTTTGGAATGAAATGGATGATGGGCTGGATGCATGATACACTTGATTACTTTAAAGTTGATCCGTTATACAGAAAGGATTTCCAGAATCAATTCACCTTTAGCATGGCTTATTTTTATAATGACAATTTTGTTCTTCCTTTAAGCCATGATGAAACCGTGCATGGAAAATCACCAATGATCTATAAAATGCCAGGGGATGAATGGCAAAAATTTGCCAACCTCCGCGTTTTGTATTCTTACATGTACACTCATCCCGGAGGAAAATTGCTTTTTATGGGTAATGAATTCGGTCAAACAAGCGAATGGAATTACAAAACAGAGCTTGACTGGAATTTACTTCGTTACGAACCCCATTCAAAACTTAAAACTTTTTTTAAGGATTTGAATAATTTGTTCACTTCCAATCCTGCTTTTTATGAACTTCAGTTTGACAGAAAAGGTTTTGAATGGGTTGACCTTGATCACAGGAATGAATGCGTAATGGCTTACATGAGGAAAGGCAAAAAAAGAAAAGATGATTTGCTGGTAATCTTCAATATGACTCCTGTGGAAAGGTACGATTGGAAAATAACTGTTTATGAGAAGATCACATGGAAACAAATTTTTTGTAGTGATGACGCAAAATACTGGGGAACAGGAAAATTTTCTAACCAGGAAATTAATACTACGGTTGTGGATAAAAAAAATAATGTAGCTGAAATAAAACTGAATCTTCCGGCGTTAAGTGCCATAGTACTCCAATAGTATGTTTTTTGTAATTCCCTTGCTATGAAAAAATTATTTTTTTCCTTATTTGTTTGTTTACTATATTATTCAACATTTGCCCAAAATGCTGACAGCGCCAGGGTTTATTTTAATAAAGGCGTGCAGGAAAATACTTCCCGTTTATACGCTGTGGCAGCCAAAGATTTTGACAAAGCAATTGAATTGAATCCACAATTTACCGATGCTTATATAGCAAACGGACAAGCCAATTTATCGATGCGAAGGATAACAGAGGCGCAGAAAAATTTTGATAAGGCTTATGAACTTGATCCGAAAAATAATGAAGTGATCAGCCAACTCACTACATTAACTTTCAATAATCGCCAGTTTCAGAAGGCTATCGATTTTGCTCAAAAATGCAGTGATTGTGAAAATGCGTCCCGCGTACTTGGAATGAGTTATTACAACCTTGAAGATTATGGAAAAGCTGAAAAATATTTAAAGGACGCTCTTGCAAAAAATGAAAAAGACGCGGAATCTGCGTATACGCTTGGCCGCACTTATCTTGAACTGGATGATGAGAACAGCGCCATTCCTCAATTTCAAAAAGCAATAGCATTAGAACCGACAAGAAGTCAATGGATATATGAGTTGGGGCTGATTTATTACGATCAGAATGATTTTAAAAACAGTTTAAAATATTTTGACCTGGCTGTTGCAAATGGTTATAACAAGACCAATGATTTTTATGAAAATTATGGATTCTCTCAATTGTATTCAGGAGATTCTGAAAATGGGATTAAAACATTAAACATTTTGATGGAGCGCAAGCCTAACAACAAGGAATTGCTTAATAACATCGCCCACGCATTGTACGATACCAAAAAATACAATGAAGCGCTTGATTATTTTACAAAAATCTTAAATCTTAATCCGAAAGACGCCACAACTTTATATATGGCAGGCATGACGTTTCAAAAATTAGGACAAAAAGAAAAAGGAGAGAAGATATGTGATCATGCAATTGCAATGGATCCGTCACTTTCAAAATACAGGCAAAAAAATGAAATGCCGCAGGGGTTGTAGTTCGCAGTTTTTAGTTCTTAGTTCTTAGTTCTTAGTTCTTAGTTCATCATCAATACATTTACACTTCTCTGTAAAATATTAAAGGCGATCTCAGCCATCAGGTTTTCTTTATCAAGCGTTGGATTTACTTCTGTAATTTCGAAGCAACAAATTTTATGGTTCTGCATAAATTTACTTACCAGGTCTTCTGCCTCTCTTTCACGTAAGCCATTGTGAACAGGGGTTCCGGTGCCTCTTGAAATAGATGAGTCAAGACAATCAACGTCAAAGCTTACATAAATATCAGTACAGTCGCTTAAAAACCGGAGGGCTGAACGCACCACACTTTCCGGGCCTTTTCTTCTCAATTCACTGGTAGAAATTACTTTCATCCCATATTTATCAATCATATGTTTTTCTTCTTTTTCAAAATCTCTTATTGAAATAAAAACGATATCCTCAGCCAAAACCTTTGGATTTATTTTTCCATAATTTTTCAACTGCTCCCATTCTTTCATTGTTTTTGCATCTGGCTCATGCATTTTCATTTCTTCATTATCTTCGCCAATAGATGCCGCAATAGGCATCCCATGCATATTACCAGATGGAGTCGTGTAGGGAGTATGAAGATCCGCATGAGCATCAATCCAGATGATGCCAAGGCGGCTTTGAGGTTTGGCTAATTTAATTCCTGCAATGGTTCCGGCAGAAGTACTGTGATCGCCACTCAAAACAACAGGGAAGAAATTGTTTTTAATAGTATCTTTTACTGCTTTTGCAACCCGATCTACAACTGTTAAAACTCCGTTGATCCTTTTTGCATAAGGAGAATGTATCGGTTCAAACAGTAATTGGTTTTCCGTTTGGATTTTTTCCGAAGGGAAATGAACAAAAAAATTGCTCATGAAATCCAGAGCAGCAATTTTTATCGCTTCAACGCCCAGGCTTGCTCCACGCGTTCCTGCACCTATTTCGCTTGGTACCTCAATCAGCTTGATATTCTTCATATTTACGTTTAAAGATGATCATTCTCAGCAATAACATTATTTTCGTGAAGCAAGATAAAGCTTCTGGTATTTATTTCAAATACCGTAGTAGTAAACCAATAAAAAACTGCGATTTTAATTTTTGCTTTTATAATTAACTTTATTCCTGTTCTTTGCATTATCAAAATTGAAATAATTAATGAATGGAACAAGTAAAATTAGTAGAATGTCCTAGGGATGCAATGCAGGGTTGGAAAACTTTTATACCAACTGAAAAGAAAATTGGATACATCAATCAATTACTAAAAGTAGGCTTCGATACACTGGACTTTGGAAGTTTTGTTTCGCCAAAAGCCATTCCTCAAATGTCGGATACGAAAGAAGTAGTTGATAACTTAGACCTTGAAAATACCAAAACCAAATTGCTTGCGATTATTGCAAACACCCGCGGAGCAGAAGATGCTGCGGCTTTTAAACAAATTAATTACCTGGGATTTCCGTTTTCTGTTTCTCCCACTTTTCAAAAGCGCAACACCAATAGTACCATTGAAGCATCATTGCAAACCGTAAAAGAAATTAAGAGCATTTGTGATCACAACCATATGGAGCCGGTGGTATATATTTCCATGGCTTTCGGAAATCCTTACGGCGATATATACAATGAAGAGATCGTTCTTGAATGGATTAACAAATTGGTGCGAGAGGGGATTGAAATTATTTCTTTGGCAGATACGGTTGGACTTGCCAGTCCCTCACAAATTGCTTCTTTGGTAAAACAAGTTATTCATGCATTTCCGGATATTGAAACAGGTGTTCATCTTCATTCAACTAATTTAAATTGGAAAGAAAAAATTGATGCAGCTTTACAAAATGGTTGTAAGCGTTTTGATGGCGCGTTGAAAGGAATTGGTGGTTGCCCGATGGCTGAAGATGAATTGGTGGGAAATATGAATTCTGAATTAATGATTCCTTATTTTGAGAAATTGGGTTTGCTGCAAAATATCAACCAGGAAGCACTAAACAAAGCCGTTGAAATGGCTTCAAAAATATTTGTATAAATGGAATTCTTTTTACCATTTCAGATAAGTACATTTCCTTTTAAAATTTCTTATACAGACAAAATTTTATTCATCGGCTCGTGCTTTTCGGAAAAGATAGGAAATAAAATGACAGAACTAAAATTTAAGGTTTTACAAAATCCCAACGGTATACTGTACGATCCGATAAGTATTACTGACGCGTTATTTTCTTATATTGAAAACAAACCTTTTGAAGAGGAAAATCTTTTTGAATTAAATGGCCTGTGGCATAGCTGGAAACATCATTCTTCTTTCTCAGGTATTTCTAAAAAGGAAGTTTTAAATAAGATAGAAACTTCACAAAAGCAGGCGCACTTATTTTTAAAAGAAGCAAAAATTCTCATCATCACATTTGGAACTGCCTATAATTATCAATTGAAAAAGAGTTTCAAAAATGTAGCCAATTGCCACAAAGCCCCGGGAAATCTTTTTATAAAAACGCTGTTGCCAATAGAAGAAATAAAACCGGGTCTGCTCAGCGCAATTTCAGCACTGCAGTTATTTAATCCCGGTTTGAGAATCCTTTTTACAGTAAGCCCCGTAAAACATGTAAAAGACGGATTAGTAGAAAACAATCGAAGTAAAGCAAGATTGATAGAAACGGCTCACGCCGTTTCAGAAGAAAAAGAAAATGTTTTTTATTTTCCTTCTTATGAATTGGTAACAGATGTTTTGCGCGATTACCGTTTTTATAAAAAAGATTTGGTTCATCCCAATGAAACTGCAATTGATTACGTTTTCGAAAAATTCTCTCATTCCTTTTTTGACACTTCAACCCAGGAAATTATGAAGGGGATTGCAAAAACTCTGGCAGCGGTTAAACACAAACCATTCTTAAAAGAAAGCGAGGCACATCAAACATTTATTGCTTTGCAAATTCAAAACATTAAAGAGATTGAAAAGAAATATCCTTTTATCAATCTTTCAAAAGAAGAGCAATATTTTGAAAACCAGGTAAAATAAAAATTCCCGGAATTTCTTGATTTACTGCAATTACAATTTCCACAAATCTTTATTGGTACAATAATTGAAAGCAATGATCGAACTAAAAACCAAAGTAATGAATTTTAGAAAAATATTTTATGTAATACCGGTATTTGCTTTTTTAATCATGGGTTGTAATGCTACGAAAACCCAAAAAGGAGCAGTGATCGGTGGCGCAGCAGGAGCAATAGGAGGTACCATTATAGGGAAAGCAGCCGGAAATAAAACGCTTGGAACCATTATTGGGGCTGCGGTAGGAGGAACAGCGGGTGCAATTATCGGACATGATATGGATAAACAGGCTGAGCAAATTCAGACCCAGATTCCCGGCGCAAAAGTTGAAAGAGTAGGAGAAGGAATAAAAGTCGAATTCAATGAAAAAATATTGTTTGCTTTTTCGAAATCTGACCTGGGCGATTCTGCAAAAAAGAACCTGGATAATTTAGCGACGATATTAAAAAATAATCCTAATACGAATATCGAAATACAAGGACATACTGATAGTCGCGGAACGGAAGAATACAATATGGGATTGTCTTTGAGGCGTGCAAACACAGTAAGAGATTATCTTAATTCCCAGGGAATTAATGCTGCACGCATGACTGTTAAAGGTTATGGAGAAACGGCTCCTGCTTACTCAAATGATACTCCGGAAGGAATGGCTCAAAACAGGAGAGTGGAATTTTTAATTACCGCTAATGATCAAATGAAAGCGCAGGCAGAAAAGCAGGCCAATAATCAATAAGTTTTTTATTTTTAGAAGTACAGGCTCAAAGGGATTTTCTATTTGGAAATCCCTTTCTGTAATACATGAAATCCCTGTTTATTTGCCAGCCAAACGGATTTTAGGCAGTTCGTTTACTGGTAACCGTTATAAATCAATGGTTTCTTCTTTAAACTTTATCCCATTCAATTCCAGCCCGGCTAAAACGGGTTCATATATTTCAGGAATTACAGGAATATGCAATCCTTTTACATTTATTTTATTTTTGAGAATTAACATGGCGGCAATACCCAAGGGAAGACCAACTGTCTTCGCCATTGCAGTGTGCGTTTTGTCTTCTCCTTTCACAATCAAACAACTTCTTGTTTCTTTATCTTTTCCTTCAACTGAAAATTTTATTTCGTGCAACATGATAATCATGTCTTGATCAGTTGGTTTCATCACAAGATTCTTTTCTAAAAGGTATTGCAGTAGTGAAGCAGAATTGGGGACCGGTTCCGGCAATTTTTCGTCGCTTCGTATCGAAAGAAAATCCAGTTGTTGTACAAATTCTGCATTAAAAAAATCATTCTCATCAAAATTCTTTTCCTGCTGGTTAATCAATTTTTGCTTTTTCAACTCAAACCAGTCAGCAAATGTTTTACAATGCTTAATTTCTTCATGATCATTTTTATTGGTAAGATCAAGGTGAACCACTTTATTCCATCCGCGGCAAAAGGCAGGGTAGCGCAAAGTAGTCCTGAGAAAAGTATGTACGCCATGCAGGTTATAAGTATCAATATAAGAAAGTGAATCGCGATTTGCATACCAGGCCAGCGTGCCAATTCCCGGTACATCAACAATATGGCCTTCATCTTCAAAAATATGGGAATAAAGAACTTCCTTTATTTCACCTTTCTCTTTATAAAAAGCCCCTGAACTACCTGCTGCTACTACATTTATCGGGTTCCAGCTAATTTTATAATGCCACGGATTATCATCACTTTCCGGTGACATCAATCCACCGCAGTGTGATTTAAAAGAAGTAATGGTTCCGCCCTTGCTTTTTATTTCATTTATCATTTTCATGGCACTCATGTGATCAATACCGGGGTCTAAACCCATTTCACCAATAAAAAGCAGCCCCTTTGCCTCGATTTCGTCAGAAAGTGAACGGATGTTGGTATCAATATAAGATGCAGTTAAAAGATTTTTTGAAAAAGCCAGGCAATCTTTGGCTACTAAAAAATGTAATGATGGGGGAAGCATTGAAATTACAATATCTGCCTGCGAAATAAACTTATGCCGTTTCTCAGGATTAGTTACATCAAATGAAATTGCTTCTGCGCAGCTAAATTGGTTGGTTTTTGATTGGGCTAAAGAAATATCTGCATCACAAACAAAAATTTTCCAATTATTTTCTTCACAAGTTTTTCCAAGGTAATCTATTAGTGATGTAGTTGATTTTCCTGCACCAAACAATAATATTGTACTCATAAAGCAAAGCTATTAATTCTGCGTTAAGAATAACAGTTATAAATGAAAGAATTGTGAATCTTTTTTAAAGAAGGGGGAACTCTTAAAAGCCAATCTTTACCAATTTAATTCATAGAATCAAATATCCACATTTTAGCTTCAAAATTGGTGAAAAATATATGGTAAAAAATATACTTTTTTAAGGAAAAACCCTCTTTAAAAAGTATATTTGCCGATAGTAAAAAATTATGGAAACAATAGATGAAGAATTGCCGGAAAACGGCGCACCAAGAGGGAGAATCATTCCTGTAAACATTGAAGAACAAATGAAATCCGCTTACATCGATTATTCGATGAGCGTGATTGTCGGCCGGGCACTTCCCGATGCCCGTGACGGGCTGAAACCAGTTCATCGCCGTATTTTATACGGTATGTATCAAATGGGAAATACTTATAATAAAGCTCATAAAAAATCAGCCCGTATTGTCGGTGATGTAATGGGTAAATTCCATCCGCATGGCGACTCATCCATTTATGGAACTTTAGTAAGGATGGCGCAGGATTGGAGCATGCGTTACACTTTAATCGACGGACAAGGAAATTTCGGAAGCCAGGATGGAGATTTTCCTGCAGCGATGCGTTATACAGAGGTTAGGCTACAACGCATTGCAGAAACCATGCTGGATGATATTGAGAAAGATACCATTGATTGGCAATTAAACTATGACGATACTACGAACGAGCCGACAGTTTTGCCAACAAGGATACCACAGTTGCTTTTAAATGGTGCCAGCGGAATTGCCGTAGGAATGGCCACCAACATGCTTCCTCATAATCTTTCTGAAGTCGTTGATGGTTGTATCGCTTTCGTTGATAACAGGGACATCACCATTGATGAACTTATTAAGATCGTAAAAGCACCCGATTTTCCTACCGGGGGAGTTATTTTTGGTTATGAAGGTGTGAAACAGGCTTTGCACACTGGCCGCGGCCGATTGGTTTTACGTGGAAAAGTGAACGTTGAAACAACAAAAACAGGAAAAGAAAAAATCATTATTACTGAAGTTCCATACCAGGTAAACAGAGATTCATTGACCGAAAAGATTGGTCATCTCATCAACGAAAAAGTGATCGAAGGTGTTTCTGATGTAAATAATGAAAGTAATAATAAAGAGGGGACTCGCATTGTGGTAGATCTAAAAAAAGATGCTATTTCACAGGTGGTCATTAATCATTTGTACAAACATACTGAATTACAAACTTCGTTCGGAATCAATAATGTGGCTTTGGTAAAAGGAAGGCCACAGGTGTTGAACATCAAAGACCTGATTCGTGAGTTTGTTGATTTCCGGCATGAAGTGGTAATCAGAAGAACCCAATTTGAATTAAAGAAAGCAGAAGAAAGAGCACACATATTAGAAGGATTTCTGATTGCACTTGACCACCTGGATGAAGTCATCAAACTGATAAGGGCTGCCGCTACGCCTGAAACGGCGAGAGAAGGTTTGATGTCGGAATTTAAGATGACTGAAATACAGGCCAAAGCCGTTTTGGAACTGAGGTTACAGCGCCTTACCGGTATGGAAAGAGATAAAATAAGAGAGGAACACACACAGGTAATGCAAATAATTGCCAGCCTCAAAGAAATTCTAAATGATGAAGGAAAAAGATTTCAGATCATTAAAGATGAACTTCTTGAAATCAAAGAAAAATATGGTGATGAACGTAAAACCGAGATCACTTATATGGCTGATGAAATTAGCATGGAAGATTTGATTGAAGAAGAAGATGTGGTAGTTACCATTTCACATTTGGGTTATATTAAAAGAACATCTGCAACAGAATACCGTCAGCAAAGAAGAGGAGGCCGTGGAGCCCGGGGAAGCAAAACGCGTGAAGAGGATTACATTGACCAATTATTTGTTGCCTCTACCCATCATACTTTATTATTTTTTACAGAAAAAGGAAGATGTTTTTGGTTGAAGGTATATGAAATAACAGACGGCGACAAACAGAGTAAAGGGCGCGCCATTCAAAATTTGATGCAAATTCCATCTGATGATGCCGTAAGAACTATTATTACTATAAAAGATCTCCAGGACGAAGGGTATATAAATAATCATTATATCGTACTTTGTACCCGAAAAGGAATTATCAAGAAAACCAGAGTTGCTGATTTTTCAAGGCCAAGGCAAAATGGTATCAATGCGATCACCATCAATGAAGGGGATCAACTTCTTGATGCTTGTCTTACTGATGGCAACCAGGAAATAATGATGGCTATTAAAAGTGGCCGTGCCATAAGATTTCCTGAAGAAAAAGTAAGGCCAACCGGGAGAGGAGCGATTGGTGTTTTTGGTATTTCGGTAGATACAGATAACGACGAAGTTGTTGGTATGATTTGTGCAAATGTTAATGATCCGCAAACAAGTGTGTTGGTGGTAAGTTCCAAAGGTTATGGAAAAAGAACTGCTGTTGAAGAGTATAGAATTACCAACCGGGGTGGTAAAGGCGTAAAAACGATAAACGTTACAGAAAAAACGGGGAAACTGATTGGCCTCTTAAATGTTAACGAAACGCAAGATTTAATGATCACCTGCAAATCCGGTGTAACTATTCGCACCTCAATTGCATCTATCAGAGAAGCAGGAAGGGCTACCCAAGGTGTAAAATTGATAAGGCTTGATGAAGGAGATGAGATAGCAGCCATAACGAGTTTGAATGACCATGAATCAGACGAAGAAGACAATGAAATTGAAATAGCCGTTGATGAAAACAGTGAAATTCCTTCTGAATTAACGGATAAAGATTCAGAAGATAATTCAAATAACGGAAATGAAGATAATGATAATGAAAGTTTAAATAACTCTGATCAAAATACTGAAAATCAATAATAAAAAACAAAAAAACACATGAAAAAAATAGTTTTACCAGTCCTATTTGCATTTCTTGTTACCTTAACTTTTGGGCAAGATCTTAAAAAAGCAACTAAATATGTAAATGACAAAGATTATGAAAAAGCAAAAACGGAAATAGATGGGATTCTTGCAAAAGATCCTGCCAACTCCCAGGCGCTTTATCTAAAAAGTAAAGTATATACTTTGATGGCAGATAGTTCTGCCTATAAAAATTTATTTACAGGCGATCCTTATGATGAAGCTTTTGATGCATTTAAAAAAGCAATGGCTGATTCAAATAATCCTGCGGTAACCCTGATGGTGGTGAAAGATAATTATTCACCCATATTCGGAGTTTATGCAGGTTTTTACCAGGAAGCGGCTAACGCTTTTAACGCTGCGGCAAATTCAAATAATAAGCCTGATACAGCCGGCTTCGCAAAAGCTATGAACTATTTTATAAAAGCTAACGATGTAGGCCAGTACATTGCAGAAAATAAATGGGCCAGTATAGGAAAGGTAGATACAACTTTGGTTTTAAACATTGCCAAGGCTGCTTTGAATGCAAAGAAAAATGATTCGGCTCGCAAATATTTCCAGGAAATAGCTGATGCGCATATTAGTGGTTTACATGCCGATAGTCCTGATCCAAGTTATGAACTTCCTTACCAGTGGCTTACACTCGATTACAAGCAAGCTGGGGATTCAGCAAACATGGTAAAATACGCAACTATCGGTAACGAACTTTATCCTAAAGACGATTATTATGATTTTGTAGAGATGGATTATTACAGGGAAAAGGACGATCATGAAGCTTTGTTTAAAAAGTATGATGAACTTACATCAAGTAATCCTGACAGCCTTCGTTATCACTTAAATTACGCAACTGAAATCTTCAGTTATATTTTCAGCAGCGATGAAGGCACAGTTATCCCCAACAAAGATCAATTATTGAGCACCTTACAAAGCCAACTGGATAAAGCGCTTGCTATAGAACCTAATAACGGTAATGTAAATTTACTTTATGCTCAATACTTATATAACGAAGGAATTTTTGCTTTGGATGCTGCCTCAAAAATTAAAGGTGCAAAATTAACCCCTGAACAAACCAAGAATAAATCTGATCTTGGTGGACAGGGTAAAGATTTTTTGCAAAAAGCAATTCCTTATGCAGAAAAAGCAACGACTACTTTCGAAGAAGGGTACAAAAAGACTGAAAAATCAAGATACAAATCAGCAGTCAATTTGCTGGAGAATATTTACCAAAGTCTTGGCGATAAAGATAATTTAAAAGTTTACTCCGATAAATACAATGCCGCAGATGAAAAATTTGTAAACTAATTTTTTAAATATTTTTTTAAAAGCCCTGGAAATTTCCGGGGCTTTTTATTTTATGCAAAATGGAAAACCAATTTATTTGTTGTTTACTGCTTCTGAAGGAGTAGGAGAATCTTCCAAATTCATTTGTTTACTGTCAATCTTCATTTTAATTACTTAACATAATATAAATTATAGGCTTTTTCATTCTCTGTTTATGTTTAAGAAGTGACTGCTAAGTTATTCCGGATCAGCAATCCGCTGCAGTTTATAAGAATTTACAAAATTTAAAATCCCAGTTTCAAACTTTGTTTCATCGCCAAATAAAAATCGGTGGGCCATCGGTAAAACATAAATGGAAATACCTTTCAGTTCATTTTCAAATTGAAAAAGCCTGGTGGCATCTTTTTCTGTAGTAAGAATAATTTTTTTTGAAGAAGCAATATTTGAAAATTCATCTTTTATTTTTTTTAGATCATATGAATTATAAATATGATGATCTTTAAACCGAAGCGTTTGATAAGAAGAAATTTTTGATTTTATCTCCAATTCAATTGGTTTAGGGTTCGCAATTCCGCAAAGCAGCAACACACGTGTGTCCTTGTCCAAAACATATTTTTCATTGCTGAATAAATGATACGGGCTTCCATATTCTATGCTGGTAAAGAAAATTTTTTGAGTAACTTTTGGATTTAATTGGTTGATAATAGATTGCTTTTCATCTATATTTAAATTTGATTTGCATTTTGTAACTATTATAATATCAGCACGTTCACTACTTTTTTTTTCATCTCTAAGATTACCCACCGGCAATAAAAGATCGCTTGAATAAAGATTATTATAATCGGTAAGTAAGATATTCAAACCTGCCGCAACCTCTCTGTGTTGAAATGCATCGTCCAAAAGAATAACTTCAGTTTCAGGTTTCGAAAAAAGTAATTGTGGAATTCCAATTACCCTTTCTTCAGCTACGGCTACAGCGATCTCCGGAAACTTTTTATGGATCTGCATCGGTTCATCGCCGATATCAGATGCTTTGCTGTTTTCGTTAGCAATTAAAAATCCTTTTGTTTTTCTTTTATAGCCCCGGCTCAGTGTTGCCGTTTTATAGTTTTTATTTAGGAGGTTAACCAGGTATTCTACCATTGGCGTTTTGCCTGTTCCCCCTACCGAAAGGTTCCCAATGCATATAAGCGGAAAATCAAAAGTTGCTGAGCGAAAAATTTTCTTATCGAAAAACAGATTGCGCATCCTGATAATTCCTCCATAAATAAAAGAGAATGGCAATAAAATATATCTGGGTCTTTTCGGCATTAATAAAAAATACGATTAAACAGAGCGTGCGTTTAGAATTAAAAAATGAACGTTTCTTTTGGAGTTACACAAAAATCAAGGGGGATATCATAGCCTGTAATATCTTCTATTTTATCAACAGGCTCAAAAAAACTTAAGCCAATCTTTAAAACGTCTTTCCTGCACCGTGCGAGAAATTTATCGTAATAACCCTTTCCAAAACCGACCCTATACCCAGATTTATCAAAGGCAAGTAATGGAATCAATACCATGTCGATTTCAGTTTCAGAAATTTTGTTGCCACGTTTTGGCTCATCAATTCCGTACTCATTTTTAATCATTTCAACCTGTTCGTCATAATGATAATGTGCGAGATGGCCGGAATGAATATCCACTTTAGGAATTACAATTTTTATCATCGGGTTTTTAAACTCCAAATACTTTATAATGTTAGCGGTTTCAGGTTCTCCGAGCTTTAAAGAAGAAAGATAAGTATGCACACATTCAACTGAGGGAAGCGATAATTTTTGAAAATTGATTAAAATAAGGTCATTGAATTTTTCAATGGATTGAAGCGAAAGTGTTTTTCTTTTTTGTTTGTATATGAATCTTAATTCTTCTTTTTTCATAAAACGGATTTCAATAAAGGGCGCAATTTTAATGCCTGTTCTTTGATCGTTTCTTTAGAAATAACCGGAAGGTGTTTTACAGACGCTATTACAGGATAACCACTCCACCCGGAAATTTCATTTTCATAATGTTGGTATTCCTCTGTAAAAATCCATCCTGCAACGTCGGCCTTTTCCTTTTTTAAAACAGCAGCCGTAAGCAAAGAATGATTGATACTTCCCAATTCATTTTTACTTACAATGATCACTTTTGCTTTTAATTCTTTTATCAAATTTAAGATCATTTTTTTTTTGTTCAAAGGCACCATCAATCCACCCGCTCCTTCTATGATCAACCGGTTTTTTGTTTTGGGCAAATGAGTAATAATTTCTTTTATTTTAATTTCTTTTTGTTCTGCAGCCGCAGCCAAATGTGGTGAAGCAGGCATTTGTAATTTATATAATTCAGGATGAATTTTCGATTGGCTGTTGGAGATCATTTTGCGGACGAACAAAGAATCGGTTCCGTCTGAAAAGCCTGCCTGAACAGGCTTCCAGTAATCGGCTTGTAATGCTTCTGTAACGATGGCCGCTATCAGTGTTTTACCAACATCAGTTCCGGTTCCGGTAATAAAAATAGGTTTCAAACTCAGATTTTTTTGTTTATAAAAATTGAAAAAACAGTGGTGCCGTAATTTCGCATCGCTTTAAATAATAATTCATTTTCATAATTATTGGCAGGGGTATGTTCCAGTATAAACCAACCTCCTTCTTTCAATAATTTTTTTTCACGAATGATTCGGGGCAGATCATCTATATTTTTAAGCGCATAAGGAGGGCCGGCAAATATCAGGTCATATTTTTCATGACAGTTTTCCAAAAAGCGAAATACATCTTTTTTCTCTACTCTGCAGTTTTCAATATGTAATTCCTCAATTTTATTTTTAATGAATTCATACATTTTCGGATCCTTCTCAACAATCGTAAGATCAGCAGCACCCCGGGAAGCAAGTTCATAGCTAATGCTGCCGGTTCCGCCAAAAATATCGAGCGTTTTTATCCCCGGAATTGAAATATTATTTTCAATAATGTTAAACAGACCTTCCTTTGCAACATCCGTAGTGGGCCGTGTATATGGCATTTTGGAAGGTGGATTTATCTTGCGTCCTCCATATTTTCCTGTTATTATTCGCATGAATCAATATCAAAGATATAACTGAAATAGTGAGAAGGAAAAGTGATAATTTCTTCTGAATACTTATATCCTTCGCGAAATCCGGAAAGTTCTATATTATCAAAATATTTATAGATCTCTTTATAAAGTGCTGAATTTTCTTCTATCAAACCGCTTATTTTCAAATGAATATTTTTAATGGAAAACTGGTTGCAAATGTTCAGCAAAATGTAAGAAACATCTTGCGGAGAGGTATAATCATAACTATTTACCAGTTGGTGTTTACCCTCTTTTACCAGGTCAACCAGTACTTTTTGTGAGTAAAAAATTACTGATAACCTGTCGTTCTCTTCCACCGGATTTTTTAAGATGAGCGAGTATTGGTGCACAATTGAAGCGTTTGGAAATTGAGTTTTAACCATTTCCAGTGTGGCCGCCGGAAGCCTGTAACAATTATACATAGATTGATCGGCGATCACATCTGTCAGGATTATATCGTTAGAATCCACGTCTCCAAACATCATATCCATCACGGTTTGATTCTTTTCGCGGTTGTACATCGAAAAAGGAATTAAAACGCTTTGTGGAAATGAATAAACAACACACACTTTCTTAAAATTTTTTGAAAAAATTTCTTTCTGGTGAAAGATGACCTGCAAAGCAATTGGAAAACCAACTGCGGGTTTGGTTTTATCAAAATGGTAAACTGCCAGCCCTAAAAAGGAATTCGCCTCTTCCTCTTTAATGCAATATGAAAAACCTTCGTTGCTCACTTCACATATAAGTGAACAATTTTCGGGTTCATAAGCCGGAGGCAAAATTTCAAATACAGTTCTCATTGTTTACTTATCTGTTGATTTTTTCAGTTTGGAACGATGTAAATATATAATTTATGAACTTCTTTTCAATAAATGACACCAAGAGAATTATAATTTCATTCACAGAATTGCAATTATTGAATAATAATAATTTAACAACCAGTCTTTACAACAATTATATGATTTAATTATTAGCTTCGCACCCAAAATAAAAAAAAATGACGACGAACAGAACTTTTACAATGATTAAGCCTGACGCTACTTCCAAAGGAAATACAGGCGCCATTTTAAAAATGATAAACGAGGCAGGTTTCCGTATTGTGGCTATGAAAATGACCCATCTTTCTGAGGCAAAAGCAGGTGAGTTTTACGCAGTACATAAAGAGCGCCCTTTCTATGGTGAATTGGTAGAATTTATGAGCCGCGGGCCCATTACCGCTGCTATTTTGGAGAAGGAAAATGCAGTGGAAGATTTCAGGAAATTGATCGGGGCTACCAATCCTGCACAGGCAGAAGAAGGAACCATCAGGAAATTGTACGCTGCATCCATTGGAGAAAACGCAGTACACGGTAGCGATAGTAACGAAAATGCACAAATAGAAGGAGATTTTTTCTTTAGCAAACTGGAACAGTTTTAAAAGAAAAATTTTTATAATTAATTAATATGGGCCTGTAAAATTTTTACAGGCTTTTTTATTTGTTTACTAATGGTTCTACTTTATAACCTTGCTTTCTTAAAAGGCTGATCAGTCCATTGTCTCCTACCAAATGCCCGGCACCTACAGCTACAAATACACTTTCTTTTTTCATGATCGTATCCAGTTTTGTCACCCATTTCTTATTGCGGTCTTTCAGCAAAAAATCATCATATTTATCTGAACCAAATTCGCTTTTACCCAGCATGGTTTTAATGGAATCCATTTGTTGATTTTCATAAAATCCAAGCATCGTATTAAATTCCTCTTTATTAACTGAAAAGCTATCTATGTTTTTCATCAGTTCTTTTGCCTGCCATTTGTATGGAATGCTGTCAAAAACTGAAGCCTGGAACTGCATGGTTTCCAAACCCTGGATTTCTTTTTTATCTTCTTTCGCCAGTTTTACGAGTTCTTCTTCCACACCTGCCGGCGAAGAGCAATTCATCATTCGAGGATATAACAAAGCAACCAAAAAGTAAGGTTTTGCTTTTTGCAACAATGCAAGAGGCATCTTTAAGGTGTCTGAAAAATAATTTTTTAAACGGGTATACTCCTTATCGGTATAAAGATCGGCAAGTGTAGTATCGCCGCGCATGTTCATATAAAGCATGCCGCTCAGCATGGTGGAAGGATCATCCATATCCAGTTCCATATAAATTTCATTACTAAAACCGACCGCTTTTTTCAATTGATCACTAAAGTGGATATCCTGTTTACACAGCAGGTGAAAAGTGCCAAAAATAAAACTTGGTTTTTGCAATCCGTTTCCACTCACCTCCCATAAAAGGGTGTTTCCATTATTTTGTTTTACAAAAGAAGGCGTGTTTTGTGCCTTGCAGCCAAAAAATAAAACCATTAAAAAACTATAAAAAATCAAATGCTTCATCTTCTTATTTTTTGTAAAAATAAGGCTAATAGCTTTGTATAAAGCAAAAGAGAAATCTGCATTTTTGTTCGTTTACTGTTTTGTTTTAAACTATGTATACTCCAATTTGTTCTGGGTTATTTCTTTTTCCGGAAAATTTAATGAAAATAAATTCGTTTAAAAACATTATTGAAAAGTTTTTTTATTTATAATTTATTTATATTTTAGTATTCTAATAAACTAACACTCCATGAGAAAACTCCCTTTTACAGCCCTGCTGTTACTATCCTTTTCCGTAATTTTTGCCCAAAAAGAAATTCCAAAATTCGGCGACATTGATAAAGCTGATCTTGAATTAAAAGAATGCGAATTTGATAAAGATGCTGCTGCTTACAAACTGCTATCTATCGGGGACGTAAGTTATGATGTACGCGATAGAAGTTTTACAATCATAACAGATAAAAGAGTAAGAATAAAAGTACTTAAAGAAAAAGGCCTTGAAAGAGCCAACGTCAAGATTCAATATTACAGCGCTTCCGGCTATGAACTTATAAGAGGCATTGCCGGGGTAACTTATAACCTTGATAACGGTGGACAAATCACCAAAACCAAACTGGACAAATCATCAATTTATATTAAAAAAATAAACAACAGGCTTTCAGAAGTTTCTTTTACTCTTCCTGACGTGAAAGTTGGAAGTGTGTTTGAGTATAAATTTACAGATGAGAAAAAATCAATTGAAAATGTTCCCGACTGGTATTTTCAGGATGACATCCCTACCCGGTATAGTAGCTTTACCACAAAAGTACCTACCATTTTCAGGTTTGTCTCTCAGATGCTCGCGTATCAACAAGTGGAGCAAAAAAAAGAAACCGTAAATGATAATATTTATTATGGCAGCACGTCTATTTCTAACCAGTCAGACGAAAAAACATATATCATGCAAAACATTCCGGCTTTACAGGACGAGCCCTACATGAGCGCGGAAAAAGATTATCTGCAACGCGTTGTTTCACAATTATCCCGAATAGATTATCCTGACGGAAGAAGCGACGAGGTAATGTCCACATGGCCTAAACTTACCGAGGAATTATTAAACGATGAAGATTTTGGTTTGCAGCTAAAAAAGAATCTTCCCCATACAAAAGACCTTGATGATGCGTTGAAAAATGTTACTGACGATTATCAAAGAATGTTTGTCATACACGATTACGTGCGCAAAAATATGAACTGGAACGGCAGTGAAAATATATACTCCTCTGACGGGATAAAATCTGCGTGGGATAAAAAATCAGGAAGCAATGCCGAACTCAATTTTATTCTTATTGATCTTTTAAGAGACGCAGGACTTAAAGCTTTTCCGCTTTTAGTAAGTACCAAAGATAACGGGACTGTAAACACAATCTATCCTTTCCTCGATCAGTTCAATAATACTATGACCTGTGTTTTGATCGGAAATAAGCGATATGTTTTGAATGCCGCTGATAAATACAATCCGGCCAATCTCATTCCATATGACGTTTTGAATAACGAAGCGTTTGTAGTTGACAAAGAGTATGGCGGCTGGATCAGGCTTACCAACAGTAAAGACCGCTGGAAAAACTTTGTTTCGATTTATGCCAATATTGATTCGAGTGATTTGATGGAAGGCAAAGCAACCATTTACAGTTATGGCTATTCGAAAAATCCCCGTGTAAAACAATGGGAAGAAGACAAAAGTTCTTTTAAGGACCGCTTTACGAAAAGCTTTTCGGCTATGAAAGTAAAAGATATTGAGGTTAAAAATGAAAATGTAGATACGTTACCATTAGAACAAAAACTTGATTTTTCACTTCCTTTAAGTTCTTCAGGCGAATACAAATATTTTACACTTAATCTTTTCCAGGGGCTTGAAAAAAATCCATTTATAGATGATAACAGAAAAACTGATATTGACTTTAACTACCCAAAATTTTACACGATAATGGGCAAAATTGATATTCCGGAAGGATACCAATTTGAAGAACTGCCGCAAAACATTAAAATGATAATGCCAGACACAAGTATCGTAATGGAAAGACTGATACAGCAAGATGATAATTCAATCAATTTCAGGATCACGCTCAATTTTGCACATTCATATTACCCTGCCAGCAGTTATCCCGCCTTCCACGAATTTTATAAACAATTGTTCAGCAAATTGAATGAACAGATCGTTATCAAAAAGAAAACCAATACCTGATGAAAAAAATTGCCATTGTTGCGTTATTTTATTTAATAATGCCCTTCTGTTTTTCTCAAACCAATATTTACGATGCTTCTACTATTCCTGATTCATTATTAAAAAACGCACATAGTGTCAAGCGTGAGGAAATCATGAACTTTGAAGTAAAGGATATTGATTTCGCAAAACTTACTGTTCACAGAGTTTATACTATTTTAGATGCTGAAGGGGCAGATGTTCTCTTTTTTATAAAAGGTTCTGATGAGTTTACCAAGCTTGTTGATGCAGAAATAAAAGTGTTCGATGCTCATGGTAACCCGGTAAACAAATATAAAATGAAAGAAATGAGATCTGTCGGCACTGGCGAGGGGTTGGTAATTGATGGACAGGTTTATTATTTTCGCGTGGCGGCACCTTCCTATCCTATTACCGTAGAATACGATTATGATGTAAAATACAAGGGTACTTTAAATTACCAGGATTACCAGATACAAGTACCGGAGCAAAGTGTAGAAAACTCCAGGTATACCGTTAGCGTTCCTGCTGATCTTGATTTAAAATATAAAGCACAACACATTAATTTGCCTCCTGAAGTTACCACCTCCGGTAAAAACAAAACCTACCTGTGGCAGGTAAAAGATCTTATAGCAAGTAATGATGAGGAAGGATGTGCAAGTTATGAAAGTTCTTATCCTGCAATACTATTATCGCCTAATAAATTTTCAATGGATGGACACGAAGGCGATCTTTCGAGCTGGAAAAATTTTGGGGAATGGTATGAAGCTTTATCAAAAGGTTCTATCAATCTTTCAGACGAAACAAAAAAATTTTTACAGCAAATGGTAAAAGATGCAAAAACTGATAGAGAAAAAATTAATATACTTTATCGCTATTTACAAAAAAATTTCAGGTATGTAAGTATTCAATTAGGAATTGGAGGCTTCAAACCATTTGATGCCAATTTTGTTGACTCAAAAAAATACGGAGATTGTAAAGCGTTGTCCAACTATATGGAAGCGATGCTTGATGCAGTTGGCATTGTTAGTTATCCTGCTCTGATCAATGCGGAATATAACAAACCACCTGTAGATCCTGCATTTCCTCATAACTCTTTTAACCACGTGATTTTGTGTGTGCCCGGTAACAAAGACACAACCTGGCTCGAATGTACAAGTACTGCTACAGACCCCGGCATACTGGGGAGTTTTACAGAGAACAGAAACGCCTTACTTATTACACAACAAGGTGGTATTTTGGTTCCAACCCCAAAAAGCAAACCAACAGAAAACACTTTTCAACTTCACACCAAAGTGACTATTAATGATGACGCATCAGGTGAAAGCGAAAGTGTTTTGGAATCGAAAGGAGAATACAAACAAGAAATTATCGAATATGTGATGAACGAAAAAAAAGACGATCAAAAAGAATATCTTGTAAAAAGACTGGGCTTTTTGCAACCTGATCAATTCGATCTTACTACTGATCAGAAAGATGATTCAACAAAAACATCTTTTAAATTAGAGATAGAAAAAGTGCCGGAATTTACAGCAGGAAGTAAAATGTTTTTAAACCCGAGAATTTATAAAATATGGAGTTCCTCATTGCCTGATGATGACAAAAGAACGAAGTCTTTTTACTTTCCGTTTCCGTTTATAAAAACCGATACAACAGTTTATCAACTACCTTCAGATTATACGGTTGAAACACTACCTGCACCAATACACCGGAAGTTTGAATACGGATCGTTCGTTACAAAATATTTTTACAATGATAAAGCAAACACAGTTACGTCAATTGCTTTTCTTGAGCTTACTAAAAACATAATTCCTGCAGATAAATTTGAGGAAGCGCGTATTTTTTTTGGTGGAGTAATTAAAGAATATACTGAAAAAATTGTAGTGAAACGAAGATAGAAATCTTCATTTTTATTGGTTTACTGTTTTGTTTTAATATAACAAGCTGCTTAATTTAATAAAATGAGCAGCTTTTTTATTTTACCAAACATCAATGATCTTTTCTGTTTTTTTAAATCTTTGATAATTGAAAGGCGCGGCTAATAATCCGCCAAATCCAATCCTGTAGGTATATACAGGTTTGTAACCATTTTCATAATCAACAACAAGATCAATCCTTATAATTTTGAAAATATTTTCTAAACCGATAAAAGTTTCCGCGTATTTGGTACCAGGATTTACGTATAATGCATTGGCTCCTTCTACAAAATTCCAGTTCCATTTTTTTAGCAACGGGATTTTATTGGAAAGCAAACCATTTGAGTGATGTTCAAAATGTAACTCAGCATAAAAAGGAGAAGCATTGCTAAATTGATAGTAAGATGCATTTTGAAACGATCTTACATATTGATCAGCCACAACTGAAAGATTGCCATAAAAGTGTTGGTAATCCTGCGCAAATACTGCGTGGTTATTTAAAAATCCACCAATCGTAAAATTGTATTTTAAAACCCCAGCTAATTTTAAATTAACGTCAGTAGCAACATTAACTGACCATTTATCAAAATCAACATCGCTGCCAAAAATATTTTTAAATCCTTTGCTATAGCCGATTGTAAAAGTAGGATAATCCGAACCTAAAGACATTTTATATTTGGGAAACTGAATGTATTGCTGCCCCGGCTGAAAGCTAAATGAAGCATGAATAACAACTGCCTGGTATCTTTGAAATTGTGAAGACAAAATTTCTACAGGATAATTGGGTGTAATCCTGTAAAGCCAGCCTTTGCTCCAGATATAACTGGTGGTGTTATTGAGTGGTAGCCTGTCTTCATATTCTCCCTCTATTAAAAATTTAGCTCCACTCTCCCACTCTTTTGTAAAGCCTGTTTTTGTAAAATAATTTTCGTAAATCTTCATTACATTCCTCCCGTATAATAAAGTACCGATACTGTTTCCTAAACCATCAATATCACTTTCTTTAAAAAACTGGCTTACCCGTTTTCCACCTGCAACAAAAAAAGATTGACGTTTGAATTTTTTATCCGGATCGAAGGCTTCTTTATTTTTAAAAACCAATCCTGCCCATGGATTCAGGTGTCGGTTGTTAAACCCATATCTTACATCTGCAATAAAACTTACATTGCTGTTCAATGCTTTCGAATACTTCGAAAGAACCAATGACGGGTTGATTGCCAAACCTTCTACAGTGTTGTATTGTATCGTTTTTAATAAAGGACCGAAAGAAACTTTATAAGGATTTGTATAACTGTAATGAGTCCGGTTTACGCCTGTCCACAGTACCTGCATAATTTTTAAAGGGCCTTGTTTTTTTCTTAATGAATCAAGATTTTTTTCTGTTGAATCATTTCTTTCTGCAAAGGCACTGTCTTTAGTTTTGTAATCCTTAATTTCCTCTGGTTCTAATGGAACAGGCCTTATAGAATCCCAATAAGAAGATGGTTTTTTATTTACGGCTGAATCATATTTAATTATTATCCGATTAAAAAATCCTTTTGAAAAATGAGGATCTAAATTATATTTCGAATAAACATTCACAAAATCACCTTCCGATCTGATTCCGAATTTGTTGAAGCTAAAATGAATTACCTGGTTTTTAATTCGCCAAATATCATTTTCAACAGGCGTATGAATTTGTGAAATTACCAAAGTGTCTAAAATTTCCAATGCTGATTTTTTGGTAAGAGTCAGATGGCAACTAAATATCCGCCAATCGTTTTCTGTGATATTCATGATACCTGAAAACAATGGTTCGTAGTTGTGTTTAGGAATTACTTTTATAACATTCACTTCATTTCCATCTTCAAAAAAACTACCAAGGAATTTGTAATTGTAAAAATTTAAAGCGTTGTCTGCAATGGGTGAAACAAAGCCGCGAGGATTTACCTGGGGTGCAACGTTGACATTATTTTTATAAAAACTGATAATTGCGGGAAAACTAAATCCCAGCCCGTTATTACCACTTACGCGTGTGGAAACCACTTCCAGCTTTAGCTTGTCAGGTTCTTGCGAATATACTTTTGTAACTGATTCAGTTAAATAAATAATTCCTTTTCCCGAAGAATCAAGCCCCATCATGCTTCTGTCTTCAGCAGGAATTTTTTGTCCCATAATTGTTTGAGGCAAATTGTTCAACCTTATCATCCCTTTTATGTAAACTTCTGCCTCAAATGCTTTCACTTGCCTTTCATAAAATAGACGTTTTTTTATTGCTTGCCGAATGATTTGATAAGCCGGATCTTCAGCACCTTTTTTTATGATTACCTCTTTTAGGGTTAACTTTTGAGGGGCTAAAACAAAATTTACTTTTTGATCGGAAGAAGTAACGGTAATATTTTTTTGCGAAGAAGAATAACCAACATACCTGCAATCCAGCGTATAATTTCCCGGAGAAAGTGTGAGTTGATATTTCCCTTCATTATTTGCTGTAACGCCCATTGGCGTTCCTTTTACAAGAATAGATGCAAATGGCAGAATATTTCCTTCAGCATCTTTTACTGTGCCTTCAATTTTCTGTGATGAAACAGAAAGAGCCGGAAATAAAAAAAGAAGAATGAGCAGTTTTTGCATACACAAAATGGCTTGAAAAAAATTTGAAGTTGCGAAAGGGAAAAATAAAAGAATTGATTTTTAAAATCAAATTATCAAAAACCGGTCCCCGTTTTTTCTTTTCTAACAAAGCTTCCGGTTAGGGCGGCAAAACCTGCTACCATTGCGCCGATCAGCGCTGTAACCCCTATCAATAAAAAAGGACTGTCAGTTTTAAAAAGTAATAAAGAAACCCGATGAGCTAAAATATGCCCGTTTTGGTAACTGATCCAAAAACTTAAAAACCCCCATAGTAAAAAAAGAGAAATAAAGCCACATATAAAAGAAGCTAAATGTCCTTGCTGAATTATAATTGAAACAAGAAAAGCAACAATGCCAACCGTCCACCATGGAAAATACAAACAGGAAAGAAAGCTAAAAAGTATTATAAGAATCGTAGATACGATGAATTTCATTTTGAAAGATTAATTAGTTTATGAGTTTATTGGTTTTATTACTTATCAATTGAAAGTCATTGTCCATTTTACACGTTTATCATTTGCTTCGGAAGCTTTCATCATCCAAAGGGTGAAGTATTTTCCGGCTGCCCATTCGTCAACAAAATCATCATAGTATTTACTGCCGGGATTTCCACTTTCTCCACCGGGATAAACGCCATAGGCTTCAGTTTCAGGCGTTAACGAGACTACCATTCTCCAGCTTGGGCCGTGTTGTGCTTTTGCCGCGTTGATCGTGTTGGTTCCGCCGCCAATGGGTAGATGCAACCGGCTGAAAGCATCCAATCGTGCCAGGTGTTCTACTCTTGTATCCTTATAATTTGCCCAATCCATTTTTCCGTTTTCATCTGCTTTTCTTATCACAGCCGCTGCCATTTTAAAGGCAGCGGTTACATCATCAGGTAGCGTTTCTACATTAGCTGTATTGATGTTGTCATAAAATTTGAAGTTTGGATATTTATTGATATCATCCAATAAGGTGCTCTCACTTGGCCAAGGTAATTCCAAACCTGATTTCAAAAATTCATCTTTCCAAATAACTGTTTCAAGACTATCCCATGTAACCACAAACAAAGTAGCACCCTTTGAATCTTTATCGTTTCTGAAGTTCCAGTTTTTAAGAATGTCAAAATATTTTTTTTCCTGTGGACTTAATTTATCCACTTGCATATTCCTGATCAAAACAGGAAGCGCCCATTTGCCAAAAATATTATAATTGCTTGTCTGTAGTTTCATCATATCCTCCGGCGTGATATTATTCATTGTAGCCAGCCTTTTATCTATTTCGATGGCACGGTAGGGAATGAAATTTCCTCCCAAATAATAAGGATAACTTGTATCTGCAGGAATTTGATTGGCGCTGCTGACGAATCCTCTTTCAGGGTTTACCAGGTGCGGATTTTCATTTTGTGGAATCATCCCCTGCCATAAATAACTACTATCCGTTCCCGGCATTACAAAATCTCCCTGGCGATACCATTTGGCCGGAAATTGTCCCTGGTCCCAAATAGCAATATCGCCGTTCTTGCTGGCAAAAATGCAGTTCTGGCCTGGAGTCTGCAGATATTTAATCGCTTTTAAATAATCATTATAATTATTGGCTTTGTCTAACAGTGTAAACATTTTTAATTCATTACTTGAATCGTGCGCTTTCCATCTTACCGCATAATCCTTTTGATTGGTGTTCCTTCCTCCATTGTATTTTTTATCGTACATCACGGGTCCGATATTGGTATAAACCACTGTATCTAAATAATCAGGCTGGCCTTTTATTTTAATATCTTCAATCCGGAAAGTGGTAGGAACCCACGAACTGTCAAACCAATATTCGCTCCTGCTTTTATCCTTAAATTTTATTTCATAATAATCTCTTACATCACGCTGTGCGTTTGTAAACCCAAAGGCACAACTATCATTAAAACCTATAATTACAGCAGGTGCACCCGGAAATGTAGCGCCATAAACATTATAGGTAGGTGTACTGATTTGCATTTCATACCAAATCGATGGAAGGTTCAAACCGAGATGCGGATCGTTACATAAAATAGGATAGCCGCTTTTTGTTTTGGTTCCATTTATCGCCCAATTATTGCTTCCATTAGAGGGATCAGGTTTTTGCTCATCGATAGTTGTTGAATCTTTATGATCATAATAAAGGGAATCAGCGCTATCAGGAACTTTAACCCGGATAGCGGGTGGAGGAAACTCAGTTCCTTTCGGAACAATCGGATCTAAAGAATCCATTACCACGGGATATATCTTATCAAAATCTGCGGAAGAAAAAACAGATTTTGCATTGGTCTTTTCAAAATCATCTTCATAACCTGCAAGTTCCAGCGCCATATATTTCAGGAAAAGCGCGGTTTTTAAATTGCTCCATTTTTCAGGTTGGTAGCCTAATAATTTATACTCAACCGGAAGCGTGCTTTCTGTTAAACTTTCAATATAAGCATTTACACCGGCGGTATAATTATCGCATTCAGCAAGCGTTACCGGATCATTTTCAATTGCTTTTAAAGAATTTTCAGCCGCAAACACCATTCCCAATCTTCTTTTATCCCGATCATAATCAAGTGCTTTTGGGCCGATAATTTCACTCAATCTACCTGCAGCGGCACGCGTTTGAAATTCCATTTGCCATAGGCGAAACTTTGCGTGCAAATATCCTTGCACAAAATAAGCGTCGTTGTTATTATCCGCAAAAACATGCGGAACAAGCCTTTCATCAAAGTATACTTTTACTTTTCCCTGAAATTGCGGAAATGAAAGCTTAGCTGAATAATTTTCATTAAGAGGTTCAGCATTTTGCCACAAGCCTTTTTGCGGACTTAATAATTTTCCTAAAGGAACGGGTAATACCATTTTTGTATTAAACAGTAAAACCAATATGATAGTGATAATCCCGGAAACAATAAGAGAAACTATTTTCATTACAACACTATTATTAAAGATGTAAAATAAAGAATTTACAAACAATAAGAAATTGAAATTTTTAGCAGGCGAAATATTCTTTTAAAAATCATATAACAGTAAACAAACAAAGTATCGAAATTATTACTTTATCAACGATAGGCGGCCTTTCTTATTGCTGATTTTTAACCTTATTTATCACCTAATTTATAATACAACCAGCAGTTTTAGCGTTACTATATTTTGATCTCATCTTATGAACAAATTTATCCTTATCCTTGTCTTTTTCTTCTCTGCAGCATCATTTCTTAACGCGCAAAATCATCTTTCTTCAGATGAATTATTTAAAGAAGCAAGGAACGAAGCCTTTGAGCATAAAGATTATGCAAAGGCAAAAGAATTGGCTTACCAGGCATTGGAACAATCTCCCAATTATGCTGATATCGATATTTTTATTGGAAGAATTTATTCATGGAATCATCAATATGACAGTGCACGAATTCATTTTACTAAAGTTTTGAATGCAAATCCTTCCAATGAAGACGCCAGCCTTGCTTTTGCCGACCTTGAATATTGGAATGATCATTACCAAAGTTCACTCGACATTTGTAATAAAGCGCTCACTCATTATCCCAAATCTGAAGAATTTTTATTAAGGAAAGCAAAAAACCTTAAAGCCCTGAAACAATATAAGGAAGCGGGTTTAGTGACTGACGAATTGCTAAAAAAGGATCAGCAGAGCACTGCAGCACATGCTTTGGCCACTTCTCTTAAAGATGTTACTTCTGTAAATAAATTAACTATCAGTTACGAGAATTCTTCTTTTGATAAACAATATGATAAGGCATGGAACCTCGCAAGTATTTCTTACGGAAGACTCACCAAATTTGGAACAGTAATTGGCAGGCTCAATTATGCCAATCGCTTTTCTACAGGCGGTTTGCAGGCAGAAGTAGATGCTTATCCGCACATCAGCAAAACCTTTTATGGGTATGTAAATTTTGGTTATTCAGGTGATGTAGGCGTATTTCCTAATTACAGGGCAGGTTTTTCTTTATATGCTAATTTGCCCAATAGTTTTGAGGCCGAGTTAGGCTACAGGTACTTGTATTTTAGTAGTGCAACTAATATTTACACGGCTGCAATTGGCAAATACTGGAAGAGTTTTTTATTTTCAGCACGAACCTATATTACGCCTTCGATAAGCAATGTTTCACAGTCATATAGCCTGAATGCAAGATATTATCTTAAAGGCGCTGATGACTATATTGGCCTTACAGTTGGTACAGGCATTTCACCTGATGACAACAATCAAAATATCCAATATAGTAACAAGCAAAACAAACTTTCTTCCAGGAAAATTTCTGCCAGTTTCGATCATACCTTTTTAAAGTGGAATATTATTTCCATCAGTGCAGGATTGATAAACCAGGAATACCAACCATCTATAAAGGGCAACCAGTTTAATGTTTCATTATCATTGAGCCATCGCTTTTGATTTCTATTTTTTCTTATCTGTCAACCCGCACTATTCTGTAACAATAGATTTTATTCTGTTCTAAAAAAGAGGTTTTACCTACTCTTCAACAGTAAACAAATTTTTATTGAGGTTTTTTATTCTGAGATTTTCTCTGGGAAAAGAATGATTTTCTTTTGAGGAGGAAACCCCAGATTTCAGTAGCAATGTATCCCTCCGGCCAACTACATTCAAATTAATTCAAAATAAATTGCTATGCAAGTGGTTTCCAGTTTGGCGGCAGCAGTTCTTCAATTTTATTGATAGGATGATTACTGATCCGGCGCAAAACATCCTGCAGCCAGATAAAAGGATTAATGCTGTTGAGTTTGCAGGTTCCAAGAAAAGAATAAAGCA
>JAGWRO010000003.1 GCA_028876495.1 Bacteroidota bacterium
TATGTAGGTTTTTATGACCTTTACCATCGGCAAACTGAAAAGCAGATGAAATTATTTTGACAAACCGCCGTATGCCCGAAGGCACGTACGGTGGTGTGAGAGGACAGACCATCAATTAATGGTGGTCTTCCTACTCGATTTAAGATTTTAATGCCATCTTAACCGGTGGCATTTTTTTTAAGGTGATTAAGGATAACTGAAAGTTTTTTCCGGGTGAAAGCTGGCTTTAGCTTCATCTTCCCGCTATTGGTAGAATGTTCAAATTATAAAAGTACTGCAGTCCTGATATTTGTAACTCAGGTCAATATATTATTCATCTGCAAAAAAAATTATGGCAAAAGGAGGATATAAGGTTACCGATCAGCCGCAATGTAATTTTTCAAAAAGTTTTTGCAGCAAGGATTAGTAAACCAACAAATAAATTGAATTTTTGTTTTCTTCATTTGTTCTAGAGCCACTTTATTTTTAAGCCACAGCAAAGCAACAAATTCGGAAGATTCCTGCTTTACTTTTTTAAGTAAACATCCCGTCATATTAATCCTTTGGTCAAAAAAATTGCTTTTATTTTACTTAAGAATTCCTACTTTCATGCCTGATTATTAAAATCCACTTTATTGTTATGGGAGATTTTCAAGTAAAAGTTCAGCCAAAAAAATATGATGCAATTATTATCGGATCCGGCGCCGGTGGCGGAATGGCAGCGTATGTTTTGGCCAATGCCGGTTTAAAAGTTTGTCTGCTCGAAGCAGGCCCAAATTTTAATCCTGCAGTCGATTCAAAGCAACTCGAAAACCCGTGGGAGTCGCCACGAAGAGGTGCCAGTACCAAGTTTCGGCCGTTTGGTGATTTTGATGGTTGCTATTGGGGTTGGGAAATTGATGGCGAACCTTATACCAATGCAAAAGGCTCCGATTGGGAATGGTGGCGCGCAAGAATGGTGGGCGGACGAACCAATCACTGGGGAAGAATTTCTCTTCGTTTCGGTCCAAAAGATTTTAAAGGGAAAAGTTTTGATGGTCTTGGTGATGATTGGCCAATCAGCTACGATGACGTAAAACCTTATTATGATAAAATAGATAAATTGCTTGGTGTATTCGGAACCAATGAAGGCCTGGTAGATGCGCCTGATGGGATATTTCTTCCACCACCTAAACCACGTTTGCATGAATTGATGATCAAGAAAGCGGCAACCGGTATTGGAATTCCGGTGATTCCTTCAAGGCTTTCTATTCTTACCAAAAAAATAAATGAAAGCCGTGGACAATGTTTTTATTGTGCACAATGTGGTCGTAGTTGTAAAATATTTGCTGATTTTTCTTCTTCTTCCGCTCTCGTGCTTCCGGCCCTGCATACGGGCAATGTTGATTTGGTAGTTAACGCAATGGCACGCGAAATATTAACCAATAAAGAAGGGTTGGCAACCGGTGTATCTTATGTAAATAAAGAAGACATGCAGGAATACCAGGTTATGGGAAGAACGGTTATTCTTGGGGCAAGTGCCTGCGAATCTGCAAGGCTTATGTTGAATTCAAAATCGCCACGTCATCCTAACGGATTGGCTAATTCAAGCGATGTGGTAGGAAAATATTTGCACGATTCTACCGGCGCTGATATGGGAGGGATCATCCCTGAATTATTTGATAGGAAACGCTACAATGAAGACGGAGTGGGTGGTATGCATGTATACACGCCATGGTGGCTCGATAATAAAAAATTGGATTTTCCACGCGGTTATCATATTGAATATGGCGGTGGGTTCGGAATGCCTTTATACGGATTTCAGTGGGGAATTGAAAACCTGAATGGCACTTATAAAGTAAAAGGCAAGCAAAAAGAAGCGGGCGGATATGGCGCCTCTTTAAAAGAAGATTACCGTTATTTCTTTGGCTCACATGTAGGCATGGCCGGAAGAGGAGAAACGGTTGCAAGGAGAGATAATTATTGCGAAATAGACCCGGATGTGGTGGACGTTTATGGAATCCCGGTGTTGCGTTTTAATACCAAATATTCTGATTACGAAATAAAGCAGGCTAAGCACATGAAAGAAACTTTTGCAGAAATTTTACATGCGATGGGTGCTGTTAGTATTTGGGGAGATGATGGCCCCGAAAATAATTATGGCTTACATGCTCCGGGCAATATCATTCATGAAGCGGGAACCGTTCGTATGGGAAATGATCCTAAACAAGCTCCATTAAATAAATTTGCACAGGCGCATGAATGCAAAAATTTATTTAATGTAGATGGCGGACAATTTGTATCGCAGGGAGATAAAAATATTACCTGGACGATCCTTGCATTATCAATGCGAACTTCGGAATATATCGTTGACCAGTTGAAGAAAAATAATATATAGTAAACAAACAATTTTAGGCAAATTGTATTTTAAATTTTAAAAGTATGGACAGAAGGAAATCACTTAAAGTAATGGTTCTGGGAACAGTGTCTTCCGGATTTTTATTAGAGGCATGTGAGACTTCAGATAAAAAAACCGTTCTTAAAAAAGCGCCTGAAACAACGGGGGAAAAGCATCCCGGTTTGATGAAGGAAGAAGTAAAGCATCTGAAAGAGGTGGAATCCTATACTTATTTTACACCGCACGAAATGAAAACCATTACTATTCTTGGCGATATTATCATTCCAAAAGATGGAGTGAGTGGTAGCGCATCAGATGCCAAAGTGCCTGAGTTTATCGAGTTTATTGTAAAGGACAAACCGGAAAACAAAGTCCCGATGCGCGGCGGACTTAAATGGCTGGACATGCAATGTTTAAATAGGTATAACAATGTCTTTGCCGAATGCAATTCAAAACAACAAATGGAAATGGTAGATGAAATTGCATGGCCCAAAAAAGCAAAGCCGGAGATGAAACAGGGCGTCAATTTTTTTAACCTGATGCGAAACCTGACCGCCACCGGATTTTATACCTCACAGATTGGCGTAAAAGACGTTGGTTACTTAGGTAATACTCCTAACCAATGGAACGGAGTTCCTGCAGATGTTTTAAAGAAACATAATCTTGCTTACACAGAGAAGGAGCTAAAAGAGTGTATCAGTTTCTGATGCAGAAACGCAATTGCAATAATTATAATTATTAATTTAAAAATTTTTTGGTATGAGAAAATTACGAATGGGAATGGTGGGCGGTGGAAAGGATGCGTTTATTGGAGCGATCCACCGACATGCTGCTAACATGGACGGATTGATCGAATTGAGCTGCGGCGCTTTAAGCATCAACCCTGAAATTGCAAAAGAATCAGGCAAAGAACTTTTTCTTCCTGAAGATCGGACTTATCTCACTTTTGAAGAAATGATCAAAAAAGAAAGTGAGATGCCTGCTGATAAACGTATTGATTTCATTACTATAGTTACACCCAATTTTGCTCATTACGCTCCGGCGGCTATGGCATTGGACCACGGGTTTAATGTGGTGGTGGAAAAACCGATGACCTTTACTTTGCAGGAGGCGAAAGATTTGAAAAAGAAACTGGAAGAGAGCGGCTTAACGCTTTGCCTTACCCACACCTATTCGGGTTACCCAATGGTAAAGCAGGCGCGAGAAATGATAAAAGAAGGTAAATTGGGAAAGCTGCGGAAAATTATGGTAGAATATTCCCAGGGTTGGCTTAGCCGCCTGTCAGAAAGAGAAGGAAATGCGCAGGCATCATGGCGTACTGATCCTAAAAAATCCGGAAAAGCAGGCGCAATGGGTGATATCGGTACTCATGCCGCACACCTTGCAGAATATATTTCAGGGCTAAGAATTACTAAAATGTGTGCGGACCTAAATATTATGGTACCCGGCCGAGCCCTCGACGATGATGGAAATGTACTGTTGCGATTTGATGATAGCGTTCCCGGTGTTTTAATGGCAAGCCAGGTAGCAGCCGGCGAAGAAAATAATTTGAAAATTAAAATTTACGGAGAAAACGGTGGCATTGAATGGACCCAGCAGGAACCAAACACTCTATTGGTTAAATGGCTTGACAAGCCAATGGAAGTTTTAAGAGCTGGCGCGAACTACGGAAGTATATTGAGCAGCTTCGCAACAAAAAATTGCCGTACACCCGGTGGTCATCCTGAAGGATACCTGGAAGCCTTTGGGAATATATACCACAACTTTGCAAAAACA
>JAGWRO010000013.1 GCA_028876495.1 Bacteroidota bacterium
TGTGGCTTCCGCAGTCGTGGCAGAACCTGCAAAGAAGTCAAGGATAATAAAATCTTTCCCTTCGTTCATGGCCAGAAAATATTTTATTAATTGAACAGGTTTGGGAAAATCAAAAAAGATATTTTCTTTTTTAAGCGTTGCGCTTGTTGATTGAGTGTTTCCAAGTTTGGTTAACACTGAAACTACATGGCTTTGATTTTCCTTTCTTTTTTTAATTACTTCTAACGCTCCTGTTTTAGAAATAGTAAAAGTGGTCTCTTGGCCTTTACCATCTACAATTGGATTTAATCCATTGTCAATAAAACTCAGAGCCAAATCTTTTGAACTCCAACCACTTTCTATTTCAGTTTCATTTACAAGTTTATGACCTTCAATAATTGCATCATTTAAATAATGTGGGTAAGAGTTACTCCTTTTCTCAATTCTTCCTTTTTCAAAATCTGCAGGAAATCCTGATGGCAATTTTATCTTACTTATTGGGTTCGCAACTCCGTTCTTTACAATTGTATTTCTAATCATCTCATTATAAAGCTTACTACTTTTATCAATACTAGGATCTATTATCGGTGGATGTGCAAAGAGGTTTATGTTTTTGCAAAATGTGATAATGTATTCGTGATTAATTTTCACCTTTGCCTGGTTATCAAAATTGCCATCTGTTCTCCAAATAAATTGACTTAAAAAATTCTCCTCCCCAAAAATCTCATTCATCAATAATCTCAAATTGTGCACTTCATTATCATCAATATGAACGAAGATTACGCCATCATCTTTCAATAAATTTTTTGCTAAAAACAAACGCGGGTACATCATGCTGAGCCAGTTGCTGTGAAAGTGCCCGCTGTCTTTACTGTTTTTTCTAAACAATCCTTCTTTCATCAGGTAGCCTTCTTCATCTTTATCGCCAATTCGCTTTTCATAATCTGCTTTGTTTTCTTTAAAACTATCAGGATAAATAAAACTATCGTTGCCTGTGTTGTAGGGCGGATCTATAATGATGCACTTTACTTTGCCGTAATAAGATTTCTGCAATACTTTGAGTACTTCCAGGTTTTCGCCTTCAATAAAAACGTTTTGGGTAATCTCAAAATTGATAGATTCTTCCGGCGTAGGTTTTAAAGTAGCGGTTGTGGGTATTTGCAACGTTTTAAAAGCATCGGCTTTGCCGGCCCAGTTTAAAACATAGCGCTCGTTGGCAAAATTAATATCCTCACTAAAAGTGGCTTTCAGTTTTTCCCAATCTAATTTATCTTCTGAAAACACATCAGGAAAGAGTTCTTTCAGTTTTTGCAAATTATCTTCACGTATGTTCAATGATTCTCCGTTCATTTGTTTAAAATCAGGTTTTAAAAATTAAGCTGAAATCCTTTGCACATTTAAAGCGTAGAGCAATCAGTTATGCCACAAAGTAAGAAATTGTTTTAATAAAATTCTATCGAAATACAGAGGCTTGACACTAACATAATTAAAGGGTTTCAAAAGCATAAGAAAGAAATTCCAAATATTTTTATTTTGACTAGGAATTTTACAATTGGAAAAGCAGTAAACGAAATTTTGAGAAAGATTTTTAATTTTCGTAAGGCGAATGTTAACCGACAGAACGAAAGTGAGGAATATCCCCGTATACAAATGAAGGCTAGGTTGGGTGAACAGTTGTTTAAATGTTCAATCGAAGCCGTTCGGCCTTACTTTTTGCAATTCCTTCTTATAGCCAGTGCTATTTAATTTCATCATTCGATTTTCCAACAACTTCCAGCTTAACATTTGTCAAATCTGGCTTATACAATGGTGAGTCGAACGCATATGGAACACGACCTGACGGCACGAACCGAGAGGAATCTTTAAGGTGTACATCTTGATCGTCGAAAAAAATATGAGCACCGAATGCCTTTAATACTTTGTCTTTTGTCAGTCCACCAAGGAAGTAAGCTTCGTCTACATACACACCCCATTTTCGCAACGTCTTAATTACTCTCATGTGTGACGGAGCGTTCCGTGCAGTTACGATTGCTAATCTTAAAGGCGATAACTCAATTATTGTTGGAAGTTCTTCTTGAATTTTGGATAGTTTTATTAATAGCTTGGCAAAAGGTCCTTCACCCAGTGCGTCATTTTCATGTTCCTGTTCGTATTTGTGGAACGCATCTATTCCTTCCGTCTTGAATCTATGTTCAGAGTCGTCAGAAAAAAGTACTGCATCAGCATCAAAAGCAATTTTTACACGATTGTCCAAAGGTTTAAATTCTTTCGGCGGTGCATATATATATGCGGCTGCACAACTTTTTGAATCAATTACAGCTTGAACATCTTTTACGTCCTTGCTTAAGAATAAGTCAATATCAAAAGCATCTATATAAGGCGATAAAGGTTCGCCGCCACTAAAAGCCATTCGTGTAATGTCAAGTTTGTGTTCCCTTACAGAATTCATTATTCTGACTCCTGTCTCAGGGCTATTTCTGGACATAACTACAACCTCAACAATTCTTTTCTTTGCATCTGCATTAAGCTGAAGTAAACTCTGGACAAGATGGAACGCTGTTCCTGCCATCAATAACTCTTCCTCATGTTCTTGCTGATACTTTCTATACCCAGAAATACCTTCTTTGTTGAAAATTTCATTTTCAGCTGTAGATTCCGGAACATGTTGACCCACCGTTCCGATTTATGTTGACCCACCATTCCGGTGATGTTGACCCACCCACTTGGAACAAGAGTATCAGAGTGTTTTGTTGCTTGTTTTAATTTATTCCGGGATGTTGACCCACCTGTTTACCAGAAAA
>JAGWRO010000014.1 GCA_028876495.1 Bacteroidota bacterium
AACCTGAGATATTATGAGGAAATGCCTTACGAAGAGATGAGTCATGTGTTGGAAACCAGTGAAGGCGCCTTAAAAGCAAGCTATCATCATGCTGCTAAAAAAATTGAAAATTTTATTTTAAATAATTAAACTAATTCAATTAAAAATCGTCTGAAGAAAGGAAATGAAAAAATCAACAGAAATATTGGATGAATTAAGAAGCATAAGCCCTGTTCTGGCTGAAATAGAGAAGGTAAATGTATTCCATGTCCCGGAAGGATATTTCATTGATTTGGATGAAAAAATAGCTACCAACGTTTTTCTTAAACAGGATGAAAAAAATAGCTTTCAAAAAGTTCCTGAAGGATATTTTGATTCTTTAAGTTCTAAAATCCTTTCCCGTATAAATGAAGGAGAAAGTGCGGAAAGTGAAATAAAATCTATTTCACCGGCCTTACATTATCTAAAAGAAGAGAAGGTTTTTACTGTTCCAGAAGATTATTTTGACGATTTAAGTGATCGGATTTTAAATAGAATAAATGGCCAAAATACCAAAATAATTTCTTTTGATTCACCTAGAAAATGGTGGAAATATGCAGCAGCGGCAATCATTACGGGAATTATTACCATCACTTCCCTGCAAATTTTCAAAACTACAAATTCAAATAGTGGGAAAAACATGGCAACTGCATCTGAAAATATCCCTGCTTATGTTCAACTGGCTTCAAAATATAAAACACCAAAGCAACTAGACCAGGGAATTGCTTCATTGACTGACGATGAAATTGCTAGATATCTCGAAAAAAATACAACAATTTTGGATGACGAAGCACTGACTAAAAATACCGATACAAAGGAACTACCAACACCAGATGATTATTTAATTGATGATCATGCTTTAGATAATTATCTTCAAAAGATAAATGTAGAAAGCACCAATAAAAACACTCAGTAAAAATGAAAAAATATTTACTTATTATTTTAGCAATTTTTGGAAGTTTTTCGTTTGTAATGGCGCAGAATGGAAATGGGCGGGAAAAGATCCAGGCTTTAAAGGTTGCGTTTATTACTCAAAAACTACACCTTACCGCCGCAGAAGCAGAAAAATTTTGGCCGGTTTATAACCAATATGACAGCGAAATCATGCAACTGAGAGCGAATAACAGAAACGGTGACGTGCTTGACAATGAGCAAAAATTACTAGATATCAGAAAAAAGTACAAATCTGCTTTTGAAAAAATTCTTGGTCCTCAAAGGGTAAATGATTTATATAATGCCGAAAGGGATTTCAGAAATGCACTGATACAACGGCTTAAAGAAAGACGACAATGAAGAGTAAAATAAATATTCGACTTATTTGTTGCTTTACTGTTAACTAACTCCCCCGCTTTTTCTGAATTTTAATATTATCGCTAATTCTGATATAAAAATATTGTATTTCTTTAAATTGAAATTTCAGCAAAAGTTAGAAAAGTTTTTTCTATATAAATTGATTGAATATTAATAAATTTGACCTGAACAAGGTCATCTATATTATTAAAAAAAATAATTAAACTTGGAGAAGTTAGTTTTTCTCCTATTTTTGCAACGGTGTTTTTCATAGGTTAGCAACGGCCAGCCCTTTTTAGGGCAGGCCTTTATTTTTTAGAAATAATTTTTTATTTAAATGTGAAGACTGGTTCTTTAATATCGTGGTAAAATAAAAAAGTCCATTTTTCCTTCTCGCCTGCCTTCCACCATTTTTGCCTTAGTTCCATTGATGCTGCTCCATCAAAATCATATTTTGCTTTAAAACGATTTTTCATTTGCTGCAATTGAGGTGCTACATCACCTCCAAAAAAAATAATTTCATCACCATCAACTATCTTAAAAACCTGATGAAACGGGCTATGAGCTCCGGTAACTTCATAAAAAATGTAATCATCTATAACACCTTCATCTTCTGTAAAAACAACTTTCCCTGTTTTCCCGAGTAGTAAAAAATCATTTATATGATAAGACGGCAGCCCCTTTTTTAAGGCATACTCCCATTCGTTTTTATTGATATAATAGGTGGCATTTTCAAAACTCACAATTCTTTTGTTAGTCTGGGTTATACCGCCTGAATGATCTTTATGAAGATGCGAAAGAAGCACTTTGGTTACATCAGTGGCATTAATTCCGTTTGCTGCTAAATTTTTATGAATTTGTAATTGTCCTTCTTTATCTGCGTAACCGAGCCCGGTATCCAGTAACAAAATATCTTTTGAAGTAATAACTACAAAAGGCTGTATTTCTACTAAAAGGCTTCCTTTATTTCTACCCTGAAGGTCATCGTTTTGTTTATTAAAAGGAACAAATTTTTTTGTTTGATCAACCGTAAAAGCACCTTCGCTTAAGGGAATTATTTTAGACATGATGCAAATTTCGTTTGGAATTACCCAAAAGCAAAAAAGTATTTACCGTAAAATCATTTGCCTGTCAGCATCCAGCCGGATTAAAATAAATATTAAGATGGTAAAAGTAAGCAAAGAGGAGCCACCGTAACTCATAAGTGGTAATGTTATTCCAATTACAGGTGCAAGCCCGACGGTCATACAAATATTGATAGAAACATGAAAAAAGATAATAGCTGCCACACTGTAAGCATAAACGCGTGTAAAAGTACTTCGCTGTCGCTCCGCCAAAAAAACCACACGCAGCATAAAGAACAGGTATAGAATAACGACCAATAAGCTACCCCAGAAACCGAAGTTTTCGCCGACGGAAGTAAAAATAAAATCTGTATGCTGCTCAGGAACAAAATCTCCTTGTGTTTGTGTGCCTTTCAAAAATCCCTTTCCCCATAAACCGCCTGATCCAATTGCAATTTTTGACTGCTTTACGTTGTAATTTTCTTTAGCTTTTTTTGCTTTATGTTGTTGTAACTGATCTTTTTTACTCAACCCTGCTGTTCCTGCCTCCGGAACATAATCTACTCCAAAAGTGTTCATAATTCTTTCTACCTGGTACTGATGCAATACATGTTGAAAAATATATGGAACCGCAAACCTTTGAATACCTACACACAACATCCAAAGGCCCAATATAATTGCCAAAACAGCTTTATCGCGTTTAATGGTTCTTCTTAAAACATAAATAACGATGGCAGCAATTATCGTAAGGATGAGTGCCAACAAATTCTTTTCTACCAAAATAGTAGCCACAACAAGTATTGCAAAAGAAAATCCAATGATAAGATAAACAGGTGGCAAACCTTCCCGGTACATCGGAATTAAAAAAGCGAAATATACCAGAGCCAGGCCTGTTTCATTTTGCAAAAGAGAAAATGCTGCCGGGGTTAAGGCAATAGCTGCTGCTATTAACTGTGATCGTGGGTTTTTAAAATTGGTCTCCGGCCGGGATAAATATTTTGAAAGTGCCAGGGCTGTAAATATTTTACAGGTTTCCACAGGTTGAAGATTAAAAAAACCGAGTGGAATCCATGAGCGCGAACCATTAATATCTTTGCCCAGGACAAAAGTGGCCATCATCAACAAAATGCCAAAAGCATACCCGAGATTGGCTGTGGCAGTAAAAAATTTACTGTCGGTAAGTAATATAAACGTAGCAACAACAGCGGACATGCTGATGAATAACAACTGCCTTGAATAATTTTTTTTGAGACCAATAATATTTTGCCAGATATTTCCGTCATTGTGATATTCAACAGAAAAAATACAGAGTACCCCAATAGAAACAAGAATAATGTACAACCAAACACTTACCCAATCTATACCCTTAGATATCATAGCCTGATCGCGCATTAATTTTGTAAATAGATTTTAGTGAACTGATTATTTTTTTGTTTTTCCTTTTTGTTCCTCGGGCAATAGAGCGCTGTTGGTCCGGTCTTTTAATGTTTGCTTTTTCGCCGGAACTGAATTTGGCTTTTGCTGCTCATTTGTATCTGGCTTATTAAGCTCATCCATTGTACCAGAACTATCTTCATCTTCAATTCCCGTGGTATCTTTTATTGACTTAAGGTATTCCTTTGCCAAAGCCTGTTTTTGATTTTTGGCATGAGCAATTGAATCTCTTTCACGCATCGCATCAAGCATTTTTGCCGGAATCAAGTTCAATTTTGAAATCGTTTCAATTAAAGCTTTCCTGTCTGGTTCAGCAATTGAATCCTTTAAATATTTCTCTATCATCAGGCTTGCAATAGGAGCAGATGAATTCGCTCCGAATCCCGCGTTTTCACATATAACAGCAATAGCTATACGTGGATTTTCCCGTGGCGCGAAAGCCGCGAAAAAAGCATGGTCCTTTTGTTTTACGCCTTTATAATAATTTTCAACCGTTCCTGTTTTTCCGCAAACCACAATACCGGGAACTTTTGCTGCAACACCGGTTCCTCTTTCCATTACACCCTGCATTCCATCTGCCACCGCTTCAAAAATTGAATCAGGAATATTCAAAGGATGATGCCGTAACTTAAATGAATCCAGTAAATGAAACTTGTCTCCTCCATCAATGGAGTCGATCATGTGAGGAGTAATAAACCAACCACGATTAGCAAGATAGGCCATTTCGTTGGCTACCTGCAATGGTGTTACGCTCACTTCTCCCTGTCCGATACTTACCGAACGAAATGTACAAAAATTCCAATGTCCGTCGCCATACATTCTGTTATAAGTTCTTGGAGTTGGAATAATACCTCCCTTCTCAAAAGGCATGTCAATTCCCAACCTGTTTCCAAGCCCAAAAGCATACATGTACCTGTCCCATACTCTTAAGGCGCTATCTGCCGAACCAAATTGTGGATTATTAATAACCCGTTGCATCACATTTGCAAAGTAAGTATTGCACGAAACGGTTATCGCCTCTTTCAAATTAAAGTTACCAGGATCAAGACAACCCATAGGCCTGCCGCAGCCATAAAAGGCGCCTGTGCATAAGAATCTTGTAGATGGAGAAATGACCCCTTCCTGCAAACCAATAAGCGCCTGCAACGTTTTAAATGTTGAACCGGGAGAATAAGTGCCACTAATGGCTCGATTGTACATTGGCAACCGGGGGTCTAAATATAATTGCGAAAAATGTTTTCTTCTATCTGCTCCGGTTAATAAGTTGGGTTCATAAGTTGGGCTGCTTACCATTGCAAGTATTCCGCCTGTTTTAGGATCTATGGCGACTATTGCCCCCACTTTGTTTTCCATCAGGTGTTCACCAAGCTTTTGAAGGTCAATATCCAAAGCCATATGAAGATTTTCCCCGGGGACTGCAGCAGTATCATATTTCCCATTTTCAAGGTGGCCGGTAAGTCTGTTTTTATTGTCACGTTTCCAGTATTCAATTCCCCGACGTCCCATTAACACTCTTTCATAGCTTCTTTCCAGCCCTGTCTTCCCGGCATAATCTCCCATTTGATATCCTTCTCCCTCATGTCTTTTTAAAAAATTCGAATCCACTTCTGATAAATAGCCAAGAATATTTCCTGCAGCATCAAAGGGATAATCACGAACCGGCCTTTCCTGTAAATAAAATGCAGGCACAAATTTGTACATACTTTCATTTAGACGTGCAATTTTTTCTTCAGAAAGAGAAGTTTCAAAAACAGAAGGCCTGTAACTACGATTTTTAATAATTGCCGTTATAATTCTTTTCCTGAATTCTGCCGTATCAATATTCAAAATCCGGCAAAGGTCTGCAGTATCAAGATGCATTCTATAAAGTTTTGATGGAGTAACCATCAAATCATAGATAACAGTATTTCTTAAAACTGCTTTACCATTTCTGTCGAACAATATTCCCCTGTTAGGATACACCACCATCCTGAACCTTCCCTGCTCATTTGCCATGATGGAATATTTTTTATCTACCACCTGGAGAATGAAAAGCCGCAAAATAATGATCAGTCCCATGAGCAGGAACATAGCAATTATTATATTTTTACGGGATTGATTAAACACTCTTTGGGGTTGATTTTGAGATATAGGTAAGCAAATATTTCAGCACAAAAATACTTAGTCTAAATCGTATTTGTCCTAAATCTTTGTTTCCTCGGAAATAATAATTCTAATAACAATATTAACAGTAAACTTATTGCGGTAGAAATTAAAGATTTTAAAAAGAAATAGAAATATCCACCGGTTTGCAAAGCTTGCAAAAAGTAAAGAAAAGTGTGGTGAATAAACGTTAAAATTGTAACATAAGTGAGATAAGGGGTAAATCCCATACTCTGAATAGAAGGTTCATTATAATTACTTTCTGCACCCTCCTGTGAAATAAGAAGATTAATAAGAAATGGACGTAAATAAGCAATAAGCACACATGCAGCAGCATGCATTCCATAAGAATTACTAAAACTATCAAGAGCAAAACCTAATCCAAATGCCAGCAACATTTGCATTCTTCTTCCGATCTTAAAAGGAAGCCATAAAATAAAGAGAAAATAAACATAAGGCGTTACCAACTGGTGCAAAGGCGGAATCTGGTTAAGAATAAAAACCTGCGCCAAAATAAAAAGGCAAAAACGGATTATATTTTTAATTAAGTTACTCATTTACTTTTCACCTTATTTAAAAGTTGTTGAGGTTCTTCTTTTTGAAGATTGTTTATTATATAGGCATATTGCAGCTTTTCAAAATCAACAGCTGGCTTTAACCTTACAGTATAAGTACTACTGCTCTTGTCATTAATAATATCCTTTACATATCCCACCAGTAATCCCCCAGGAAATTTATCTGAAAAACCGCTGGTAATAACAGTATCACCTGCATGAATTTTAGCTGATTTGGAAATATCTTTTAGGTACAAAATACCGGGTGTTTTACCATCATAACTTACAATACCTGTTTCTCCGCCTTTTTTAAGCCGGGCACTCAGGTTGCTTTGCTCATGCAACAAACTCATTACAACGGAATAATTATTACTCACATCAACTACAGTTCCTACTACCGCGTTATTTACATCAATTACACCCATATCAGGCAGAACTCCCTGCAACTTACCGCGATGCAATTCAATATAATTGTTTAAAAGATTTACTGTGTTGCTGATTACTTTCGCCTGCATGTACAAATATTTTCTTTGCTTATGGGACGAATCAAAATTCATCGTATCAATAGCAATTTTGTTTACACTATCAGGTATTTCAAAATCCTGCCTTAGTTTATTGTACAACACTTCATTTGCTTTTACAAGCGAATCATTTGTTCTTTTTAATTGAAAATAATATTCAATGCTGTTGTACCTTTTACTGATGTTGCCTGTTATTTCATTGGCTGCTTTTGAGTAAACTGCATGATGATAACGATTATAACTGAAGATCATATAAAATGATAATCCCATCAGAAATAAGAAGAAAATAAATGTAAAATAAATACGGATAAAGAGAAAAATGTTTCGCATGATTTCATCCGGGCTGCATTAAAGAAACAGCCATTTATTAGAAGTTGAAATAATTATTCCTGCAAATTTAATTATTGATCAAATGATAAGCTGATCAGTGCAATAAATAATCCAAAACTTATCTCATTACAAAAGGATAACGGTCATAATGTTTTAAAGCGAGGCCAGTTCCGCGAACAACACTTTTCAACGGGTCATCCGCAATATGAACCGGTAATTTAATCTTTGCAGCTAATCTTTTATCAAGTCCCCGAAGCAATGCACCACCACCGGTTAAATACAATCCTCTTCTGTAGATATCGGAAGCAAGCTCAGGCGGAGTTGTTTCCAATGCTTTTAAAATCCCTTCCTCAATTTTGAAAATAGATTTATCAAGCGCTTCTGCAATTTCCTGGTAGCTTACCATTATTTGTTTCGGAATGCCTGTTACAAGGTCACGGCCATTTACGGGCATGTCATCCGGAGGATTGTCAATATCTTTCATAGCTGCTCCAATTTGAATTTTAATTTGCTCAGCAGTACGCTCTCCAATTAGCAAGCTATGGTAACGACGTAACGCCTCCATGATATCAGCCGTAAATTCATCTCCTGCAACCCGAATCGATTGATCGCAAACTATACCCGCCAATGCAATTACGGTAATACCTGTTGTACCACCGCCAATATCAATGATCATATTTCCAACCGGTTCTTCTACATCAATTCCAATTCCTAACGCTGCTGCCATTGGCTCATGCAAAAGATAAACTTCTTTAGCTCCCGCCTGTTCAGCACTATCTCTTACGGCACGCTTTTCTACTTCAGTAATGCTACTGGGGATGCAGATCATCATTCTCCAACTTGGAGGAAATAAAGGTTTTTTTGGATATATTTTTTTAATCATCTCACGAATCATCAACTCTGCTGCGTTAAAATCAGCAATTACACCATCTTTCAAGGGGCGGACCGTGCGGATGCTTTCATGGGTTTTTTCATGCATCATCAATGCCTTTTTACCCACAGCCAGTATATTTTTGGGATTGTTGCGATCCAACGCTACAATCGAAGGTTCATTTACAACTACAACATCATTATGGATTATAAGTGTATTGGCAGTTCCAAGATCTATCGCAATCTCCTGTGTGAAAAAATTAAAAAGGCCCATGTTTTATTTGAGGTATTGAAAATTACTAATGCCTGCAAAGTTGTGGAAATAATTTGGAATTACAACCTATTACTATTGAAGGTTTTTATATGAAACGCAATTAAAATTTGTAAATTGTTTTAAAGGAAAAATATTATAATATAACGCTACCATTTACTGCAAAGAAATACAGTAAATCAACAAATTTAATTGATTTTTATTTTGAACAAATTATGCAAAAAATAGCAACTTTCGGGTAGGAAAAAGATTTTACGGTTTTTACATTTGTATCCGAATAATTAAAAATCTATATGGAAGAGCAGCAAAAGATCAATTATGAACGCATCGCAGCCGCAATTAGTTATATAAAAGAAAATTTTAAATCACAACCCACTTTGGAGGAGATTGCGCAACAGATTCATGTTAGCCCACATCACTTTCAACGTATGTTTACGGAATGGGCGGGAACAAGCCCAAAGAAATTTCTTCAATATATCAGTGTGGAATATGCTAAAAAATTGCTGAAAGAAAAAAATGTCTCGCTGTTTGATGCAGCAATTGAATCCGGGCTTTCAGGCAGCAGCCGTCTTCACGATCTTTTCATCAACATAGAAGGAATGACACCTGGAGAATTTAAAAATGGTGGCGAAAACCTTATCATTAATTACCACTTTGCTGAAAGTCCGTTCGGAAAAATTATTGTGGCTTCCACCACTAAGGGAATTTGTCACCTTGCTTTTGCTGATGATGAACCAGATGCTTTTAATTCCTTAAAAAACAGATTTCCAAATGCACATTTTCAACAGGTTTCAGATCCATTTCAGGAAAACGCGCTTGCAATTTTTAATCATGACTGGAAAAATTTGCATTCAGTAAAACTTCATTTAAAGGGAACCCCTTTCCAGGTAAAAGTTTGGGAAACATTATTAAAAATACCTGTCGGTCGACTTACCACTTATGGTAAAATTGCGAAACAAATTCAAAAACCGAAAGCCTCAAGAGCAGTAGGAACAGCAATTGGCGCCAATCCTGTTGCATTTTTAATTCCCTGCCACCGTGTAATTCAATCTTCAGGAATCTTCGGAGGTTATCATTGGGGAAGTAGCAGAAAGGCTGCTATTATTGGCTGGGAAGCAGCAAAAGAAAATGAATCAACTATAATGAGTAAACGAAAAGAGAATTAATCAACAAATTCATACCCGATATCTCCACGGTAATACATCCCTTCAAAATGAATTTCTTCTAAAATTCTTTTTGAAAGCTCAATTGCATCTCCCATATCTGAAGCCATGGCAGAAACGGCAAGCACTCTGCCACCGTTAGTAACCGTTTTGTCGTTTACATTTTTAGTTCCTGCATGAAAAACCATGGCACCCACTCCGTCATCATCAATATGTTTAATTACTCCCGGATTTTCAAGGTATAAAAATTCAATTGGTATGCCTTTTTCATAATTTCCGGGATAACCGCCACTTACCGCTACTATGGTCACTGCATTATTTTTTTCAACAGAAATTTTTTGAGAATCTAACTTTTGCTGATCCATCGCCACCAGTAATTCAACCAGGTCGTTCTGTAAACGAATCAAAACCACTTCAGTTTCAGGGTCGCCCATGCGACAATTGTATTCAATCACCACCGGTTCTTCTTCCACCTTTATTAAACCCAAAAATATAAATCCTTTATAATCTATGCCGTCTTCCTGCAAACCTTTTATAGTGGGCTCAATAATTTGATCGGTAACTTTTTTCATAAAATGTTCGGTAGCAAAAGGCACGGGGCTTATGGCTCCCATACCGCCTGTGTTAGGCCCCTTATCACCTTCTCCTATTTTTTTATAATCTTTTGCTTCCGGAAGAATAACATAATTTTTCCCATCAGTGAGCACAAAAACACTTAACTCTATTCCATCAAGAAATTCTTCTACCACCACTTTTTTTCCTGCGCTACCAAATTTTGCCTGTTGAATCATCAATTCAAATTCACTCAATGCTTCAACGTAATTAGTGCAAATAATTACCCCTTTTCCGGCAGCCAAACCATCAGCTTTTAAAACAATTGGTAATGGATGGTTCTGAATATATTCAAGTCCATCATCAAAATTTGAATTATCAAACTCTCTATATTTTGCTGTTGGAATCGAATATTTGTTCATGAAACTTTTTGCAAAAGCCTTGCTTCCTTCCAGCTGTGCTCCGGTTTTTGAAGGCCCGGTGATTATTATATTCTGAAGTTTTTGGTCTGCTTTAAAAAAATCATACATGCCATTTACCAAAGGTTCTTCAGGGCCCACCACCACCATTTCAATTTCTTTTGAAAGACAAACTTTTTTTACCGCTTGAAAATCATTGATATCAATGTCAATGTTTTCACCCAACCCTGCTGTGCCTGCGTTTCCCGGTGCAATAAATAATTTTGAGCACAAAGAGCTTTGGCTAATCTTCCATGAAAATGCATGTTCTCTGCCACCTGATCCAAGTATAAGAATGTTCAAATTATTGGTATTTAGAATTACTAAAAAAGGTTCGGCAAGTTAGGAAACTTAAAGGGTTATTGCCTAATATTTAGGATGAAAGGTTATTTTAAAAATCAAGAAATTTATTTGTTTACTGTAAATCAAAAAAATGAAAATCCTTCTTATTTGTTTTTTTACTGCAAAAAACTTTTGAAAGATTTGAGCAAAATTTTTAATGAAAAAAATAAACATAGTTTTAAATTTCTACTTACTTTACAACCTGATAAAAAATCTGTTCCCAATTTTTTTAACTCAAAATCAAAACAATTATGGAAGACCAGGTGATACCGGCAGATCTTGCCGAACATAAAAAAGGCAAACATCCGAAAGCGTTGTATGTGCTTTTTATGACTGAAATGTGGGAGCGCTTTGCTTACTATTTGATGGTTGGGATTTTACTTCTTTACCTGATTGATGATAAAACAGGTGGTAAAGGGATGACTGAAAAAATGGGCGCAGATATAGTAGGAAGTTTTATTGCGCTTGTTTATCTCACTCCTTTTATCGGTGGTTTGTTGGCCGACAGGTATTTAGGTTATATCAGATCCATATTTATTGGCGGCACATTAATGGCTCTCGGTTATTTCGGGCTTGCATTTCCGGGTAATACAGCTCTATATCTTTCTTTATTATTGATCATTGTAGGTAATGGTTTTTTTAAACCGAATATTTCCACTCTTCTCGGAAATATTTATAACCGTGAAGATCTGAAACCATTAAAAGACAATGCTTACAATATTTTTTACATGGGTATAAATATTGGTGCGCTGTTTTGCAATTTTGTTGCCGCTTATTTAAGAAATCAATATGGCTGGGGTTACGCCTTTGCTGCCGCTGGCGTAGGATTGGTAATTGGAATGATTATTTTGGCAAGTTCATTAAAGGGCGTTCGTATCGGTGAAATAAAAAAAGAAAAAAGGGCGGAAGATATGCCGCTCAGCAAAATTTTTGGCTACGTTTTTTTGCCGGCCATTATTGCTGCAGCTATTGGCTGGATCGTACCTTCTTCAATATTTGGTACAACCATCCTGGGTAGCAAATCAAATGATGCTTTTATTTTTGCATGCCTTCCTATTATTGCATTTTATGTTTCGCTTTATATAAAAGCAACCGGAACTGATAAAAGAGCAATAGGTGCGCTACTATTTATTTTTGGAATCTCTATTATTTTCTGGACCATTTACAATCAGAATTCAACAGGCCTTACTTTGTGGGCGCAGGTACACACGGACAGAACTGTATCTCCAACAGCTAGAAAAGTTGCCGGTTCTCTTGGCTTCCTTCAAACCGTAAGTGATACACCACGACTGGTAGATAAAGTAGATAAACATTTTGTTGCTATAAAAGACGAAGCCTTAGTGGCAGGGCCTTATGGTGAGAATAATGTAAAATTGGTAGATGGCAACATCGTTGATAAAAAAACAAAAATAGTACAGGTAATGGGACCTGACCCCTATTTTAATAATGTTCCAAAAAGCGACTGGCCAGCAGGAGGTAGTGAGGAAGTAGCGAATACAGAATTATTTCAATCGATAAATCCCCTATTTATTATTATTATCACACCGTTGCTGGTTATGCTTTTCAGCTATTTGCGAAAGCGAAATAAAGAACCTTCAACAGCCAGTAAGTTTGGAATGGCGTTATTTATTTCAGGACTTTCTGCATTGGTAATGGTATTTGCAATCATGTCGGTTTCATCAGTATACCAGGACAAAACCTCGCCTTATTGGTTATGGGGAACCTATTTTGTATTCACCATCAGTGAATTGTTACTAAGCCCGATTGGATTATCACTCGTATCAAAACTTGCACCCGCGCGACTTACAGCGCTCCTGATGGGAGGCTGGTTTTTATCAACAGCAATTGGTGGCAAACTGGCCGGAGTAATGACCAGTTTCTGGGACGATTTTACAGATAAAAAAGTTTTCTTTTTAATACTTGTGGTTGCAGCTTTTATTGGTGGAATTTTAATTTTCAGCCGTTTAAAATCTTTAAATTCAATTGTTAAAGACAAAACCGGATCAAACTGATTTATTCTAAAAAGAAAAAAGCCGCGGCAACTCATGCCGCGGCTTTTTTTTGGCAATTTTGAATGTATAACAGTTACAGGTAAGTGCTTTTTGTTTCAGAAAGAAGTTATGCCAATGTTTTAAACTTAAGCATTTATATTTTGTCCAACTTACTGTAACAAAAAATTTACTATTCATTTCACCAAAAAAACATTTTTATGAAAAAAATACTTTTACTTATAGTTCCCACTTTCCTGATTTTTTCTTCCTGTAAAAAAGAAGTAACAAAAGTCCAGCAAGTGGCCCAGGCCTATTCAGCAGTCTATACAATTCAACCAGGCGACTGGACAACCAACAATAATGGATTAAGTTATACAGCAGAATTAAATGTTCCTGAACTCGATAATATCATTTATCAAAACGGAGCTGTTTTGGTCTATCTTTCCTTTTCAGGAACCTCTTATTACGAAGCAATTCCTGAAGTTTTTGACGGTATTACTTATGGATCCATTCACTCAACCGGTTATGTAAGTATCGATATTAGTGCCATATCCGGAAATCTGATCAACCCTCCATCGCAAACGATTTCTGCAAAAGTGGTGCTGATTGATGCAACTGCCTTAGCAATGCATAAGGATGTAAATCTGAATGATTTGGGTGCCGTGCAGAAGGCCTTTAATATTCATTAATCAGTTAAAACATTTTAGACACAAAATGCAAAAAGTCCTTCAATGAAGGGCTTTTTTAGTATCCGGCTTATGCGAGATGCAATTAAACAAAATCCAATAAGTCATATCTTTTCCCAAGAATCTTTTCATCATCTGCACCCAGCCAATTATGTAACAGGGTAGCATAAACGCTTTTAAAATCTACTTTATGTATCAGGTCGCCTTCCTTAAGATTGTTTAGGTCAGGCATTGCGTTTAACAGTCCTTTTTGTTTTAATCCGCCGCCTATAAAAAACATATTATTAGCTGTTCCGTGATCTGTCCCTCCGCTTGCGTTCTGTACAACTCTTCTTCCAAATTCACTAAATGTTATCATAGCTACATCCTGGAAACGATTGTTCTTTTTCAAATCAGTTACAAAAGCACTTACTGCATCGTTCAGTTCAGTAAATAACCGTTTCTGCTGATTTTCCTGGTTTACATGGGTATCAAAACTACCAAGACTTACATAATAAACTTTTGTGTTTATATCACTTAAAATAAGGGAAGAAATAGTTTGTAAATTTTTGCCTAATTCAGTAGCAGGATACGTTTGAGAAGAAGGGTGTTGCCGGCTTTCCTCATAAATATAATCGGCACTGCTTAATGTTTCACTCAACGTTTTGTAAAGATAATCTGCAATTGGTTCTTCCTCTTCGTGAGCAGCATTGATTTCTTTAAAATATCTTTCATTGCTTGAATTGAACAACCTTTTGGGATCGCGCAAAGCAAGCCCTTTTATATTTTCTCCTTTTAATGCAAGGCTTAATACATCATCAATCTCAAGTGCCTGGGTTGGTTTTTCACAACCGTTGCATTGTGCATCCAGATAACGGCCCAGCCAACCTGTATTTAAATATTGATCACTGTTACTCGCACTTTGCCAAATGTCCATACTGCGGAAATGTGAACGGTCGGGATTAGGGTAACCAACACTATTCATAATTCCAAGATTTCCTTCATCAAAAAGACTTTTAAAATAAGAAAGAGCAGGATTGATACCAGCTTCCTCCGTTAGTTGCAACGCTTTATCTCTTTCTATTCCAAGCTTAGGCCGCGACTTGTAATATATATCATTCCTGATTGGAATTACGGTATTTAGCCCATCGTTTCCGCCGCTTAATTGCAAAACCACCAATACTTTATTTCCTGGTGGTACCAAAGTTTTCTTCTCCAAAGCCTTTAAAAACTTAGGCATCATTAACGAAGCAGAAGCCAATGAACCAATCTGTAAAAATTCTTTTCTTTTTATTAGCATAAGGTATTTTTTCGTATGTTCATGATCGTTATTTAAAAAGCATGATCAACATAATTGATACTCGGGAGTACTCATTAGTTCAATGATGGTTGATTTAATAAATCCTTCTCTTGATGTATTGTCGATATATCTTTTTAAAATATTCGGGTTGATAGAATTTTTTGTCTGTAAAACAATTTCGTTCACTTTTTGCAAAAGATCATCTTTCGGAATTTTTTCAAAAACCTTAAAAACTGAATTCCAGTCAACTGCAACAGATAGCCGACGTGCATTGTTATTTTCCATTCCTTCTCTTCCCATCGATACATCATCATCCTCTTTTGGCCTTACTAAAAATTGTTCAGAATTGGTAAGAAGTTGAGGAAGTTTCATCCTGAACATCAAAGCACTACTATCTATCCAGTTTTTACCACCAGGCCAGCCTGCAACATTCGGGGGGAAAAATAAAACCTGTCCCAATACTTTTTGAAACAGCATTTGTACTTCGGGACGATCAAGTTCCATCGGGATCAATCTTCTTACGCCTACCAATAATTCAACAGGCGATTTAATTCTGGTACCGATATTTTTTTCTTCATAAAACCAATCACTGGTAAAAATATCATTGAGTAATTGCTGAGTGTTATAATTGCTTCGATAAAATCCTGCAGAAAGAATTTCTAATTTTTCATCATCAACCTCTTCGTTTACAAAAAAATTATACATCTTTTTTGTGATAAATTTTGCAGTTGCTTTTTGTTCCAGAATAATATCAATGATGTCATCGCCATCAAAATTACCTGTCTTGCCTAAAAAAGTTTTAGTGCCATTATCATGCAGGAAAGGCCTTTCAACAAATTCGCCATGCAGGTTAAAACCCCATCCTGTAAAGGCTCTTGCTCCTTCTTTTACATCTGTTTCTGTATAATTTCCTCTTCCCATTGTAAAGAGTTCCATCACTTCCCGCGCAAAATTTTCATTGGGATGTTGTTTTTTATTTTGCTGGTTATTGAGAAATGCAAGCATAGCGGGACTCTTACTGACCGCACGAAGAAGATCGCCAAAATTTTCAAAGGCATTTCTCCTGATGACTTCCAATAATTGCTGTTGAAAATAAATGTTGAGGACGCGGCAAGCGAAATGTCCATGCCAGAAGAGGCTCATCTTTTCTCTCAACTGGTCTTCGCTGTTGATCATTTCATCAAGCCATAAAATATTTAGGTTCTTAATTCCTTCTGCCGATTGCTTGCGGAACTGCATTTTCTGATCTTTTGAAAGTTGCTGCATTTTACCAATGTCCTGCAATCCTTTTATCAAACCGTCATACATATTTCCTGCGACATTTAAGGCTGCAGGTTCTTTGGATGATGTTTTTATCAAAACCTGGTACAAATCTTTTTGCGAAATTTGGCTGAGTTGGTTGGCATTTTCAGCCATTGGGCCAAAGGCAGCACGCCAAAGCAGGTGCTGGTTTTTTTGTTGATTAGTAACAGGCATAATTAATCTATTGTTGAGAAAGGAGATAAATATTTTTATCCGAAAAAATGATAGACTAATTGAAAAATTAAAAGTTTAAAAGCAATAAAAAAAACTCTGTAAAAGAAATTTTACAAAAGAGAAATTACGGTTAATTGTTGCTTTACTAAATCTTGCCGCCCCCAAAATAGGAATGCAAAATCTGCGGCAATAAAATTCCATCTTCTGCCTGGTTATTTTCAAGCAAAGCTGCTACAATTCGCGGAAGCGCTAAAGAAGAACCATTTAACGAATGAACAAGTTGCGTTTTGCCATCCGCTTTAAAACGGATCTTCATACGATTAGTTTGAAACGCCTCAAAGTTGCTTACAGAGCTTACTTCAAGCCATTTTTCCTGCGCAGCGCTGTACACTTCAAAATCGTATGTAAGCGCAGATGTAAAACTCATATCGCCGCCGCACAAACGAAGAATTCTATATGGAAGGTTTAAGGATTGTAACAGTTTTTCAACATGCAAAAGCATTTCTTCAAGCACCTCGTAACTTTTATCGGGATGAACTAATTGAACGAGTTCTACTTTATCAAATTGATGAACACGATTCAATCCGCGAACATCTTTTCCATAGCTTCCTGCTTCGCGACGAAAGCAAGGCGTGTAAGCAGTCATCTTCACAGGCAATTCATCTTCTTTCAAAATTTCATCGCGATAAATATTGGTAAGAGGCACTTCCGCTGTCGGAATTAAAAATAAATTATCGGCAGTTGCATGGTACATCTGGCCTTCCTTATCGGGCAACTGTCCTGTGCCATAAGCGCTCGCTTCATTTACCATGAAAGGTGGTTCATATTCTGTGTAACCTGCTTCTGTATTAAAATCAAGAAAATAATGAATTAATGCGCGTTGCAATTTTGCCCCTTTGCCTTTATAAAAAGGAAAGCCTGCGCCGGTAACTTTATTTCCTATTTCAAAATTGATAAGGTCGTATTTTTTGGCAAGATCCCAATGCGCCAAAGCGCCTTTTGGAAGCGCAGGTTTTTCGCCGCCTTCTCTTACGATCTCATTTTCTTCTGGCGTTTTTCCTTCGGGAACTGAAGTGTGTGGAAGATTTGGCAATTTTATAAGATCGTCATGGAGCGACTTTTCAACAACGTTTAACTGTTCGCTCACTGGTTGCAGAAGGCCTTTCAAGCTGGCAACTTCCATTTTTTTTTCTTCAGCCAAACGTATTTCACCCTTTGCCATTAGCTGCCCGATCTCTTTGGAAAAAGTATTTATTTTCGATTGCCTTTCATCGAGTTCAAACTGCAACTTCTTTCTTTCATCGTCTAATGCTATAATATTATCAATCAATGAAGTTTCTAAAAAATTCTTTTTCTTAAGTCCTTTTAAAACTTCTTCCCTGTTTGCCTTTATAAAATTTACCTGTAACATCTGCCTGTTATTATTTGTTGCAAATATAACAAGGTGCAAGGAGTTTGAATGGGGAATAGTGAATGGAGATTGAGAAATGAAATTCAGTGAAAAAGTTGATAAAAACCCGGTTAAAAAAAAGAGGCGAGTGAGAGATTTTATCAAAAAATTATATTCTTAAACTTCTAATCCATTTAACCAATTAACTTTTTACTTTTGCTGCATGGAGGCACAAGACGATCTGCAATCACGCTGGTGGAAACTGGAAAGTAATTTCTTTGAGAAATTTAATAAAAAGCCGGATGTAGAAACCATATTATTTTTAATTGGTATACAGGAAATTGGTAATTTCAGCAGTCAAAAAAAATTTACAAAAGAACAAAAACAAGATCTGATGCATGTGGCTGTTTGTACGTTGCTAAGCCAAAGCGGATACTATGAATTGGAAGGGTATGATGAAGATAAATGGCCACATTTTAAGCAATTAAAAGATTTGCCTCAATACAATATGGCCGAACAAGAAAACTTTTTAAAAGATCACATTTTACTATATTTTGAAGGGATCGGTGAACCATTTAAAAATTTTTAGAATGAAATATTTACTCTACCTGCTTATTTTTGTATTCTTTATTTCGTGCTCGGCCTTAAAAGGTACCAACTCAGCCAGTAACTCAAGCCGCTTTGTTAAGATAGAAACTGATTCCGGAATGATAGTTATAAAGCTATCCGACAAAACGCCCCAAACTACAGCCAACTTTTTAAAATTGGTAAAGGAACATTTTTATGATGGCCTTTTGTTTCATCGGGTGATTAAGGGATTTATGATACAGGGTGGCGATCCGGATAGTAAAAATGCCGCTCCCGGGAAAGTGCTTGGCGAAGGAGGTTTGAAATATACTATTCCTGCAGAGTTTGACACTTCGCTTTTCCATAAAAAAGGAGCTATAGCGATGGCGAGGGAAAATGATGATATAAACCCCAAAAAGGCAAGCAGTTCCACTCAATTCTACATTGTAGAAGGACGAACTTTTACGGATGTTGAAATGAACCAAATTGAACGCAAATTTAATATTGTAATTCCTGAAAGTCACAGAGAAATTTATCGTACAGTTGGGGGCGCGCCCTTCCTGGATATGAACTATACTGTTTTTGGCCAGGTAGTTAGCGGTCTGGATGTAATAGATAAAATTGCGCAAACTGCAAAAGATGGTCACGACAGGCCACTTAATGACATTCACATGAAAATTTCAATCATGAAAAAGAAGGAATACAGGAAGTACCAATAAAAATATTAATTTGCGATACTATTTAAGAAAAAAAATAATCGAATGAATTTTCCAAAAAACTTAAGATATACTAAAGACCACGAGTGGATCTCAATTGAAGGAGACATAGCAACTATTGGCATTACTGATTTTGCACAACATGAATTGGGCGATATTGTTTACGTTGATATTGCAGCAAAAGATAAGAAACTGGAAGCCGAAACGGTTTTTGGGACTGTGGAAGCGGTAAAAACGGTAAGCGATCTTTTTCTACCGGTTGCCGGCACCGTAACAGAAGTAAACCCTTTGCTGGATAGTGAGCCTGAAAAAGTAAATAGTGATCCTTATGGTGAAGGATGGATGGTAAAAATGAAAATAAACAATCCTGAGGACGCAAACCAGTTAATGGATGCAGAAGCTTACCAGGCAATGGTTTCATAAATATTAAAATGGAAGGTAAAAAAATCCCTTTTAAATACTTTTTACCAGGCATTGCCTGGTTTTTTGTTGTGTGCATATTAACGCTCATGCCGGCTAAAGATGTTCCTCAAGTTGGATGGATGGATAACATCCCCAATTTTGACAAGTTGGTCCATGCAGGCTTATTTGGCGGGCTTGCATTTTTATTTGCCTTGCCACTTTTAAAATCGCACTTTTCTCAAAAGCAAAAACTCAATTATTCGATAAGAATAAGCCTTGCCGCGATTGTTTGGGGCATTACAATCGAATTTCTACAAAAATTTTATGTACCCAGCCGCGATTTCGACCTTCTGGATTGGGCGGCCGATATTGTTGGTGTAATTATTGCTTTATGGCTTATAATCAGTATTTTAAACTACCTGAAAAAGAAAAATTTACAGTAAACGAACTTTTAAAAAAGATTTCTGTTTTAGAAAACCTTAACCTCCTTTTAAGAATAGTTTGAACAATAGTTCATATCATACTTCCAACCTAATTTTATTATTTATACATTTGCTTAATGAAAAATGTTGACAACATGGAATACAATACAACCCGTAACCATCTTACGATTAGAGAATACGGTCGCCATATTCAAAAAATGGCAGAGTATGTGTTGACGATCGAAGATCGTGAGAAGCGCCAAAAAAATGCAGAAGCGCTCGTTGAATTAATGGGCTTTTTGAACCCGCAACTTAAAAATGTAGAAGATTTCCGCCATAAACTCTGGGACCATCTTTTTTTAATAACGGATTTCAAACTTGATGTAGACAGTCCATACCCTATTCCTACCCAGGAAACTTTAAGGCCAAAACCTGATCCACTTCCATATCCAAAAAGATATCCCAAATATAACCACCTTGGTAAAAATATTGAGATCATAATTGATAAGGCCTTGAATGAAGAAGATGCTGAAAAACGCCAGGGGTTTGCCAATTCAATTGCCTATTACATGAAACTTACTTACAGCAACTGGCATAAAGAACTGGTTCATGATGATAATATTCAAACTGAACTTTCTGCTATCACCAAAGGTGAACTTGAATTTAATAATCGTCCGTTTATAAAACATCGTGTAGAAAATATCCGTGAAGAATTTGGTGGCGGCAGGCGTAAAAATTTTGGCCCAAGAAACAACCGAAACCAGGGCCGCGATAACAGGAATAACAGTAACAGGAAATATGGCAAGAAAAGATATTAGGAGCTCAGTTTTTTGAGAAATGCCAAAATATTTTCGGCAAATGAAATATGAATAATAGATTTATAAAATAATCAAATACGTTTGCAACCCTGGCACATCAAAAAACTGCCGGGGTTTTATTTTTTAATTTACACATATCATTTTTGATGGGGTCATTTGAAGTAACAGGAGGCAAAAAGTTAAAGGGAGAAATAACACCACAGGGCGCTAAAAATGAAGCTTTGCAGGTAATTTCTGCAGTTTTGCTTACCGGCGAAAAAGTAGTGATCCACAATATCCCTGACATAATAGATGTAAATCTTCAGATCGAGTTATTACAGGAACTTGGTGTAACTGTGGAAAAAATTGATTCACACACCTGGGCATTTAAAGCGGATAATGTAGATGCAAATTATTTATCTTCCCCTTCCTTTCAAAAAAAGACCGGTCGTTTACGCGGAAGCGTAATGCTTGCCGGCCCTATGCTTGCCCGTTTTAAAACCGCTTATATTCCAAAACCAGGTGGAGACAAAATCGGTCGGCGAAGGCTGGATACCCATATTATCGGCTTTAAAAAATTAGGTGCAGAGTTTGATTTTTTCACTGATGAATCCTTTTTTCATTTGCACACTTCCCAATTAAAAGGCGCTTATCTTTTGTTGGAAGAACCAAGTGTAACAGGAACCGCCAATTTAGTAATGGCAGCAGTTTTAGCGGAAGGAATTACCACTATTTATAATGCAGCCTGTGAACCCTACATCCAGCAGCTTTGTAATATGCTGAACCAAATGGGCGCTAAAATTTCAGGCATTGGCAGCAATTTGATCACGATTGAAGGAGTTGATGAATTGCACGGAACCAATCATACGATTCTTCCCGACATGATTGAAGTTGGTTCTTTTATTGGTCTGGCTGCGATGACCCAAAGTGATCTTGTTATAAAAAATGCAGGCGTTGCACATCTTGGAGTTATTCCTGAAAGATTTCAGCAGTTAGGAATTAAATTAAATTTTTCAGGCGATGACATTCATATTCCTGAGCAGGAACTTTATGAGATTGAAACTTTTTTAGATAGTTCTATGCTTACCATATACGATCATCCATGGCCAGGACTTACCCCTGACTTGTTGAGTATTATTTTGGTAGTAGCCACACAGGCAAAAGGAAGCGTTTTGGTTCATCAAAAAATGTTTGAAAGCAGGTTGTTTTTTGTAGATAAAGTAATTGAAATGGGAGCCCACATTGTTTTATGCGATCCCCACAGAGCTGTAGTAGTAGGGCTTGCCAGGAAGTTTCCGCTTCGCGGGATTACAATGAACAGCCCCGATATCAGGGCGGGGGTTGCGTTGCTAATCGCAGCATTAAGTGCTGAAGGTAAAAGTACCATTCAAAATATTGAACAGATTGACAGGGGCTATCAAAATATAGACGAAAGATTAAGAGCGCTGGGAGCAGAGATAAAAAGAATGAGCTAATTAAGAATAATGGAAAAAAAATATAAAAAGATCATTTTAATAACTGCCCCTTCAGGATCAGGGAAAACTTCTATTGTAAACCATCTAATGAAGAAATTTCCTGAGCTTGCTTTTTCAGTTTCTGCTACTACAAGAGAGCCAAGAAAAAATGAAATTAACGGGCATCACTACTATTTTATTAATGAAAATGAGTTTCGTGAAAAAATCCATAACAAAGAATTTCTTGAATGGGAAATGGTGTATGAAGGCAAATATTACGGCACCTTAAAATCAGATATTGAACGCATCTGGAAAGAGAATAAAGTGCCGGTGTTGGATATTGACGTGCAGGGTGCTATTCACGTACAACAGCAATACCCGGTAAATACAATTGCCATTTTTATCCAGGCGCCTTCTACTGAAGAATTGAAAAGAAGGCTAAAACTGCGTGGCTCTGAAACTGATGAATCATTACAGGCACGCCTTGATAAATCGAGCTATGAAATGACTTTTAAAAAGCATTTTGAAAATATCATCACCAACGAAAATTTTCAAACAGCTTGCAAGGAAGCAGATAAGATTGTGGGGGATTTTCTAAATAATTAAAGTTTTCCTGCTTTTGTATTTATAAATTTGTAAGATATGAACTGGTTATCTATTGTTCCAATAATGATTGCCTTGCTTCTTATCGGTTTTTTTTCCGGGTTGGAAGTGGTGTTTAATTCGGCCAATAAATTATCCATTGAATTAAGAAAAAAGCAGGGAATTTATAGCGGCAAAACATGGTCCTTATTTTTAGAATCACCCGCCCGTTTTATCGTAACGTCACTCTTAATTACTAATATTCTACTCGTTATTTATGGATTGCTGGCAAGTAGTGAATTAGCAGAAGTCTGGAAATATTGGTCGATCGAAAATCAATTTATCATCCTTGGGTCTGAATCCATTATAACCACAATCATTCTCATCTTTTTTGAATCTGTTTTCAAATCTATCTTACGGGCCAGCGGCAATTCCGTTACTTCAAGTAATTTTTTAAGTTTCTGTATAAAAAGCTTCTATTCTCTTTTTTCGGGAGTTGCCCGGTTTTTTGTAAATATTACTGAATGGTTATTAAAATATCTTTTCAATGTAAAAATCCAAAGCAAAACGCAATCTTTTACCAAAATGGATCTTGACCATTATGTACAACAATTGAACATGACCGATAGCGATGAGAATCTTGAAATGAACAATGAAATTTTTGAAAACGTCTTGTCTCTTTCAGAAACACGAATACGTGAATGTTTAATCCCAAGAAAAGAAGTGGTTGCGGTAGATATAAATTTAACGCTTGAAGAAATAAAAGAGCGCTTTATTGAAACCAAACTAAGTAAGTTGGTAGTTTATGAAAATAATGTAGACAACGTTCAGGGTTATGTTCATCAACTGGATCTGTTTAAAAATCCTGAAACACTGCGTTCCATTTTATTACCAATTCCGGTGATCCCTGAAAGCATGAACGCATCAGATCTCATAAAAAAGTTTACCAAAGAGAGAAAAAGTATTGCCTGGGTTATTGATGAATTTGGAGGCACAGCAGGAATAGTAACTATGGAAGATCTGCTGGAAGAAATTTTCGGGGATATTTATGATGAATATGATGTGCAGGAAGAATTTGTTGATAAACAAATCGCTTCCAATGAATTTCTTTTAAGTGGCCGGCTTGAATTGGATTACCTGGCAGAAAAGTACAAACTTAATTTCCGTAAAAATGAAGAATCAGAAACCCTTTCAGGCTATATCATTAACCTGCATGAATCTATTCCGCGTGAAAGAGACCGGATCATAATTGATGATTACCAATTTGATGTTTTGAAAGTAAGCCAGACAAGAATTGAAACCGTAAAACTCAAAGTGCTGCGATAAATAAGAATTGATTGAAGCAAATATAAATAGTGTACCCGCATGCGAATCGCAGTAAATGCCACCTCTTTAAAAAACAACCGTTATCAGATATTTTTAGAATTGGCAGCACTCCACCCGGAACATACTTTCCTGTTTTTTTTTGATAACGAAAAAAGGTTAACAGATTTCCCGGAAAATATAATTCCTGTTGTAATAACCCCACAGGCAACCAATTTATTAAAACGCCGTATTTGGTACCATCTTAAATTACCTGCAGTCTTTAAAAAAAATAAACCCGATATTTTTATTTCTGAAAGATTCATTTCCCTGAAAACAAAAGTGCCTCAAATATTGATGCAGCCTGATCTTACTTATATTCATCAACCGGCATTTATTGAAAAAAAAGAAATTGGTTTTTTTAAAAAAAATTCCAAAAAGTTTATTGAAACAGCGAATGAAATTGTTGTTAGCTCTTCTTCTTTAAAAAATGAAATCGTTAACCGGTTTAAAACCGACGATAAAAAAATAACGGTAATTTATCCTTCAATAAAAGAAGAGTTTGACGCGACGACTTATGAAGAAAGAGAAATAGCGAAAGAAAAGTATGCAGAAGGAAATGAATATTTTATTTATAAAGGAATTATAAGTCCGCAACAAAATCTTACCAACTTGCTGAAAGCATTTTCTTTTTTTAAGAAACGGCAAAGAAGCAAAATGCAATTAATTATAACAGGAGAACGCGGAGAAAAATATGACGAATTTGTTCGTTTACTGCAATCTTACCGATTTAGAAATGATGTAAAGCTTTTAGAAGAAGTTACGCCAAATGAAACTGAAAAAATTCTGGCTTCTGCTTATGCTTTTTTATATGTTCCCTTTTACGAAAGCGAGGGAGATGAAGTAATAGAAGCAATGCAATCAGGAGTCCCGTTGATTGTTTCTAATACCCAATTTTTAAAAGAATATTGTGCCGATTCCGCTTTATATGTTGAACCGGAAAAGATAAATGACATTTCTGAAAAAATGATGTTGCTTTTTAAAGATGAGCAAAAAAGAAAAGAATTGATTGAAAACGGAAGAATACAAATAAAGAAATTTTCTGAAGCAAAAAATACAGATAGTTTATTAAAGAGAATTGAAGAAACTGTAGTATAAAGCACTTTAGGTTCAAGGACTTTTATTTATTTTGCCATCGCAAATAGTTCCCTTTCTAAACAAAACTGATTCATTCTTATTGCCTGATTACATATTCCAAATGATGCAGCAACAAAAAAAAACCAACTCTACATTCCGCATTCTTATTGCCAGTCTTGCGGGAACCACTATTGAATTTTCCGATTTTTATATTTATGCTACTGCTGCGGTGCTGGTATTTCCGCAAATGTTTTTTCCCACCTCTGATCCTACAACAGGTACGCTGGAATCTTTGGCCACCTTTGCGCTGGCCTTTTTTGCTCGCCCGGTGGGTTCAGCTTTATTCGGGCATTTTGGAGACAGGATCGGGAGAAAAGCCACGCTGGTAGCTTCGCTTATGACGATGGGAATTTGTACGGTAGCTATAGGCTTGCTTCCCGGTTACATGTCTATTGGTGTTACCGCACCATTATTACTGTGTCTTTTCCGGTTCGGTCAGGGCGTAGGGCTTGGCGGAGAATGGGGAGGCGCTGTATTGCTGGCTACCGAAAATGCACCGGAGGGTAAAAAAGCGTGGTATGGCATGTTTCCGCAATTGGGAGCGCCGCTTGGTTTTATACTTTCATCCGGTGTGTTCCTGGTTATAGGGAACATTTTTACGAAACAGCAATTTTTTACCGTCGGGTGGAGAGTGCCTTTTATTGCCAGCGCGCTGTTGGTGGGATTAGGTTTATATGTAAGATTAAAAATTGTTGAAACACCAGATTTCGTAAAAGTGTTAGAGAACAACGAACGTGCAAAATTCCCGTTAGGAGATGTGTTTACCAAATACGCAAAGGCGCTTATTCTCGGCACACTCATTACTATCCTGGTATTTTTATTTTTTTACCTGCTTACAGTGTTCACCTTAAGTTGGGGCACAACCGTTCTCGGTTATTCACGTTCCGGATTTTTATTGGCTCAAATACTTTCGATGCTATTTTTTGCAGCAGGCATCATTTTATCAGCTTGGCTTGCAGGGCGTTATAGTCCGCTGAAAATGCTGCTGCTGTCATCTGTGGTTATCTTCTTTTTTGGATTATTTATCGCGCAATTGTTTGTTGCCGGCCACTGGCCGTTACTCGTTACTTTTCTCTCCGCCGGCATGTTCCTTATCGGGTTTAACTACGGGCCGCTTGGCACAGCGCTTGCCGCACTCTTTCCCGCGCCGGTGCGCTACACGGGGGCGTCGCTTGCATTTACTCTGGCCGGCATTTTGGGCGGATCGCTTACGCCGTATTTTGCCACCAGTATTGCAAAAAATTATGGGCTGACGTATGTGGGATATTATCTCTGCGCCGCAGCATTGCTTAGTTGTGTTGCGCTCATCTTTGCCAAATCATTTATGAAAAGACAAACAGGTATTGCACGATAGTTTTCTGCCAATCCTGTTTACCCGCTCTGTATTTCTAAAATTTCGCACCCTCCCCTTTTTTAGGAATTGACGAAAGAATAAATTGCCTTAATTGTTCGTTTGCTGTAGCCCTGTCTTCTTTTCGCATATACACCATATGCCCGGTGCGCAGACCTTTCCATGTGATTCGATCTTTTAATTTTCCGCTGGGGTCCATTTGCCACAAACTATATTTCGCATTAAAAAAATCACAAGCGCCATCATAATATCCTGATTGAACCATTAGATGCAAAAATGGATTTTGTGCCATTGCCTGCCTGAGGTTGTCTCCCGTGTTGTTGTTCTTTTCATCCCACGGCCAAACATCACCAAACATGTTATACTTCAAATCTGTTTTATAATGCAGTTCGTCCCGCATGTAAATGTTTATCGAAGGAGTAAAGGCGTGTAACCATGCCGTTAGTTCCGCATTATAATCAGGAGAGTTTCCTGCAGCTTCCTTATCAATTCCGCGATATCTTGAATCTAATCTTCCAATGGTATATCCTTTATCGCGCAATAATTCCTTCCAGAAAAAATTAGCAGGAATGATTAAATTATGTTGTAAAATTACTTTTTGTGATAGGCCTGAATAACGTGACATTTTAGCGGCAATATCTTCTTTTTCTGCATCAGTTAAAGTGTTTCCTTTTGCCAACGCAGGTATTAAATCGTTGATGGTAAAATTTTCAACTTCAGGAAGCATGTCTGTAAGATCTTTACTTTGCAAATCAGCAGCAAGTGCTTTATGATACCAGGCAGTAGCCGCAAAGTAAGGTAACATCAACGCTTCGCCAACAGGGCCATCACGCTTAATTCCTAAATCAGTAGGCGAGACAAGGATAACGCCATCCAGGTACATCCAATCCTGGTTTTCCAACGCCAATGCAAGTCCTGAAACTCTTGTGGTACCATAGCTTTCACCAATTAAAAATTTGGGAGAAGCCCAACGGTTATTTCGTGTTACAAAAGTATTGATCCAATCTGCCAGGTATTTGATGTCTTCATTAACACCAAAAAATTTTGAACCGGGAACGTCTTCATTTATTTTTCTGGAATACCCGGTATTTACCGGATCAACATAAACGATATCCGCAACATCCAAAATAGAATTCGGATTATCATGCAACCCATAAGGCTCAACCGGATACCCTTCATCATCCACATTTAAAATTCTCGGACCGGTATACCCGATTTCCATCCATACAGAAGGCGTTCCCGGTCCTCCATTAAAAGAAATTACCAAAGGCCGTGACGCACGATCTTTTACATCGCTTCTTTCATAATAGGTGTAAAAAACAGAGGCTATGGGTTTTCCGCTTTCGTCCCAAACAGGCAATGTGCCTGCCTTTGCGGTATATGGAACCGTTTGACCATTTATAGTAATGGTGTTTTTAATGGTAACTGAAGAATCGACAATCACCATAGGATTAACCCCAGTATTTTGGTTGTCTTTTACATCTGTTTTTTGTGCAAGCAGAGTAACATTAAAAGCAAATAAAAATAAGGCAATAGGAAGTAGTGTTTTCATAAACTTCTTTTTCTTTTTATTTTAAGGATAAACAAATTTTATATGGAGAGATAGTTGCCACCAATCAGGAGGAATTCAGGGTAGCTTGTTGAACAGTAAACGAACAAATAATGAATATTTTCATTTTTGCAAATCAGCGATTACTAAAATTTCTTCAATCATTTTTCTTTCATTATTTAGTCTGGGTACTTTATGTTGCCCGCCTAATTTTCCTTTACTTTTTAGCCACTTATTAAAAGTATCCTTTTGCAAGGAATGTACAACCGGCAAACTTAAAGCTATATTTTTATAACGCTTGGCTTCATAATCGCTGTTAAGTGATTTTAATGCTTCATCCAATTCAAAAGTAAAAAGTTTGATATCTTCAGGAGGTGTTTCAAACTCAATAAGCCATTGATGAGCGCCGTTATTTTCTTCGGTAAAAAAAACAGGTGCTGCTGTATAATCTTTAACAATGGCATTGGTTTTAGCTGAAGCAATGGCAATAGCATTATCAGCATTATCAACAATTACTTCTTCTCCAAAGGCATTCATATAATGCTTTAATCTTCCGGTTACTCTTATTTTAAAAGGTTTTAGTGAAGTAAACTGAATCGTATCGCCAACCAAATAGCGCCAAAGGCCACCATTGGTAGTAATAACAAGCGCATAGTTCTTATTCAGTTCTACCTGTTTCAGCCCGATAGTTTTTGCATTTTGCTTTCCATATTCTTCAACCGGAAGGAATTCATAAAAAATTCCATGATCGGTATAAAGCAAAAGCCCTTCATCATCAGGCATATTTTGCGCAGCAAAAAATCCTTCACTGGCATTGTACATTTCCAAATAATTGATAGGCTCTCCGATCAGTTTATTTATTTGTTCACGGTAAGGCGTAAACGAAACTCCTCCATGCATATATAATTCCAGGTTGGGCCAAACTTCTTTCAATGTTTTTTTTCCTGAAATCTGAAGAATTCGTTTGATCAATATGATTGTCCAGGTTGGTACGCCGGCGAGCGAGGTAACATTTTCATTTACTGTGGTATTTGCCAGTTGTTCAATTTTGCTTTCCCATTCATCAAGCAGAGCAATTCTAAGTTCCGGCGTTCTTATCCAATGTCCCCAAAAAGGCGTATTCTGCATCAGCACTGCACTCAGATCTCCATATTGAATATCCTCATCAAGGCTGTACACCTGGTGGCTTCCACCAACCACCAAACTTTTCCCCGTAAGTAAATCGCTATCAGGAAAATTTTTGTAATAATTGGAAACCACATCTTTCGATCCTTTAAAATGAATGTCTTTCAAACTTTCATCACTGATAGGAATAAATTTACTTTTATCAGAAGTGGTGCCACTGCTTTTGGCAAACCAGTTGATGGGCGTATTCCATAAAATATTTTGTTCGCCTTCCATCATTCGTTTGATGTATGGCTTCAGGTCATCATATTCATGAATGGGGATTCTGCTCTTAAAATCTTTTACTGTAAAAAGCCGTGAGAAATGATACTTCCTGCCAAACTCAGTGTATTGTGCCTGTGTTACCAAATGCTGTAAAACATTCCGCTGCGCTAATATTGGATAGCTAATCCAATTTTCTACACCCCATAATCGCATCCTTGCTAAGTGTGATATGACAGGACTCAGGAGTTTCAATTTTATGGTTATTTAGTTGGTAAAATTCAATAACTGATCATTTAAAAGCATCTGAATGTAAATAATCTTTTCTTTTCAATTCAAAGTTTCTTCCAAGATACAAACGCCGCACCTGTTCATCTTTAGCCAATTTCTCTGCACTACCCTCTATAAAAATTTTTCCTTCGATCAGCAAATATGCCCTGTCGCAGATAGAAAGCGTTTCATTTACATTGTGATCAGTGATTAAAATCCCGATGTTTTTATAGCGTAATTTGGTAACAATTGATTGAATGTCTTCCACAGCAATAGGGTCAATGCCCGCAAATGGTTCATCCAGTAAAATAAATTTTGGATCTACCGCTAGCGCTCTTGCGATTTCAGTCCTTCTTCTTTCGCCTCCACTTAATACGTCTCCGTTGCTCTTACGCACATGTTCCAGGTTAAATTCTGAAATTAGTGTTTCCAGTTTTTCTCTTTGATCTTTTTTTGAAAGTTTGGTCATTTCAAGAACTGCAGCAATATTATCTTCCACCGTAAGTTTCCTAAAAACGCTTGCTTCCTGCGGCAAATAGCCCAAACCCATTTTTGCTCTCTTAAACATCGGGAGTTTGGTGATTTTTAAATCATTTAAAAACACATCGCCTTCGTCAGATTTTACCAACCCTACCACCTGGTAAAAAGAAGTGGTTTTTCCAGCGCCGTTTGGCCCAAGTAATCCTACAATTTCGCCCTGGCTCACCTGGAACGAAACCTTATCATTAACTGTACGTTTCCCGTATTTTTTAGTTAGATCTTTTGCAAAAATTGTCTGGTTCAAAAAAAAATATTTTTATAAAAATACGTGAATGAAAATAAATGAAAAATGCATGTGTTAATTCAGTAAGATTAATGAGCTTCAAGCCAGTTTTCTCCAACACCAATCTCAGCCTCAACCGGCACTTCGTTAGGCAAAGGAAGTGCATTTTTCATCCCTTCAATTATTATGGGTTTTATAATTTCAATTTCAGATTTGTGAGCGTCAAAAACCAATTCATCATGCACCTGCATAATCATTTTTGATTTGAATTTATTTTTCTGAAATTCTTCGTGAATATTAATCATGGCCAGTTTTATCATATCAGCCGCTGTTCCCTGTATCGGCGAATTAATTGCATTTCGTTCTGCATAACCACGCACTGTAAAGTTGGAAGAATTGATATCTTTAAGCCAGCGTTTTCTTCCCATCAGCGTTTCAACATATCCGTTAGTTTTACAAAACCGGATACTTTCGTCCATATAATTCTGAATATGTGAAAATTGCTTCTTATAGTTATCAATAATTTCTTTTGCTTCCGTACGGCTTATTCCCAAATTCTGCGAAAGTCCGAAAGCACCCTGCCCATAAATAATTCCAAAATTTACACTTTTAGCCTTGTACCTCATTTCTTTGGTTACGTCTTCTTCTGATACGTTAAACACTTTGGATGCAGTTGCGGTATGAATATCTTTTTGCTGACGAAAGGCTTCTGACATAGCCGGATCGCCGCTTATAGCAGCAACAATTCTTAATTCTATTTGAGAATAATCTGCTGAGATAATTAAATGATCGCTGTTGCGTGGGATAAACGCTTTTCTTATTTCACGGCCTCTCTCAGTTCTTACCGGTATATTTTGCAGGTTAGGATTATTACTGCTCAGCCTTCCGGTAACAGCAATTGCTTGTCCATAAATGGTGTGTACTCTACCTGTTTTTTTATTGATCAATTGCGGCAAGGCATCCACATAAGTTGATTTTAATTTGGTAAGCTCACGAAAGTTCAAAATATTTTCAACGATAGGGTTTTCTTTTGCCAGTTTAAGCAATACATCTTCACCTGTTGAATATTGTCCGCCTTTGGTTTTTTTAACCTTATCGCCCAATTGCATTTTTTCAAACAATACTTCCCCGAGTTGTTTTGGTGAAGCAAGATTAAATTTTATACCGGCTTGCTCATACACACTTTCTTCACAACGTTTAGCGTCGGTTTCCAATTCTTTTGAATAAAGATTTAAAAATTCAACATCTACATTCACCCCTTCAAACTCCATATCCAGCAGCACTTTTATCAAAGGTGACTCCACCTTCTCAAATACTTTCTCTACTTCTTTGGATTTTAGAAATGGTGTAAAAGCCTCCTTCAACTGGAGCGTAATATCAGCATCTTCTACGGCATATTCTTTCGCTTTTTCAATTTCAACATCGCGCATATTTCCCTGGTTCTTCCCTTTTTTACCAATCAATTCTTCGATAGAAACAGGAACATAACCAAGATATTGAGCACTCAACAAATCCATATTTCTTCGACCTTCACTCTCTATTACATAATGAGCAAGCATCGTATCAAACAACTTTCCTTTGAGCTCAATACCATACCATTTCAAAACCAACAAGTCATATTTAATATTTTGCCCGATCCATATTTTTGATTCATCGCTAAACACCGGTTCAAAATGCTTCAACAATTTAACCACCTGTTCTTCATCATCAGTACATGGAACATAATACCCTTCTCGGGGTTTAAAGGAAAAACTTAATCCTACCAAATCAGCATCATTTGCATCCACGTTGGTAGTTTCTATGTCAAATGAAATTTCTTTTTGTACAGTAAGCTTTTTAACAAGATCGCCGATCGCTTCTTCTCCTTCTACGAGATAATAATTGTGCGGCGTATTGGAAATATTTTTTTCAGCAGAAAGTCCGGGCTTTTCCTCATTTTCCACTTTTTCTGCTTTCGGTTCAGGCGCAGACATTTCCATAGCATTTCCAAACAGATCGGTTTGAATTACCTTTTTTTCAACCACAAAAACGTTGTATTCTTCACCCAGTACTCTTCTTCCTAATCCTTTAAATTCAAGTTCTGCAAAAAGCTCTCTTAAAACTTCAGTGTTGTATGCTTTTACCCTAAAATCTTCCTCATGAAACTGGCAGGGAACTTCTGTAATTATTGTTGCTAATTTTTTACTCAGGATGGCCATTTCTTTTCCTGCTCTTATCTTTTCGCCCAAAGCGCCTTTTATATTTTCTGCATCCTCCAACACTTTTTCCACTGATCCATATTGTGCCAATAGTTTAGCAGCCGTTTTCTCCCCAACTCCTGCAATACCGGGAATGTTATCACTCGCATCTCCCATCAGCCCTAAAATATCAATTACCTGGTTTACATTTTCAATCCCCCATTTTTCACATACTTCTTTTTCACCTAAAATTTCTACTTTTCCGCCCTGATAGCCAGGTTTATAAATCTTAATGTTTTTGGTAACCAACTGACCAAAATCTTTATCAGGTGTAACCATAAAAACTTCATATCCTTCTTTTTCTGCTTGTTGCGCAAGACCCCCGATAATATCATCAGCTTCATATCCATCACATTCTACAACAGGCAAATTAAATCCTTCAATTATTTTTTTTATATCAGGAATAGCAGCCAGCAGATCCTCGGGAGCGTCTTGCCTTTGAGCCTTGTAGGCGGCAAAATCGGTATGCCTTTCTGTGGGTGCATAAGTATCAAATGCTACCGCGAGATGAGTAGGATTTTCTTTGCTGAGAAGATCAAACAACGTGTTGGTAAAACCATATTGCGCATTGGTATTTTTTCCTTTTGTGGTGATTATCGGGCTTCGGATCAATGCATAATACGCGCGATAGATCAACGCCATTGCATCAAGCAGAAATAACTTTTTTTCCATCTGGCAAAAATAACGATTAGCCAACAGTATATAAGCCGGTGTTTGTAAAGGTGTGGTTAAGTTTTTAAGGGATAATTATTCTCTAAAATCTGGTTTCTAAATAATAAGGAAGCATGTCGCGCCAGGTCGGCCAATCATGGCGCATATCGTTTCCCCAAATATCCAGTTCATAATTAATTCCTTTATCATACAATACTTTGGCTAATCTTCCGGCAGCGGCAGGATCTTCGTGATCACCACTTCCCGAAAGAATGTGGATGTGATTGCTTTTCCTTATGTTATCAAGATACCAGGTATCAGTAAGATTAGGCATGTAATTCATTGGAGAATTGTAATACACTTGTTCGTCATCAAATCCTTTTGTGTATTCATGAAGATCATAAACGCCACTCATCGCAATAACGCCGTTGATAATATCCGGCCGTTTTAAAAATAAATTCATGCTGTGCAAAGCCCCAAAACTTGCACCGCAAGTGATAATAGGAGTTTCAGCGGAAGTGCTGTTTTTTATAAAAGGAATCACTTCATTAAAAACATATTGGTTAAACTCATTGTGGCGTATGGCTTTATGTTCGCCCCACATCGCAGGATGCATCCAGCTTTCATTATTAAGGCTGTTGATGGAAAAAACTTTCACTTTTCCCGAATCAATAAAAGGTGCAATAGAATCGATCAATTGAAAACGTTCATATTCCAGGTAATCCGCTGCAGCAGTAGGTATCAGCAACAGCGCAAAACCATAATCGCCATAAGTTACTATAGGCATATCTTTATTTACAGAAGGGCTGTACCATGAAGTAAGTTCTCTTTTCATTATCTGTTCTGAAATTTATTACCCGAATTAAAGCGAATGACACGAATGACAAAAAGACCAATAATGCTGAAATTAAGAAAATCTGTAGCGAAAAAGTCAAACTATTTTTTTAGCCAGGTTTTCCTTTACTCCGCCAAACCATTCATCTTTTAAAATGCTCAAAACAATACTGTCTCGCCTTACATTCGAATCTCTCGTGGGCATGTGGTTTCTTAAAACACCTTCTACTTTGCAGCCGATAGATTTCATTGCCGCTATACTTCTTTCATTGCTGTTATCAGCCCGAAATTCTACTCTTTCCATTCCCAAATCTTCAAAGGCAAAAGAAAGTAAAAGAAACTTGCAATGCCTGTTAAGGCCTGTCCGTTGAAATTTTTTACCATACCATGTGTAACCCAATTGAAGGCTTTTAAAAGCCGGATTAATATCATAAAATCTTGTACTGCCGGTATATTCATTTGTTTGTTTATCAAAAACAATAAAAGGATATTCCTTGCCCGTCGTTCGGGCTTCAAGTGCTATTTCCATGTAATTGGCAAGGCCTTCTCCTCCGGCGGCTGTTATCAATGAATATTTCCAAAGCTCTGGTTCATTCAATGCCATTGGCAAAAGATTTTCATAATCTTCCAGTTTCAAAGGACGAAGCAACACGCGATCATCTTCTAAAATATATTCTTCGGTTGGATCAAATTCTACAGGCATAAAATAAAAATCGATTAAGATTGTTCGTTTACTGGTTCTTTCCAAATAAAGATAATCACCTCTTTCCAATTTTATTTAATTTCAATTCTTTTTTAAAAACAAAGTATATGGAGAAAGCAAAATCTTATTGTGAAGCAATCACCCACATGGATAAAATGAATGTTCACCGTATTTACCATGATAATTTTTACGGCTTCCCGATTGAAGATGACAATGAACTTTTTGGAAGATTGGTTTTGGAAATAAACCAGGCAGGATTAAGCTGGTCAACGATCTTAAACAAACAAGAAAACTTTAAAAAAGCTTATAAAGATTTCAACATAAAAAAAGTGGCTTCTTTCAAAGAGAAAGATTTTGAACGGCTGATGAATGATGCGGGAGTTATTCGTAATCGTTTAAAAATAAACGCCGCTATTGAAAACGCTAAAACCATTTTGCAGCTTAAAAAAGAATTTGGTTCATTTAAAAAATGGATAGAACATCATCATCCGAAAACAAAAGAAGAATGGGTAAAAATTTTTAAAACACATTTTAAATTTACCGGCGGAGAAATTGTAAATGAATTTTTGATGAGCACCGGATACTTGTCCGGCGCTCACATTGAAAGTTGCCCGGTTTATAAAAAAGTGTTGAATGCAAAACCACCTTTTATTAGTAACAGTTAGCAGTAAACGAAGATTTATTGAGCTTTTTTATTTTCGCTTTTATCATGTAATTACAGTTAAGTTATTCCGGCTGAAAAATGAAAGAAAGCATTTCTAGCAGATCATCGCTTTCAGCTTTTGTAATCACACCAATCTTTTTTTTCAATCCTGCCTTATCAAAACACTTAATCTGATCAACTGCAATCTGTCCGCCTTTATTTTCAAAACTTGTATCTATTCTTGAAGGATAATTTCTAAAAGTACTTGTAAGAGGCGCCACAATTACCGTGGCATAGAGATCATTAATTATGTTATTTGACACCACAACTGCCTGCCGTGATTTTTTGATCTCAGAACCAACAAACGGATCGAATTCTACTACCCAAACTTCGAATTGTTTAATTTTTTTCACCATGTCCATTCCTTTTCTTCCGAAGATGAAAGTCTATTTCCCCATACACTTTTTTCGGGTTTTTTCCCTTGCTTAATAGCGGATTTTATTTGATTTCGCCAGGTACTTAAGTCTCTGTTCAAAGGTCTCCTTTTAGTATGGGACGTAATGATAATTGCATTGCGTCTCGCTTCTATAGTAATATCGGTAGTGGTGGTAATTCCGGCTTTGCTAAGAAGCTTTTTATTTATGATGACGCCAAAAGAATTGCCGATCTTTTTTAAATTGGTTTGCATAAGAAAACGTTTTAACAAAAAAAAATGTAATAACGACAACCAAATTAAAATATCAAAGCCACATTTGCGTTTGCTAAATAAAAGTGTGCAGTAAACGAATTTTTATTGAGGATTTTTATTTTACCCTTTCATTTCCTTCAACTCTCCCTGCATCCTGAACATTTCATCTCGCAGTCTTGCCGCTTCCATAAAATCCATATCCTTAGCCGCTTTTTCCATCATGCGCTTTATTTGTGAAATGGCTTTTTCCATTTGAGGAATGGTTTTATACTCCACCTGTTCTTCTGCAGCGATGGTATTTAAATTATCATCAATTGCGTAAGGCGAATCGGTAGTTCCTTTTATATCCAGCACAGAAGTTTGTCCCATTATTTGTTCAATGGATTTCTTAATAGTCTTTGGTGTAATGTTGTGTTCAATATTATACTGAATTTGTTTTTCACGCCGGCGATCGGTTTCATCAATTGTTTTTTGCATACTCTCAGTAATCTTATCTGCATAAAAAATCACCAGCCCTTCCACATTACGGGCAGCCCTACCCGCAGTTTGTGTGAGCGATCTTTCATTGCGCAAAAAGCCTTCTTTATCGGCATCCAAAATGGCTACCAACGACACTTCCGGCAAATCCAAACCTTCACGCAACAGGTTTACGCCAACCAATACATCAATTTCTCCCAAACGCAATTCGCGCAAAATTTCTATCCTGTCCAAAGTGTGTACTTCGCTATGAATATATTTGGATTTGATGTTGATGCGATGTAAATATTTATCCATTTCTTCCGCCATCCGCTTCGTCAAAGTAGTTACCAAAACTCGATCACCTTTGGTTACTCTTTTATCAATTTCATCCAGCAAATCATCAATTTGGTTTACCGAAGGACGAATTTCTATCGGAGGATCTAACAAGCCTGTAGGCCTTACCACCTGCTCCACTACTATGCCTCCTGATTTTTCCAATTCATAATCGCCGGGCGTGGCACTTACATAAACCGTTTGATTCAACATGGATTCAAATTCATTAAAATTCAAAGGTCGGTTGTCCAAAGCTGAAGGCAAGCGAAATCCGTAATCCACTAAAATTAGTTTCCGCGAACGATCTCCGCCATACATGCCACTCACCTGTGGAATGGTTTGATGACTTTCATCTATAATGCACAAAAAATCACTAGGGAAATAATCGAGCAGGCAAAACGGGCGCGTTCCGGGTTCTCTTCTGTCAAAAAACCTGGAATAATTTTCAACACCGTTGCAATAACCCAGTTCACGGATCATTTCAACATCATAATTCACTCTTTCAGAAATGCGTTGAGCTTCAATATATTTTCCTGTTTCTTTAAAATATTCTGTTTGCCTTGCCGCTTCGTCTTGGATTTCATACAGAATTTGTTGCAGTTTATCTTTTGGTGCGATGTATAAATTAGCAGGAAAAATCGCCGCGTTATCTACTTTTGAAATTCTTTTTCCTGAACTCAATTCCAGTGTCTCGATGCTTTCTATTTCATCACCAAAAAAAGTAATGCGGTAACCATTGTCCATGTAGGGAAGATTGATATCCACTGTATCTCCTTTTACGCGAAAAGTGCCTCTTGCAAAATCGCCTTGTGTTCTCGAATACAAACTGTTTACCAAAGAATGTAAAAATCCCTGGCGGCTGATAACCTGTCCTTCTTCAATACGCACGACACCTTCGGCAAAATCTTTTGGGTTACCGATTCCATAAATACAACTCACACTGGCGACTACAATTATATCTCTTCTGCCGGTTAACAATTGTGAAGTTGCCGCTAATCTTAATTTGTCTAATTCTTCATTGATGCTTAAATCTTTTTCGATGTACGTATCACTGACAGGCATATACGCTTCCGGCTGATAATAGTCATAATACGAAACAAAATAGCCTACAGAATTATCGGGAAAGAATTGCCTGAACTCGCCATAGAGCTGGGCAACCAAAGTTTTATTATGTGTAAGAACCAACGTCGGCCGCTGCACATTCTGAATCACATTGGCCATGGTGAAGGTTTTACCGCTTCCGGTTACGCCCAGCAAAGTCTGGTATTTTTCACCTTCAAGAATGCCGCGCGTAAGCTGTTCGATCGCCTGCGGCTGATCTCCTGCGGGTTTATATGATGAATTGAGTTGAAAAGGCATAAGGAATATGCAATTTACAACTGAAAGCCTGAATCAAGAATTGAGAAACTCTTAAATTCTAATCAATCAATTTCCTCGTTAGATAACCCGAATAATCCGGAACAACAGCGGGATAATCCTGCTGCATCAATACAGAAGTAAGAATAAAATCGGCAGTAGTACGATTGCAAGCCATTAAAATATTCCAGGCAACGGCCAGGCGAAGTAAGGCTTTTACATCACTGTCATGAGGTTGCGCTTCCATCGGATCCCAAAAGAAAACCATCATATCGAGTTTTTCTTCTGCTATCATCGCACCCATTTGCTGATCGCCGCCAAGCGGGCCGCTTAGTAATTTTTTTACCGGCCTTCCCAATTTTTCTTCCAATAACCTGCCGGTAGTTCCTGTTGCAATCAGTTCATGTTCTGATAAAACGGTTTTGTTATAGATCGCCCATTCAATCAGGTCTTTCTTTTTATTATCGTGCGCAACAAGGGCAATTCTTTTTTTGCCGGAAAGTATTCTTATGTGTTCCATTTTATAATTTATTGGGTTGTATTAAAATACAAATCCGGATTATTTGTTTGTTTACTGCATACCTTGCATCTCCAGTTTTCCAACAAATCTTTACCCTGTCTATTTTAGATAAAAATCTAAATATCATATTTATTTATTCAAGTAATTTCTTATTGAACTTCTTAAGGAGCCATTCAAGCACAGCTTCCTGATCGTTAATTGTAGCTCGCCTGATTTGAGCAAGAAGGTGTATACGATCGGGTTTTGGTAATGCCGTATTTTGGAGTCCTTCATTACAGTTTGTGCAAATAGCTCGTAAATTTTGAGCAGAGTCATCACCTCCTTTTGATTTATCAATAATATGCCCCATTGTTAATCTGACTGTTCTCCCTGAATGAAAAGGATCAAGATCGCCGGCAGCAAGTCCGCACATCTGGCAAGTGTATCCATTTCTTTCTAACACCCATGCCCTAGTTTCCTTAGAAATGTTACGAGCAAACGCAGGAATGCGCTTTGCAGTTTCCATACGATATTGATTGGGCTTTAAATCTACCCTATCTTTATGCGTTAAAATTTGATATCCTTCTTCATTTCTTAATTCGCGGACACGCCGGGCCCATTCAGAAGCCCCTCCGCTTGCAGCTTGTATCTCTCGTGATTCAAGAACTTTTCCTATATTGTTCAAAAAAAATTCTAGAATTAGCTGTTTTGAACCAGGCTTTCTTGCCATATTATATTTGATTAATTACTGAAGGAAAAGACTGAAACTGAGGTTGAATAGAGGCACCTCTCGTAATTGCAATTTCAGCGTAGGTTGGATTTAACTCTATAATAATTGCTTTACGGTTAAGCTCATTGGCCACTACTCCTGTCGTTCCTGAACCACCAAAAGGGTCAAGAATAATTTGCTCTTCTTTTGACCCAAGTAAAATGCATCTTCGTGCTAATTCACGCGGAAAAGCAGCCGGATGACCGTATTTCCCGGCTTCTTGATTTAATATCCAATAATTTCGAAGATTTGCTCCACTTTCTTCCCTTACACCTTCCTGATTATAAAAGTAAGCAGATGATTTTGCAAAAAGAAAAATTTCTTCCGTTGCACTGGTTGGTCGATTCTTAACACTTTCTGGCATTGGGTTTTTCTTTACCCATGTAATTCTTGAACGCAGAATCCATCCATCTTCCTGAAGGGCAAATGCTACACGCCAGGGAATCCCCATAAGGTCTCTATCTTTCAATCCCCAGCATTCCGGTACTTTACAATTTCTTTTTTGGATTAATTTTTTTGTATTTCCAACTATCGCATTCGGACCGTGTTTTCCAATACCTCCATTTCTCGCATAACCATCTCCAATATTTAACCACAAGGTTCCATCACTCCTTAAGACACGTTTTACTTCTCTAAAAATACTTACAACATTATTAACATAATCAACCGGGCTAGATTCAGAACCAATTTGCGCCGAATTTTCATAGTCTCTTAATCCCCAATAAGGTGGAGAAGTAATGCAACTTTGCACTGACTCACTTTCTATTTTAGGCAAAATTTTTAAGCTGTCTCCGGTCAATACATTTAAGCCTTTTTTCATATTCATTTCTCAATTTACAACTTTATTATTTTTCAGATTTATTTGCCAATTACTTCTGTAAGGTAATCAGCAAGATCATTGATCCTCTTTGCATCAACTTCAATCTGATCCTGCGCTTCTTTCCAATTCCTTTGCTCAATTGCTTCGCGAATGCCAGGCATTGTTTTTACGCCATAACCTGTATAAAAGCCAGGCGCATAAATGGTATGCTTGTACCAAGGCCTGCGTGGCAGCCCATCTTTACTAAGCAATTGCTGTTCTGCCTGGTAAAGAGATTGGTTAAAACCTGCCGATACAGAATTATTTTTAATTTTATTCTCATAAACCACTTTTAAACTATCTGCGCTTTTTTTCAAATTAACCAATGCATTTTGCAATGGAGAAAAATCAAGATAAGGAACATCCGCTTTTACTTCCGGCGCTATTAAATTTTTGGTAGGATCTTCACCTACTTTGTAATCTCCGGATTTAATTAATTGATTTTGCACTTTGGTAGATTGTCTTTCATTTTTCAAAAGGCTGGTTAATTCATCAGCATAACCATTTATCGTTTTATACAAATGCGTAAAATCAAAAGGTAACACATCAGCCTCTGCCATCCTCAATACTGCATGCCCTGCTGTTTGTGCCAGGGCCACTTCATAATGAAAACCCGGATCTTTAAAAGTAGAAAAATCATAATAAGAGTCATAGATTGAATGATATTCGCCGCCACTGCCTTCACCGCCATAACCCAGGTTTAATGCAGGGATGCCGGCATGTTGAATAAAAGAAGAATAATCAGAGCCCGAACCCATTGCGTATAATTTAAGATGGTTCTGTGCCAGTATTTTTTCTCTTGCTTCCGTATTGGTTGTTGAAATAGCTTCATGCGCTTTTGCACGCTCGAAAACACTTACACCTGTTTGAGGATCGATAACTGATTTGGCAATTTCATCCATCAGCGGTTCCAATGCATGCGAACCTTCTGCAAATAAAAATCCACGTTCATTATTATCAGAATTAATATAAACTACTGCTTTTTGCTGCAATTCTTTTTCATGCTCTTCCACCCATTCGGTAGAGCCAAGCAAAGCAGGTTCTTCTCCATCCCATGCACAATAAACCAAAGTACGATCTGGTTTCCAGCCGGATTTTAGAAGGTTCCCGATAGATTTGGCTTCTTCCAACATCGAAGCTTGTCCGCTTATCGGATCATCTGCACCATTTACCCACGCATCCTGGTGATTACCTCTAATCACCCATTCATCAGGATATTTGGCACCTTTTATTTTTGCGATTACATCATAACATGGAACAATATCCCAGTTAAATAACACTTTCAAATGAACGGTTGTTTTGCCCGGGCCAATGTGATAAGCAAATGGCAAACCTCCATGCCAGCTCGCGGGAGCCAAAGGTCCGCCGAGCGATTCCAGTAAAGGAGTGGCATCATGATAACTTATCGGAAGAACAGGAATTTTTAAGAGATTCGGCGCCTGCAATCTGTCTAATCTTTTTGCATCTTCGGTCGCACCAATTCCCGGAGTAAGCGGGTCGCCGGGATAAATAACCATATCCATTACTGATCCTCTTTGCACGCCATATTCGTTTTTGAAAGGGCCTTTCGGATAAACGTCTCCTGCAAAATAGCCATCATCTATCGGGTCGCTGTAAATAATGCAGCCGATAGCGCCATGTTCCTGTGCCACTTTCGGTTTGGTGCCGCGCCAGCTACGGCCGTATTTTGCAATCACAATTTTCCCTTTTACAGAAATTCCCATTTGATCCAAAATTTTATAATCGTCCGGTAAACCATAATTCACAAAAACCAATTCCCCGGTAACATCACCATCGGCACTATAAGCATTGTAAGTAGGCAACTGCCCTGATTGGCCGCTGGTAGGATCTTCTTTTAAAGCCGGTTCTTTTAAAAGAGCTTTATAAGTAGTTGGCGAGGTCATTTCAAGCAGCCTGGTTTTAGGCGTAGGAAACAACACATGAAAAGTTTCAATTTGCGCATCCCAACCCCATTTTTTAAACTGGCTAAGAATAAATTCAGCATTTTTCCTGCTCCCGGGCGAACTTAAATGATGCGGATAGGCAGAAAGTATTTTCATGGTTTCGCCGATATTTTCGGCACTCAAATTTTTATCAAAAGAATTTTCAAGATTCAATTGATTATGAACGTTTTTTTCAAAAAAGCCGGTAATTTTTTGCGCCTGAGTAAAAGTTGATTGCAAAATAAACAACGATAAAAAAGTGAGGCTTAGTTTGGTCATAAAAAAATAATTTAGATTTTTAAAACTACTTATTTTTTGTTGCAAAGATTGCTTTGGTTTCAGGAGAACAAAAAACCTTCGAACTCTATCAAAAATATTTAAACCCGGAAAAGAAAAATCCTTTGTTTTTGTTGGTTTACTGCAAGTGTTAAGTTTCTGTTTTATACTTGCTAAGAACCTTAATTAACGTACCTTTGCAGCCTTAAAAAATTTAGGGCACACAACGCCCCGTTTAAAACAAATTATGGATATTAGAAACATTGCAATTATAGCTCACGTTGACCATGGAAAAACTACCCTGGTTGATAAAATTTTGCACAGCACAAATATTTTTCGTGAGAACCAGGAGTCGGGTGAATTGATTATGGATAACAATGATCTTGAAAGAGAACGAGGCATCACTATTTTCAGTAAAAACATTTCTGTTACTTATAAGGGAGTAAAAATAAATGTAATTGACACTCCGGGCCATAGTGACTTTGGAGGAGAAGTGGAACGTGTATTAAAAATGGCTGATGGCGTGCTTTTATTGGTAGATGCTTTTGAAGGCCCCATGCCACAAACACGTTTTGTGTTGCAAAAAGCCTTGCAGTTAGGCCTTCGCCCGATTGTGGTCATCAATAAAGTTGACAAACCCAACTGCCGCCCTGATGAAGTTCATGACGCCGTTTTCGAATTGTTTTTCAACCTTGATGCAACAGAAGAACAACTTGATTTTTCTACCATTTATGGTTCCAGCAAGCAAGGTTGGATGAACACAACTCTCGAACCAACTGATAATATTTTCCCCTTATTAGATACCATTCTTGAAAAAGTGCCCGAACCTTCTGCAGAAGAAGGAACGCTGCAAATGCAAATAACTTCCCTGGATTATTCTTCATTTTTAGGAAGAATTGCGATTGGAAAAGTAGCAAGAGGCACTATAAAAGATAATCAGCCATTATCGCTGATGAAGCTGGACGGAACCATACAAAAGACACGTGTAAAAGAATTATATGTATTTGAGGGTTTGGGGAAAAAGAAAGTAACTGAGGTGGCCGCCGGCGATATTTGTGCAGTGGTTGGAATTGAAGGCTTTAATATTGGAGAAACCCTCGCAGATTTTGAAAATCCCGAAGCATTGCCTGTTATCAGCGTAGATGAACCAACGATGAACATGCAGTTTAGCATTAATAATTCTCCTTTTTTCGGTAAAGACGGAAAGTTTGTAACCTCCAGGCATTTAAAAGACAGGCTGGAGAAAGAATTGGAGAAAAACCTTGCGCTTCGCGTGTCAGAAACCAGCAGTGCAGATAGTTTTATGGTATATGGAAGAGGGATTTTACATTTAAGTATTTTGGTGGAAACCATGAGGCGAGAAGGATATGAAATTACTGTAGGTCAGCCGCAGGTAATTACCAAAGAAATAAACGGTCAAAAATGTGAGCCATACGAAAACCTGGTAGTAGACGTTCCTGCTGAATATAGTGGAAGGGTGATCGACCTGGTTACACAAAGGAAAGGTGAGATGACCATCATGGAAAGTAAAGGCGAAATGCAGCATCTTGAATTTGAAATTCCATCGAGAGGTTTGATAGGGTTGCGCTCCAACATGCTTACGAATACTGCAGGAGAAGCAGTGATGGCACATCGTTTCCTCGAATATAAACCCTGGAAAGGATTTATTCCGGGCCGCAACAATGGTGTTCTCATTTCAAAAAACCAGGATAAAACAACAGGATATTCAATAGACAAATTACAGGACCGTGGAAGATTCTTTGTAGATCCGGGAGAAGAGGTATATATAGGACAGATAATTGGTGAACACATTAAGCCCGGAGATTTGGTAGTGAACGCGACTGAGCCTAAAAAATTAACCAACCACCGCGCAAGTGGCGCTGATGAGGCATCGCGCATTGCTCCCAAAACATTGATGACTTTGGAAGAATGTATGGAATACATCCAGCAGGATGAATGCATAGAAGTAACGCCGAAATCTATCCGCATGCGTAAGGTAATTTTAAATGAAGACGATCGAAAAAAATCGCAAAAGACGCAGAAAGTAGAAGCTTAGAAGCCGGGGAATATTGAAATAGAATTTTGAAAGAAAATAGTGAAAATCCGGCTTCAATGAATCCGGATTTTTTTATAAGAGGCAGTAATTCTTGTTAAAGTAATGATCCAAAAGGTAAGAGAACCTAAGGGTTTAGCGAAACCATAGAAAGAGAGATTTGAATAGTAACCCAACAAATATTGCGATTTCTTATTTTTCTGTTAACAACCTGTGGTTTTAAAGCTTCTGCCTTCATTTGGAAACTGTAGTTCTTTCTACACCAAATGCTTTGCTGGCAAGCATTTGAAAATAAATAAAAGAAGTTGCCAATTGTAGAATCAACCTATATTTTATTTTATTTACAAACTTTTTAAAGATAATTTCAGCAGCATTTGCCTTGTAAAGTAATTTTGCAAAAAACAAACAATAATTTAATACTTTCAGGGAACTGCAATAACGCGGAAATAAGAATTGTACAAACGAGCTAATAGATTATGGAAAATAAAGGTTTATACTCTCAGGAATTTGAACATGACTCATGCGGAATAGGATTTGTTGCCAATATAAAAAGCAATAAAAGCCATCGCATCGTCTCTGATGCACTAACCATTCTTGAAAATATGGAGCATCGGGGTGCGTGCGGTTGCGAAATGAATACAGGCGATGGGGCAGGTATTTTAATCCAAACTCCTCACGAGTTTTTCTTTGATGAATGTTTAAAATTAGGAATTCATTTGCCTTCTTATAGTAAATATGGAGTAGGGGTTTTGTTCTTTCCTAAAGATATCAGGCTGCGTGAAGAATGCAGGGATATTTTTAATCGCTGTGCCGAAACTCTTGGGCTTGAAGTAATGGGATACCGGCGTGTGCCTGTAAATGCAGAAGACATTGGATCTTCCGCATTATCAGTTGAGCCTGAAATTGAGCAGGTTTTTATTGCATGCCCTGATCATATAAATAACCCGGATGAGTTTGAAAGAAAATTATTTGTTTTAAGAAATTACGCTACAAAAACTATTAATAATACGGTTAAAAAAGACGCCATTGGATTTTACGTAGCCTCTCTTTCTTATAAGACTATTATTTATAAAGGCCAGCTCACCAGCCTTCAGTTGCGCGGCTATTTCCCTGACCTGAGTAACAAGAAAATCGTCTCTGCCTTTGGTTTGATCCATTCACGTTTTGCCACCAACACTTTTCCATCATGGAAACTGGCACAACCATTCAGATACATTGCGCACAATGGCGAGATCAATACCTTACAAGGAAACTTAAACTGGCTCCGTACCAGTGAAAAAGATTTTATTTCCGAATTCTTTACAAAAGAAGAAATGGAAATGCTTTTGCCGGTGGTAGACAAAGGACAATCTGATTCTGCCTGTTTAGACAACATGATCGAGTTATTGCATTTATGCGGACGTTCTCTGCCACACGTAATGATGATGCTGATTCCTGAAGCATGGGACGGAAACGAACAAATGGATCCTGTAAAAAAAGCTTTTTACGAATTCCATGCTTCCTTCATGGAGCCATGGGATGGCCCGGCTTCTATTTCATTTACTGATGGGAAATTGATTGGCGCTACTTTGGACAGAAATGGCCTGCGTCCATCGAGATATTGTATTACTACTGATGACCGGGTAATTATGGCTTCCGAAACAGGAGTACTTCCGGTTGACCCTAAATTAATTAAAGAAAAGGGAAGGCTACAACCGGGAAAAATGTTTGTAGTAGACTTAGAAGAAGGAAGAATCATTAGTGATGAAGAAATAAAACAAAAAATCTGTTCGCAGAAACCTTATGCCGAGTGGTTGAATAAATACAAAATCCGTTTGGAAGAATTGCCTGCTCCACGCGTAATGTTTACCCATCTTGAGCACGATCAGATTTTTAAATACCAAAAAGCTTTTGGCTATTCAACTGAAGATCTTGAGCTTATTATTTCACCAATGGCACTTACCGGTAAAGAGCCGATCGGTTCTATGGGAAACGATGTTCCGTTGGCTGTTTTAAGCGATGAACCACAACATTTAACCAGCTATTTCAAGCAACTTTTTGCACAGGTTACCAACCCCCCGATCGATCCTATCAGAGAAAGATTGGTAATGTCCCTGGCAACTTTCGTAGGAAATAACGGTAATTTATTGGAAGACGATCCTTTGTCATGCCACACACTGGCTTTGAAACATCCTGTGCTTTCCAATACCGAACTGGAAAAAATCAGAAGTATAGATACCGGTATTTTCCAGGCCCATACTTTACAAACTTATTTTATGGCTGATGGCAAGCCTGGGTCCCTTCAAAAAGGAATTGAGCGCTTATGCCGTTATGCTGCCGAAGCTGTAGAAGATGGCTTTGAAGTTTTGATCTTATCAGATAGGGCAATCGATTCAGAACATGCTGCCATTCCTTCATTATTAGCCACTTCAGCCGTTCACCATCACCTTATTAAAAAAGGATTACGTGGGCAGGTAGGGTTGATCATTGAAGCAGGAGACGTTTGGGAAGTTCATCATTTTGCATGCCTCATTGCATTCGGCGCAACAGCAATTAACCCTTACCTGGCACTTTCAACCATCAGGGATTTAAGAATACAGGGAAAATTAGGAAATGAACTGGATTCCAATCAGCTTAAAAAGAATTATAAGAAAGCCGTTAATGATGGTTTATTGAAAGTATTTTCCAAAATGGGAATTTCAACCTTGCAGTCTTACCAGGGAGCGCAGATCTTTGAAATTCTTGGAATCAATAAATCAGTAATAGATAAATATTTTATCGGAGCCACTTCAAGAATTGAAGGAATGGGCCTTGATGAAATTGCAAAGGAAATCCTGGTAAAACACTCTTTTTCGTTCAGTAAAAAAGACATTCCTTTCGATCGGCTTACAGTTGGTGGCATCTATAAATGGAGAAGGAAAGGAGAATTCCATCTGTTCAACCCGGTAACTATTCATTTGCTTCAGCATTCTACACGAATGGGTGACTACAAAATTTTCAAGAAATATTCGAAAGCAGTAAATGAGCAAAGTGAAAAAGCGGTTACTTTAAGAAGTTTATTCCAGTTTAAGAAAAACAGGCCGTCTATTTCAATTGATGAAGTAGAACCGGCTGAAAATATCTATAAAAGATTCGCGACAGGAGCGATGTCCTTTGGCTCTATTTCATGGGAAGCTCATACTTTGCTGGCAATTGCAATGAACCGTCTTGGTGGCAAAAGCAATACAGGAGAAGGAGGAGAGGATGAAATCAGGTATGAAAAATTACCAAATGGCGATTCCATGAGAAGCGCTATCAAGCAGGTAGCTTCAGCCAGATTTGGTGTTACGAGTTGGTATTTATCTGAAGCGGATGAATTACAGATAAAAATGGCGCAAGGCGCTAAACCCGGCGAAGGTGGACAATTGCCCGGTTTCAAGGTAGATGAATGGATCGGGAGAGTGAGACATGCAACTCCGGGTGTAGGATTAATCTCACCACCACCACACCATGATATTTATTCTATTGAAGATCTTGCACAGTTAATATTTGATTTGAAAAATGCCAACAGGGCAGCAAGAATAAATGTAAAGTTAGTTTCCAAAGCGGGGGTTGGTACTATTGCTGCCGGCGTTGCAAAAGCAAAAGCAGATGTTATATTAATCTCTGGCCACGATGGAGGAACCGGCGCTTCACCAATCAGTTCCATAAAGCATGCGGGATTACCATGGGAATTAGGGCTTGCTGAAACACACCAGACTTTGGTAAAAAATAAATTACGCAGCCGCGTGGTAGTTCAGGCTGACGGACAGTTAAAAACAGGACGGGATATCGCCATTGCAACTTTACTGGGCGCTGAAGAATGGGGCGTTGCCACCGCTGCATTAATTGTAGAAGGTTGCATCATGATGCGTAAATGCCATTTGAACTCTTGCCCTGTAGGGGTTGCTACACAAGATCCTGAATTGCGCAAACGCTTTACCGGTGATGCCGACCATGTAGTAAACCTCTTTAAATTCTTAACCCAGGAATTAAGAGAAATTATGGCTGAACTTGGTTTCAGAACCATTAATGAAATGGTGGGCCAGTCAGATTTTCTTGAAAAAAGAGAAAACATTGATCATTGGAAATTCCGCAAACTCGATCTTTCACCAATATTATATAAAGAACCTGCTCCCAAATATGTAGGTCTTTATAAATCCGAAGAACAAGATCATGGCTTAAATGGAATATTAGATTGGGAATTATTGAAGATTGCTCAGCCGGCGTTGGACAATTTGAAAAAAGTAAAAGCTTCTTTTAATATCATTAATACCGACAGGACCACCGGAACTCTATTATCAAATGAGATCTCTAAAAAATATAAAGCGGAAGGATTGCCGGATGATACCATCCATTTTAAATTTACCGGCACCGCAGGGCAAAGTTTTGCTGCGTTCAATACCAAAGGGGTAACGATGGAGCTGGAAGGCGATGCTAATGACTATTTTGGCAAAGGGTTAAGTGGCGCAAAGATCATTGTATACCCTTCAAAAGATGCTGGCTTTGTTCCTGAAGAAAATATCATAATCGGTAATGTGGCTTTTTATGGAGCTACTTCCGGAGAAGCTTTTATTCGCGGGAAGGCAGGGGAACGTTTTTGCGTTCGTAACTCAGGCGCCAACGTAGTAGTTGAAGGTGTTGGAGATCATGGCTGCGAATACATGACCGGCGGTAATGCAATTATTCTGGGCCATACAGGAAGAAATTTTGCTGCAGGAATGAGTGGAGGAATTGCTTATATCTATGATGTACAACACAATTTTGACGCGTTGTGCAATAAAGAAATGGTAGACCTGGATGAACTTGACGAAAATGATGAAAAGTTTTTGCAACAAATGATTAGCAAACAATACAAATTAACAGGAAGTTCTGTGGCAAAATTCATTTTAAATGATTTTGAAAATCAGTTAAAATCTTTTGTGAAAGTATTTCCTAAAGATTATAAAAAAGTACTGCAGGAAAAAGTTGCAGGCAAAGAAGTGAACATTAATAAATAATCAAAGAAATAATAATTACAGGAATGGGGAAAGTAACCGGATTTATAGAATTTACAAGAGAACTTCCTAAAAAAAGGCCACCAGAAAAAAGGGTGAAAGATTATAAGGAATTTGTCGAGAGATACTCAGATGAAAAACTAAATCAACAATCTGCAAGATGTATGGATTGTGGTACACCCTTTTGTCATGATGGTTGCCCCCTGGGCAACCTGATACCTGAATTTAATGATGCAGTTTACCGTAAGAGTTGGGGCCAGGCTTATGAAATACTATCTTCTACCAATAATTTCCCCGAGTTTACAGGTAGAATTTGTCCTGCGCCCTGCGAATCTTCCTGCGTTTTAGGTATTAACCAGCCTGCTATCACTATTGAAGAAATTGAAAGGCATATAATAGAAATTGCTTTTGAAAAAGGATTGGTAACCCCGAAAATCCCGGCCGTAAGAACAGGCAAAAAAATTGCAATCATTGGCTCCGGGCCAGCAGGGTTGGCTGCCGCAGCTCAATTAAATTCAGCCGGACATACAGTTACTGTTTTTGAAAGAGATGATGAACCAGGAGGACTGCTACGTTATGGAATTCCAGACTTCAAGCTTGAGAAATGGGTGGTGGAGCGTAGAATTAATTTAATGAAGGAAGAAGGGGTGGAATTTAAATGCAATGCCAATGTGGGGTTTAACATAAGCATTAATGATCTTTTAAGAGAATATCATGCAATTATTTTAGCTGGCGGTTCAACTATTCCGAGAGACCTTTCTATTCCCGGCAGAGAATTAAAAGGAATTCATTTCGCAATGGATTTTTTAAAACAGCAAAATAAAAGAGTTTCTCATAAAGAAGTAAAAGACGAAAATATTTTCGCAACTGACAAAAATGTAGTGGTAATTGGAGGTGGGGATACAGGAAGTGATTGCGTTGGAACTTCAAACCGACAGAAAGCGGTTTCAGTTACCCAATTTGAACTAATGCCAAAACCGCCGGGAAGCCGCACTCCTTTTATGCCGTGGCCCACTTACCCAATGGTTTTAAAGACTACCAGTTCGCATGAAGAAGGCGTAAAAAGGCATTGGGCTGTTGCCACAAAAGAATTTATTGGAGATGAGAACGGAAACCTGAAGGCCTTAAAAATTGTTGACCTGGAATGGAAATTTACAGAAGAAAACAAACCTGCCCAGTTTGTAGAAGTCGCAGGCAGCGAAACTGAAATCCCGTGTGAACTGGCTTTACTTGCAATGGGATTTCTGCATCCGCAACACGAAGGGCTGTTGAGCCAATTGGATGTTGAATTGGATGAGAGAGGAAACATTAAAGCATCTGACAAAGAATTTCATACCAATATCTCTAAAATATTTACTGCCGGAGATATGCGCCGGGGCCAGTCACTGGTAGTTTGGGCAATTTCTGAAGGAAGGGAATGTGCAAGAAAAGTGGACGAATACCTAATGGGTTTTTCATTATTACCATCGAAAGATCAGAATATTCTTCATCAGGTCTGAGTTTGACTAAAAATAAAATCAACTGATAAACCGGGAATCGGGATCTTAATTATTTGTTTGTTTACCGGTAGAAATTCGAATTTTATTCGACGTTTTTTACAGTTAGCTGAAATTTGGTATTTAGACTAACTTCAAAATTATGTTCATTCAGAATCTCCCGGGCAGAATCATCTTCCATGATAACCTGTGCAAGATGCATAGCGAGTGGAGAGCCGCTGATCACGTTCCCAACCTTACCATCAGTAAAATCTATCTTAAATTTGTACCCGGCTTTCCTTCCTGTTCCAGCTCTTTCAAAATCAATTCGGTTAAGGTCCAAAACCTGCTCGTCAGAAACAGACTTCTTCATTAATATCCTGATAATAGGTAAATATTTTTTCCAGATGTGATTGTACATTTTTAAATAGAGAGTTTAATTGAGAAGTGATACCAACATCCGGAGATCAGACGCCGTAAATATTGAATAAAATTTTACTGTTAAGTATATAAAATTAACGGAAATTTTTTATCATGAAAAAAATTTAAGTTTTTATAGCTGTTAATCATCCAAAAATCGGATACAAAAATGAATTAAAACAAAAAAGTTTTATAATTAGCATTTAAAAAAATCCCTCACAAATGCGAGGGACATCCTGATTAAAAACTACACACACTATATTTATTGAAGAATTATCGTAAGAATAATAAGAAAAAGAGTTTTTCAATATTATGTTCCTAAATTTCATTCTTTTTTTATTTTTATTTTTCGTTATTTAGCAGGTGGTGTATTTTAGTTATTAAATGGCTATAAGAACCTGCCAGGCGTATATTCGGTATGAGATACTTGCAACAGGTGCGTTTTGAGTTAAGTAAAATAAGTCGACGAAAAAGCCATTCATAAATTTATGACGGGTGTCGATTAACAATTCATTAAATTTGTTATTGTCAACAACTTTCTAAGGAATGGCATTTATTGATATTAAATTTCCAAAATCATTATACCGGGCATTGCGTATTCCTGTAAGTTCTACCAAAAGGCAACAATTAAAAGTTTTACAAAAGTTATTAAAAAGAGCACGTTTTACTGAGTTTGGCCAAAAATATCTTTTCGATCAAATTCTCTTAAGTAAGCATCCGGGTAAGAATTTTCAAAAAGTTGTACCTACGTTTACTTACGAAAAAATATTTAAGGAATGGTGGGTTCGTGCACTCGAAGGTAAACCAGACGTATGTTGGCCGGGAACCATTAAATTTTTTGCACTCAGCAGCGGCACCAGCGAAGCTTCCAGTAAATATATTCCTATTACTAAAGAACTCATCAGAGCTAATACACTCACCAGTTTCAGGCAATTAATCAGCCTCGCATCTTATAATAATGTACCTAAAAAGTACGTAGGCAAAGGCTGGCTGATGCTTGGTGGCAGCACCCATCTTCAAAAGACTGCAACCTATTATGCCGGCGATCTTAGTGGCATACAGGCTAAAAATATTCCTTTCTGGTTCCAGGGAATGTATAAACCGGGAAAGAAAATTGCCAGAGAAGTAGATTGGTCTAAAAAGTTGGATGAAATTGTGGAAAAAGCCCCTGAGTGGGATATTGCTTTTTTAGTGGGTGTTCCGGCCTGGGTTCAGCTATGTATGGAAAAAGTGATTGAAAGATACCAACTCAATAATATTCATGAAATTTGGCCTAATCTCGCTTTTTATGTTCATGGAGGTGTAGCATTGGAACCTTATAAAAAAGGCTTTAATAAACTTTTAGGCAAACCGATAACTTATATTGAAACTTACCTTGCCAGTGAGGGTTTTCTTGCCTATCAAAACCGACAAAATGCAAAAGGGATGAGGCTTGCGACGAATAATAATATCTTTTTTGAGTTTGTTCCTTTTGATCAAAACAATTTTGATATCGAGGGTAATATGGTTGAAAACCCTCAAACCTTTATGGCTCATGAAGTAGAAAAATGTAAGAACTATGCAATATTGATCAGCACCAATGCGGGAACCTGGCGTTACCTGATAGGCGATACTGTTCAGTTTGTAGATGTGGAAAAATCAGAGATCATTATTACTGGCCGCACCAAACATTTTTTAAGCCTGGTTGGCGAGCACTTAAGTGTAGACAATATGAATAAAGCGATAAACCTGGTAAGTGATGAATTAAATATTTCCATTGGGGAATTTACGGTTGCCGGAATTCCGTGTGGAGATTTTTTTGCACACCATTGGTTTATTGCTACAAATGATAAAGTAAATTCGGAAACGCTAAAGTTTCTACTCGATAAAAAATTAAAAGAATTGAACGATGATTATGAAGTAGAAAGAAATCATGCTTTAAAAGAAATTTTTGTAGATGTGTTAAGCGAAGAAACCTTTATGAGTTTTATGAGATTAAAAGGCAAAGTAGGTGGCCAACATAAATTTCCCCGCGTTTTAAAAGGTAAAATGCTTGATGAATGGCAAAAATTCCTAAAAGAAGTAAGAGCCTAAATTTAAGGCAGTAAAGCAACTTTCTATCATTAATTTTATTTTTTTGTGTCTTATCTTAATTAAAAATATAAATTCCTTTTTTATAAATGGTTGATGTTATTGAAGCAATACTAAAAGGAATAGCAATGGGATTATTGCTCGTGATATCTGTAGGTCCTGTAATATTTACAATAATTAAACAAAGCATCAATAATGGTAAAGGAGGCGGTTTTAGTTTTGTGATTGGTGTTTGGATTAGCGATTTTTTATTGGTGGTTTTAAGTAATCTTTTTTCAGAGCTGGTAACTACAGTAATGGACTTCAAAATGCAGATTGGCATTGCCGGAAGTATTTTTTTGATGGGAATGGGAATCTTTTATATTTTTTTTAAAAAAGTTCATATCCACCCTGAAGATGTTTCCATGCCAATGAAGACAAGCGACCATGCAAAAATTGTCTTGCAGGGCTTTTTGCTAAACACCTTAAATCCGGCAGTTATTGCTTTCTGGCTTACTGCCGCAACAGCCATCGCCGTTTCGCATAGTATCCGGGATCGCATTATTATTTTTGCTACTGCTCTTATTTTAAATATGTCGGCCGACGTTGCAAAAGTAACTCTGGCAGGTAAATTGCGTAAAAAATTAACGGTAAAAAACATTCGGTTGATCAACAAAATTTCAGGATTAATACTGGTTATTTTTGGTACCGTATTGCTGTTTGGGGTTTTGTTTTTGGTAAGAAAAATCTAATAATATGCGACTGATCTTTATTTTATCCGTTGCCTTTTTATACGCTACCTCCTGTGTGGCTCAAAATGATTTGATCATTCTAAAAAAGAACCATCGTACCATACAATCTTTCTTTCCCGGCAGTGAAATAAATTTTTCAACTAACGTTCGTTATTATGAAGGTCAGATCACCGATATCAAAAGGGATTCTGTTTTTATGGTTCAATACGATATCAGGCATATATATTCCCCCAACCTTGGAGTTTTCGTTTTAGATACCGTATCAGAATACCATTTTGCGGTAAATTATAAAAACATCATTTCATTAGGTAAAAGCCATAGCAATTTCGACTGGAATGCATCAGGTGCGGCACTTTTTGGAGGAGGCACCTTATTAACAACCGCCGGATTAATTACCTGGATCTTCGCTAAACCTAACACAAGATATTATGCAAGGCCGGCATTGGTAATTAGTTCGGCAGCGCTTGCAGCAATCGGTTATGTCCTTTTAAAATCAGGCAATAAGTCAATGAAGTTGGGAAAAAAATATACATTGCACTATATAAAACTGAAATAGTAAAATTCTTTTTTCTTGGACAAAAAGCCCTACTTTAGAAAACGTGGTTTATTCAGAAGGCTTGGCCGGAGTTTCTTAAAAATCATTTTATATGGATTCCTTCTTTCCATCGTCTACATTCTTTTTTGCAAATGGATCAATCCTCCCGTTACGCTAACCCAGTTAAATAGCTTGATAACAGGGCACGGCCTTCATAGAAACTACATTAGCTATAACGAGATGGGATCAAATATTAAGTTGGCTGTAATGGCCGGAGAAGACCAATTATTTCCTGATCACAATGGCTTTGATTTTAAAAGTATCCAAAAAGCCATGAAACATAATCAAAAAAGCAAATCATTACGAGGCGCAAGCACCATCAGTCAACAGGTAGCCAAAAACGTCTTTCTTTGGCAACATGGAGGTTATTTTAGAAAAGGCCTGGAAGTGTATTTTACTTTTATGATTGAGCAATTATGGGGCAAAAAAAGAATCCTTCAAATGTATCTGAACGTGGCCCAAACAGGGCCCGGAGTTTTTGGTGTTGAAGCGGCTGCAAAATATTATTTTGATAAAGATGCTAAAAATCTGTCCCGTAAAGAAGCCGCAATGATCGCTTCCTGCCTTCCGAATCCCGTTTTATTTACCATCCATCCCATCTCCCGCCGTGTGGCTTACCGATACCCCTGGATCATGCGCCAAATGAATAACCTGGAAGCAGATCCTGATATACAGGATCTTTTAAAGTAAAGCTAAAGGGAAGTTTATAGTAAACAAACAAAAAATGATTATTTCCCTTTCCCGATATTTTTTAATACAATAAAGGGAGGAGAAAGTTTCCAATCAATTATATGTTTCATCATGCTCGGTTTAATCGAAAAGTTGCCTAAAATCAGGTCTGTTTTTCCATCTCCGTCAATATCGCCTGCATCCATTGTAATCCAGCGGCCTACTTGTGTTCCCTTCAACGAATAGGGGATGAAGTTAAAATTCCCGGTATTTTCCAGGTAAACAAAACCTTCTTCAGGCTGCTTTTCATAATCAGCAAAAAAGGAAATAGTCGCTATATCAAGATCGCCATCGCCATCGTAATCTCTTGCAATGGCCTTATAACAGCCATTTATAGGGTAAAAATATTTCTGTGTAAAATGATTTTTTTTGTCATTCATAAAAATATAAACGCCGTGGTATGGTTTTAAAATCGCAGAAAAATCAGCATTGTCGCCACAGGTATACAAAATATCCGGGTAACCATCCTTATTAAAATCATCCAGTTCAAAATAAGACGAACCATAGCTTGGGGGAAATCTCAACACTTGCTCCTGGTCAAAGTTGCCATTACCCTTATTGGTAAAAAGGAAAACACCTTCATCTCCCTGCGCAAATAAGACCCATAAATCAGGTAAACCATCATGATTATAATCCTGCACATATGCTTTGATTGCACCTGGTACATTTCTTAATACATGCTTTTTAAATTGCCCATTCCCTTCATTTTCAAACCATGATAAACTACCGGTTAAATAACCAAATTCACAAACCAGATAATCATGCTTACCATCATTATTAAGATCAACAGTAGTAATCTGAACCGGCCTTTGTAAATTCTCAATTAGTGGAACCGAATCATTATAAAGATGCCCTTTTGAATCAAAATTGATTACCTCCGCTTTCCCGAATTTGCCGTTATTAGGATTTAGAATCCCTATATCGCAGGCAAGCATATTATCTTTATCAAAGTCAATATCTACAATGGGTCCTCCCGTTTTTACAGAATCTTTTACCTGCAGATTTTTATTAAGGAAAAGGAGTTCTTTCTTCATAGCATCTGCTATTATAATAGAATGCGATGAATCTGAAGGAAGAATTTTTACATAACAGGTAGCAGAATTTTGGTAATTAATTGCGGGGTTTTCAACTTTAAAAAGCGACAGACCGTCTCTTATGGGCTGGTTCCTTTTTTGAGGAGGTAAAGAATCAGGAGAAGTTGCCTCGTAATAGTCAAGAATGTTTTGCCAATCAAGGAAGCTTAAAACAGGGTAAGCGGGATAAAAATCAGCTCCAATATTAAAGTCACCCGATCTTGGATAAGCTTGAAAACCGTAATTAAAAATACCTAACCTGGGCCCCATTTGAGGTAGCACGCCTTTTTCCCAACTCCTTGCATCTAACAATGAAGGGTCAGGCAACATATGACAAGATTGGCAATAGATTTTTGCCAACTTTTGTCCTTTCTCTATGCTTTCTGTAGAAACATTTTTGTGGGTACTGTTTCTGTGGAAAGTTTTACTCATACAGGAGGATATAAGAAGTACAAAGAAAAGAAATGTCCATAAGACCTTTATTGCCTTTGTGATTTTATGAACTGTTTTCATAACTTATTAACTCATTGAAAATTCAAGCTTCTCGTTTGGCCCTTATTATTTTTTATATCAACAGAAACCACGTTGTTATCAATTGTTAAGAACCTGCCTGATTGTGATAAAAATGATGATCCATAATCAATTTCATGTAGCTGGTTTTTACCATCCTTATAATGAATTATTGCACTTTCATCAAAAGGTAACAATGGTATTATTCTTTCATTTCTTCTTAGCTCAAATACTTTTAAAGGTCCTTTATTTTGGCTTGCCGCAACCAAAAGTTTTCCTTTACTGCTTCTTAACTGAACCAACGATTTCCCATCTCCCGGAATATAGATTCCGCTTTTTAATATAGATAAAGGCGTAAAGTTACCTTTTCCATCTCCTTTCATTAATAAGCCGTTTAGGGCATCATATCTGCCAATAATCGGTTCTGTACCATAATCATTTCCATTTATTAAAACATCCAAATTCCCGTCTCCATCATAATCACCCACAGTAATACCATTAAGAACAGAGAATTGCGCCGGCGTAGGTAATGGAACAATAGTAAACCTACCTTTACCGTCATTTCTTATAAAGGCGGAAGAGAAATAATTGGCATGTAGTTGTAAAGCTCCTTTACGTTCATTGGCTGGAAATAATGAATCCATAGCAGATACCGCAAAGGATTTATAATTCGGGTATCTTTTTCTTAATCCCGGCATCTCCTTAATTATATCGTCGCGTGATTCTGAAGGAAAATCTTTTTTGGCTGTATCGGTTTGCGAAGCAGGAAGGTATAGAGATAAAATCGCATCGTAGGTTCCATTATTATCAAAATCCTTGGCAAGTATACTTACCGGGTATTTATCACTTGCCTGGTAATAGGAGTTCAGTCCAAGATTACCAACGATATAATCAATGTCGCCATCGTTATCAAAATCTCCGGATGCAATAGTATTCCACCAGCCAATTTTATTTCCAATTCCGGTGGCAGATGTTACATTTTTGAAAACGCCTTTATCATTTTCAAGAAAAGTGACCGGCATCCATTCCCCTGCAAGAATCAAATCTGGCCAACCATCGTTATTAAAATCTGTAAAGATAGCATCCGATACCAACCCTATATTCTTTAAAGCAGGCGCAACAGATTGGGTTACATCCGTAAATTTAATATGCCCGTTTTTAGAATCATTTCTAAAAATAAAGCTGGATACCGCTTTAGGATAATTTTTGGGATCCACTCTTCCCGAAACAAAAAGGTCCAGATCTCCGTCTCTATCATAATCTATTGCCCGCACGCAAAATTTACTGGTATAATTAATAGGCAACGCAGAAGTATCTTCTGTAAAATTTCCTTTACCATCATTGATGTATAATTTATCCTGGTAAGATGGGCTGCCAGGTATTCCCTCAACTCCCCCGCTGGCTACATAAAGATCTAAATCTCCATCTCCATCTGCATCAAATAATAACAAACCTTCATCCTCCCTGTTTTTATTGAGCGTGTCTTTGCCTCTTAATAAACTTTTCTGAATGAATTTCCCATTTGGCTGTTGGAGAAATTCTTGCGCAGAATAATTAAAAGAACCACCACTAATTATATCATCAAGCCCGTTACCATCAATATCCCCGACAGCAAGTGCAGGCCCATATTCCGAGAATTTATGAGGTAGCAGCATTTGCCGGCTAAAATCATTGAAATCTTTATCCTGGTGAACATAGTGTATATTTAATGAATCGGTAACCTCTTTAAATAGTGCACTACTATCTACTTTTTGATTTGTCCATGAATAAGAAAGTTCAGCATCTTTTTGATTTACAACTATTGTTTGATTAGCTTTTACATTTTTTAGAACCTGCTCTTTCCCGTTCTGCCATTTCACAATCACAGAATCTACCACTGTAGTATTTCCTAAACCAAAGTGAGGTTCCAGTTGAACGGTAGAAAGATAACCCCGGTAAGGAGTTTCTTCATATACCTGTTTCTTTCCCTGGTAATGCAATTCTATCCAGGCTCCCAGTCCGTTTATATTTAATGAATCTCCTTTTAATTTTACCGCTAAATAATTAGGATGATTCTTTGAATTATTCATGGTTGTATTTTCATAAATGGATGCTTCATCGTTAATGTTATTAACAATCATATCCATGTCTCCATCATTATCCAGATCTGCATATACTGCACCGTTAGAAAAAGATGGTTTAGTAATACCCCAGTCCTTAGTGACATTAGTAAAAGTAAGGTCACCATTGTTACGAAAGGCGTAGTTAGTCAATTTCACCTGGGGGATCTGCCCCAGAACAAATGCCGTGCTGGCTATAGTAGATGCCTCCTGGCGAAAGCTTGTAAAATCATGGTCAGTAATATCTCTTGG
>JAGWRO010000015.1 GCA_028876495.1 Bacteroidota bacterium
ATTCTTGAGCAGATCATCTACAAAACAATAAATTGATATAATTTTATCTTCATTGAGCATCGGTAAAATAATTTTAAGTGGGTAACTCAAAATTATTCTTTATTCCGATGCTCTTTTTAACTGGCAACTTGAGTTAATTAGCCAATGGTAAGATAGCAAAAGCGATGAGATAGCAAATAAACAAATTATCCTGATTTTTATTTTTCCCAGAGGTAAAAGAAAAAATAATTTATGTGGCAATTATTGGGGTTGCCAATGGTAAGAAAGCAAAAGTTGATGAGATAGTAAAAAAACAAATAACCGGGATTTCTATTTTTTATTTCTCAAAAATAAACAAAATAGTATGTCTTATTATCGACGGCCTGTTTATCAAAAGATCCTGATTTTTCTCAACATTTGCGTAATTATCGCTTACCTGTTTGTTTGCCTTGTTCCTTTTGTAAATACAGGCGTTAACTGGTTTATAGCAGTTCCGGGAATTATCTTTCCCCTACTTTTTTTTGTTTTACTTTTCTTTGTAATTCTATGGATCATTTTAAAATCCAAATTCCTTTGGGTTTCTGCAATTACTATTCTTCTTGGGTTGCAGCAAATTTTGGCAGTTTTTTCTTTTAATCTTCCTCAAAAATTTTCTGCTGAAAAGCAACCTGATATTTTGCGGGTTTTGCAATGGAACGTAATGAGTTGGGACCAGTTGGAAGAAAGAAGGAATATAGAAAATGGTGGACATGCATTACGGCCTTTGATGATGGACGTTGTGAATTCTGTAAATGCAGATGTACTTTGTTTTGAAGAATTTTTTGAATCAAAAGACACCTCCATTTTTAAATCGAATATTACTACAATTACCCAAATGGGTTTTCCTTTTCATTATTTTGTTCCTGTAGATACCAAACATTCAGATGATCGTACCGGCATTATTATTTTTTCTAAAAATCCGATTGTAGATACGGCAAGTTTTAATTTGAACCTGGATAAAAAAGGCGAACATTTAATCTATGCTGATATTAAAGTGAAGGATAAAACCTTTCGTGTTTTTGCCACTCATTTAATTCCTATAAAATTTGCTGATTGGGAAGATCAAAGACAAAAAAACGAGGAAATATATGGAGATGCCGGCGCCAATAATTATGGAAGAATTTTTTCAAAATTAATAAGAGGCTACTCTTTTCGTTACCATCAATCTCTGTTTGTAGGAAAAAAGATAGCCGAAAGCCCTTATCCGGCCATCATTTGCGGCGATTTTAACGATATTCCTAATTCCAGCACTTATTTTAATGTGAAAGGAAATTTACAGGATCCGTTTCTAAAAAAAGGATTTTGGACCGGAAGAACAACGAGAACAAGTTTTGGAATTATTTCTCCTACGTTACGTATTGATTACATTTTAGCTTCAAGGAATTTTTTGGTAAACCAGTATCAGATCATTCATGTTCCTTATTCAGATCATTATCCTGTAGAAACAGATTTGCACTATTAACGGATGCCCTTTATACAGTTTTTTTAAATCAGGAGTATCGTTATTTTATCTTTAAAAATCATTATTTAATAATTTATTATAATTTACCTGATTATCTTTCGCAAAAAAGTTTTAATAAACCAGCTTAGATTTTTTATGCGAGATAAAGCACGTACCCTTTTCAGAAGTGTTTTTTTATTGATCAATATCGGGATCATCATTCTTTATCTTCTTGTATGCCTTGTGCCATTTATTGATACAGGAAAATATTGGTTCATTGCTTTTCCGGGTCTGGCTTTTCCTTTGCTGTTTTTTGCGCTTTTTTGTTTTGTTATTTTTTGGGCGGTTCTTAAATCGAAATGGTTTTGGATTTCCTTGATTGTAATGTTTTTGGGGATTCAACAAATACTCGCTGTTTTTTCCTTTCATTTGCCTCAGCAGTTTTCACAGGTAAAACAACCAAATACTTTAAGGATATTTCATTGGAATGTTGAAGGCTGGGATGATTATTATGAAAACCTAAAAGAAGGAAATAGTTACTACCCGCAAATGATGAAGCTTATACAGGCTCAAAATGCCGACATACTTTGTTTTGAAGAATATGCGGATGATAAAGATATGGCTGATTCTAATTCAACGTTAACAACTATCAGAAAAATGGGATACCCTTATTATTTGTTTGCAGAAACTGAATCTGATTCACATTCCAACTCCAATGGCGTTATTATCTTTTCAAAATTTCCAATTCTCCGGTCTGATACTATCAATTATGGCAAAAATACCAAGGCTGAACACCTTCTATCCATTGACATTCAAGCAGGAGAAAAAATGATCAGAATATTCACTACTCATTTGCAATCAGTGAGGTTTGAGCATGCACAATATGCAAGCCTCAGTAAACTGAAACATGCGAAAGATCCGGGTTACAGAGATTCCAGGACTATTGTTTCTAAATTAAAAACCGGTTATGAATTCCGGTACTCCCAGGCACAAACGGTAAAAAAGCAAATTGAGGAAAGCCTATATCCTGTGATAATAACCGGCGATTTTAATGATGTTCCTAATTCAAATACTTACTTTACCATAAAAGGGAAATTGCAGGATAGCTTCCTGGAAAAAGGGGCTTTTATAGGGCGAACCTTTAGGTTTATATCACCTACTTTAAGAATAGATTATATCCTCGCAGATAAAAGTTTTAGGGTAAATCAGTTTAGGGTAATTCATGTTCCTTATTCTGATCATTATCCTATAGAAACTGACCTTGAGTATTAATTTACTTCTAAGCTTGTTCCTTTTTTCTTCTCAAAATTTTTTGAAGGATATCTACACAACTATGAATTGCTTCTTCAAAAGTGGTTGCATTTTTCTTTACAAAATCATCATAGCCCGGAACTGCCAATCTAATTTCGCAAACTTTATTTTCAACAACATCTCCATCAAGTGATAAGGTTACATCAGCACGTATGATTTTATCGTCATACTGTGACAGCTTCCCTACTTTTTCATCTACATAATCTTTCAATTCCTGTTTTGCATTAAATTTCAATGTTTGCAGATTTATTTGCATATTTTTTATTTTTTATTTTTTTTAAAAGATTCTTCTTTTTGAGCTAAGGTACCAATCTATTCATCAATAAAATTTCATGCCTAAAAAAGTGAAAGTTAAAATTTGAACCAGAAAATTTAAAGCGGGGAATTAACGTTCTTAATTTGGTAATTTTGAATTACAGCAAATTTTATTATTTATGAATACAAAGTCTGTCCCATGAAAAAATTATTATTCTTGTTGATCACCTTCCAACTGGTTCTTTTAACAGCTAATGCGCAATATAAAAGTTACAAAATTTCTGTAAGAGGCGATACCATAAACGCGGTTGATCTTAATGGTTTGAAACAGGGTAAATGGGTGGTTCATGTAGATCCTTTGCGTGGCGAACCCGGGTATGAGGAAGAAGGAATTTTTGTAAATGATAAGAAAGAAGGTACGTGGAGAAAATACGATTTGCAAGGCGATTTTATAGCGTATGAAAACTATAAAAACGGGGATAAAGATGGGAAGTCGCAGTATTTTACGCAATACGGAGACTTGGTAAGGGAGGAAAACTGGAGGGCTTATAATCCTGAACAACCTTATGATACGATCCCGATTTATGGTACAGGCAATAATGAAATTGTAAGTTATAAGATCATTAAAGCAAAACCGTATAGTGTAAAAGATGGAACCTGGACATACTACGATAATGGCAAGATCATAAAAACTGAAGAATATGATCGCGGCTACTTATTGCACCCGCCAAAAACAGAAGTTGTGAGCGATGAACCAATGAAAAAAATAGTTCCGAAAGAAGTTTTGGAATATCAAAAAAAGAACGCCCATAAAAAGCACGTAAAAGTGATAGACGGAAGCGCGAGCTATTAAACTCTTTTTGTCCCCATGTTCATTATTTTGTATGAAAGTTCTTTCATCAAGGCGCCGGTGGATATTCCTGTATTACCGATCCCTATACTTTTAAGGTTTGCATCATGCAATAATAAAATTACCTGTTCCATTTCTAAAAAAGAATAATTTTTAATAGTTTCCATTACCTGCTCTACTAAAGCAGGATTATAATTGAAAACCGGTTTAATGGCTCGCTCACTTTTATCGTGCATTTGGTAAACTGTAAGAATTTTTGAAAAATAGGAATAAAGCGATGGCAATATCAATTGAATGGGAACAGCCTTTGGATTGGCTTCAAAGTATTGGATGATACGTATTGCTTTTGCCTGGTCTTTTCTGCTTAGTGCATTTTGCAATTCAAAAATATTATACTCTTTACTGATACCGATAAATTTTTCAATATCATCTTCAGTAATATTTTTCTCGGTAAGGTTTAATGAAAGCTTCTCTATTTCATTAACAATACGCGAAAGATCGTTGCCAATATGATCAACTAATAAGGCCATGGCCTTTGGTTTTATAGTAAAACCAGTTGTCTGCAAATAACTGTTTATCCAGCCGGGCAACTGATTCTCATAAATTTTCTTTGAAAGAAAGACCTCACCTTTCTTCTTGATTAATTTTGAGAATTTCTGCCTTCCGTCAAGTGTTTTTCCCTTATATGAAACAACCAGAATAGTTGTAGGGAGAGGATTCTCCACATACGATTCCAGTTTGTCAACATCTTTCATTTGTTGCGCCTCCTTTAGCAACACTACCTGCCTTTCTGCAAACATAGGATAACGCCTGCAAGCATTTACAATATCAGCCCAATTGGCATCTTTTCCATAAAAAACGGTTTGGTTAAATTCGGCTTCGCTTTCTGTAAGGATCTTTTTTTCGGCATATTCCATCACTTCATCTATAAAATAATCTTCATCCCCTTCGAGCCAGTAAACAGGTTTGAATTCTTTATTTTTCCAGTTAGTTATGATTGAGGAAGCGGTCATTTTTCAAAGATAAAAATTTACACTTAGATTGTGTGAAAATCAAATAGCTTTGTGCTATCATTCTGAACATCAATTTATTGGCATGATTTTGGAAAATGGTATAACGTATTAATATTTATAAAAATAAAAAACTTACATCATGAGTTACGAAAACTTCCCTGAAAGCGAAAAGCCCGGGGAAACAGAAGTAGTTAAAAAAAATACCAGCGGTCGTAATATTTTAACCGCCATTCTTGTCATCGCTTTACTTGCTACATGGGGTTATATCATTTTTGATAAAAATAAAACACGGCAGGAAAAGCAAGATCTTACTACACAAATTGTAAACAGCGATTCTGCAAAAAATGAGTTGCAACGTGAATTAGATGATGCAGCCCTCAGGCTTGATGCACTTAAAACCAGTAATGTAAAAGCAGACAGTCTTATAAAGACAAAAGACAAAGATATTGATGATTTAAGGGCAAAAGTTCAAGGCATTATTAATAACAGAAACGCCACAAGAGCCCAACTTGCAGAGGCCCAAAGATTGATTGCTCAATTGAAGGGAAATATAGAAATGTATACAGCGCAAATTGATTCTTTGCAAAATGCCAATGCCCAACTTACAGAAACCAATCGCGTAGTTACGCAGCAAAGAGATGTAGTGCAAAACAGTTATGATTCTGCCAACCGGGTTATTCAGCATAAGGATACAATGATCGACGTGGGTTCAACATTGGAAGCTTCTAATTTTTCTATTGAAGGAATAAAGGAAAAAAACAGTGGTAAAGAAAAAGTAACTTCTACAGCAAAACGTGTTGATAAATTAAGAATTTCTTTTACTCTGGATGCAAACAGAATCACCCCTTCAGGGCCCAAAGATGTTTATGTGTCAATTACTGCACCCGACGGAAAACCGGTACAAGTAGATGCTTTAGGATCAGGAACTTTTACTACACGTGATGGAGTTCAAAAGCCATATACCAAAAAAATTCAGGTTAATTATGTTCAGGGCCAAAAACAACCTGTAAAAGTAGAATGGTCGCAAAACAGCAAATTTCAGACTGGCGATTACAAGATCTCTATTTATAACAATGGATTTGAAATAGGGCAGGGAACCGTTACTTTGAAGAAAGGTGGTTTGTTCTCTTAAAAAAGGCAAATATTTTATAAAAAACTTCCTGTCTAAAAACAGGAAGTTTTTTTATGCCAGAAATAAAATAAAAATCAAGCTTATTTATTTATTTACTACTTTCTAATCGTAATCTTCCTATTAAGAACTCTTGATTTTACGGTAGCTTTATTAGGGTGTTTTTCTGGTTGATATGCCTGCTTACATTTTGTAGTTTTATAGAAATTAGAAATTCAATTTTTAATTAAATCCTAACCTATGAAACAAGTGTACATCCGTGTAATTTTATTGCTTTTTATAACACCCATTCAGCAGGCATTTTCGCAGTGCACGTGCAGTGATGGATCATCACCTGATTCAGTTGTATACAATCAACATTATGATTCTATAATATCTACCAACACTGCTATATCCTTCCCGAAATTTAGTGATACCGTAGGACTCTTAACCTGCTTAAGATTAAGCGATACAGTTACTACAGTAGTAAACTATAATCTTGAGAATAACCTTGATACTACCGAAGATTATAATTTTGAAACTTACAGGAGGTCGCAGTTTACAGGGCCTGATGGATTTTTTAGTTCTGTGGTATCTCCTCCAAAGGATTACGGACCTTATACACTTGGGCCCTACGATCCCGTTGGTCATACTGATGAAGTGAACGTGGGACCTGATACGGTTTTCAATAATAATGCACATACACAATATTTTGGTGGAAGTTCATCTTACTATGGAAGTGGAAATGTTACATTGAATTATCTTACCACAAGTACTTTTACCATTTTAACGGGAAGTGATAATGCTATTATCAAATTACAAGCTTATACAAGGCTGGCTGCGCAATTGGTCTATTACTGGTGCCCTTTCAGTGTTTTACAAACAAATTTAAGCGCCTTTGCAGTATCAATGAAAGATAACAATGTAGTTATAAACTGGAAAATTACAGATCATCAACCCACTAATAAATATGAGATAGAAATGAGTACCGACGGTAAGAATTTTACAGACTTGGGTGCAGGTATTTCAACTGTTTCAGCAACAGGTACTAATTCTCAGTTCGTGTATTCTCCTGAAAATGATTTTAGCGGCGATTTGTATTTTAGAATAAAGCAAACGGATGCTTCAGGTAGCATTTATTATTCTGAAATCAGAAGTATTTACGTAAATAATAGTCAAAAGCAAAAGTTATCTCTTTACCCCAATCCTACGGTTTCAGGGGTTAACATTCAGTTTGTAAACAATACAGGTAGTGAGTATAAAGTTGAATTGTTCAACAATTATGGGCAGTTGATTTTTCTAAAAAATTATTCACTTACCAAAGCAGCCTCCATCAATATAGCATGGCCTGATAAACCGGCGCCTGGCATTTATTTTATTAAAGTAACTGATATCAACCATCACGGCGAGCAGGTAGAAAGATTAAAGATATTGTAATCAATTACTCACTTTGGTTTTAAATGCCGTAAAATATAAATGCACAACTGTTCTATTTTGAACGGTTGTGCATTTACGGTTTTTGTATAGTAGTTAATTGCCTGAACTTTTTACACGATTTTGTTCTTCAGAGGCGCCACCGGTTCTTCTGTGCTGCAGGTTTTTGATTGGCTTGCCAAACCTATAGGAAAAGGTAAGTGAAAATGTCCTGCTGTCGCGAATATTTTTGATATAGGCATCGATATCCTGGTATTTTATATTCCCGGAAAAATTTTGTGAATTGAATATGTCCCGTACTCCAAATTTTAAACTTCCTTTCTTCTTTAAAATCAATTTTTGTACTCCTGCATCAAGTCTCCACATTGGGTTGATCACAATCTCTCCTTCAATTCCTTTTGATCTGTAAAAGCCGCTTAACTCAGTGCTCCAGCCGTTTTTCAATCTTATTTGATTATTCATGTTGGCCATAAAAGTTGTAGCGCTTATTTGAAGGTTTCCTCCATCAAGAACTCCGCTGAAGGCATTGTAATTTACATTAGTATATAAATTAGTTGACCAGAATTTAGTAACCGGAAAATTGGCACTTACTGCAATTCCATAATTCGTTTTTGATGCGAGGTTTTCTTTTGTTTGAAATGTTTTTCTTTCGCTGGTAATTTGTTTGATCACGTCAGTAAATACATGGTGGATTTTACTGTAATTAACCGTTGTGGTAAGAAAACCATTATAAGTATGTGATACTTCAATATTGTCTGAAAACTGCGGCTGCAATAAAGTATTTCCCACCTGGTAAGTATATTCATCAAGAAAATAATAAAACGGGTTCAGATCACCATAATCAGGCCGGTCAATTCTTCTTCCATAATTTGCTGAAAAAGTATTTTTATCGTTCAATGAGTAGCTTACATACACAGTCGGAAAGAGGTTTATGTAGTTTTTTGAGAACGATGAATCCGGGTGTGATGCATTGCCCAATTGATGCCCGTGTGCATTGGTATTTTCTGCACGCAACCCGGCCTGCACGCCCCATTTTTTTATTTGCCGGTTATAATTGATATAAGCAGCATTAATATTTTCTTTATAAATAAAATGATTGGTTTTTCCTTCGTCCACTACTGTTCCTGACGAAGTTTGATTTTGGTACACGGCATCGTTATCAGTAGTTACATAACTGCTTTTTAATCCGGTTTCTATTTTTGCAGAGTGCTTTAAAGGAAATGTAAAATCCGTTTTCGCTGAATAAATTTTCACTGTGGAAGGGAGATTGCCGATCAACGAAGAAGGCGATTTCCTGACGGAAAAATCCGGGTAATAGTAATTGTTCGAAAGCACCGAATTTGCAGGCTGGATATAATCCAGGTAATCAAGATCAACAGTAAATTCTTTTCCAGCAGAATCAAATTTGTGATAAAGGTTCAGGTTGGTTGAAATATTTTTAGAATTTCCCTCATTATAAAAATCTGCCAAAACGATCGAATCTGTCTGGTTTTGTGCATTGTTGAGATTGGTTTGGTTGCGATTTATACTGTTATATGGGTTTACATATCCTGAAAATACGGCACCCAGGGTTGTTTTTGGCGTGGCATAAAAATCCATTCCTGCTTTAAAATTATGATCCTGTGATTTATTATGCCGGATTATATCCTGGTCAAAAATAGTTTCGATCTGCTTCGTGGTCGTGTCTCTGAATCTTCTGATAATGGTCTGATCTCCGTGGTTCTGCCATAAAGAATAACTATAATTTCCAAAAAGATTTACTTTACCTGTGCGGTAATTGATATTAAAACTGTTATTGGTTTTGGTATAATAAGATTGAAGGACAGAAGCAGTCACACTTCCGTTTATGCCATGCATTTTATTTTTCTTTGTTTTGATATTAATGATGCCTGAATTGCCGGCAGCATCATATTTTGCAGAAGGATTCGTCATGATCTCAATCTGGTCAATCGCTGAGGATGGCATATTTTTTAAAAGATTTGAAAGTTGGTCTCCGCTTAAGTAAGAGGGTTTTCCATCCAGCATGATCATTACACCGGACTTTCCTTTCAGACTTATATTTCCGTCTTTATCAACTGAAACGCCAGGTGATTTTTCCAGCACTTCAAGAGCAGTGGTTCCGGCATTGGTAATGGAAGCATCTACATTGATGATAGTGCGATCAATTTTTCTTTCAATAAAAGGTTTTTTAGCGGTAACTGTTATCCCTTTCAATGTTTTCACTTCGCTATTTAGTTTCAAGGTGCCTATTGAAAGATGTTGATTTTCTCTTACATCGATTACCGGACTGAAAGTGGACAAATGCCCAATAGAAGTAGCTAATAAATAATATTTACCGGTTGAAATATTTTGAAATTCAAAATTTCCTGCTTTATCAGTAATGTTTATTTTAACCAAAGAAGAGTCAGTGACTTTATATAAGGAGACGGTTGCTGCATCAATAACCTTTTGATCGCCGCCATCTGTAATCTTGCCAGATATAGAACCAGTTTGGCTTTGAGCAAATGTGCTTGTCGAAAAAATCATCAGGATGGATAAAAAAATAAATACTTTTGTCATAATCTTAGTGTTGCTGTGTTTGAAATATTACATTACAAAACTAAGTAGTATGTTTTGCATAGTACATTACAATGTATAAATGGTAATTATTTCTTTTTAACTGGTAAAGTTTTTATTTAGACGGGCAAGCAGAGAAAAATGTTACAGTGAAGAAACATTTAATTCCTTTTTTTATTTTGGAAGTAAAAAAGAGATAAAAAGCAAATTTCTAAAACTGCAATTCCAGTACATAATCGTTCATAAAATATCCGGAGCCAATATCATTATCTTCTTTGCGAATTATCTTAAATCCTAGCTTTTGATAAAATTGCAGGGCTTTATTGTACCGGTTCACATTAAGTTGTAAAGTGGATGCACCGGTTTTTTTTATTTCTGATATAACATAATTCAACATTTGCTTTCCTATATTTTTTCCCTGTTGATTGGGTAAAACGTAAATCTTATTCAAATGATAAGAATCTTCATTTTCGTGAGGTGAGTAAGAAGCAAATCCAACCGGAATTTCATTTTCTGTTGCAAGAATAAAACTGTGATTTAAAACAGAAAGTTGGTGTTCAAGCGAAGGAAGAGAATACATTCTATTAAGCATATATTTCAATTGCTCTGGTCCTAAAATTTCAAGGTAAGCAGAAGGCCATATCTCATGAGCAAGATCGTGAATCGTTGGCAAATCTGTTATTTGCGCAGGCCTTATTTTGATCATTTATTTAATAGTGATTTTTAATTCAGGAGCAAAGAACTTTCTTCCTTGTTTATCTTTTACCACAATATCAAAAAAATAAAGTTGCTCATCTTTCTGCAAGCGACGCCTTATATTATCTACCCAAACTTTAGGCAGTGGTGTGGCATTAAAGCGATCAGCAGCAATGGTAAACACCTCTTCTTTCTTACCGGTTTCATCATCACGGATAAATGATTTTTGTTTGTAAAGAAACTGGTACGAATCAATAGTATATGGATTGTTTTTAGCATCTACCACTTTTAAAGGCAAGCCAACTAATTGTACACCTTCATCCACTACAACCTGCGCGCCGTTTTGATTTACGCCCAGGTAAGTTTTCACAACCGGCGGTTTAAATTTTGGTTCTTTTGTAATAGTAGTTTTGTCCTGTGCAAAAGAAACTGCATTGAATGAGGACAACATGAAAATGCACAGAAAAAGTCGTATCATTAATTTCATCAGCGTACCTGTTTTTTTAAATATCAAGTGAAGCGATTGTCTGTTCTATCACTTTAATTTTTGATTCTGCATCCTCTTTCTTTTTTCTTTCCAATTCAATAACTTCAGGTTTTGCATTCTGAACAAATTTATCATTACTTAATTTCTTCTCAACGGTAATTAGGAAACCTTTAAGATAGTTTAAATCTTTGGTAAGTTTTTCCTTTTGAACGGTTGTATCTATTTCTGCGTCAGATTTTATGTAGATCTTTTCGTTTCCTGCAACCGTCATAATTGCCGATACTTCAGGCATTTTATTGAAATAAATATGATCTGCATTTGTTTGCTTTGCTAATATTTCTTTGATCTGTTGATAAGAAGATTCTTCGTTTGTTTCAATAAACAACGAAACCGGCTCTTTTGGTTTTACATTATTTTTATTTTTTGCATCGCGGATAGCGCTTATCACATTTTTTAATTTATCGCCTAAGGTTAATAATTCCGGATCTGTGTTTTGTATTGGACTAAATTGCTTCACCATCAGATCATCATTTCTTCCTTTCAGCAAATGATAAATTTCTTCAGTTATGAAAGGCATAAACGGGTGGAGCAGTTGAAGCAATTCATCAAAATAAAAAACCGCTTTTTCGTAAACTTCATTAGAAATGGAAGTGCCATATTCCGGTTTTATCCATTCTAAAAACCAACTGCAGAAATCATCCCAAATCAAAGAATAAATGGTTTTCAATGCTTCACTCAACCGGAATTGCTGCATTAATATTTCCACTTCATTTCTTACTTCATGCAAACGGTTTGCAAACCATTGAAGTGCAAAATTATCATTGCTGATTGCTGATTGCTGATTGCTGATTGCTAATTGACTTTCCCACATCTTCAACAATTTCATCGCATTCCACAATTTATTATTGAAAAATTTTCCCTGTTCAAGGCTGCTTTCATCAAATAAAAGATCATTGCCTGCAGGGGACGAAATCATAATTCCAAATCTCACCGCATCGGCGCCATATTCGTGAATGAGCGTTAAAAGATCGGGACTGTTCCCCAAACTCTTACTCATCTTTCTTCCCATTTTATCACGAACCATTCCGGTGAAATACACATCGCTAAAGGGCTTCTCATGCCTGTATTCCATGCCGGCCATTATCATTCGCGCTACCCAGAAGAAAATAATATCCTGACCAGTAACCAAAACGGAAGTTGGATAATAATAATCAATTTCTTTGTTACCGGGATTGCTGATTCCATTAAACACCTCCATCGGCCAAAGCCATGATGAGAACCACGTGTCGAGCACATCTTCATCTTGTGTAAGCTTTGAGCTAATTGCTGAATGCTGACTGCTCAATGCCAATTGTTGCCTCGCTTCGTCTTCAGTCTCTGCAACATAAACATTTCCTTCCTCATCGTACCACGCAGGGATTTGTTGGCCCCACCAAAGTTGTCGGCTGATACACCAATCTTTTACATTCTCCAACCAATACTTATAAGTAGCATTAAATTTTTCGTTTGGATGAATCTTGATCTTTTCACTTCTTACAGCATCTAAAGCAGGCTGCGCTAAGTCTTTCATCTTCACAAACCATTGAGTAGAAATTTTTGGCTCGGCCACCACATTGGTTCGCTGGCTGTATCCCAATCGCGTTGTATATTCTTCTTCTTTTACCAATAAACCTTTTTCTCTAAGTTCTTCCACAATTTTTTTTCTTGCAACAAACCGGTCTTCGCCAATAAAAATCTGCGCAGCTTCACTTAAAGTCCCGTCTTCATTTAAAGTGTCAACAACGGGCAGATTAAATTTCAATCCAATATTAAAATCATTAATATCGTGTGCCGGAGTGATCTTTAAAATTCCTGTTCCAAAATCCTTATCAACATATTCATCAAAAATTACCGGCACTTCTTTGTTGATCAATGGAACAATCACTTTCTTTCCTTGCAGAGAAGAATAACGTTCATCATTCGGGTTAGCACAAACTGCAACATCTCCCATAATGGTTTCCGGCCTTTGCGTTGCGATCACAATGAACGCTTCCTGCTCCCCTCCCTTGGAGGGGTCGGGGGAGGCCTTATATTTTATATAATACAACTTCCCCGTTACGTCTTTATATTCTACCTCTTCATCGCTTAAAGCTGTTTTTGCGGCAGGATCCCAGTTGATCATTCTTGCCCCGCGATAGATCAATCCTTTATTATAGAGATCCACAAAAACTTTAATGACGGCTTTATAATAATGATCGTCCATTGTGAAGGTAACCCTGTCCCAATCAACACTACAGCCTAACTTTTCTATCTGGTTATAAATAATATTTCCATATTTTTCTTTCCATTCAAATGCATATTTTAAAAATTCTTCTCTCGACAAAGTGTTTTTATCAATTCCTTTTTCTCTTTTAAGCATATCAACCACTTTTGCTTCAGTTGCAATTGAGGCATGATCGCTTCCCGGAACCCAACACGCGTTAAAACCGCTCATGCGTGCTTTTCTTACCAGGATATCCTGAACGGTTTCATTAAGCGTATGGCCCATGTGCAGAACACCGGTTACATTTGGAGGTGGAATCACAACCGTAAAAGGAGGACGATCGTCAGGCTCACTTTTAAAATAATTTTTATTCATCCAGTGTTTATACCACTTTTCCTCCACATTTGAGGGAATATAATTCTTACTTAATTCCATATTATTGATAAAAAAATTTATAGCCAGCAAAAGTAATACAATCATCGTTTAGTATCTTGCTAAGTACATTAGTAAACTTAATTTTAACCCACTTTTGTTATACGCAGTTGTTGATATTGAAACTACGGGCGGTTATGCAGCAGCAAACGGCATTATTGAAATTGCTGTTTTTATTTCTGATGGATTGAGGGTGGTCGATGAGTTTCACACATTGGTGAATCCTTATTATACTATTCCGAGGTTTATAGAATCGATGACGGGTATCACAAATGAGATGGTTGAATCTGAAAAGGATTTTAAAAGTATTTCTGATCAACTTTATGAATTGTTGCATGATAAAGTTTTTGTGGCTCACAATGTGAACTTTGATTATTCATTTGTAAAACATCATTTACAGCAGGCGGGGCATGATTTGAATTGTAAAAAATTATGTACGATCAGGTTGGGAAGGCAGATCATTCCCGGATTAAAAGGGTATGGATTAGCAAAGATCTGTAATCACCTGGGAATTGAAATTGAAGAAAGACATCGTGCAAAAGGCGATGCGGCGGCCACTGTAAAACTTTTCCATCATTTGCTGCAGAACGATACTAACGGTCACGTACAAGCGATGTTAAAATCGGGTAGCAAAGAACAATTTCTTCCTCCCAACGTTCCTGCCGCTGAAATCAAAAAATTACCATCAAACCCAGGTGTTTATTATTTCCACGATAAAAAGGGAAAAGTGATTTACGTGGGCAAAGCTAAAAATCTTAAAAAAAGAGTAAACAGCCATTTTTCAAATAACAAACCGAACAGGCAAAAGCAGGAATTTTTAAAAAAGATTTATCACATAAGTTACAGGCTCACTGCTACAGAATTAATGGCTTTTATTTTAGAAAGCACAGAGATCAAAAAAATATGGCCTGAGCAAAACCGCAGCCAGAAAAGATTTGAACAAGCCTACGGCATGTATTACTTTGAAGATAATAACGGATATTTAAGATTGTGCATTGAGAAAAAAAGAAAAAACCTGAAAGCATTATATACTTTCAATCTGCTTGCTGAAGGTTATTCTTTGCTCCGAAAAGTAGTGACCGGATTTGATCTTTGTCCCAAACTTTGTTTCCTTCAATCCTCCAATATAAAATGCCAATCCTTGTTGGAAAAAAAATGCAAAGGAGCTTGTGAACAACTGGAACCTCCCAAAAAATATAATAAACGCGTTCTTCAATGCATCGCGCATCTTGAAACCGGCTTACCCTCTTTTGCTTTGGTAGATGATGGATTGGATAAAGATGAACAAAGTTGCATCCTGGTAGAAAAAGGAAAATTTTATGGAATGGGTTATGTGCCTTCTGATGCAGGTATTCATCAACTTGAAGATGTAAAAAATTATCTTACGCCTTACATTGAAAATGATTATATCCGTGGAATAATTTTTAAATACGCTGAAAGATTTCCTTACAAAAAAGTCAATTTTGATTTACCTAAAAGTGCCTCTTGAAATGAGTCTTTTATCAGTAGACAAAATAAAAATTCAAGAAATTTATTTTTTTACTGAAACACTGAATTTGACTATGTAGATTCGTTTGAATGAATCCATTTCTTAAGCAACAAATTAAATTCATTTCGTGAAATAAATTCTGCTCCCAGGCTTTCAAGGTATTCTGTATAAACCTGGCAATCTATTAATTCAATACCATTTTTTTGTAATGCCTGCACCAACTTAATAAAAGCAAATTTGCTTGCATTGCTTTTATGGGCAAACATACTTTCGCCGAAAAAAACTTTTCCGATCAACACACCATAAAGTCCGCCCACCAGTTCATTTTTATGCCATGCTTCAGCGCTGTGCGCAAAACCTTTTTCAAATAATTCATTGTAGGCTTTTTCTATCTCATCACTGATCCATGTTCCTTCTCCTTGTGTCCTTTTTGCAAACCGGCATCCTTCCATTACTTTTCTAAAAGCTTTGTCAATAGTGAATCTGAAGAGATGTTTATTAAAAACATTCCTCATGCTGTGGCTTATTTTTATTTTATCGGGAAACAAAACAAAACGCGGGTCGGGAGAATACCATTGAATGATTTCCCCGGCATTGAACCATGGGAAGATTCCTTTTGTATACGCATTCATAAGAGTGCCGAAAGAAAGATTGCCGCCTAAAGCCACCAACCCGTTTTCATCACCGGATGTTGTTTCCGGAAAATCATAAATGGCTTCTTCTTCCAAAGCGGGGGAAATTAAATGTGAGAAATGTAAATAGGGTTATCTTTCAGAAAGTTCTTCAACGGTTGCGTTAATACCGCGTTCTATAATAGAATCGCGCATCGGTTTTAAAGTATTATACGAACCTTCTTTTACTGCATATTTACCCTTGGTGTGGATGATCATTGCAGATTGTTCTGCCTGCTCAGGTGTATGACCGCATACTTCTATTAAAGTATCGATTACCCATTGAAAAGTGTTCACGTCGTCATTCCAAACTACCAACTGGTAATTGTTACCGTCTGCTAAAAGAGTATCTGATTCTTCTGCTTCAACTTTTAAAGGTTCTGTTGTATTCATAAATTATTATGCAGCAAAATTACAATATTCTAAAAGAATCTTTTTGCAATCAAAATACAAATTTTTATGTAAAATGACATTGTTTACGGGATATTTTCTTTCATGTAGTAAAATATTTTCGAAGGAATGCGATGATAGGTAATGAGAGTACGAATTTGAAATATCCAATAAAGCCTATTAACATTTCATTGTTAAACCGAATGAATAAAATTCAATCTCATGTATGAAACAATTTTAAAAACCATTAAAAAAAATTATTATGAAAAAGATATTTACACTTTTATTTGCAACAGGCATTTTCGCCGCTTCTTATGCACAGGGCAAGCATGGCCACGATGGTAATTATGGTAGAAACGATCAATATACTACTAATGGTCACTATGATAATCGTGATCACGACAGGTACGATCGGAATATTTATGATCAAAGAGATCACTCTTATGCCAATCAAAGACAAATGCAGATGGAAAGAATAAACCGGGAATATAACTATAAGGTGATGTCCATTCAACGTAATTGGTACATGACCTATCGGCAAAAAAGGTTAGCTATCCGTGATGCCAAAAATGAAAGGAATTATCAAATTCAAATGATGAACCGGAGGTTTAACGGATATGCAAATAACAACTATGGCAATAATGGTTATGGGAGGCATGATGACGATGACAGAAGATAATTTAACCAGTACCCTTTGAAATCCCAGCCCCGCTTTTTGCGGGGTTTTTTGTGTGCTCTACTGATTGCTTCCTGCAGATGGTTATTCTTCCAGAATAAATAAAAGTAACTGGTTAATGACAACCAAAATAGCAAATACCGCTGCCAGCATAGTTTTTCCTGTTGAATTTAATAAAAAGATTGCCGCTCCAAAAAGCGTCAAAACAAAAATTAGTCTTGGAAGTTTCTCTAAACGATATTTAGATTTGGGTGCAGCTAAAAATCCCCAAAGGATGGTAGCTATGAGAGGTAATCCTATCATGAGAATATATTTCATCAGCATGGTTTGCGGGTGGTGGTAACCAAAGTATCCAAATGCAACAATCATCGCGATTTCAAGAAGAAAAGCAGCTGCCAGGTTGACTAATTTAATTATTTGAATCATTGTATTGCAGGAATGCTGAATTAATAAAAATTACAAAATAAAATTAGGTGATCCTTGCCACTTTAGTAAACAAACAAATTCTACCGATTCCTGTTTTTCTTTATTAATCTTTTCAAAGTAAGAGTAACAGTAATGTATATGTGAAAATATTAGAATAATAATTCTTACAGGTATGAGAAGCAAAAAGAATCTATATCATTAAGATTACTTAATTTTCAGCAAATAATTTTCAATGAAAACGTTTGCTTTCTTTCTTTTTTTATCTCTTATTTATTTTCCTGTTAATGCCCAGGATACCACTTATGCACAACGCCTCGGCTTTCCCAAAAACGCGCGGGTAATTATTCTTCACATGGATGATGCAGGCATGTCTTTAAGTTCTGACCGGGGAATTGAAAAAGTATTTGAAAAAGGAGTGGCTAATTCCACCAGTGTGATGATGCCTTGCCCGTGGGTGCCCCAAATAGTAAGATATATAGAAGCGCATCAGGGAATTGATGCCGGGTTACATCTCACGCTTACTTCCGAATGGAAAGACTACCGTTGGGTTCCACTTGCAGGAGCAGCTACTGTTCCGGGGTTAACCGATTCTACTGGTTCTATGTGGACAGATGTTCCGGATGTAGTAAAACATGCCAGCGCAGAAGAAGTGGACAAAGAGATTCGCGCTCAATTGGCTCGCGCATTAAGAATGGGTTTTAAGCCAACTCATTTGGATTCTCACATGGGCACTTTATTTGCAAGCCCTGCATTTCTTCAAAAATATATTCAATTGGGTATTGAAAAGCAAATTCCGGTAATGTTTCCCGGTGGTAATGATACTTACATTGCAGATGAAATGCGTTTTACAAAACAACAGGTTGCCTATTTTCAAAATCTCGGGAAAACAATATGGGACGGAGGTTTGCCTGTTTTAGATGACCTTCACAATTATAGTTACGATTGGAATCCACCGGCAAATCTGGCAAAAGATGATGCAGCGCTCACGAAATGGAGGGTTAATCTGTATGAAAAAACAATGAGCAAATTGAAACCGGGCGTTACAATGGTCATCATGCATTGTACTGATCCTTCTTCCATTTTTCCTGAAATAACTGACAGCGGCGATAAAAGAAAAGCAGATATGCTGGCCATGCTTGATCCCGGGTTTAAAAAGTTTCTTAAAGACAATGGCTTTATTTTAACCACATGGCGCGAACTGATGGAAAGGAGAAGGCAGGCCAAATAATCAATCAAAAGTAGAAGAGTAAATCCTTTTATGAAAGTCAATCAATCTGAAACTTCTGGGAAGTATTTAGTAACTGCTGCTGTGTTGGTTGCCGCAATGGGATATTTTGTAGATATCTACGATCTTTTATTGTTCAGCATTGTAAGGGTTCCCAGTTTAAAAGATCTGGGATTTACAGGACAAACTTTAACTGATAATGGTATTTTTTTATTGAATATTCAAATGCTTGGTTTGTTACTTGGTGGAATTTTTTGGGGAATATTGGGCGACAAAAAGGGGAGATTGTATGTTTTATTCGGTTCTATTTTTTTGTATTCTGTTGCTAACATTGCTAACGGTTTTGTTCACTCTATAGAATCTTATTCAATCTGTCGTTTTATAGCAGGCTTTGGTTTGGCGGGTGAATTAGGTGCAGGAATAACTTTGGTTGCTGAGATTATGCCCAAAGAAAAACGAGGCTATGCTACCACAATCGTCGCGGCAGTAGGAGTGAGTGGTGCTGTAGTTGGATTTTTTGTTGCGGAACTTTTTAATTGGCGTACTTCATTTTTTGTAGGCGGAGGCTTAGGCCTTTCATTATTGCTTTTAAGAATTGGTGTTAGCGAATCAGGAATGTTTGGAAAAGCTAAAAAAGAACAGAACAAAAGAGGAGATTTTCTTTCCTTATATACCAATGGTAAAAGATTGTTGAAGTATGGGCGTTCTATTGTGATCGGTATTCCGATATGGTTTGTGGTGGCTATTCTTATTACGCTTTCACCTGAATTCGGAGATGTATTGGGTGTAAAAGGAAATGTGAATGCCGGTGCAGCAGTTGCGTATTGTTATGGAGGATTGGTTTTGGGCGATATTGCCAGCGGCTTACTTAGCCAATATTTAAAAAGCAGGATAAAAGTGGTTTATACTTTTCTTATCCTGACGATTATTTCCATAGCTGCCTATTTTTTGCTACACAATATCAGCCTTGCACTTTTTTATTTCATTTGTTTCTCCCTTGGTTTTTCCTCCGGCTATTGGGTCGTATTCATGACCATCGCAACCGAACAATTTGGTACGAATATCCGCGCGACGGTAACTACTACCGTTCCTAATTTTGTGAGAGGTTCTGTGGTGCCGGTTACCTTACTTTTTCAATATTTAATGGGATTGTTTCATGGTTCGCTTATTTATGCAGCCGCAGTAGTTGGCATTCTAACGATCGGTTTGGCTTTTTGGGCTTTACACTATATTCAGGAAACGTTTCATAAAGATTTGAATTATATAGAAGAATAATATAAATAGTGTATAGCTTACTTTGGTGAATAATGGGTTACAATCCACTGGCGTTTGAAAGTCCTATAAGAGCTGGGTTTTAACTTAACCAAATCAATAATAAATCGGAGAAAAAACTATTTTATAATTTGTGATATTCCATTCGAATGCAGGTGATGGCAATTTAAATATATTTAACCACGATGGATAAGAAATAGAATTATTTGCAGAAAACGCCCCGCTTATTCCCAAAAACAACTTTCGTTGCCTTGTAAAAAGAGGGATGGGTTTACCATCAACCGCAGAGGGATTTACAACAGCGCCGGTCATACCTGAAGCCCCATAGCCAACATCTGCAGTTAACCAGTTCGGAAAATCAACTTTATGAAAAAAAGATGAAAGATTGAAAGAAAGCCAATAACTCTGTCCATTATAATCTTTTAGCATACGCTCCGGTAAAGTACTTCCTAATTCCCCCGGATTATATTTTGCAAAAATCGATGGATGGTAGGAGTATTGCATGATTATTCGCTGCTGATGCCAAATAGTTTGCTGGATGCCAAAAAGGGAAATGCCCGAAATATTGGCAATCATATCGCCTGGAGAGAATCCCCATTGGGAAGAAAAGCCATCTGAGATCTCTATCATTGACATATAAGCAAGCGAAGTTCCAATACCGATCCATAAAGACAACGGTTTATTAATTCCTGTCCATCGCATGACATTATATTGGAAGGCGGCAATATTATAAGCCGTAGTCGCATGGCCTATTTTATCCATATTAAGCCATTCATTATTGTCATTAAAAAAGTGAAAATGGCTCTTAGGGAATTTCTTATACCAAAGATATTGTAAGCCAATGGTAGTAAGAGTGGTAAGACCTGCTTCACTTATTAATACGAGATTAAAACGTTGCCTGTTAAAAGTTTGTGAATAAGGTAAAAATCCTTGCTCTTCGGTCTTTTGTGCATTGCTAAGTTGTGGGATAATAAAAAGTAAAATTACCAAGGTTAAAGTTCGGCCCTTTTTCATTTTAATACTCATTATGCGTTTTGAGGTTAATACGGGTTTTCATTGTCATCAGGAATTTGGTGGGTATCAAATTTTCTGTAGGCTCTTGCAAAAAAGTGAGGAAAAATTAAAAGCGAAAAAAACATCGCACATATGATTCCTCCAATAACTACTCTTGCCAATGGTCTTGAACTTTCTGAACCGATACCATGTGAAATTGCTGCAGGCAATAAACCTATCGCTGCCATTAAAGCTGTCATTATTACGGGCCTTACTCTTGAATTAACCCCCAATCTTATAGCTGCATAAAGTGATTGGTGTTGCCCTTTTTTTCTGACATCAAGATTATGTTTGAACTCAGTTATTAACAAAACCCCAAACAGGATGCAAATACCGAATAAAGCTATAAATCCAATTCCGGCAGAAATACTAAAATTGGTTCCTGTAATAAACAGGGCTGCTATACCTCCAACTATAGCGAATGGAACATTGAGGAAAACCAAGCCGGCATCCTTAAAATTCCCGAACATGGAAAAAAGCAAAAGAAATATAAGCAAAAGGCTAATAGGCACTACCTGTTGCAATCTTTTTACAGCCCTTTGTTGATTTTCAAAATCACCCTCCCATGTCATTGTATATCCGTTTTTTAACTTTACGGCTTTATTAATTTTGGCTTGTGCTTCCTTTATGGTACTTCCCATATCTCTTCCTCTTATAGAAAACTTTATGGCAGAATATCTCTGATTGGCATCCCTAAAAATGAGGCAAGGACCTGTTTTGGTAGTAATATTTGCAATTTCTTTTACAGGTACTTTTGATCCACTTTCAGTAGGTACCATAAGGTTTCCAATATCTGTTTCCGATTTCCTGTATTCTTTGGGTATTCTTATACGGATATCAAATTTTTCAATGCCTTCGTATAATTGGGATGCTGCTTTGCCGCCTATAGCCATTTCAATAACTGCATTAGCGTCCGCTGTGGCAACTCCATATAATGCCATTTTTTGTTGGTTAAGATCAATATCCAATTCAGGTTGACCAATATTTCTTATTACTCCAAGGTCTTTTATTCCTTTTACTGTTTTTAAAATCTTATAAACTTCATCCGCTTTGTCTTCCATATAATTAAGAGAATCACCGAATATTTTTACAGCAATAGAGCCCTTAACACCTGACACAGCTTCCTCAATATTATCTGTGATTGGTTGTGAAAAATTGAGATCAGCTCCGGGAATAACTGATAAACTTTTATTCATCTCACTCACTAATTTTTCTTTGGTGATTTTTGGTTTCCATGAATCCTCAGGGTAAAGTAATACATCGAATTCGTTGTTATAAAAGCCTGCCACATCAGTCCCGTCATCAGGCCTTCCCGTTTGTGAAACCACATGTTGAACCTGAGGAAACTGAATCAGTTTTTTTCGCACCAGGTTAGCCACTTCTACGGATTTATCGAGCGAGATACTATAAGGCAATTGTACTCTAACATAAATTGAACCTTCGTCAAGCTCGGGAAGAAATTCCGATCCCAGGAATTTAAAAGAAAAAAGCCCAAAAGCGATTACAACCAATGATACAATAATAGAAGTGCGTTTATGCCTTGTGGTAAAAGCAAATCCCTTCAGCATAAACCCAGTTATGTGATGAACAATTGGATTATGTTTCTCACGTATATTTTTTCTCAATAATAAACTGATCAATACCGGTACTAAAGTTAAGGTTATGATTAGAGCACCTAGCAGTGCAAAACCAAGCGTATAGGCAAGCGGTGAAAATAACTTCCCCTCTACTTTTTGAAAGGAAAAAATAGGTAGTAAAGCAGCAATAATTATTAATTTGGCAAAGAAGATAGCCTTACCCAACTCAGCTCCCTTATTTTTTAATAATCCCAATTTTGATATTTTATTAAACCGCTCCATCCCCATATCTCTAGCCTTTTGATCGAGTACCACAAAAATGCCCTCCACCATTACTACTGCACCATCAATAATGATCCCAAAGTCAATGGCGCCCAAGGATAAAAGATTGGCTGACATACCCATTAGCCGGAGGCAAATAAAAGCAAATAACAAAGAGAGGGGAATTACTATAGAAACAATTAATGTCGTCCGCCAGTTAAACATAAATAGCGACACTATTAAAGTGACAAGTAATATGCCTTCTATCAGGTTGTGTAAAACAGTATGGGTAGCAAAATGGATAAGGTCTTCCCTATCATAATACGGAACAATTTTTGTATCAGCTGGTAACACCTCTGCATTTACTTTTGCCACTTTGGCTTTTAATGCCTGCATAACCCTCGTGGGATTTTCTCCCTTACGCATTAAGATGATTGCTTCTACTGCATCATCATTATTTACAATGGTTCTTTTTCCTGCTGAATCAATGGCATCGGTTCTGCCTACATGTCCAAGCCGGGGCAAATTCGAAATTTCTACATCCGCCAGGTCTTTTACCAATACCGGAATCCCATTTACATTTTGTACAATTATATTTTTTATTTCATTCACATCATTTAACAGGCCGATTCCGCGTACAACGTAAGCCTGGTTATTTATATTAATTACGTCCCCTCCAATATTGATATTACTTTTAGCTACGGCATTATAAACATCAAGTGGCGTTATACCCAGGTTGCTTAATTTTCCCGGATCTACCCTTATTTCAAAAGCTTTGGTTTCTCCACCGAAACTAACAACATCTGCAACTCCCGGAACCGATCTCAATTGCCGATCAACGACCCAGTCCTGCAAAGTTTTGAGTTCCCTTGGATTTCTGATTTTACTTTCCAAAGTATACCTGTATATTTCTCCTGTTGGGCCAGTTGGCGGCTGAATAGATGGGGAAACTCCCTGCGGAAGATCAGCATTTGAAATAAGATCATTCACTTGTATCCTTGCCTGATCATTAGTAACGTTGTCTTCAAAAACAAGTTTTATATAAGACAAACCAAAAATACTTGTTGAGCGTAAACTTATTTTACGCTGAACAGGATTCATCGCGATTTCGATTGGTATGGTAATAAATTTTTCAATTTCTTCTGCGCTTCGCCCCGGCCATTGCGTTATGATAGTTATTTCAGTATTAGTTACATCAGGAAATGCTTCAATTGGCATATTCTTGAAGGTTATGATTCCAATTACCAGCAAGCAAGCTGTAGCAAATAGTATAAAATATTTTCGTTTAAGCGAGAAGGCTATAACAGCCTTTAGTATCTTTAACATTTGTGTTTTTTTAATCGTTCATAGCTTCATAAATTAATAAAGCATTGGATGCAATTACTTTATCTCCTACTCTAATATTTCCTGATATATAACTTTTGTTCGCATTAGTTCCGATTATTTTTACGGGGATTATATTTATATCGGAAGGGCTTTTATATATCAACACGAAATATTCACTGTTATCAAAAATCAAAGCGCTGGAAGGTATACACAAGGCATCACTATCTTTTTGATTGATAACATTTACGCTGGCAAACATTTCAGGCTTTAGGGCATAATCATTGTTGGGTAGCTGCACTCTTATCTTCATTACTTTATTGGTTGGGTCCAGCACATTTAATACCTTATCAACTTTACCTTTAAATATTCTTCCCGGATAGGATAATGTTGTTACCTCAGCTTCCTCACCAAGGTGAACCTGACTGATATTGGATTCATAGACATTGGCAATAATCCATACATTCTTCAGGTCAGAAATTGTAAACAGATTACTATTGTTGTCACTGCGGATAGCCATGTTGTTATTCACTTGTTTCTCCACTATAAATCCACTGATAGGTGCCCGCACAACAAACTCGCCATTACTATTGCCACCATTTATCTGCAAGATTTCACTCGCGCGTGTCAATTGAGATTGTGCTTGTTTATACATTTGTTGAGCAGTGATAAAATCTTTTTCAGACATCAGGCCGCTCTTATACATATCCTTAGCAGCGTCCATATTTTTCTGTGCTATGAGAAGATTGGTTTTAGAAGTAACCAGGTCACTTCCATAGCCTGCCATTTCACTACTTCTTATTACTCCAAGTTTTTGACCTTTTTTTACATAGTCACCAAGTTCCACATTCACATCGGTAATAATGCCACTGACCATCGGGAAAATTCTATTTACCTTTTCTTCGTCAAATGACACTTTGCCGGTTAGTGTTAGTGAATTTACAAGCGGGCAATTCATCACGCTGTCAATTTGTAGAGTTTTCAACAAAGAGTCTGCTATAACATATTTCTGTTTCGGTGCTTCCTGGCCTGAATCGTGGCAACTGAAGATTATTATAGAAGTTGCCAGTAATAAAGGAAGAAAGATTTTATTTGTAACCATCGTTTTGAATATTTTATTTGAGGAACCTCAGTATTTTACATGTTATGGATTAAAAACAATTTTACCGATTGAATAATTAAGCTGTTCTAATGCGCTCATTTTATTAAACCGGAGTTGATTGAGTTGTAGAATATTTTCTTTATAAGAATCATAAAAATCCAGGAACTCAAGCATCGTAATATTCTTCTTTTGATAATTTGTTGTAACCTCCTGAATTAAATTTTTATTTTCTTCATCAAATTTTGGATCAAAGCTTAGTAATAATTTTTCCGAACGCAAAGCCGTAATATAATTGGTCGTAACTTCACTTTTCACCTGGTCAAGCCCGTTTTCCAATTGCAGTTTACTTTGTTCCACCTGTATCCTGGCGTTACTTATATTTCCCTGGTTGCGATTGAAAAATGGAAGGGGGATACCTATTCCGATACCATTATAATCATTTACATAACTGCCCATCCGATCGTAATTAGCAGTTACAGTTATGTCTGGTTTGGCAAATGCTTTTTGGAGCGTAAGATTATTATTACTGTAAATAATACTTGCATTCAATACTTTCAAATCCGGCCGGTTGCTAAGAGCTGAATCAATTAATTGCTGGTAATTCATACGGGCAACTACATTTTCATTCAACATCTTAATATCCGGATTTGGAATAATATACGTTTCAGGTGAAATTCTTAAAATTAGTTTCAACTCTGCCTGTACATTATTTATATTAGTTTGTAATTCATCATATTCTGCCTGTAATGAATATAGTTGCGATTTAAGCCGAATTACTTCCATCGGCGCCATGTAACCTTTGTTTACCTGTTCTTCGAATGCATGAACTAATTTTTGTAAAGAAGAAATTTCCAAATCATATAATTTAGAAGATTGTTCAAGGAAATAAATATTATAAAAATCATTCCTTAAAATGTACCGAAGCGTTCGAAGCAGGTCATAAAACTGGAACTGAGCAATATCAACGCCTGACCTGGCAAGGTTTATCGCTTTATTTCTTTTCCCTGCAAGTAAGATTAATTGAGAAACCTGTATTTGGATTTCCGGTTCAAAAAACCGGTGTGTAATTGTATTATAAAATGCATTTGAATAATCAAATTCCGGATTATTGTACAAACCGGCGCTAATTACTGTGGCTTTGGCAGAATCAATGCTGTATTTTTGGGCCAGCAGAGAAAGATTTTTTGAAAGAAATGAATCTTCAGCCTGCTTCATCGTAATTACAAGGGAATCCTGGGCTCTATCCACAGCAAGGTGCTGGCTTTTGGAATCTGCCAAGCATAAAACGAATAAAATGGTTAAATAAATCTTTGTCATTTAACTGATTTTGCTAAAAAATTATAGAAATACCAATGAAACATTTCTATTTCGGTGAGTAATCAGCACCAATCAATAATGTCTTGATGAATAAGTAAAGCGCTTAATAAAAGCAACGCAAAAGAGTGCTAAATCAAACAAAGGATTTAGGGGGAGGAGGATTGATTTCCTTTATATAACGGAAGGCATATTTATTACTAAATGTGATATAATTTTTCTTGTATTTTTGAAAAAACGTTGAGAAAACTATTGGCTCAATTTGCTGACAAACCAGCTCAAATTGTTTCTGCATCTGCCATTCCCTGTTTTGCCGGTTTTTTGTCTCGGGAATAGCATTATCATATTTCAGAATGTCTTCAACAATAAATTCAACATACGTATCTATGTAATTGAAATTAGCAGCATCAGGTACATAAGAAGGCATTCGGGCAGTTGGAGAATCAATGCTCATATTCAAAATTTGAACTGCAACGATGAATGCAAGAAACCTATATGCTTTATTTTGAAAGTGGGTTATCACGAGAATTAAATCACAATATTACTAGAGTTGTTGTTAAGAAGGATATAATTAATCACTGTATATAAAAATAAAATTCTGCAAAAAAATTAATATTTCAAGATCCAGATGGAAGGATAGTATTATTTACCAGTAAGCAAATAAAAAATGCTTTTTTCTCTTTTCAAAAAGATATTTAAGGTAGTTCTTTGCTTTCAATCAAAGTCTCTTTTCGCGAATGAATAACGTCTTTTTTATTTCTTAATGATCCACCTTCTTTTTTTGAAAAAACGGATTTGATTTCGGCAATGATACTCAATGCAATTTCTTCGGGAGTTTCTGAACCGATTTCCAACCCGGCAGGCCCATAGATTTTTTTTAAATGATTATCCGGCAATTCAACTCCTTCATCTTTCAATTCATCCAACATTTTTTTCAATTTCTTTTTAGGCCCGAGAACGCCGATATATTCAACTTGCTTTTGCAACAAAGCCTTCAACATCGCCTTATCATAATTGTAATTGTGCGTCATTAATACAAAGGCTGTATTTGAATCAACAGGAATTTCTTCCAAAACGTTTTCAGGATTACATACCAAGACCTGGCAGGCACTTACAAACCGCTCCGGTTTTGCATGCGTTGTTCTTCCGTCAACCACGCGAACTTCCCAGCCAAGCAAATCCGCGATTTGCGTTACCGGTAGCGCGTCGTTTCCCGCACCAATAATAATTAATGAAACCGGTGGTTTTAAAAATTCAATGAAAGCTGTTACAGAATTATTTTCTGTAGTATAAGTTTTGAAGACTGATTTTTTTTGCTGGAGTGCACTTTTCGCATCTTTTACAATTTCATTTTTTAATTCCGCAACATCAATTTTGCCTGATACATTGCCATTCTCCTCTAAAAGAAGTGATGTTCCAACTTGCTTATTTCTTTTATCTTCTAAAGAAAATAAAGTAATCAGCACCGCATGTTGCCGTACTGAAACAGCTTTCTTAAGTAATTCCACTGGCTTCTTTTGATCATTTATTGGTTCAAACAAAACCTGGATAATTCCTTCGCAACCTAACTGCAGTCCGATCGCTGCATCTTCTTCATCGCTTGTGTCATAAGTTACCAATTTCGTTTGCTGTTGAGACAGCACCAGCATTGCTTTTCGCAACGCATCACCTTCAAGGCACCCACCACTTATTGCACCGAAAATCTGGCCATCTTCTCTTACCAGCATACGTGCACCCGCTCTTCTGTAGGATGAACCTTCCACATGAACTACTGTAACAAGTGCAGTTTGCATTCGCATTTGTTTAGCTTCTTCAAATGCATTTATAAGATGATTGATTTCTTTCATTACATGGAAAACTTATTTCCGGAGCACTTTCACCTTTTCCGGCAAAACAGGATCTTTCATTTTATTGCCAAATGAATTGCGGGTATAATTTAACACATCTGCCACCTGTTCATCGGTTAAATAATTAAGAGGAAGCATCTGGCCGTTGTAGGTCGTGTCATTCACAACAACCTCGCCTGTTTGGCCGTTAAGCACTATATCAATCAAAGTGTCAATGGGTTTTTTTAAATAATCAGATTTTGCCAAAGGCGGATAAACACCCGGTGTTGAATTCCCTGCTTCCATGTGGCAAGTGATGCAATAGGTGGTGTACACTTCTTTTCCACGCTCAATACTTTTGGCAAGATCATACTTTTGATAAAACGCCGAACTGATAAAAAATATAGTTATGCATGCAACAGATGCAACCAAAACCTTCTTCATATTTTCAATAATTTAGGATACAAATTTATGTATGATTTACCATCATACGTTGTGAATATCAAAAGGCAGTTTCCTGATGCGTTTACCGGTAGCCGCATAAATTGCATTACACAAAGCAGGTGCGAAGGGTGGTAAACCCGGCTCTCCAACTCCTTTGATTTTAGGACCGCCATTGGCAAGGATATGTACTTCAACCGGCGGCATTTCATTGATGCGAACCAATTGGTTGGTATTATAATTCTTTTGAACAGTTTGCCCGTTTTCAAAGGTGATTCCGCTTTTTATAGCGGCGGTTAAGGCCATAACTGCAGCACCTTCTACCTGCGCTTTTACCATGTCGGGATTTACAACGGTTCCCAGGTCGATGACAGCATAAGCTTTTTCAATATTAACTCCGTTTCCTTTTTTAGAAACTTCAATAACATAGCCTGCAAGGCCTGCAAAAAATTCATATTGCGCTACACCACGTCCCCAACCGGCAGGTAATGGTTTATCCCAATTGGAAACTTCTTTCAACTTTTGCAGAACTGTTTTTGTATCTGAATCTTTAGTCAATAAACCAAGACGAAATTCCATTGGATCTTTATTGGCTTTTACTGCCATTTCATCAATAAAAGATTCATGGGCAAATGCAAGAGTAGTACTTGTAACAGCACGCCACGCTGCTACAGGAATATGAAAGTCCGCATTAACATACAAATTTTTCATGTTCGGGAATTCATATTTTTGATCACTGATTCCCTCGGTCATTGTGCCGTCGGTTTTAGTTTTATCATAATTTTTGCTGTACCTGATCGTAGGAGAGATCACTTTATGTTGAAAAGCCAATGCTTTTCCATCTGCTGATAAGCCAGCCTTAAGTGCAGAAAAAGTCATAGGGCGGAAAGGGCCTTGTTCCGTATCATCTTCTCTTGTCCATAATACTTTTACAGGTTTTCCAATGGCTTTTGAAAGTTGAACGGCCTCGTCAACAAAATCCGTGTACAAACGCCTTCCAAATGCACCGCCACTAAACATAGTATGTATGGTCAAATTTTCCTCAGGGATATTGTACTTTTTGGTGAATTCACCCATAATTCCACCTGGCACTTGTGTAGAAGCCCAAATCTCCAGTTTATTACCATCAGTCCAACTTGCCACACAATTCATTGGTTCAATTGGTGAATGAGAAACCACCGGTGTTTCATAAAATGAATCCAATTTCACCGGCGCTTCAGAATAGGCTTTATCAAAATTTCCTTCCTCTTTATCAATGGCGCCATCTTGCTTTGATAAATCATGCAGGTACTGCGTATAATCTTTTGAATTGAATTTGTCATTTCCCTGGTCGTCCCATTTTATAGAAAGAGCCTTACGACCTTGTAAAGCTGCCCAATAATTTTCACCAATCACAGCAATACAATCGTAGGTATAAGGGCCGAATATGCGCTGGCATTTTTCAACACCAATTACTCCTTTTACTTTTTTTGCTACTGAATCATCATAACTCACCAATTTTGCTCCAAATACAGGAGAATGGGCAATTGAAGCATACACCATTCCCGGAACTTCCACATCAATGCCAAATACGGCTCTGCCTGAAGATTTTAGAGGAATATCAGGGCGTTGTATGTCTTTGCCTAATAACTTAAAATCCTTGGGGTCTTTTAGTTTCGGATCTTTTGGAACCTCCAGTTTTGCTGCAGCTTCTGCCAAATCTCCATAACCTATACTTTTGCCGGAAGGTTTATGAAACACTTTTGCATCTTCTGCATAACATTCTCCAACCGGAACTTTCCATTGGTTTGCTGCAGCCATAACAAGCATTTCTTTTGCAGAAGCGCCTACTTTCCTTAATTGGAAATAACTGCCGCGAACGGAACTGCTTCCTCCCGCAGATTGGCCGGGGCCGAACCTTTTTTCGCCACCGGTTTGTTGAATGGTAACTCCTGTAAGAGGCACTTCCAGTTCTTCCGCAATTAAAGAAGGAATCGATTGAAAAGTTCCCTGGCCCATTTCAGGCTTGGGATTGAAGATGGTAATGGTTCCATTTTTTTCAATCATAACAAAAGGAGTCAATCCATAAGGGGCAACGTCGCCTGCTTTGGCAACAGAAGCTGTTCCTGCCTTACTTTTTAGTGAAAGGCCAATGATAAAGCCGGCGCCCGTAATGCCGCTAAATTTTAAAAATTTTCGGCGATCTATTTTTGAAAGTACTTGTTCCATGATGAGAATTGAAAAGTTTAAAAATTATAAGTCTACCTTTTTTATACCAATTCGGCGGCGCGATGAATAGCACTACGAATGCGTTGATAAGTTCCGCAGCGGCAAAGGTTTCCCTGCATTGCCGCATCAATATCCGCATCTGTAGGATGAGGTTTATTTTTAAGCAAGGCAACCGCGCTCATTATTTGCCCGGATTGGCAATAGCCGCATTGAGGTACCTGCATTTCAATCCATGCTTTTTGTACGGCATGATCAATATTTTCTGAAATGCCTTCGATAGTAGTAATTTTTTTACCAGCGGCGGCAGCTACCGGAAAACTACACGAGCGAATAGGAGTACCTTCAAGATGAACAGTACACGCGCCGCATTGTGCAATTCCGCAACCAAATTTGGTTCCTTTTAATCCTACAAAATCACGAATTGCCCAAAGTAAAGGCATTTGCGGATCTACATCGATCTTGTAATCTTTGTTGTTAACGTTTAAAGTGTATTCTGGCATAATTTGTATTTTAAAAAGGTGAAGAGCTGACTTTTATAATGCCTGGTTTTAGGAACCATAAATTTACGTAGTTTCTTACAAACAAGCTCTCTCTTTTTATACGAATGGTCTTTTTATGTCAAAATAAAAATTCTTACTTTTTGTTGGTTTACTATTTTCTATCCTTCTACAAATACAATTGCTTTTAAAATCAACGCATTAATAAATTGTGAAAACAAAATAAAATTGCAGATCGCCTGTTTCTGGAATAAATTTGACCGAACAGTAATATTTTTTAGCAATGACAATACCAACTGATAGAAAAATTTACGAAGGCGAAATAGCTACTTACTGGTTTGATGATGGAATGCTCGTGTCACTTTCAAAAAGCCCGAAACGAACGGTCGAAAACATCACAGCAAATGTAGCCCTCGTAAAAAAGATTACCGGAAACCAAAGAGTACCGTTATTGATTTACCTTTCCGACTCGCCGGTGCCTGACAAAAAAACCCGTGTGTTTTCGACTGAACAATTGCCGATAATTTATTCTGCAATGGCGATGATTTCAAAACCCGGACTTTCAAAATTTATTATGAACATTCTTTTTGCATTAAAACCTCCGCCCATCCCGATTAAAAGTTTTACCAACGACGTTGAAGCCAAAGAATGGCTGAAACAATATGTTAAAGAGAAATTTCAGTCAGATAAAAAAGATGTTTGATTCTGTCTTACAATTTCAATCGGGTCGCCCACATTTATTTTGCCTTTACCTTTCATCAATACATTTTGTCCGAAATACACTTTATTATTTTTTGACCGATAAGTAGCCAACGTTTTTAACGGTTCCTTTCCAGCAATTCCGGTTTCCTGGTTGGTGGTTGTTACCACGCATCTTGCAGAAGGTTTTACGCCATAAAAATCCAGATCATTGATGCTAAAATGTTCCATTCCATCTTCTTCATAAGGTGTTCCGCCGGTAAAAACGATATTAGGCCGAAACCTGTTGACAGGAATCGGTTCGGCCAAACGGCTGTTAAGATCATCTAATGAGGCTTGCCCAATAATGAGTATAGGGTAAGCATCTGAAAAACTGGTGATGTCATTGTTGATTGCATATTTGGGGTCAACTCTTCTTTCGGTGCTATCCGGCATATAAACCAAACTGCATCTGATACCTAATTGTGAAGAAAACCATTCATTAACTTCCTTACTCATCAACAGCGCGTCGCAATCATCATCCCAGATTCTTACTGAAATTTTTTCGCCAACTTTACCGGGAACCAACGGCAATACAAGTTTGTTTTCAACTGAACCCTTCTGAAAAACCATACAATGATCTTCTTCAATTGCGGTTTGCAGCAATGCCATTTTAGGAAATTCTCTTTGCGTGAGAAAGCGGTTGTTTTTATCGATCAACAAAAATCTTCTGTCGTGCTGCAATCCACGATCGGTTACGTTTGCGGATTGAATTGCAATTCCATGCAATGATTTGATCGGGTAAATAAATAATTGGCTTACTGAAAGCAAAGATTCAATTTTTGAAAGCTAATTTAGGATTTGTTACAGTAAAGCAACCAATTTTATTGATTTCTAATCTGTGTAGCATGTAACAGTAATGTATAAACGCAATTTAGTTCGCCTGGTTTATTCAACTGCTTCCAGGTTCTTTTTATTTAGCCATCCATGTGTAGTTTGACCTTTGCTGTTGGTATAAACTATATATACAAACCCATTTTCTTCAGCCTGGGGAGTTAAAACCACATCTTTGCGCGGCTTTAGGAAAACAGGTTTTAGTTTGTTTGGATCAGGCCCTGAATGGAACCAGGCTTTATTAATGACAGTATATTTCGTCGCGCCTTCGCCTGTTTTGGTCGTAGTTTCATTGATGGGTTTAGGGATGGTTGCAGGTTCTGTTATTTTTTCTTCCGGGTCGTTATTAATAGTAGCTTTATCAGCAATAGTAGCAGCGTCTGTCTCAGGTTCTTTAGAAGAATTGCTGATACTAATTTTTGAAGCAGAATCGGCTATTTTGACCTTGCTAAAAAAACGTTGGGAATTATCTTTTAAATAAAACCAATAGAAGGCAGCTGCGCCTGATATTAAAATCAGTAATACAAGAAGAACAGGTACTAATTTCCTTCTCCGCTTTTTTTCAGGCAAGAGTTCACTCGTCTCGAAAAAATCATGCAGATTTTCTTTTTTTGCAGTAAGGACAGTTTCTGTTTCATCATCCCAAGACTCCTGCCTGATTAATTTATAGTCGTTAAAACTTAAACTGTAATTATTCGTTTTAATATAATTTACTGGTATAAAAAAACTCCTGTGCGAAGGATCAGTTGGATTATCTTTTCTGTATTTCCATTTATTAATAATATCCGTTACTTCATTAAAATCCAAATCGCCATTTTCGTTGCCGATATTACTTTCCTCTTTGTTACGTTTCTTATTTTTGCCGGTTCCCCATTTGCAAAACCAAAGATCTTCTGTAGTTGCAGATTCTGATTTATTAAAAACAAGAATGCCGGCTCCTGAAAAAATTGAATCGGTTTTGGGAGCCAAAGTAATTACCGCTTCAAGGTTGAAGTGATCAATAATATTTTTTCTCGTTTTTTGGATTGAGTGATTTTCACTTTTCAATAACATCTGGGGAACAAGAATAACCGCGCGGCTTCCGGGTTTAAGGTTTTCAAGAATTTCGCTTAATAACTCATTTTCTTTTTCAAGTTTGCTTCCTTCAGGTGGCGTTTCTTTTGAAGGCATAGTTTCATTCGAAATTAACAAGCTCGAAATAATGAGTGTGGGATATTCCTTCAGGCTTTCCGTTCCAAAGGGTTTCATTCGGATTTTCGGGTTCTTAATTCCATGGAGAAACATATTCATAGCTGCAATACGCAGTTGAACCAAATTTGATTCTATCCCGCTCACATTTGATTCAAAAAATTTATTTGAAGAGAATGGAATTTTATCTTTATCACCTTTGATTTCATGCCTGTAAGCATTTACGAGAAGGCTGCCAATTCCTGCGCACGGGTCCAGGATCACATCTTTATCCTCAGGCTCTGCAATTTCTACCAACAATTTTGAAATAAACTCCGGCAGAAATTCCTGGCTGCTTTCTGCTGTTATTTTCAACTTGCTAAACAGGTATTCGATGATAGCTTCCTGGCTGGCCTTATCACTTGTTTCAATTAGGTTAACAATTTCAATGGAATTAAAAATTAGCTTTGGCGTAGGTTCTATCATTAAAGGCGCCATAAAAAAATCACTATATAGAGAATTTAAACGGGCGTAATTGTTCATCAGGTCTATTACTCCGTGTTCTTTATTAAAAAGCTGCTGTATTTCCCTTGCGTTTAGTTTTTGTAATTTACTCCAGGTAAATTCTTCAATTTCTTTGGTATAAATAAAATTATCAGTGCCTGCAGCTTTTACTCTTTGATGGATTAACTCCCAGTCATCTAATTTTTTAATAAAGAAAAGATAGCTGATAAGGTCAAGAAGAGCCAAAGGCCTTAAATCGCTGACGGGCCAGCAATTGTTCCATTTTTCGTAAATCCTTTCCTTTAAATGTGGGTTAAGTAGATGTGGTTTAAGCATAATTTTATTGAAAGATTATTGGTATAACAAAAACTTTGCTACAATTTTTTATTCTTCCAGTATCCGTTAATTAATTACTGTAAAAAAAGTTAAAAAATAATATAAGGTTAGCAGAGGTGAGGTCTTTACAGTAGAAATATCCGGAATATATGGAAGGATAAATATAAACTTTTATCTTCAAATCTGTAGATAATTTGCAATGCTTTAAAACCAATCAGTAATTAAATAAATAATCGAAATTTTTATTTTGCACTTTTTACAACCATAGAGAAACCAGGGTAAAAACTAAAGCTACAGACATAATTATAGCGCCTAATTTTAAAAATGCCCATCCGCTTATTGAAATTCCTTCGCGGCGCAAAGCTACCAGCCACAAGATAGTGGCAAGGGAACCTGTAACAGAAAGATTAGGCCCCAAATCGATACCGATCAATATGGCACGTTTAACGATTTCAGGGATGTGATGAGGCTGAATAGCATTTGAAACAATTAAACCGGCCGGTAAGTTATTTAACAAGTTGCACCCATAAGCTGTAATAAGACCGGATAGCCAGGTTGTGGCAGTTACTGAATTAATAAGGCTTTGTTGTAAGATGCCGGAAAGCATTGTAATGAGCCCGGTTTTATTGAGCGCTTCTACAATTATGAACAAGCCAGCAACAAGAGGAAGTATTGACCACGAAACCCCTTTAATAATGATCCATGGTTTTTTTTGACTACGGATGATTACAATTGCTGAAGTGGCAATGCCTGTAAAAAACGTAGGCAATCCCAATTGGATATCTATGGCGGAACAAACTAATAAAATAATAGCAGTTATAGCAATTCCTAAGAGGGCTGTTTTTGCCCCTGATGTCATTTTTGGTTCAATGTTATGCGACTCAATTTTTTGATGAAGATATTTTCTTTGGGTAAGACCTAATAAAACAAAAGTGGTAACAATAGCTGTAAGAGAGGGGAGAGTAAATTGGCCCAGCCATTGCCATAGTGAAGGAAGATGACTTTTGTAAATTACCAGGTTGGCAGGATTAGAGATCGGTAATACAAAAGAAGCTGCATTGGCAATAAATGCGCAGATGAGGAGAAAGGGAAGAGGCTTTTTAATTTTGGCAGATTTTGCAGCAACTGCTACTGCAGGAGTAAGAACGACAGCCGTTGCATCGTTTGATAAAAAAATAGTAACAACAATACCAACCAGATATATCAGAATAAAAAGTCTTTGAGATGAACCCCTGGACAATTTTGTAGCATAGGAAGCCAGCCAATCAAACAATTTTTCTTCGCGCGCAGTTTCAGCCAGTAACATCATTCCGGTTAAAAACAGGTAAACATTTGTTCCGTTTAAAATTCCTTTTAAAGCATTGCTGGGTAAAATCAATCCAAATATCAATAAAAGAAAAGCACCCAAAACTGCCCACATTGCTTCGGGTAATTTGTAAGGTCGGATGATTACTCCTGCAATTGATAAAAATGAAATAATCCAAATGCTTGTATCTGCCATAAAAGACCAAAGATAGTAGTGTTTGTTGGTGTAAAATAGTTGTATTTCATATTTTTAGAGGATGCATTAACATCCCTACCTGGTCTTTTATTTTCTTACTAAAGTGTTGAATTCCCTGCTACTCTTTGGTTACAACCCTTTCTTTTTGTCACATCTTTTTTGTAATTACCTTCGCGCATATTCTAATCTAAATTTGTTGTTTCAGCTAAAAAATGTACGAAAAGCTGCTTAAATATATTGAAGTAATCAACCAATGGCGTAAACGAAGAATTTCCAATTCTAATTTTTTAATTATAGCGGCCTCGGTGGTAGGAATTATGGGCGGCATCGCTTCCTCAGTTTTAAAAGAATTAACGCATTATGTAGCCAGTTTCCTGATAAATGATCTTCATTGGAAATATAAATTATACCTGTATTTATTCTTTCCGCTTATTGGTATTTTACTAACGGTTTTATATATCCGGACATTTATCAGGAGAAGTAAATTTCAACATGGAATTTCGTCTATCATTTACAATATTTCTCACAATTCCAGTAAACTGGATTTTCATAATATTTATAGCCAGGTTATTTCAAGTGCACTTACAGTAGGCCTTGGTGGTTCTGCCGGATTAGAAGCGCCTGCAGTTGCAAGTGGTTCAGCAATCGGCTCCAATATCGGTCGCTTTTTTGGATTGAATTATAGGGAAACCACGCTATTACTGGCGTGTGGCGCCGCTGCAGGAATTTCAGGTGCTTTCAACAGTCCCGTGGCAGGTATGATCTTCGCCATTGAAGTGATCATGCCTGAGTTTTCTATACCTGCAGTTATTCCTTTATTAATTGCCTCGGCTTTTTCTTCTGTTGTTTCTCAAATGATTTATAAAGAACCTCTTTTTGTGCTGGTTTCGCGTAGTGGCTGGCTCATGGATGCTTTTTGGTATTATATTGTTCTTGGTATAATCGTTGGAATTTATTCTGTCTATTTCAGCAAGTTAAATACCAGATTGGGAAATGTTTTCGACAAAATTAAAAATCAATACAGTAAGGTTTTAATTGGAGGTATTTCATTAGGAATCATGATTGCTTTGCTTCCTGCACTATATGGCGAAGGATACATCACGATTCAAAAATTATTAGACGGTAATTTTAAATCATTACTTGCCAATAGTCTCTTTTCAGAATACCAGGATTTGTCATGGGCGCTTTTAATATTTGCCATTTTTACACTGATCGGAAAAACATTTGCGTCAATTATTACAATGGGAAGTGGTGGAAACGGAGGTATGTTTGGCCCGAGTGTGGTTGTCGGTGGATTATTAGGTTTTGTTTTTTCATTTGGTTTGAACCAAACAGGAATGGTGCATTTAAACGTTACCAATTTTATCATTGCCGGAATGGCTGCTTCCATCAGCGGTGTAATGCATGCGCCATTAACAGGGATTTTTCTGGCGGCAGAAATTACCGGCGGTTATGTCTTGATGGTGCCTTTAATGATGGTTTCGGCTATTTCTTATTTTATCAATAAGGGAATTGTAAAATATTCCATTTACACTTTTGATCTTGCCGCACATGGAAATTTGGTATCACAGGAAAACAAAGACCATGGGGTTTTAAGAAGAATTAAATTGAAATATCTTATCGAAAAAGATTTTGTAATCCTGAGGCCCGATGATACACCTGCCAGCAGGAGCGCTGATATTGTTCATACCACAAAAAATATATTTCCGGTAGTTGATAAAGATGGGGTTTTAGCCGGAGTTTTATTTAGCGATCATTTGCTGGAACTTCTCGTGAGTAATAAACCTGAAGACCGGAACCGCCCTATAAAAGATATAGCCCAACCGCCGGATAGGGTGATCAATATAAATACCTCTATGTATGATGTGATGCAAATTATGGATAGCCAGGATAAACGCATTCTTCCGGTTACCGGAGCCAATAATGTTTATCTTGGATTTGTTACCAAAAACGGCATATTTAATAAATACCGGCATATTTTAATGCGGCAGGGAAATACATTGTAGCCATTTTGTTACTCGGGATGGTTGTGTAAAATAAATCCTTCTTTTGATCCCGGTGATAGCCCAAAAGCAAGAAGGCAGGGCAGTAAACAAACAAATAGTGGCGAATGTTATTTTGGTAAATATTTATTGGCTGCAAATGCTAATGTTTTCTAAAAACGCAATGGTGAAAATAAATTGGGCATCATTAAATTTTTCTTCTGAAAGCCTTATAAATAAAGGGTTTTATATAAAAATAATGATGTCTGCTATAATATCAGTAACATAAACTTAATTATGGTGGTACGATTTGTGATCTTAAGTTTGTATAACAAATGAGTTAATAATTAATCATTCATTTAAAAAAAGAGAGAGATTGGATCTGAGAAAGCTGTGAATCAGCACAAAGTTTATTTAAAGAGTCTCATATCAAGCAATACGTTAAAGAGTTCCCCTGTTTCTACAGGGGGACTTATTGTATGTTAGGCATGTATATCAACTATAGGGTGGAAGTCCCGAATGCGCCGTTACAGTCGGAAGCATTAGCCAAGAGCAAGGGTGTCCATCGTGAGGTGGAATCTGAAAGAAGCTGGCGGCAA
>JAGWRO010000016.1 GCA_028876495.1 Bacteroidota bacterium
AGCGGCGGGCGTAGCGCTGCAGCAGCGGATCGTAGTAGGCAATGGTTTTAGCCAGCAGGGGCTGATCTATATGCATCGGAAATAGTATTTTTAGGCTCATAAACAATTTTTTTAAAAAGAACACCGGCAGCCGGTAGCCGGTTACTGCTCCGGCAACCGTTGCTTTACCAAACCAACATGAGAAGAAAAGCCAGCAAGCACTGCCGGTGGGTATAACGGAGATGGTTATACGCTTTGTTAACCGGATTGCTATTCGGGGTTTCTTTTTTTGGTTGAAAATTTGGTTTTGATATCGCAAAGAGCCGCGCCTTTAAGGCGGCTTAATAATTGAAAGTTTTTATAACAGGTAATTAAAAAGTAACGGTTGAGGCCATTAGGAAATGTGGTAATTGGAGTGCGGGTTGCATTTGCTTTTATTAGCTGCATAAAAAGATAATGCAAAATGAAGTGGCTACTGCATTTAGGGATAGCTGTTAGTGAAGGAGATTTTCTTCCTTTTACCTTTTGTTGTTTTTGTATATAATGTTTCGTACCCAATGAATAAACAGTATTACCATTGAAAAATACATGATACCAATTGAGTTTTTTAAGAAGAGGCTGGTTTTATCCGGGCTTTAAATAAAGCAGTCAGATAAAAAAGAAGGGCGCAGGTCTCAACTTACCGCATTAGAGGCCGTAGGAGCCCAAGCACGAATAAGAGAGCCCACGCCCTAAAGCGTGAGCTATTCTACTTATCGTCTTGTGCTTTTCGAAATTCCTACGTTTCTAATGCAAGACTCAAAGCGAATGCTTCAAATTATTTTATGAAGAGTCGCAAATATATTCTTTGTTTATTGCATAAAACCCGTTAGAGTTGAATGCAATAAAACACAAATTAATAAATTATTTTGGTTCACGGTAATATGTAACCGTGAAAAGTTTTAATAATATACAAACCTTGGTAAATAAATATCAAGGAAATAATGAATGAAACGGAAGTTGAACTATTAAAACTAAAGTTTGGTGAAAATCTTCGAAAAATTAGAGAAGGAAAAAAACTTTCACTGCTTAAATTATCATATAATTGCTCATTGGATGAAAGTAATATTTCAAAAATTGAACATGGTAAGTTTGATATAAGATTGTCAACTATTTTTGAATTAGCAGCAGGCCTCGAAGTGAATCCGAAAAAGCTATTAGATTTTGAGTTTGAATTTGAAGAAGAATAATTTCGTTTGCACATGACTGTTGCTGCATAGTGTATGGATAAACAAGGCAGCTATTTATTTCAATTATTCAGAGAATCTAAAAATGCGTTTGCGCATTACTGTTATACTCCTGCATTTTATAGTAAATTAAGGAATTAATAAGATTTTTATTTTCTTTAATAAAGAAATTATCAGACGCCAGGCGATTTCGTTTCTATCTGGCTGTTATGCCTTTTTCCTGGCGGGTGTCCACACCCAACTTCCTATTCTCTTAAGAATTATTATTCATTTAGATTTTCCCTTTATCAATTTTCCTGGAAAAACTTTTATGGTTGAATAACCAATACTTGACTATTCCAAGTCGTACCATCAAAAATTGTTATAAAATAACTGCCAGGGGAAAGGTCACTAATTGATATTTGAGCTGAAGTAACTCCTGCACCAAAATTTATTACTTTTTTGACGACACCTGATTGGTCAGTAATTTTAATAGCATATAGGTTAGCATTTAATGCGTTTACTTTTTTGTTATCTCCCGTAGTTGTTTTGTCATTTTTTTTCGTAACTGTAATTTGGCTAGTTGCAGGATTTGGTGTAATCAGATAACTATTTGAACTATGGCAACTACTATAGACTGTTACACCATCACTATGCGAACCACCACATATATCATTATAGGTCAGATTAACTGTACCACCACCTGTAACATCAACAAAGGTTGAGGAAGAGTTTGGATTATAAATATAAATACTACTGCTGTTTCCCAAATATCCAACAGTCCAATTCCAGTTGTTTCCGTATGCAGCAGGGTTCATTACAAGAGACCATGTTTGAGTATTTCCATTACATGTTCCTGCAGTGCTTGTCATACTTATTGGCAAGGGGCCGGCAGTAATTGACAATTGCGGAGAGGCAGTACCACATACTTCGGCATCCGCTTCCGTAACCGTAATTGCAGGTGTTAAAGTGGTTGATCCTATGGTTCCCGAAGCAGTTGTTGAAGATGCATTCATTGGACTGAACGTAAGCCCGGAAGGGTTAGATCTCCATAATATACTTGTGTTGGCAGTCGGAGGTAAAGTTCCAGTGAGTGTGTAATTGGAGTTTCCACAAAATTGAGTAGGTCCACTTATCCCAATTGAATTATAGCCACAAAACATACTGCAGTTACTTACTATAGGCGTCCCCATTATTTGGTGATAAATCCAATCTCCATTACGGTTTGTAAGTGCTATATGTTGTTCATTATTATTTGTGCTTCCTTGTACTACGCTAAACGCAGTTGTATAACCGCCAGCGAAAGGACTGCTTTTACTTCCTGTAGGTGGAAAAGCGCCTACATAAGAGGTCAGATAATCAGCTTTTGTAAGGGCAGTAACTCCTTTTCCAATATCCAATGCACTAGGGACGGGAATAAAACAAAATGAAGGTTGTTGAGCGGATACGTTTAGATTGTATTTAACCAGAATATTCTGGTTTGAGGTATTTGTAAATGTTCCAAAATTAGTGGGCTCTTCGCCACCAGGAAAATAATCGTAAGGCAGGATGGATGGCGAGGATGTTACCGATACTGAACTTATCGTAGTGTTAATATTAATTAGGTACAATAATTTCTTTTGGTAAGTAATTTTCCCCGAATATTGCAATGCTGCAACCCCATCAGGCTGAGCATTCAAAGTAAACTGGGCAGTGAAAGTATTTTTGCCAGGAAGTAGAGCCAAAAGGAATGCCGGATTTTTAACTAAGAAACCAGTAGGTAAAAAAGGAGTCGCTAACATGCCTACAAAATCACCTAAAAACCTCGTATTGGCGTTGCCCGTAAAGGCTAACAATGCGTTGCCAGCATTATACGGCTGCGTCGCTGCACATTCAGAGCCATTGGATACTCCCACCAGCGTGCAGGGCTGCCCTGGAAATCCTTGAGGATAGGGACTTCCGGTAGTTGGATAATCCAGGGAGTTTTGCCAGGAATTATGGATCGTATTGTCGACCTGGTATTTCGAGTTTACATAATTAATAAGCATCTCCCTAGCCGAAGGCTGATCCTGTAAGGACAAAGCTCCTCTTATCACGTCTGTATTTACAGTTGCTAAATAATTAGAGGGCGACCCGTTAAATAAAGCTCTAACAGTATTTTCCACAAATAGACCGGCATTGACTACTAAGGCGATGCCATTGTATTCATTCAAAAGTGAATAAGCAGCACGCTTATAATAAATGCTCCGACCCTGCCGCGATGCATACTGAAACGCCAGTGGCACATTTGCACCCTGTTGCGGGGCATCGTCACTAATGAACATGCGTACATGGTGATTAATTCCTTTGTTTTCCATATCTCGCAAAGCCCACCTGGCCGCCAAACCTCCCATGCTTTGTCCTAACACTACCATAGGTGCATTCCCACTTTGGGAGTTCACAATGCCAATTATTTTTTCAAGTAATAGTGCATTACGTTCTATAAAATCACCACTATGCTTCCAATCGACATATATAATATCATACTGTTCCGTGGAGGCAGTGGTTAATAAATTAATTAAGCTGCCTGACTGCGATTGGTTAATTTGGTCAATAAACGATGTGATATTATTGCTGCCAAATTGCTCTTCAGGTTTCAATACATCATCCGGATCAAAGCCCTCTACCACTACTAAAGGATGGCTTAAAATACCGTTAGCGTTTGCATAATGAATGGTGTACCAGCCAGTGGCGGCTTGACCATAATACGAAGCATCTGCTGTAACAGGATGCGGAAAATCTGTGTAACCGTTCGGAAAATCAAATAGCTTTTTTATCTTATTAACGCTGCAAAGGCCACCGGAATGAGAAGATATGTGATTCATGGCTAATCCGCCAGCAGTTGAGTCAAATACAAAATCAGTTTGTGATTGTAATATAGTTCCGGTTGTTAAAGTAAGTTTAAATGTCCAGGTTTTTGTACCTCCGCTGCTGTATGAAAGATTGTAAGTTTGATCCTTTGTGAGTGTTCTGAAACCTAAACCATCCGCAAAATCTGCTTGTAAGCTACTAACCAAAGAACTTGAATTGGAAAGCCAAAGTGAAGAAGGTAAAATAGCTTTGACGGCATAAGTTCCACTGCTGTTATAAACGTCAAGTGGTGCGGATAGCGCAAACACATTATTAGTTTGATATGGGTTTTGCCACACCCCATTTACAAACTTATCGTAAATCATATTGTTGCTCACTGTTATCAGGTTACTGCTTACCGCATTCGGCAAGAAAGAAGAATACTGGTAAAATAAACCACTTAAGGTAATAATACCTGCTTGTCTTTTAGATTGCCAGAGACTATCGAATGAAACCGGATGGAGAAAAGAACCGGCATTGGTATTAATTATACCTGATACCAATGTGTTGTAAATATCCATTACTGTCGCATAATTGTTTTTTGTACTATCCGCAAGTATGGTACCGTTATATGCCTGAAGATTGGTAAGTTCCATTGCATAATCCTGCAAAATACCAAACGGAACTCTGTTTGTTTGTAAATTAGAAAATGCAGTGCTCATCTGGCTGTTGAAAGATGTACTGTCTTGTTGCAACGTAACCTGTGCATTAGCAGTAATGATAAAGGAACACATGCATAGAAGAAAGGAGTAAAGATTTCGCATAGCAGTAATATTTAAAAGTTAAAGGACGCTAACTATTGGGTGTAATTCATATCAAACCTTCCGTCTGTTACATGCACTGTGTCTCCTCTGGTTTGTTCAACTGCATCAAAATAAAACGTACCCGATACAATTTGTTTTTGTTGATCAAAATGTGTAATGGTTAATTGACCTGTTACTGTGCTGTCAGTCCAATAAGTTAGAAGGGGAGAAGGAGGACAACCATTTGCTATGTCTACCAGCCCACGCTTACCATATTTAACAACACCAGTATTTAAGATATATATATTCTGACCTAATTGAATGCTATCGAGAAATATCCCGACACTTTTAAAATGACAACCATCTTTCTTATCGCTTCCATGTACATTAAATGTGTACCCGGTAACAGTATGATAAGCCAACTGGTATTGGCAACCGAAGTCAGGGGATAAATCTCCAAAAGGTTTATGTATAACAACGGCTTCACCGTTTACCAAACATCCGAAGGTATTTGCTCCCGTTTCGGTGGCCGGAGGTAGTTGGTCAATCGGCCTGGAAGGCTTATGTTTCTTGCAGCCGATAAAAGTCAAGAAAAAAACCAGTGCAAAAAGTAGTAAAGTAACAACCTTAATTTGCATAATGACAGGATTTAAAGTATTAAGTTTTTACCGTTTGTTTTGAAGCAGTCTTTAATTTATAATTCCAGTAATGGAAATCTGTAATTTAAAATTATTTGAAATAAATAACTTCTAAAAGGATTTTCGATACCTATATGAAAATACTCGATAGTTAGACTTTTTGACACGTTTTTTGGGGGAAACGAGCATCAATAATTTTATTCCACTTCCCCCCTTTGGCCCCAGCGCCTCGCTGGTGACTTTTTATTTATTGAAAATTTGCTATCAGGATTGGTTTGAGATGGTTGTGTTCCTATAAAAAAACCGGGGCAGGACGTGCCAAGGGTAAAAGACAGACAGCAAATCGAAGAAATAAGTGCAATTTTTATTTTTGTTGAAATGATTTACAGATTGCGTTTATACAGTACTGTTATAGTAGTTTGATATTGCACTAAACGAATGAATAAGGGGATTTTTCTTTTATGCTTCCTTCTGCTGCTTCTAACGGTAAATATAAATATACTGAATTAAATCACTCTACATGAGCATCTATTTCTGATTTTATTGTGGTAGCTACTAAACCAACTTGCTCCCCAGAAATAATATCAATCTTTGTGGTAGGAGTCGATTTATCCGTAATCATTTTTTCAATAAACTTTTTCAACTCAGGATGCTCATGTGGCAAAACACTTAATAAATAGATATGTTTCGCTTCTTCCGAAGTATTTAATTCATCAAGCTTTCCTACCCATTTATACACTTTGTTTTTAATGGCATCAGTTCTCGTAAGATTAAAAGAAACAGTTTCAAAACAATTCCATACCCCATTTTTCCATGCTTTATCAAATTCTAATTCATCGTTTTCAGTTTTGATATTGTGGGGCTTCAAATGGCTTGAAATACCATATTTGTCAAAATGTTTTTTATATACTTTTGCCCATACTTCTTTAGTACCATCAATAGCTATTAATGGCCATTTTATTTTGTAAAGCGTGTTAAAAACTCCAACCATTCCTTTTTTCCATTATCTCTTTAATTTTTATAAAGTTCCTATGGATGAAAATTCGTAACAATGTTTTCAAGCTCTTCCATCATTTGCCTGCTGCCTATAAATAAGGGAGACCGTTCATGCAATGAAGCAGGTACTTTTTCCAGTATCCTTTGATAGCCATCGGTAGCCATGCCCCCTGCCACCTCCACAATGAAAGCCATGGGGTTGCATTCGTACAACAGCCGCAACTTTCCTTTGGGTTTTTGTAAAGTAGCGGGATACATAAAAATGCCTCCTTTCAACAGGTTGCGGTGTACATCGGCTACCATGCTGCCAATATATCTTTGCGTATAAGGGCCTCCGTTAGTTTCATCTTTTTGCTGGCACCCGGTAATATACTGTTGAACCCCTTCGGCAAACAGCGAAAAATGGCCATGATTGACGGAATAGATGGTACCCGTTTCAGGGCAACGCATCCCGGGGTGGCTTAAGCAAAATTCCCCGATAGAGGGGTCCAGCGTAAACCCGTTTACCCCTCTTTTCGTGGCATATACCAAAATAGTAGAGGAACCATAAATTACGTAGCCGGCTGCCACCTGCCTGAGACCTGGTTGCAGAAAGTCTGCGGTTAGGGCGAGAGTTCCTGTAGGCGTTAGCCGCCGGTAAACACTGAAGATCGTACCGATAGAAACATTGACATCAATATTACTGCTACCGTCCAGCGGGTCGAACATGCAGATGTATTTCGAGTTCATGCTGACACGGTTATCAAAAGCCACCATTTCATCCAGCTCTTCACTGGCAATACCGGCACAACTGATGCCATGCTGTAACACGCCCATAAGCTGGTCATTGGCATATTGATCCATTTTCTTTACTTCCTCTCCCTGCACGTTGATATCGCCGGTGTTTCCCAGTATATCTACCAGCCCCGCCTTGTTTACTTCCACATTGATCCGCTTGGCCGCCAGCCCGATATCCCTGAGCAGGCCCGCCAGTTCGCCGGTAGCCCGTGGAAAGGCCTTCATTTCACGAAGGGTAAATTCATCGAGTGTTAATACATTCCTGTTGACCATCATTTTGA
>JAGWRO010000017.1 GCA_028876495.1 Bacteroidota bacterium
ACCATATCTTTTGAATACAGCACCTCCAGGTGGTTTGCATACTCCGTCTGCACAGCGTATGCGGTAGGCCTGCTACCATCTTTTATACAACATTGAAAAGAACTATCTATTCTATTCATTCGTGACACACCGAACCATGGCGTGGGTAATAGTTGTTCTTGAAGACCATGGCGTTGTTCATGTCTTGCGATTCACTTCCATAATTCGGTTCAGTGATGGCACAAACCGGGGAGGAGGATTGCCGGTGCAAAAGGTGTCGTCATTATAAGGCGTGTGAAAAATCCTGAAATATATAAGAGTCTTTTTGCGCAGCGGCAATCTGTAAATGGGGAATTATGAACTTAAGGAAAAGATTGCAACAGCGCAAAAGTCATTTTCCAAAGTGGATGCCAGCCTGAGCTTGTCGAAGGCATTGTAAGGGTTAGCTGTTCCCGTCTTTGAATCTTGAATAGGAGAATAATCGCGTCCAAATGTCAAATACCCGCAATGTACTCTTCCAGGTTGTCTTCATTAGAAAGGCCGATTCGCTTCCTTAAACGCTGCCTTGTTTTATTTACACTGCCTATGGAAATGCCCAGGATAGAAGCCATCTGCCGGGTATTTAGTTGCAGGCGAATTAATGCTGCCAAACGTTGTTCAGCTGCGGTAATGTCAGCAGCATTATTTTTAAGACGCAGAAAAAACAAAGGAAATATTTGTTCGAAAAGGGATTTAAAATTATCCCAATCGTCTTCCGTTAAAATGGTTTGTTGGGTAAGTTCTGAAATCAATTGCTGGTCTTCCAGCGTCATCGCCTTGTTATGTAACTGGTCCTCCAGTTTTTCGATGATGTTGGTTTTTTCGATGATGTTTTGCCTGAATAATTTTAGCTGGGCCATTGCTGATGCCATTTCCTTTTCGGCGAGTTCCTTATCCTTGATGGCCATTTGCTGCTTGTGCTTCCATTGCTGCCGCTTTCTATTGAAGGTAAATAAGGCAATTGCAGATAAAAATAAAATACCTGCAAGAATAATATTACGCTGTTGCAATTGCGCCTGTTTTTCACGCTGCAGGTTCATGATATCGTACTTACTTTTTTGATCGTTCAGGCGGAGTTTGACAATGTTGATACTGCTGCGGTATATTACCTTTTCCAGTGAGTCGTGTAAATTGTTGTAAAGACCTGAATAATAAATAAGACTGTCCACGTTCCCCAGCTTCTTAAAAATTTCGGAAGATGTAAAATATACATTTTGCAGGTAATTGGGGTTTGGTCTTTTATGCAATAAGTTATAGGCCTCCCTAATTTCCTGCTGCGCCAATGTTTTATTATCCAATTCAAGATGGGTACGGGCTGCCCATTGAAGAGAATTGGCGGCGTTGTCAAAATCACCCCGTTGTTTGCTGTAAGTATAATCCATCAAAAACAGGGGTAAGGCCTTAAGATAGCTTCCCTGTTCAAAATAAATTTGAGCCATGTTATCCGAAATAATTCCTTTCCAGTCAGGGTTATTAATTTTCTTTTCAATATCCAGCCCTTTTTGGAAGTAGAAAAAGGCAGAATCATACAAATGCCGGTTCTTATAGCATAGCGCAATCGTGTTGTAATTGTCTATGATATTAACATCCCTGTCAGGATTGTCTTTATAGGTTTGAGTCTTCAAAGCATTAATTGCTTTCAAAGCATATTTGCTGCTGCTTTCATATTCTTTTACTTTCCAAAGCAGTCTGCTCAATATCATGTAAGCCTTGTAAATAGAATCCGGCGGGTGACCGATCTTTTCATACAATTCGCTCGCGTTCATTAAATACATAACAGAAAGGTTTGTTTCCAGTAAAACAGACGTGTAAAAACCGTAATGGATACTTACCCCGGCAACCAGGGAATTGTCGTTTGACTCATAAGCTTGTTGCAAAGCCTTTGACATAAATGAATTGATTTCATTCGCTGTTTTTTTAAAAAGAGGGTCATTAATTTTTCGGAGTGGCGTATAATTATAAATAAATGCCGCCTTTAAACAATAAAGGCGTGCCCAAAAAAAATGTCCTTCTTCTTTTGAATGTATTTCTAATTCGCTTATAAAATTGCGGGCAGTAGTGCTGTCCAGTTTAAATAGCTTATCAGTCAGGTCGTTGTAAACTACTGATTTATCACTTGGGTCTGCCAGCCTTTTGGTCCATTTTGCTACAGAAAGGTCGTTTTTTTGACTGATCGCTTTTTGGTTTACACCTAAAATAAACAGGAGCAGCAGCAGAGGTAAATACTTCACAAAAGATGTTTTTTTGATTTCCGGAATGTAAAATACTCGATTTGGGTAATTTTTTCAAATGGCCACATTCAAAAGCTACCACTTTCATAATAAATAGAGCTTTTTGTCGCTTTTTTGTCCACCTTCCTGTCCCCATTATGTCGCAGGTAAAAGTTGTATAAGCGTTGCCTGATAACTTAATTTTAATTTTTAGGAATTGATTCGTAAATCTTGTGTCATGTTCAGAAAGAATTTAATATCGATTCTTATTTTGTTAGTTACATGCATCCTTATCCTGATAATTATCCGGATCTACCACCAAAGAATGGTGCACCTGGAAAATAGTATGCATACAATGAACAAAAGCATCCCGGCGAATTAAAAGAATTACCCGGACGACAACCAATGAACCTATATCCTAAAGCTGTTATCTATATGGTTGACGGCTTTCAAATCCTTTGAAAAATTATCCCCCGGTTAACTGTACAGTAAAAACTTTATAAATTTTAAAACACACAACTTTATGAGAAAGGAAATTTTACGTTCGCAAAAGCTTAAAAGACTAACAGCATTTATTATCAAACAAAGTTCGCTACTTGCACTGGTGATTGTATCGTCAATACCACTTAAGGCCCAGTTAATCAGGCGCGCAACGGGTTTAAATTCACCTCTTACTGTTCATAAGCAGTCGTTTACCAATACAACGGTACAACCTATCACTTCCACTACCATGGCCCGAAATTCCTCTTTACCAGAATCTGGTACAACCGCAACAGGAACCTGGACCAAAGTGACAGCACTGGCACCTGATGCCAACTATGGCATTTCTATTCTGCTTTCCGATGGAAGAGTTTTATGCCATACAGATAGTGGCAGCACTGGAGATATTTATGACATTTTAACCCCTGATAGTCACGGAAGTTACATAAATGGAACCTGGTCGCAAAGTACACAGAGCCATCGAAAGAGATTCGCTTTTTCATCCGATGTTTTGCAAGACGGTCGCGTCTATGTGGCTGGGGGCGAATACGGTACTGATGGAGATCAAAGCGGCTCTCATGCCGAAGTCTATGATCCATTTACCGATACATGGTCAGCTGAAAGTACACCGGGAAATATAATTAGTGATGGAAATTCTGAAATTCTGCCGGATGGCAAAATATTGCAGGCATTGTTATATGATTTTAATGATTTAAAACATACCGCCATTTATGATCCCGCCACAAACACCTATTCTGCCGGGCCTGATAGCCGTGGGGTACACAATGAATCCATGTGGGTAAAATTGCCCGACAACAGTATCCTTATGGTTGACATGCAAAGACAGGATAGTGCCTATATATATACAACTCCTCCCCATTCTGAACGGTATATCCCTGCTACCAACACATGGGTTGCTGATGCTGATGTTCCCGTTAATTTATACGATCCTTACTACTTTGAAACCGGTCCGGCTTTTCTTTTACCGGATGGAAGAGCTTTTTTTATGGGCTCTACAGGGCATACAGCCTATTATACTCCATCGGGAACTACCAGTCCCGGAACCTGGACTGCAGGTCCGGACCTCCCCAATGGCTATGGAATGCCGGATGCCCCGGGCTCAATGATGCCAAATGGCAAAATACTCTTTGCTTGTTCTAATGCACCATATTCGCCATACTCTTATCTTTATCCTAACACTACTTATTGGTTCGAGTTTGATTATACAACGAATACCTATACCCAGGTAAATGTCCCAGAAGGGGGAAATAGCTACAATGTTTTAAGTCAACAATATAGTTTACTCAATTTGCCTGATGGAAACATACTCGCCTACATTAATCAATCTCCGGACTCACGTCAATATTATGTATACACTCCGGCAGGTACCCCATTAGTGGCAGGAAAACCAACCATTACAGATATTACCCAAACCTCATGCACTACTTACACACTTAAGGGGACTCAATTTAATGGTATTGACGAAGGGTCTGCATTTGGTGATGAAAACCAGGATGCCACTAATTATCCGTTAGTGCGTTTAACCAACGGAACAAACGTATATTACTGCAGAACCAGTAGCTGGAACAGCACCGGTGTACAGAGAGGTGGTGCCCCGGATAACGTCACTTTTACGTTACCTGCCGGATTACCGGATACCACTTATTCTTTGGTAGTTACTACCAATGGAATTGCTTCGGACCCTATTACCATAACAACAGGCGTAAAAACCTGGTATCTTGATGCGGACGGAGATACACATTATATCGACAGCGTTTCTTCCTGTATGAGTCCGGGCCCGGGTTATACTACTATCAAAGGAACTTTCGGAGATTGTAATGATAATGACCCATCCGTATGGCAATCTGCTTCACTTTATATAGATGCAGATGGTGATGGTTATGATGCTGGGCAGGCTACTGTTTGCTATGGTGCAACCGTTCCGGTCGGCTATAGTTTAACCACCAAGGGGAGTGATTGCAATGATAATGATCCAAGTGTGCACGCCCCGATAGCATATTATGTAGATGCTGACCATGATGGGTATGGCTCAGGCACAGTTGTTATGCTTTGCTCCTCAACTGCACCTTATGGTTATTCAACGTTGACAGGTGATTGCAATGATAATAATCCAGCTATAAATCCTGGTGCACCGGAAATATGCGGTAATGGAATAGATGATAATTGCAACGGTCAAATAGACGAGAACTGTGGCAATTGTCCTGTGGCGAAAGGTACGTGGAAGAACAAAACTGCTACCTGGCCCTATACTGCATTACCTATGGTGCTGGGTACTTCTAATACTTATTCACAAGCGCAGCTAATAGATATTCTTAAACTTCCTTCACTCGGTGATATAAGTATAACACTTGCATCACAACTGATAACGGCAAAGTTAAATTATGCAGCGGGCGTGAGTGCAACTCCTGCAGTAATGCAGGCTATCGGCGCAGCAGATGCTGCCATCGGTTCAAATGCGATTCCAATGAAGGTTAAACCAAACACATCACTTGGAACGACCATGGCGAAACTGGCTGAGATATTAGACCAATATAATAGTGGCGATTTCAACCCCACATGCACTAATACCCACCTTTCAGCAAGACTTATGCAATCTTCAGTTTCTGATAGTATAGTCGCTTTAAATGTATTAACAGCTTGGAGCTATCCAAATCCCTTCAACGATATGACAACCATTAGGTACACCTTACCGAATGACGCCCATGTGTATCTGAACGTGTACAATAATTTGGGTCAACTAGTCGCAAAACTTGTGAATAGCAACCAGCAGGCAGGTACATACCAGGCAACGTTTAGGGCAACTAATCAAAGCAGTGGTATATATCACTATAAACTGCAAGCAATTGAAAAAAATGGAAAGATAGAAACGCTTACGGGCAAGATGATACAGTATTAGATTGTTGAACTCTGTTAATTGGATTCAGGTACAATTGCTAATGCACTTTTTAAATGAAGGCCTGCGAAGCAGCTTTCAGCTTAATGGCATTTACAACCTGATGGGTGATGTATCAGTTACACCAATAGTTGATGTGCATCGTATACGTACCTGAACGGAAGGGAAGGATTAATAAGATTAGCAAATAAAATAAACTGACTAAATCACAAAAATCATGAAACAATTTAAAAAACCACTCATCTTCCTTGTTTTACTTATCGTTATGAATAATCTGAAGGCCCAGGATAATTATACTTTGTCTAGCTATCTGGCCACGATTAACGGCACTTCAACTCTTCACAACTGGGACCAAACCGTTGAAAGGATTGCTGGAAAAGGCATTGTAAAACAGAATGCAGATAAAAGCCTATCGCTGCAATCTTTAAAAATGGTTGTACAGGTAAACTCTATCAAAAGCAGCGAGAGTATGGAGTCTAAAACATACAAAGCGTTGAAGGCTGATAAGTTCCCCCAAATCACTTTTGTGCTTACTGAACCGCTGGTTAATCTTCCCTACAGAGCAAACGCATACGGAGTACGTGCTAAGGGTCAGCTCACTATTGCTGGTGTAACAAAGGAAATAGTTATGCCTCTTAAAATTACCCTTAATCAACAAAACAAAATAACAGTGGATGGGGCACAGCAGATAAAAATGACTGATTACGGGATTGATCCTCCAACCATGGTTTTTGGAACAATAAAAGTGGGAGCACTTATCACATTTAATTTTAAAACAACTTTTTCTTTAAGCAACTAACAATTTAATAAACTAACTAATCAAATCAATCAAAAGCAATGAACAGATTATCCATCTTAGTATCCAAATCAATTACAGCCATTCTCCTTTGTACAGGAGTTACAGCTATTGCACAAGAAACGGGTATACAATTTTACCGGCCAAACAACCAGCAAGGTCTAAACATTTTTGAAACCTTAAAAAATGATACAGTTGGCTATAGAGGATTAAAAGTAAATATCGGAGGCAATTTTGATTTAGCCTTTCAGGCATTAAATGAAGAGAACACAGCAAAGCCTGTAACTCCACCGGGATTTACCTCGAATATTAACACCCTTTTACCGATTGTTCACGGGTTTCAGTTGCCTGCAGCAAACATGGTTATTAATGTGCAATTGGCAGACGGTGTGCGAATGAACCTGACATTATACCTTTCTTCAAGGCATCATTTGAATACATGGGTAAAAGGGGGATATATACAATTTGATAAATTACCTTTTTTGCACAGTCATGTTGTTGATAATATCATGAAATCTGTAACAATTAATATTGGCCAAAATGATGTTGACTATGGAGACCAGCATTATAGAAGAACAGATGGAGGCAATACAATATATAATCCTTTTGTAGAGAATTATATTATGGATGAATTTGCTACTGAAATTGGTGCACAAATTTATTATCATAATCCTTCGGGCTTTTTCCTGATGGGAGGCATTACTGATGGGCAATTGGATGCAACGGTTAATAAGAGTACCACTACTGTTTTACAAGGCAGCACAATCTCTACCGGATACAATGCAATTGACTCTGCAACAAATAAGCTAAATAAATATGAGCCTGCTTTTGTAGGAAAAATTGGCTTTGACAAGCAGGTTAGTAACGATTTTAGAATGAGGTTAACAGGATCCTTCTATACGATAAACAGCGCCCAGGATAATACCTTATTTTTTGGTGACAGAACAGGGTCTCATTATTTTAATGTGATGGAAAGTCAGGCTATTTCCAAAATAACTTCAACAGCAAATGTGATAGCTGTTCAAAATGATTATTATCCATGGTCAGGAAGATTAAATCCAGAATTCAGCGAAGAAGTTCATGCTGTTATGGGCAACTTGTTTTTAAAGTATAAAGGGTTAGAATTTTTTGGGACTGCAGAAAATGCAAAAGGCAGAGCAATAAAGGAAAAAGTTAACCGCAAGGCCACTCAATATGCGGCTGATATTATATACAGGTTTCCCCAGAACAAACAAAATTTCTGGGTTGCGTTTCGTTACAATACTGTAAAACTGCCCATTAATGGCGGCGGTCCAAACCCTGTTACAGTTAACCGTCAGGCGGCCTCAGTAGGATGGTTTTTAACCAAAAATATTATGGTAAAGGCAGAATACGTAAATCAGGAGTATAAGGACTATTTGCCGTATAATATCTTGAATGGTGGAAAGTTTCATGGGATTTGTCTTGAAGCCTCAATAGCATTTTAAAGGCTGAATTGAGTGCAGGAGGTGATAATCTCCAGTATTTTTTCGGCTAATATGGTTGATCCGAAATTACACCCTAACTAAATATCGTGATCATAATTAAAGGTAAAATGTATATAATTAAATTCTACAAAATTTTCATATTAGGATCTATACTGATCCTAATAGCGAGTGATATTATGTCACAAAATAGTTTTTTCATTAATAATTATGTCGCCACAATTAATGGTACTTCCAACGTTCATGAATGGACTCAAAAGATTGGAGATATTTGGGGGACTTGTGAAGTTAAGCGAGGTGCTGACAGGGATGTTTCTTTCCTGTCTTTCAAAATAGGTATGCAGGTGAATTCTATTAAGAGTGACGACTATCCAATGATGAATGATCTGACTTTTAAAGCACTTAAAGGGGATAAATTCCCTGAAATTACATTTAATCTTATTAAGCCAATAGACAGTATTCCGTACAGCAGGAGCCCGTCTTTTCTGGTCGCAAGAGGTCGTCTCACAATTGCAGGCGTAACGCAGGAAATAACTTTACCCATGAAATTTGTACTTGAGAATCGCTTATTAACTGTTGAAGCAGAACAACAAGTGAAAATGACAGAGTATGGTGTTACCCCGCCAACGGCTCTTTTTGGACTTGTAAAAACAGGAAATATTATAACACTAAACTTTAAAGCAACATTTTTAGCAAGTAATTAGTGTAATTGTTTGTTCAATAAACAAGAGGATGTAAGATAAAAATTAAGCCTAAGGACCACACCCGCATTCGAATTGATTATGAAAATGAGGAGAGGCAAAAAGTGGTAGGGAAGTAGTGTTTCGGCTTATGTGAGATGTTTTCTAGTTTGTCCTTTAAATTTAAAAAATACCGACAGAACCTAAGATATTATGGATTAAAGTATAGCTTTTTTAAGAAGTTATTAAAGTACTTAATAGATTTTTTATTACTAAACTAAACAAAAACAAAATTATGAGACAGATTACTTTATTAGCAGTTTTTTTATTTTCAGTAATAGCAGGCTTTAGTCAGGCATCTGTAGAGAATGGCACCATCTATATTAAGCATCCTTACATTGATGCGGTGAATAAGACCACAGAAGCATACCTGGATAAAGATATGGCAATGAATGTTAAACTTTATTCTGACACCGCTAAATGGTAGGTTTCGGGTATGGAAAAGCCAATTCCTATCATTGCATTTCCGCGAACTCTTTCCAATGCTGTGATCCTGAAATGCCGGGTGAGGACACTCGCCACGAGCGGGAAAATTAAAGTACGAAGCCAGGAAAGTGTTAGCAATTTATTATCTCTTAAAATCGTTAGTTTTGAAACCAGCTAATTATTAAAAAACACGATCCGGCATCCTGATGAAAACACCTCTTTTCTTTTTACTCTTTTTCGCAGCCATTATTAACTGTTCCATTGGAAAGGCACAACCCATAACCGGTGTTTGGAAAGGGAAAATTGACCACAGGAATGTGGAACTTAAAATAGTGAAGAACGGTGACAGCCTTACCGGCACCAGTTACTATTACATCTCGGCTAATAACTTCAGGAGATATAGCATTAAAGGCTATTTTGATGCGACCGATAATAGCGTTACCTGGTGGGATGATCAACTGATCGAAGAAAAAAACGCCAATCCTCTTTTACCCAAAAAAGCGGCCTCACCATATATGGCAAACGCCGATTTTAATTGTCCCGGCGGTACAAAAATGTACCTTACCGGAAAGGCGGCTTTGAAAGAAAAACCGGATCAGCAATACGCTGATGTTGATCTGCAAAAATTTATGACTTCTTTCTTTAGCGACGAATGGGACTACGTTATTGATAACTATACTTTAGGTGCTAACGATCCTCACCTGATTGACAGCATCGGCAAGCTGGCTTTTAACAGGCCGGTTCATGCGCGGGTGACAGAAAATCCGCAGCTGAAGCGATATGGAGATGAGGTAGTAGTTCAGCCCAAAAAGAAGGTGGTCATTCCGGTACCTGCCAGGAAACCTGCCATACAAACAACTTCCGAACCGGCACCTGAACCAATGGTAAAGGCGCCACTTACCAATGAACAAAAATTGATGACCCGTACCCGTCACCTGGTGCAGGAAATACCGGTTACAGGTGATTCACTGGAACTGAGGTTTTATGATAATGCTGAAATTGACGGTGATTCCATTGCTGTTTTTCTCAACGATAAGATGCTGGCGGAGCATATCCGTCTTTCAGATACGGCTTTTATTATCAGGTTGCCTGTTGCGGGGCTGCAGCCAACCAACGACTTGGTGATGGTGGCCGAGAACCTTGGATCCATCCCTCCTAATACTTCGCTGATGATTGCCATGGTAGATGGCAGGCGTTATGAAGCCAGGCTGGCCAGTACTGAAAACAGTAGTGCATTGATCCGGTTGGTGCGTAAGGAAAAGCCAACAGCGCAAAGCGTTAATTCGCAATGAACATTACTTTCTTCATGTCGGGTGTCCTTACCCAACATTCTACATCAGTAATTCCAACAACTGTGGTTAGTGCCTTCAAGAATAACTTCATTGATTCCGTTTCGTGATAGCACGAGCCCGGGAAATGGGAGAGCGGAAATAAAAATCCTCCTTATTTGTTTGTTCACTGTGTTTCTTCCTCCTTCTTTATATCAAAGCTTACGTCATTTCCCTGTACGGAGAGGCTAAGTGTAATCGTATCACCTTTTATTTTGCCGGTTACATGTGTCATTGCGCCTTGTACGGGTACATCAAATGCAAGCGTATCTGAACCAACAATACCATTACTGATATCTGACACTGAACCATCGGGATGGGTGTCTTTACCGGTGAGGCTATTGCCCTGCACCTTAAAATCGTAAGCAACATTATACTGGTCCATCACTTTGCCGGTCCAGTGGCCCGTAATATCCTGTGCACAGGCAACAGATAGGGTTACCACGGCAAAGAATGAAAGAAGAACTATTTTCTTTTTCATATAATAAACATTTAGTGTTTAGTAAATTGATAAACAAAGCCTGCTTATACAGCAGAAGATAAAATTAAGATTGTCTTTTTGAAATTACCTGCTGTTTTTCATATTTTTCTTGCACATAGTAACTTCTTACAGTCGTGGTTTTGTCCTTCACAAATCACTTGGTAATTCCATTTTGTGAAGGCACGAATCGGGGGAAAGTACTCTTTTACAGCCGTGGTTTGTGTCTTCACAAATCACTTCGGTAATTCCGTTACCCGAAGGCACGAATCGGGGGAAAGTACTCTTTTACA
>JAGWRO010000018.1 GCA_028876495.1 Bacteroidota bacterium
AGATTCTCAAGGAAAAATCGCCACAAAGACACAAAGGCACAAAGTTTCAAAAAGAATTAAAGAAAAGGAAAAGAATTGATACAAAGATTCTCAAGGAAAAATCGCCTCAAAGACACAAAGGCACAAAGTTTCAAAAAGAATTAAAGAAAAGGAAAAGAATTGATACAAAGATTCTCAAGGAAAAATCGCCACAAAGACACAAAGAAATTAAAGAAAGGGGAAGAAGTATCGCCACAAAGACACAAAGACACAAAGGCACTAAGTTTCACAAAGGAGAATTTCAAGAAAATCGAAGTTCTGTATTATTAACTTTTACAATCAAAATCATGGATAAAGAATTAAATGAATATAGGGAATGGCTTGGGAAAGAAATTGTTGATATTGCTTATCATATTCATTTACAGCTTGGACCCGGTTTATTGGAAGGTATTTATGAAAGAGTGTTTAGCTATGAATTGGAAAAGAGAGAAATCCCTTTCGAATCACAAAAGAAAGTACCAATAATTTATGATGATGTTGAATTTTCGGATGGCCTAAGGTTGGATTTAATAGTGGATAATTTAGTAATAGTAGAACTAAAAGCCCAGGAAAATTCTCACCCGGTTTGGCAGGCTCAACTGTTGAGCTATTTAAAATTATCAGATAAAAAATTAGGGTATATAATTAACTTTTCAGTCCCATTAATAAAAGATGGAATAAAAAGAATGGTCATATAAAGATTCCTGGGGAAAGGATTGCCACAAAGGCACAAAGGCACTAAGTTTCACGGAGAATTAAAGGATTGCCACAAAGACACTAAGACCCAAAGATTATTTCTGCGAATGAGTAAAACAAAGGAGAAAAGATTCTTGTAAAGAATTAAAAAGAAGGTAGATAAACCGCCACAAAAATGCTTATGACAAAGTTTAATAAAGAAGAATTTGAAGAACAATCAAGAATATTTTAGCAACTTTCTGCCTTATTGTTTTTCTAGAGAATCGTTGAGTCGAATTTCCTTTCGAATAAAAAAAATACCTTTGCGCTTCTTATCATCTTAGAGTCTTTGTGGCGATTTTTTCATGAAACACTTACAATCTTTAAATAAATATTTCTGGCGCTATAAGTGGATGCTGATCCTGGGAATGATCTTTATTGTTCTTTCCAATTACTTCAGGATACTGGCGCCGCAGGTTACCAAATATGTTTTGAACACGGTGCAAATCAGCCTGAGCAAAAATAATCCACAGGTTTCTGCAAAGACGGTTACACATTACGATCCCCTGGTTTCTGTTTTTGTTAATAAGCTTAATCAGCCGGGTGTTTTGTATAAAACGAAGATTCTTTATTCGGGAATCATACTTTTGGTACTTGCACTCATCAGCGGTTTGTTTATGTTCCTGATGCGGCAAACCATTATTGTAATGAGCCGCCACATTGAATTTGCGCAGAAGAATGAAATTTTTAAACATTACCAGCAACTGGATACCCATTTTTACAAAACCCATAATACCGGAGACCTGATGAGCCGTATTTCTGAAGATGTAAGCCGTGTGCGTATGTATGTGGGGCCTGCCGTTATGTATGTCATAAACCTGGCTGCTACGATTGGGTTTTCCGTTACTTACATGTTGAATGAAAATAAAGAACTTACGATTTATGTATTGACACCGTTGCCTTTTCTTGCTTTTACCATCTATTATGTAAATACCATCATCAACCGCAAAGCGGATAAAATCCAATCTTTACTTTCGGATCTTACAACCAATGCGCAGGAATCTTATTCGGGCATCAGGGTAATCAAATCCTTTGTACAGGAAAAAGCGATGCTGGGTTTTTTTGAGAAGAACAGCGAAGAGTATCGGGTTCATTCCATTTCACTCGCGAAAACGGAGTCGATTTATTTTCCTTCGATGAGTTTACTGATCGGGTTAAGCACGTTGCTTACCATTATGATTGGCGGTATCTACGTTATCAATGGAAGTATCAGCGTGGGAGTGATTGGTGAATTTATCATGTATGTTTTATTGCTGACATTTCCTGTAAGCGCCATCGGGTGGACGGCAAGCATGATCCAGCGGGCTGCCACGTCACAGCGACGGATCAATGAATTTCTGCACACAAAGCCTTCTATTCTGAACCCGGAACATGGAAAAGAAATGGTACTTAAAGGCAATGTCGAATTCAGCCATGTTGATTTTACCTACTCTCATACCGGAATTCATGCGATCAAAGATTTTTCTTTAAACATCCGCAAAGGAGAAAAAGTAGCCATTATCGGAAAAACAGGCTCCGGAAAATCTACCATTGCCCAGCTAATGTTACGCATGTACGACCCGCAAAAAGGAAATATATTTTATGATGGTGTTTCCATAAAAGAGATCGACCTGAAAATGCTGCGTTCGCAAATAAGTTATGTGCCGCAGGATGTATTTTTATTCAGCGACTCCGTTGAAAATAATATCGGGTTTGGTTTGGTAAATCCTTTAAAAGAAAAGGTAGTTGAAGCGGCTGCCAACGCGGTGGTGGCAAGGGAAATTGATTCATTTCCCGGAAAGTATGACACGATGATAGGGGAGCGGGGTGTAACTTTAAGCGGGGGGCAAAAACAAAGAATTTCTATCGCCCGCGCCCTCATCAAAGAACACGAGATCACTGTTTTTGACGATTGCCTGAGCGCAGTAGATGCCAAAACAGAGAATGAAATTATTTCAAACCTTTACCAGTACCTGCACCAGAAAACGGCAGTGATCATTACCCACCGTATCTTTTCTTTGTTCAGTTTTGATAAGATCATTTTGCTGGAAGACGGGGCCATTGCCGAACAGGGAACGCATCAATCGCTGTTGGAAAAAAATGGCTTGTATGCTGAAATGTACCGGCGCCAGCAGGAACAGGAGAAAAAAATGCACAACTGATTTTTGGGTAGACATATGCTTTAACTCAATGCTGTAATAATTCTTTCTGAAGTAATAGCTTTGATGATCCATTTTTACACTGATTTGTGTAAACCTATTTTACGACAAGACATTCATGGATTGTTGCCGGTTGGTGGGACACCAACCTAGGCGGCCCGCCATGGGCGTTGTCTTCTTCGCCCACAACTAGCACAACAATGCGACAATTTGAAATGAAAACGTAATTATTTTGTCAATTGAAAAACAATTTTATCTTTGTCACAGGTAAAAATGTTTTTAAAAAAATTAAAAATTTAAAAAAGTGGCGTACGAAAATAATGACAAAAAGATGGAAAGTGTTTACAGTCAACGTATCAGGGCCGGCAAGCGAAGGACTTATTTCTTTGATGTAAGGGAAACACGTGGTAACGATTATTATTTAACCATCACAGAGAGCCGGAAAAAATTTAATGAAGATGGGTATGATCGTCATAAGATTTTTCTATACAAAGAAGATTTTAATAAATTTTTGAAAGGGATGACTGAGGCGATTGATTATGTAAAAACAGAACTGATGCCTGACTTTGATTTTGATGCGTTCAATCATGAGAATTCAGAGAATTATGAAGGAAGCAATTATTCTGCAAAGACAGAAACCGAAGTTACCCATGCTGGTGCAGAGGCAACCACTGAGGAATCTGCCCCACCTTCTGAACCTGCAACTGAGCCCGTAGCGTCCACTGATGTGACTAAAGAAACTCCCCAGGCAGATGACGATGATGATCATTCAACCAATATTACCCAACACGAAGAAGTAGATAAATGGTAAGATAATTTTATAAATTAATTTAAATGGATCCTCTCATTTTTTGGGAGGATTTTTTTTGCTACGGATTACACGAATTAGCACGGATTATTTCAGAGCGTGTCCTTCTCCTTTTGGAGAAGCCCGCCTGCCCGCCCGGATGCCTCGGTCGGACGGGGTTGATAAAGTCGGACAGAGGGGTTGGGATGAGGCTTTTTAAAGTAAACCAACAAAAAACACGGATTCCTAATTGCTTTTTTTTCTACATCGTAAGCTTTTTATATGCATTGATCAATCCATTAGTAGATGAATCGTGGGATGTGATTTTTTGATGGCTTTCGAGTTCGGGTAAAATCTTTTTTGCCAAAACTTTACCCAGTTCCACGCCCCATTGATCAAAACTGTAGATGTCCCAGATTACGCCCTGCACGAAGATCTTGTGTTCATATAAGGCGATCATTTCTCCTAAAGTAAACGGCGTTATTTTGGTGATCAAAAATGAATTGGTGGGTTTATTTCCTTCAAATTCTTTGAAAGGAATTAATTTTTCAGGAACATTTTCATCTTTTAACTCATGGCGTTTTTTGCCATTCATCAAAGCTTCTGTTTGCGCAAAGAAATTAGACAATAAGATTTTATGATGATCACCCATTGGGTTATGGCTGATTGCCGGTGCAATAAAATCGCATGGAATCATCGGTGTTCCCTGGTGGAGCAATTGGTAAAATGCATGCTGACCGTTGGTTCCGGGTTCTCCCCAAATTACTGGCCCTGTAGAATAAGTAACTTTTTTGCCATTGCGATCTATGTGTTTTCCGTTGCTTTCCATATTTCCTTGCTGGAAGTAGGCAGGGAAACGATGCATGTATTGATCGTAGGGAAGTATCGCTTCTGATTGTGCGCCAAAGAAATTGATGTACCAAAGGCTGATCAATCCCATTAAGACGGGAATATTTTTTTCGAACTTTTTTTCCCTGAAGTGTGTATCCGCTTCAAAAGCGCCTTTCAGTAATTCTTCGAAATGGTTGTAACCAATGGTAAGAGCGATCGACAAACCAATGGCGCTCCATAAACTGTAACGTCCGCCTACCCAATCCCAAAAAACAAACATATTTTCCTTATCGATACCAAACGCTTCCACGCCCTTTTCATTAGTGCTCAATGCTACAAAATGTTTGGCAACGGCTTTTTTATCTTTCGCGCTTTTTAAGAACCAATCGCGCGCAGAGTGAGCGTTGGTCATGGTTTCCTGCGTAGTAAAAGTTTTGGAAGCGATCAAAAAAAGTGTTTCATCTGGTGTTATCTTTTTTAAAACTTCGGCGAGGTCAGTACCATCAATATTGCTTACGAAATAAGGATGAATGTCTTTTATCCAATAAGGCTTCAGTGCTTCTGTCACCATCACCGGGCCGAGATCACTTCCGCCAATTCCGATGTTTACTATGTATTTAATTTTTTTTCCGGTATATCCCTTCCATTCTCCTTTATGAATTTTGCGGCAAAAGTTTTTCATGTGTTCCCACTCTTTTTTCACCTCAGGCATCACATCTTTTCCTTCAGACATTACCGGTTTGCCTGAGAAATTTCTAAGTGCGGTATGTAATACAGACCTGCCTTCTGTTTCATTAATCACTTCCCCCGTAAACATCGCTTTGATTGCTTTGTGCAATTCGCATTCATAAGCCAGTTCCAGCAGCAACTTTTTAGTTTCATCGCTTACCAGGTTTTTTGAAAAGTCGACAATGATGTCCGGCACGGCCAGCGAATACTTTTTAAAACGGTCGGGGTCTTCCCTGAAAAGATCTTTCATCGAAACGTGTTTCATTTCTTTATGATGATCATGTAATTTTTTCCAGGCGGCTGTTTTTGTGGGATTGACTTTTGGGAACATTTTTATCAATTATGAATTAAAAATTACGAATTATGAATTATGAGTTGTACAAAAATAAGACCTATAAATTTTCAATTACTGCGATAGTTTTTTGAACCATTTCTTCTGTTACATCGAGGTGAAGTACCATTCTTATTTGTGTGGGTGAAATGGCCATTACCAGGATGTCATTTTCTTTGAATTTTTCGGTGAGTGATTTTGCTGAATATTTTCCTTTCACTTCAAAAATAATAATATTGGTTTCAACAGGGAACATGCTTCCTGTAAACTCTTTTCCCTTCAAAGCGCTTACAATTTGTTGTGCATGGCGATGATCCAAGGCCAATCTTTCAATATTATTTTCCAATGCATAAATACCTGCAGCGGCAAGGTAACCTGCCTGCCTCATTCCGCCTCCAAATATTTTGCGAACGCGGCGTGCTTTATCAATAAACTCTTTATTTCCCAACACTACACTTCCAACAGGAGCGCCCAATCCTTTGCTCAAACAAATGGAGATGCTGTCAAATATATTTCCATATTCTTTCGGGTCTTCCTCCCTTGCTACTATCGCGTTGAAGAGCCTTGCCCCATCCAGGTGCAGCTTTAAGTTGTTTTTAAGGCAAACCTCTTTAATTTGCTGAATGTCAGACAATTCGTAGCAGCTTCCACCTCCGCGGTTAGCGGTGTTTTCGAGGCTTACCAGTTGAGTTTTTGCTTTATGTATATCGTTGGGGTTGATGGCTTCGGTTACCTGGGAAGCATTAATGCGTCCAAGGTTTCCTTCAAGTGGTTTTACCTGGCATCCTGAGTTAAAAGCGATGCCGCCACCTTCATAAATATAAACATGGCTTAGTTTGTCACAGATCACTTCATCACCGGGTTGTGTATGGCATTTTATAGCGATTTGATTAGACATTGTTCCGCTGGCGCAAAACAATCCTGCTTCCATCCCGAACTTTTCAGCAAGCATGGCTTGCAATTTATTTATGGCAGGGTCTTCATTAAACACATCATCACCCACTTCAGCCCGGAACATCATTTGCAGCATGCCGGGTGTAGGTTTGGTAAAAGTATCTGAGCGAAAATCAATCATAGAGATGAGATTTTTTTTGAGAAAGCAAAAGTATTATATAAATGCTAATTGGAGTTTTCAAAAGGGGAAAAGCTGTTAATATAATCATAAGCCTGTAAAATATTATGTTTCATCTATTTATTTAGGCCAAACGTTATGAAGTTTCAATAATGCGTTGTAACTTTGCAAAGGTTTTCAAAGATAACTGTACTTAACAAATCTTTAGTAACGTTTCCCCAATTAAAATTGTCTAATCACTATTAATTATATAAAAAATGAGGCAACTTAAAATTGCTACGCAGATTACTAACCGTGACTCACAAGCGGTAGAGAAATATCTGCAGGAAATTTCAAAAATTGGGATGATTACTCCGGAAGAGGAAACTATTTTAGCACAAAAAATTAAAATGGGGGACCAGAGAGCCTTAGAGCGTCTCACAACCGCCAATCTACGTTTCGTAGTATCCGTTGCTAAGCAGTATCAGCACCAGGGTTTATCATTAAGTGATCTTATTAACGAGGGCAACCTCGGCTTAATTAAAGCGGCACAACGCTTCGATGAAACCAAGGGTTTCAAGTTTATTTCTTACGCTGTGTGGTGGATTCGCCAATCTATACTACAGGCGTTGGCAGAGCAGGGCAGATTAGTCCGCCTGCCTCAAAACAAAATTGGCACTTACAACAAAGCAAATAAAGCCTATATGGCTTTTGAGCAGGAACATGAAAGGGAACCATCTACCGAAGAGCTTTCAGAAATACTCGAAATGAGTGAAACTGAGATTAACAACATTTTTCAAAGCAATACCCGGCACACCTCTTTAGACGCGCCGGTACATGAAGCAGAAGATGTTGCTATGGGAGATCTTTTAAAAGGCGCCGGAGAAACTGATGAGGATGTAATGCACGATTCATTAAAAAATGAAATCCGTCGTGTTTTGAAATCACTCAGTCCCCGTGAAGCTGAGATCGTAAACGCTTATTTTGGCCTTGACGGTGAAAATGGGGTAACCATTGAGCAGATAGGGCAGAAATATGATCTGACCAAAGAACGCATCCGCCAGATCAAAGAAAGAGCGATCAAACGCTTGCAGAAAGCACGTTACAGCAGTGCGCTTAAAGCTTATTTGGGTTAATATTTTTTAAACAAAAAGTAAAGCCGTTCTTTTCAGGACGGCTTTTTTTATTTCAGGGAAATCTCTATCTTTTTAAATCGTAGGGTTCGTTTTCTGCTTCAGATTTTTTTGAATCTGATTTATCAATATAGTATTTATGAGCTAAAACGGTATCCGCTTTTGAAGGAGTTCCTTTCATCGTATCATGATCCAAAATTCGTCCATTGGGTTTGCAAGAGGCAAAAAATAAGGTTGAGGCGAGAAGAATAACGCAACATCTAAATACTTTCATTCAATTTTATTTAAGGTTAATTTATAATTATTTACCGATTGGTTTATAAACCTCAAACTTCCGATAAAAATTCTAAATCTTAAAATCTTTTAACAGCCATTTCGGCTGTATAACCGTTTGATGACAAAAAAACTGCTCTTTACACCAGCAAAAGGAACAACAGTAAACCAACAATTATTGGTAATTTTTTTTTAAAATCATATCCATGCCTTCTTAAAGCTACCCTAAGAAAAAGGGAAACAAATTTCATCGGCATAATTTTTGGACTTAAGCAATAAAATTTCTGAGAATGTTAAAAAACGGTTTTATTTTCTTTTTTGTTGTTACCGGTATTTTTTTTACCAGTTGCGGCAAAAAAACAGTTCCATCAAAAACAGCATCAGTTATTCCCGCTGAAAGTAATACCTCAGGAGCCAATGCAAAAAAAGTAAAGCCTGTTCCCGAGCCGCCAAAAGCTGATACAGTGGCAGTAGCACCGGCACCAGAGGAAAAGCCTGCTCCTAAACCTCAGCCCAAGCCGGATTTTCCGAAAGTGATCACCGTTAATGATAATGCAGCAAGTAAAAGTATTGATGGACGCTTGTTTTACGATGTTCTCGGGCACAGGTACTGGAAAAATTATAACGACGGGAAATATTATTTGTTTGACAAATCAATGTACAGCAATCCCGATTTCACGCCGCCAAAATAAAATTTTTTATTTCTTTTTTTTGTATTCTTAACTTCTGATCGAACAATTATCAGTGAAGAAGAAGATTAATATTGTATCTTTGAAAGATCAGGGTATTATTATCATCCTCTTCATTCACGATTCATCAGAATCAAAAAAAAAATCAAGGGAATTTATGGCAGAAACATGGAATAAGAAAGAACGCGAAAAAAGAAAAAGACAAAACAAAAAAGACAAAGCAGAAAAAAAGCAGGAGCGAAGGGAAAACAAGAGTACAGATCCCGAAAGTATGATCGCTTATATTGATGAAAATGGTAATCTTTCTTCCAAGCCACCAGATCCCAAGAAAAAAATTGTTGTAAATGTGGAGGACATAGAAATAGGTGTTCCCAAACAAGAAGAACTCAATCCTGAAGACCTTATCCGCACGGGTGTAGTAACTTTTTTCAACAATGATAAAGGTTATGGTTTTATAAAAGATAAAGAAACACAGGAAAGTGTTTTTGTTCATATCAATTCTTTATCAGAACCGATCAAAGAAAATAATATTGTTTCTTTTGAAACAGAGATGGGGCCGAAAGGCGCTAATGCCATCAATGTGAAACTGGTTAAATAAAAGTTCACTTTAAATAATCGTATTAAACAAAAAACAAAAATAGAAACCTAAGTGTTTCTATTTTTGTTTTTAGCCCTTCGACAGGCTCAGGGTGACAACCCTTTGTTATATTTGTAAAACAAAAAAGCTAAAATGAGTGATCATTCAAATTTAGAAACTGCCACCTTTGCGAACGGATGTTTCTGGTGCACAGAAGCAGTTTTCCAGGAACTAAAAGGCGTTGAAAAGGTAACCAGCGGTTACTCCGGAGGCCATGTGGAAAACCCAACCTACGAGCAGGTTTGCAATAAAGATACCGGTCATGCTGAATGTTTGCAAATTGAATACGATCCGCAGCAAATTTCTTTTGATGAATTGTTGGAAGTTTTTTGGAAAACGCACGATCCTACCACGCTCAACCGGCAGGGGAATGATGTAGGCCCGCAATACCGTAGCGCCATTTTTTATCATACTGAAGAGCAAAAGGAAAAAGCGGAAAAATATAAAGCGGAATTGAATGCCAGTGGTGTTTTTAATTCACCCATCGTTACAGCTATCGAACCATTCACTGTTTTTTACCCTGCCGAAAATTACCATTCTTATTATTACAAAAGAAATTCATCGCAGCCTTATTGCTATTATGTGATAAAACCTAAAATGGAAAAATTTAAAAAAGTATTTTCGGACAAGCTAAAAGTAAACTAACCGGCAACATTCCATCTTGCCTGGATACTTTTAGAGATATTTATAAGCGTATTCATCGATCTCTTTTCGCCTTTATCCGATTCATAAATTATGGAAGAAATCCGGCATGGAAATCTTTCTCCTGATTTTTTAATACATCTTATTTCTGCTTTGGCAATTCCTTTCTGTTTTCTTTCATTGATAAACGAAATGAATGCCGGGTCATTTGTTTCAAAAAGATCGGCCGGTTTTATCTGTTCCGTTTCCGGAATTGAAAATCCAAATAATTGGGAGAATTTCTTATTGAATTTAATAACCTTGCCACCTCCGTTACCAATATACATGGCGTGAAAAGCATTTTCGTAAACGGCATCGTACAATTGCCCTGTTGTAATACAATCAGGCTCATTTATGTCAATAGCCTTTAAAGGAGCGGAGGAGGTTGGTGTTTGAACGGAAATAATTTCGGGAGTTATAATATTTGATGGGTTATCCATGGGTTGGCTTTATAGGATATCTATGAATTGCAATTACCATGCTATAAAAGAAAATAAAGCCGGATTTAACAGTAAAACGGTGCAGGATCATGTGGGGCTTTCAAAAAAATAACCTGCAATGGATAAATAACCTGCAAAGGAAGGCCTTAAGCAGGGATGTGAAGTGGTTTTAGCTTAATGATCCTGATAAAATGCAAGCCCCTCATTATCTGATAGGTGAAGTCGAACTCGAACCATTTTTTAGCAAAGTTGGGGTCCATCTTTTTAAAATGATGGTTATTTTGAAATAATTCTCCCATCATTACAATGCCAAATGGAGTTGTATTTTTTGAATGATCACCATTGTTATAATTGCTGTATCCCAGTTTGTGCCCAAACCAGTTTACGATTGCTCCCTGTATAGGCCCCATTAAAAAATGAACAGGCAACAATAAAAACCACCAGTAATTGGGAGCGAAGATAACATAGAAGGCTACGTAAAAGGCGCTAAAACCTAACCGGGTAACCCAGTGATTCCCTATTTTATCCAGCCTGTCCCATACCGGAATATATTCTTCCGTGAATTGAGGATCGGGTAAATTTTCACCTGTAACAAATGAACTAAATATCTTAGCTGTGTGCATCATCATCTGCCAGATATCTTTAAAAAAATGGGGCGAATGAGGATCTTGTTTGGTATCACTATAAGTATGATGCATACGATGCATGACCGCATAAGCCCTGGGCACCAAAAAAGAAGACCCCTGTACAAACCATGTCAGAAAGTAAAACGTTTTCTCCCAGCGCCTGCTGGTGGTATACATTTGGTGAGAAGCGAACCTGTGGAGAAAAAAGGAATGAAAAAATAGAGAAAAGAACCAATGGCCAAAGAAAAAAAGAAGGATAAGAAACATTTAAAGGATTAAGAGTGGGAAAAGCGTAAAGATACGCTTAATTAATTTATAACGGTTTTGTATATACGAAAATTAACCTTTTGGAAAACCGGTCATCATTTCTCCAACTTTACTCTTCTCAGTTCCAACAGGTTCAAACCATTGGGAATAAAATTCTTTACATAAGGATGCACGAGCCAAATCACCATATCGTACCATAATGGAACAACAGGTGCATCTTTTATCATCAACTGATCAGCCTGGCGGTAAAGGCTGTATCGCACTGAGTCATTTTTTTCGGATAAGGCTTCTTCATACAATTTATCGAACCCGGGATTGTTGTAGCGCGTATAATTGGGAGGGGCAGGGTTTTTTCCATAGAAAACACTGAGGAAATTTTCTGCATCCGGATAATCGGCGATCCAGCTACCGCGAAAGAACAACGCTTCTGATTGGGCAGTTTGCTCCAGCAGCAAACTTTTCTGAACCACTTCTACATTTATCGTGATGCCTATTTGCTGCAATTCGTTGGCAATATAGCTGGCGAGATCGGCATACAAAGGTACCGTCAGCAGTTTTATTGGAGGCAATCCCACACCGTTTGGATAACCGGCTTCTTTCAATAGCTCCAAAGCCTTCGCGGGATCATAATGATAACCTTTCACCGCCGAGGAATCAAAGGAAGGAAATGCTGCAGGAATAAAACCGCTTTCTGCCGGAATGCCAATTGAATTGCGAATGTAGAGGATCATTTTTCTCCTGTTGAACCCGTAATTGATGGCCTTGCGGATACGAACATCTTTCAAAGGCGAATTTTTTACGATGCTTAAACTGCTGTCACATAAAAATCCCAGGTATTCGGTGGTAAGTGCAGGGTGTTTTACCAATACAATTTTCCCTTCCCATTCTTTACGAAGTGTTCCTGCTTTCGTAAGTACTTCATCTTTAAAGGAAGGATCAATTTCGTTTACAAAATCAAGCCGCTTTTGCTGGAACTCTAAAAATTCTGTTGCCTTGTTCTGCAGAAAAGTTACTTTTATCCCGTCCAGGTAAGGGAGCCTTGTGCCCGCACTGTCTTTTTCAAAATAACGAGGATTTTTTTTGAGCACCAGTGCCTGGCCTTCTTCCCAGGCTACCATTTCAAAAGGGCCGGTTCCACAGGGATGACGTCGAAAATCTTTTCCATACTTTTCAACTACTTCCCGCGGTATTACCGAGCAATATTGCATGCTCATCACGCCGAGAATAGGATGAAACGGTTTTAATAATTTTAACTGAAAGGTAGTATCATCAATTGCTTTAAAAGGTTCTGTTGTGTCTACTCTGCCGTTAAATATCCATGCGCCGCTGCTGGCGGTATTTTTATCCATGATGCGCGAGAAACTATACACCACATCAGTGGCGGTCATTTTTCTTCCTTTTCCATTTGGAAAGGCCGGGTTATCCTGGAAATACACATCATTGCGCAGGTGAAAGGTAAAGGTGAGGTTATCAGCAGAAATATCCCAGCTTTTGGCAAGTGAAGGAACCAGGTTTAAATTGTCGTCGATTTGTACCAATGTATTGTAGATTTGGTGTACCGCCCACATGATCGATTGGTTTTTTGCAAAGGCAGGATCAAGCGTCCCAATACCGGATTGTTCATTGTAGCGGAAAATATTTTTGTCGCTTTGATGGTGAGAGCATGAGGAAGTAAACAGCAACAAGAAAAAAAGCAGGGAAAGAAAATTGTTTCGGAACATTTTTATCAGGGGTAAAGAGATTTGTTTTTTTAACTTCATCTTTGTTTATAAAAAAATAAATTTAGTAAATGAAAAAGAGAATTGCAGTTTTAAGTTTCATGTTGATTGGATTTAATGTTTTGGTTGCCCAAAATTTTACCCATGCCGATACCTTGCGTGGAAGCAATGGCCCGGGCAGATCATGGTGGAATGCTACCAAATACGATTTGCATGTGAAGTTTGATTTTGGCGACAGTAGCATCAGCGGCTATAATGTGATCAGCTATGCCCCACTTACAAAAAATCACGCCGGCTATTTCCAGATCGATCTGCAGGAACCTATGCAAATGGATTCTGCTATTTTGGAAACAGGATCGCTCCAATATCCTTTACATAAAACGAAACTTTCTTTTACACGCGATGGGAACGTTTTTTTTGTTTACCTGCCGGATACACCGGTAATTACCGCCAAACATGATATTAACACCATCATGATCACCGCCAAAAGTGCTAAAGCGAAACCTGCAGCTAATCTTATTCCCGAAGTTTTCAACCTCGTTATTTATTATCACGGAAAACCACGGATTGCGAAAAAGGCGCCATGGGACGGAGGTTTTGTTTGGAAAAGAGATAAGGCAGGTAATCCCTGGGTTGGGGTTACCAGCCAGGGTTGGGGCGCCAGTGTTTGGTACCCGTGTAAAGATTACCAGGGTGACGAACCGGATAGTGCAGAAATGCATTTTACAGCTCCCTCCGATTTGATTACCGTAAGCAACGGAAGATTGAGAAGTATAAAAATAGCGGGCGACGGAAACAGCGTCTATACATGGGCGGTAGTAAGTCCGATCAACAATTATGACATCACTTTTTATATTGGAAAGTATGTTCATTTTGGCCAAATTTATAAAGGAGAGAAAGGAAATCTTACCATGGATTATTGGGTACTGGATTCAAATTTAACCAAAGCGAAAGAACAATTTAAGGATGCGCCGAGGATGATGAAAGCCTTTGAATATTGGTTTGGCCCTTATCCATTTTATAAAGACGGGTACAAACTGGTAGATGCTCCTTATTTGGGAATGGAACACCAAAGTGCCATAGCTTATGGAAACCATTACCTGGAGGGTTATGCCGGCCGTGACCTTTCGGGCAGCGGCTGGGGATTGAAATGGGATTTTATCATCGTGCATGAGAGCGCGCATGAGTGGTTTGGTAATAATATCACTTCAAAAGATCTTGCGGATATGTGGATACACGAATCGTTTGCCAATTATGCCGAAGCGCTTTTCACTGAATATTATTATGGCAAAAAAGCGGGCGATGAATATGTGATAGGCGTAAGAAAAAATATCCGGAATGATAAGCCGATCATTGCACACTATGGTGTAAATGAAGAGGGTAGTGGCGACATGTATTATAAAGGCGGCAACATGATTCACACAATCAGGCAGATCATTAATAATGATGTGAAGTTCAGGAATATTTTAAGAGGATTGAATAAAACATTTTACCACCAGACCGTCACCACCAAACAGGTTGAGGATTATATCAGCCACCAGGCAGGAATTAATTTTTCAAAAGTATTTGACCAGTACCTGCGCACAACTAAAATCCCTGAGTTGGAATATAAAAAAGAAAAAGGGCGGGTTTATTATCGCTGGACCAATTGTGTGGATGGGTTTAATATGCCTGTAAAAATATATGACCAAAGCGGGAAATTAATCTTTATTTATCCAACTGAAAAATACCGGGAAGCTAAGGCAAATGTGAAAGACATTAAAGTGGATGAAAATTTTTATGTAACCACAAAGGATGAGTCGGAGCAGGATAATGAATAAGAGCGAAATAAGAATTCTTATAAAAAGTTGTTTTACTGTAAATTATTCTTTTACTGTTGGCGTTAGCTTTTCTAATTAAAATTCTGCTATGCCAAGCTGCTTGTGGGCGGTGGAGACAACGCCCACGGCGGACTGCCCAGGTTGGTGTCCACCAACCGGTGACAATTTGAAATGCACCTCATTCTATTCAAAATCCTGGCAGAATAATTTTTTACGCTAATTTAGACGCTTAAAGTTATCTATGTCGCAGGTAAGAAAGCAAAGTATCATTTCCACGGTTTTTGTTTACGCAGGTTTTTTTATAGGGTTTATAAACACGTATTTATTTACCAGGCAGGGATCTGTATTTACCCCGACAGAATATGGTCTCACCAACATTTTTATTGCCGTTGGAAATTTGATGTATGCTTTCGCCAACCTTGGTATGGTATCAGTAATTTACAAATTTTACCCGTATTACAATGATAATCTCACCAAAAAGAAAAATGATCTTTTAACTTGGAGTTTACTGGTAAGTATCATTGGATTTTGTATTGTTGTTCTTGCCGGGATTGTATTTAAAGATTTGGTGATCCGGAAGTTTGGCGGCAATTCACCTGAATTTGTACAGTATTACTTTTGGGTATTTCCTTTTGGATTTTCATTATTAATTTTTTCTATCCTCGAGGTGTTTGCCTGGAACATTCGTAAATCCATATTCACTACTTTTTTGAAGGAATTTTTCTTTCGGTTTCTTACGCTTTTGCTGATATTTTTCCTGAGTTTTAAATTGATCAGCAATTTCGACACCTTCATAAAAATGTATGCATTTAGTTACGGGGTAGTTGCGCTGGTTCTTTTGGCTTATCTCATCTGGAAAAAAGAATTTTATATCACTTTTAGCATTAGCCGTGTAACCCAAAAGTTTTATAAGAAAATGATTTCCATGGCTTCGCTCATTTATGTGGGAAGCACCATTTATACCATTGCCGCTTTTATTGATACGATTATTATTATGTCTCTTTTGGGAACGGATTCGGTAGGTATCTTTTCGCTGGGATTTGTAATTGCAGGTCTAGTTCAGGCACCGCAAAGAGGCGCTGTGGCTGCCTCTATACCGGTATTGTCAAAGGCATGGAAAGATAAAGATTATGAAAAAATTAATTTAATTTACCAGCGTTCAGGCATAAATCTGCTCATTGCTTCGCTGGGAATATTTTTAATCATCTGGCTTAATTATGCAGATGCAGTTACCACTTTTAAATTGAAGCCGACCTATATTCAATCAGAATGGATCTTTTTCTTTTTGGGCCTGGCAAGAGTAGTTGATCTTGGTACCGGTGTTAATTCGCAGATCATTGGCACCTCCACTTTCTGGCGATTCGAGTTTATTAGTGGTATGATCTTACTGTCGCTTGCAGTTCCGCTCAATTATTATTTGGTGAAACATTATGGCATCATCGGCGCCGGTTATTCAACCTTAATTTCTTTATCAGTTTATAATACCATCCGGATCTTATTTTTGAAAAGGAAGTTTAATATGCAGCCTTTCAGCCTGAAAACCATTTATGCCATTATTCTGGCCTTCCTGTCTTACCTTATCTGTTATTTTGCTTTCAAGCCGATGCATGGTTTTTTTGCAATGGTTCTGAAATCCCTGGTCTTTGCTTTATTGTACGGCGGTTCTATTGTATATTTTGATCTTTCGCCCGATGTATTGTCTTTGTGGGGAAATGTGAAAAGCAGGGCTACCAAAAAGAAAAATCATGTTTCTTAAATAACCGCATCCATCCGGTGCTACATTCTTTCCGGCACTTTAATACCCAGAAGTTGCAACCCGCTTTTTATAACTCCTGAAGTCATAACGCTTATGGCTATACGCAACTTTTTCTTTTCGCTGCTTTCTGCATTGGCTACAGAATGTTCTGCATAAAAGGAATTGTACAATTTGGCAAGATTAAAAACATAATTGGCGATAATTGAAGGATTCATTTCTTCCCCGGCATCCAAAATAATATTGCCATATTTTTCAAGCATGATGATCAATTGCCTTTCCAAAGGAAGGAGTTTGCCGGCGGGAATACCATCAATGTTTAGGACTGGTTCATCACTTCCGATCTTTCTCAAAATGGATTGTATCCTTGCATATGTATATTGAACAAAAGGACCGGTAAACCCATGGAAATCGATGCTTTCTTCCGGGTTGAAGATCATACGTTTTTTCGGATCTACGCGTAACAAATAAAACTTCATGGCGCCCAGACCAAGGATTTCGTACAATTCCTCTAATTCTTCTTTTGAAAAATCGTTTACCTTACCCAATTCTTCTGTATGCTTTTCTGCAGTTGCCACCATTTCATCAATAAGATCATCAGCATCCACCACTGTTCCCTCGCGACTCTTCATTTTACCGGTGGTTAATTCAACCATGCCATAACTTAAATGAAATATCTTATCTGCAAAAGGCATCCCGAGTTTCCTGATAATTTCTTTCAGCACTTTCATGTGATGCAATTGCTCATCACCGATCACATAAATACTTTTATCCAAATGGTACTCTTCAAACTTTTGTTGGGCAAGACCAATGTCCTGTGTGATGTAAACCGAGGTACCGTCGCTTCTCAAAACCAGTTTTTCATCCAGGTTTTTATCAGAAAGATCGATCCATACACTTCCATCTTCTTTTTTAAACAGAATATTTTTTTCCAATCCTTCTTTTACGAAATCTTTACCCAGTAAATAAGTATTACTCTCATAAAATGTTTTGTCAAAATCACTTCCTATTCTTTTATACGTTTCATCGAAACCTTTATATACCCAGCCATTCATTAATTTCCATAATTCTCTCACTTCGGGTTTTGCCTGTTCCCAGTCAAGCAACATTTGCTGGGTTTTTTTCATCACCGGCGCTTCTTTTTCCGCTACTTCTTTTGTCTTTCCTTCACTGATCAGTTCCTCCACTTCCTTCTTGTATTCATCATTGAACTTCACATAATAATCACCTACGAAATGATCTCCCTTTTCGTTAGTTAAATCCGGCGTTTCACCATGTGCAAACATTTCCCAGGCGATCATACTTTTGCAAATATGTATGCCGCGATCATTTACGATCGATGTTTTTATTACTTCATTTCCATTGGCTTTTAAAATTTCTGCAACACTCCAACCTAAAAAATTATTTCTTAAATGGCCGAGGTGCAGTGGTTTGTTGGTGTTGGGAGATGAATATTCTACCATGACTTTTTGATGATTGGGTTCTTTTTTGCCGAAGTTTTCATCAGTGTAATTTTCCTCCAGCAGTGAAGTCAATTGTTGATCGTCAATGGTAAGATTGAGGAAACCTTTTATCACGTTATATCCTGAAAAAAAATCAGGATGGTCTTTTAGTATTTGTTCTCCTAATTCCTTTCCCAAAACTTCAGGCGATTTTTTTAAGGCTTTTACCAAAACAAACAGTACGATGGTGTAATCACCTTCAAATTCAGGCTTGGTCTCGTTTAACTGGAAATCATTTTCCGAAAATGCCTGCCCATATAATTGCGATAAACTTTTAATGGCAGATAATTGTATGTAAGAAATAAATGACATAATGCGAAAATAGATAATTGGCCTGATGTTATCGTTAGGCTGGCAGTAAACCAATAAATAACCAGGATTTTTGTTGTATAAATTCAGAAAAGATTTGGATGAAGAAAACGGGTTTATTTATAATTTTCAATGGCTTTTTTTACATTATTGTATTTAAGTAATAATGCTTTTGCGGTAGCTTCATCTTTTATTCCCGTTTTTTCCATCAGCATACGCGTGCCCCTTCCTACAATTTTTTGATTGGTAAGTTTCATATTTACCATCTTATTGTCTTCCACTCTGCCCATTTGTACCATGGCGGTTGTGGAGATCATATTTAAAACCATTTTTTGAGCTGTGCCACTTTTCATGCGCGTACTTCCGGTAACAAATTCAGGGCCTACAACCACTTCTACCGGGAAATCAGCTACACTGCTGATAGGGGAACCAGGGTTACACGCGATACTTCCGGTTACAATATTATTTTCCCTGCATTTTTTCAGCGCGCCAATAACATAGGGTGTCGTTCCACTGGAAGCAATACCTATCACCACATCGGCTTCATTTACCTTATAGGCCTGTAAATCTTTCCAGCCCTGGCTGGTATCGTCTTCAGCATTTTCTACAGGGTCAACAATGGCTTTATCACCACCGGCAATTATGCCAACCACGAGCCCTTTGGGCACGCCGTAAGTAGGAACACATTCACTGGCATCCAGAATTCCGAGGCGGCCACTGGTGCCTGCTCCGATATAAAATAACCGTCCGCCATCTATCATTTTTTCGGATACTGCTATAACCAGTTTTTCAATTTGTGGCAACGCCTCTTTTACAGCGAGTGCCACCAACTGATCTTCCTGGTTGATATTTTTAATTACTTCTGCAACCGTCATTTTTTCGAGATGACGGTGATTGGAGGATTCTTCTGTAACTTTTCTAAAAGCCATTCTTTTTTTTTCGCAAAACTAATTTATTAATACATGTTTTCAAGCTTTCCCTATTCTCATTTAGCATTGTTAAAACTAATTTCATCTTTGGTGCAATTATATACTTGCATTAATTTACACCGCTAATAATTTTAATGTAACAATTTCAAAATGAAACAACTGATTGCTGCTGTTTTTGTTTTTTTTCTTTCAATATCATTTGCCGGCGCTCAAAATTTTGAGAAAAATTTACAGACTTACGCCAATAATTTCACAGAAGAAAGAATTTACCTGCATTATGATAAATCTTCTTATGCTCCCGGGGAAACGATCTGGTTTAAGGTGTATATGATGAAAACGATTTATCCGGCAGATGATAGTAAAACGGTTTACATTGACTGGACAGATCAAAACGGCAAATTGCTTTTGCATAGCTTGAGCCCGCTACAGGATGGTACTTCATTCGGCCAGTTTGAAATTCCTGAAAATTACAAGGGGCAATACCTGCATGTAAAAGCCTATACCAAATGGATGCTCAATTTTGACTCTTCTTTTTTATATAACAAAGACCTGAGGATTCTATCAGACAGTATCCACTCCACCTCAAAAAATATCATAAAACCAGAATTGGTTTTTTTTCCTGAAGGCGGAGATTTTGTTGCCGGGGTAAATAATAAGATTGCATTTAAAGCCAATGATCAATATGGCAGGCCTGTAAAAATAACCGGTGAAATAAAGAATGGAAGCGGAGCTGTTATTGACCAGTTGAAAGTAATTCATGACGGGATGGGATTTTTTTATCTTCTTCCTAAAGAAGGGGAAAAATTTACTGCTTACTGGCGGGATGAAAAAGGAGGGCAGCACAAAACGGAACTTCCTGCGATAAAGAAATCAGGCGTTTCATTGCAGGTAGCTGTTGCCGGCACAAAAAGAAATTTTTTAGTAACTGTTTCCCCTGAATTGGTTTCAAAATTAAGTGCAGTACACATCCTTGGAACAGAATACCAGCAGCCTGTTTTTAATATTACCAAAGAGGTTAAGAATGGCCTTGTAGGAGGGGTTATTCCTACCGAAAATTTGCCAACTGGTATTTTAACGATCACAATTTTTGATAATGACTGGAAACCCCTTGCAGAGCGGATCACTTTTATTAATAATGGAGAGTATGAGTTTCAACCAACGATGACAGTAAAACATTGGGGTCTTAATAAACGTGCCAGAGATGAAATTCAGATTGAAGTTCCTGACAGTCTTTATGCCAATTTATCTGTTGCAGTTACGGATGCGGCAATTGATGAAGATACCAGCAGCAATATCATTTCACATCTTTTATTAACGGGAGAATTAAAGGGAAAAATTAACGACCCTGCTTATTATTTTATGAATAACAACGATTCGGTTATGCAGCAATTGGATCTTGTAATGCTTACCAATGGCTGGAGAAGGATAAATTGGCAAAAACTGGTTGCAGGGGAATTTCCTCAAATTAAGTACCAACGTGACACTTCTTATTTATCGATTTCAGGAAGAATTTATGGAGCTACACCAACCCAACTGGAACTTGCAGGGCACATCACCTTAATGGTGAATAAGAAAAATTCAGGAGCTCAGGTTTTTTCAGTACCGGTAAAACCTGATGGAAGTTTTACGGATCCGTCACTCATTCTTTTCGATACCGCTAAAATCTATTACCAGTTGGGAAAAGGCAATGGTCTTGATGATGTAAGTGTTCAGTTTCTCACCAACAAGCTTTCCCCTTTTTCAGAAAATCCCAAAGCAAGCGGCATTTATTTTAATCATAATGCCGATTCTGCCGGCTACGATTATCATCTTCATTTAAATGATGAAATCGAAAAAGAATTAAAATTTTATAAAGCAAAAGTTTTAGAAAATGTTACGATAAAGGGAAATCCGAAATCGCCAGTTGAAGAAATGGACAAAAGATATACTTCAGGATTATTTTCAGGCGGGGATGCGCGTGAATTTAACCTGTTAAGCGATCATTTTGCAGCAACCTCGTTAAATATCTTTCAGTACCTGCAAGGGAAAGTGGCAGGTCTTCAAATTAGTGTATCTCCCATGGGAGACGCAACTCTTTCTTACCGCGGAGGTACCCCTCAAATGTTCCTGGATGAAACCCCCGTTGATGCAACGGTGCTTAGTTCGCTTCCTGTGACGGATATTGCGTACGTAAAGGTTTTCCCTCCTCCGTTCATAGGCGCAACCGGCGGAGGTTCAGGCGGTGGCATTGCCATTTATACAAGAAAAGGCGGGGATGAAAAAGAAGAACCGGGCAAAGGTCTTTCCAATAATACCGTTAGTGGTTATACATTGATTCGCCAGTTTTACTCGCCCGATTACGATTCGTTCAATGAAGACAATGAAAAGAAAGATTTGCGCACTACTCTTTACTGGAATCCTTCTGTCATTACTTCCCCTGGAAAAAACAAAGTGATCTTAAAGTTTTTCAACAACGATATCACTCAATCTTTCCGCGTGGTTATTGAAGGAATGACAAAGGACGGCAGGCTGGCACATATTGAGCAAATGATGGAATAGAAGCCAATTAGTAAATCAATAAATTCCCGGGATTTTTATTTTAATTCGTCGATAACCCGGGAAGCTTTCGCCGCTATATTTTGCCAATAAAAGTGATCAAAATAAACAGAAGAAATCGAATTGGAATTGGATAAGCTAAGTTCCATGTTTTCAGCAAACCTTTGCCAGTTTTCGTTATCAGATAAAAACAATTTTCCGTTACAAATATTTTCATCCACACCTATTGCGCCGTTAAAAGTAGAAACGGCATTCAAATTATAGCCCAAAGCTTCCACCAGTTTTGTTTTAATGCCGCCACCTTCTGTAACCGGATTTATAAATGCATCTGCGCCTTTAAAATATTCAGTTATATCATCCACAAATCCGGCGTAAATAATATTTTGGTTTTCGTATTGTTTTAATTCATTCATCTCTGCCGGTAATCCTTTTCCACAAATAATAATTTTATAAGGAATTTCTTTCTCAATAAAAATCGGATTTATTTTTTCAACAATATTTTTTACGGCGATAAGGTTAGGCTGGTAATTTAAGGTGCCGTTAAAGAGAAATAAATGGGTTCCGGGCGGCAAAGAATATTTTTCTAATAAACTTTTTTTCGCTGTTTCCCTTTCAATTATTGTTGGAGCGTTGTTCCATGAAATACCATACGTGATCACTGTACTTTTTTCGTAGGGAATTTTATATTGATCATGAAAATAATTTCTATCCTGCTGGGTAATACAAAAAGTAAAATCGGCTTTTTGATGAATCCATTTTTCATAATACCGCAGAATTTTCCACCACCACTTACCAACCGTCTTAAACCGCTCTGCTTCTATGTTGTGTGAATGGACAATTACTTTTACGTTACACGCTTTTTTTAGCCAAAGCGCCATCCAGCCATAATAAGGATGTTCTACAATTACATATGAAATACTTTTTTCTTTTATTATTTTTTTTATAAGGCTAAAATTAAAAATATTGATGTAACGGAAACTTCCGTTTTCGAGAAGGTTGAAAACTTTATAAGGAGCCAGCGAGGGATCGTTATCCTGAATGGTAAAACAAAAAATGTTTTCTTCTTTTGAAAAATATTCATTGAAAAGCGCAATTCCTTTTTGCCCGCCTAATTTTGGCGGAAGAATTTTATAGGTAACAATACTCAGTACATTTGCCATTCAAAAAAATATAATTCCGACAAATTAATATTATTTTGATGAGACTTTTTCAAAACATTTTATTTAATGAAATGGAGCATAAAAATTTTCGAGCAACTTATACCAATCGCGATGAAAATTTTTATGCGGAATCCGATAGCTATCGGATCCATGTGGTAAATAAAAATCAATAAAAAATATACACATGAAAATAATTTCATTTTTTTCAAGATTTACTTTTATTTGTAATCTCTGTTTTTTATTGTTTATTATTTTCTCGAAACTGGAAGCTAATAAACCGGCTTCAGGCACGCCGGGAACAGTGGTGGTTTTGCCATTCTTCAAAGACCTGGTAATTATTTTAGGCTTTTCTGCAATCATCATTAACCTGTTAATGTGTATCGTTTACCTGGTTTTTTTGCTATTGAGCAAGGCAATTCTTTTACCCAAATGGCTATCAATAGCGAATGTTGTTTTTTTAATAGTTGAATTTTATTTTTTCTTTTTTTATAATTAATCTTGCTATATGATCCATAAAATTGTTAATGATAAACCCACCAAAATTTTTGTAGGCTTTACTGCTTTTTTTGTGGCTAATGCGTTGATTGCAGAAGCAATAGGAATGAAATTATTTTCGCTTGAAGGTTTATTCGGGATGAAGCCGGCCAACTTCACCCTTTTCGGCCAAAGCGGATTAGCATTTACGCTTACCTGTGGTGTTATATTGTGGCCTTTGGAATTTGTGATCACTGATATCATCAATGAATTTTACGGCCCTAAAGCAGTTAGAAGAATTTCAATTACTGCCGTTATTCTTATCTCTTATGCTTTTCTTATGTATTTTATTGCCATCGCTTTGCCGCCGGCCCAGGCATGGCTAAGCAGCAGCCACCAGCAAGGCGTGGAAAATATCCAGTCTTCTTTCAGCGCCATCTTCGGACAAAACATGCGTATTATTGTGGGTAGCCTCGTTGCATTTTTGGTGAGCCAGGCAGTGGATGTTTTTGTGTTTCAAAAAATAAAAAAAGTGACTGGCAATAAAAAGTTGTGGCTTCGGGCAACGGGTTCTACTTTGGTATCGCAGTTGGTAGATAGTTATATTGTTCTCTTCATTGCTTTCAGTGGTTTGTTTTCATGGCAACTGATCCTCGCCGTTGGGATTATGAATTATCTCTACAAATTTACGTTGGCAATTATTCTTACTCCTGTCATTTATTTGGTGGAAGGAAGGATTGAAAAATATGTAGGTCATGACGTTGCGCACCAGATGAAACAGGCTGCAATGGGAGAGGAGACGATTTTTGAAAATATTCCAACAGCCGGATAACCCGAATTTCGGAACAGCAAACAAATAAATAATCTGAATTTTCAATTTAGCGATAAAATGCCTACTTCCTGTTGCTGATGAGTTTCGCTACAATTTTATCAATAGGCAAGGTTACTTTTTCTTCAGAAAAATCTTTCAGATCTATAAAACGGAAAGTTTCAATTTCTGATTGTTCTTTATAAACCTGTAATTGATTTTCTGTAAAATCAAATTCTTTATCGGTAAGAGAAAAAGTGATTTCTTCGAGCGGAGTAACAAAATAATAAATTGAAATAATCTGGTGATCAGGATTAAACGCGCTTTGCTGGTAGAAATCGGTGGTGTAAAAATGTTCCCGCACCTCTACAGCCAGGTCCATTTCTTCTTTAAATTCTCTTTTTAAACACTCGCGTGTTCCTTCGCCTATTTCGAGTCCGCCACCCGGAAATTTGGTATAAAATTCGCCCCGGATATATTCGTCGCTGAGAAGAATTTGATTTTTATCATTTATTAAAATTCCGTAAACCCGTACATTAAATATCATTGCTCTTTTATTTCATATTCGCCTGAAAATACAAAAGTGGCCGGCCCGGAAAGCCAGATATTTTTGAATTCAGAATCACTTATTTTATCGTATTCAACACTTAAATTTCCTCCTTTGGTTTTTACATCTACATGGTTAAAACCATTGTCATTATGGGCTGCCATCAGCGCAGAGGCCGTTACGCCGGTACCACAACTTAAAGTCTCGTCTTCAACACCGCGCTCGTAGGTACGTACAAAAATATGATCTTCATCAAGTGTTTCAACAAAGTTTACATTGATGCCTTTTTTCTCAAACTCTCTGTTGTTACGAATCTTACGCCCCTCTGATACTACGTTTATGTCTTCAATGTTGCTTGCAAATTTTACATAATGCGGAGAGCCGGTATCTAAAACGAAATGATCCAGAGAGTAATCGACGCCATTTACATCATTCATTTTTAAACTAATGTGTTTATTGAGATTGATCTCTGCGGTATGAGTTCCATCAGTGGCTGAAAATACATATTCGTTCTTTTTAATTCCCATCTCCGACGCAAACTGAACGATACATCTTCCTCCATTGCCACACATTGAACCTTCCTTTCCATCTGAATTAAAATAAACCATTTCAAAATCAAACCCCTCTTTAGTGTTCAATAGCATAAGACCGTCAGCACCGATACCAAAGTGCCGGTCACACATTTTTTTTATATCCTGCATAGTAATTTCGTTAGCCATTTTTTCCCTGTTGTCTATCAGAATAAAATCATTTCCTGATCCCTGGTATTTATAGAATTTAATTTTCATTTTTATTTTTATAACTTTTCTGTAATTATTTCCAACGATTTTTCAATTAGCCTGTCGATCAATGCCAGCGAATCCTTACTAAAATTTTTATGGATCCTGTTCGCAATAATTGCGTTAAGCGAAAGACAGTGATGGTGTAACGCTTTTCCAAGCCCGTAAATTGCGGATGTTTCCATCTCAAAATTGGTAATGCGGTATTTACCAAATTGAAAAGAAGTGAGTTGGTCTATCAAATGAGGATTGGAAATGCCCAACCGCAAAATTCTTCCCTGAGGCCCATAAAAACCGGGACAGGTAACCGTGATTCCCTGGTGAAAACCCTCCACAAAATGTTTTAGCAAATGCATGGAAGCGGCTGCAATATAAGGATCACCAAAACCAGTGTGCAATTGAGTTTGAGTAACAAACGAATGAACAATCTGCTTTTCTTCTTCATTGCTTTCATGGAGATAAAAATTCAATAAATTATCGAGTCCAAGCCCATGGCTGCTGGCCACAAAACTATCTACCGGCACATCTGCCTGCAAAGATCCTGAGGTGCCTACACGAATTATGTTCAATTGTTTTAGCTCATTATTGATCGTCCTGGTATCAAAATCAATATTGACCAACGCATCCAGTTCATTCAAAACAATATCAATATTATCGGGCCCGATGCCAGTACTTACAATAGAAATTCTTTTATTACCAATATAGCCTGTGTGGGTAATAAATTCGCGATGGTTTCTTTCAACCTCAATTCTATCAAAATGTTTACTTATTTCTTTCACCCTTCCCGGGTCTCCGACTGTAATAATATTTTGCGCAATTTCATCTGGCTTCAGATCGAGATGGTAGATGGCCCCGCGTGCATTTACTATTAGTTCTGATTCAGCAATTCGCTGCATATAATTTTTTAATTAATAAACAATTGTACAAAATTAGGTCATTACAAATGAATCAAATTTCTCATTGCAGAATAAATTTATTCTAAATAAAAATTACCTATTTTTGTGCGCTTTAAAAAAAGAATGGTCCTGTGGCCGAGTGGTTAGGCAGAGCTCTGCAAAAGCTTCCACAGCGGTTCGAATCCGCTCGGGACCTCTGATAAGGAGAATCATCAAAATGATTCTTTTTTTGTTTTACTTCCACCTTTTAACCCGTGCGATAAGCTAATTAAAAATCATTATTTTTTCTTCGTTTACTGCACCTGCTACTCAGAGCAGGATAGGAATATAGATTGTTTTTGCGTCTATCCCTTCTCACACCACCAACCAGTATTGTTCTCTTATTTTAACAGAGTGAATCAGTAGATATCGTCCTTTTATTATAAAAAAAGTCAATTTTTTTTTAAAATAAAAGTTTTTCGTTTTGAACGAACGTTCAGTGAAAAAAGATGTCGCCAAGAACATCCGATCAATTACAACGACTCAGAGAAACGAAAAAGCAGCAGATTATGCAGGCGGTTTAAAAGTATTTGCCAGCAAAGGAGTTAATGGTGCTATTATTAATATGATTTTCCACTCTGACACCTAATGATTGAAGGATATTTTCCAGTGGCAAGATGTTCGTGGCAGAAGGGTTCAGTTATCCCTGCCATTATTTTTTTGATCTTATTTTTTTCAATTGTTTTAAAGGCGATTAATTTGTAACCACATCCACTTCTGCATATCCGGTATTATTGTTACCCTCCGTATTCTTCAAAGCCCTTAGTTTAATATAACGAGCCTTTTCAGCCGCAAATTTTTTGGTTTGCCATAATGGGTTGTTTTTTATATTGGAAAATTCACCTTCGTTAACCAATCTCCATTCAACATTATCGTTTGAAACATAAAACCGGTATTTGGTAATAATACCGGGATTCCATAATCCCTGGTCCGGCAGATACCTGAAGCCAGATATATTTTCTTCTTTTCCCAGGTCGATCACCAAATCTACCGGCATTCTTTTATCACGGTTTTGATGCCATGCTGTAGTGGGATCTCCATCCAGGATTGCGTAAGCTTTTTGATCGTCAATCCCTGTGATTTTCCAATCCTTCCGGGGCAAACCAAATGTTTCCCGACTCTCAGGACTGCTCTTGCCCTTAGTAGCATCATAGGCAAGTGCCCGCACCACCAATTTTCCATATGTTTGAAATGGGGTAGCATATTTTTTTGAATCAATGGTTGGCTCACTTCCATCCAGTGTATAGTAGATCGCTGATTCCTTATCGCCGGCGGTAATGATTATTTCGCCTGATTGATTCCTGATAATGGATGGTGCTGTGAGGATTTGCGGGGCATTATATATGCCGACATTGGAAATGACGGGGCAGGCTTTTGAATCAGTAATATTGAAACGGACTTTAGTTGAGGTGACGGAAGGGAAAACAAGAATACGTTTGTAACCAATTGTCGTAGCGCTTGCTATTTTCTTCCAACTACCATCCACCAACACTTCAATTGTAAATGCTTTCACCCGTTGCCCCAACCTGATATATTCCTGAACCAGGAAACGATTGAAGGTGGTTGGCTTACCCAGGTCTATTGTCAGCGAAGCCGTTTTTACATTATCATCTGTCGCCCAATAAGTATTTTTATCATTGTCCACTGCTTTTTCAGCGCCAAATTCTTTGCTTTTGCCACGAACATTGGAAGCAGTTGCTTTTTTGTTTTCAGCAAGATTTATGTCAAAGGCTTCCTTAACCGCTTTGCCAAATTCCAAAGCTGCTTTTTCATCTCTTTCATTGATTAAGCCATTAGGCATGATGGGGAAATTGAGTAGCAAAGTAGCATTATGGCCAATAGAATTGTAGTAAGTTTCCATTAACTGAGGTAATGTTTTTACCTTGCTGTCTTCACTTGGATGATAGAACCACTCCGGGCGTATGGACGTATTCACTTCTGCGGGTACCCAGGCATTGCCGTTTTCCACGCCATAATGCAACATCTTATAAGGTACGTCACCTGTATCATTCAATAAGCTCCAGTTGGTTGCACCAACAGAACCACCTTCGGTTCCAACCCAACGCAGATCCGCCCTGTCGCCTCCATCATTCCAGATAACAATGTTGGGTTGCAGCTTGCGGACGAGTTTGTAAGTGTTCTTCCAGTCGTAATAAGTCTTTGGGTCTATTTTCCGGGTTTCGTTAGCGCCACCATAGAAGCCTGTGCCTCCATTGGCGCCATCGAACCATATTTCAAAAATATCGCCATAGTTGGTAAGAAGTTCTGTAAGCTGATTCCGGAAATAAGTGATGTATTCCGGTTTTCCATAATCTGCATAGTTCCTATCCCAGGGCGACAAGTAGATGCCCAGTTTCAAACCATATTCCCTGCAGGCATCAGCCAGTTCCCGGACTACATCTCCCTTGCCATTTTTCCAGGGAGCATTTTTTACCGAATACTCAGTATATTTTGATGGCCACAGACAAAAACCACAGTGGTGTTTTGCAGTTAGTATTATTCCTTTCATTCCTGCTTCTTTACATATACGGACCCACTGCCTGCAATCCAATTTTTGGGGATTAAACAGATTGATATCTTCGTTTCCATACCCCCACGACTGATCGGTATAAGTATTTAACGAGAAATGAACAAAAGCATAATATTCCATTTCCTGCCATCTTATCTGATTTTCAGATGGGACAGGACCAAATGGAGCCGGGGCTTTTGTCTGAGCATAGCTATTGCTGACTAAACATACTGACAGAATAATACCACAAAAAAAACACCTGATCATGCTATTCTTTTATTTGGTTTCAATAAATTCTGGTTCATAAGGTGCAATAGTAAAATTGCTTGAGTAATTTTTATCAAAAAGAACACTTTTTGATTTCCCTGTCATTGGTATTTCTTTGGGTTCACCCGTTACATTCAGATACAGAAAATGGTTCTTATCAATTTGCCGGGCCATTACCCCCGAAGGCACATTAGGCCCTTTTTTGATACCCAACTCGTCAATAAGCTCATCCACAATCGGGTTGAGAACAGGACCATTTGCAGGAAGACCCACATAGATTGCCCTTCCCTTGCCGTATTTGTTTGATGTAATAATTGGATAATCTTTGTCCAGGCTGGTTAAGCTACCAAGAACCTTGGCACCTTTGGGGTCAATGATGTCGAACCGGACTGATTCAGTACCTATGACTTTCCCCTTGTAAGTCAACTCAATTTTCTTCCCTTTGAATGATTTCCTTGAAATTTCGTTCATTGTTTCAGTTTCTTCATAACCCCCTAACCGGATACCAAATACATCGCTTAACAGCCCGGGACGAGTAGTTTTAAATACCTGTCCGGTTGAGTCAACAATGGCGGAATTACTGGTCATAACCACAGTTCCACCATTTTGTACAAACTTACGGATCTTATTTGCGGTTGCTTTATCCATCACCGCAACACCTGGAACAAAGAGCAATTTATAGTTTAAAGAACTTCTGCTGATTTCTACTACATTGGCATCCATATTACGGTAATAAAACAAATTCCAGCAAGCCTGCAACTGCTCATCGTGCCGCTCAGGAAAAGAGCTGCTGGCTATCTGGCTGGGAAATGAAAATGCTAAACCAACTTCAGGCTTTGGCTTATAAGGAAAGAATTTTTCAATTTTTTTGAATTCGGTTGCGATTTTTTTATACTCATTATATTTTCGATTAGGTATCCCGTCCCAATCGACCATGCCTTCTAAATATTGTTCTTCTCCTGCCCACATACTTTGCCAGGTCCATCCGCAAACCATTTGGTTTCCATACATTAACGATGCATAAGCTGATTTGCGGATAGAATTCGGGACAGTAGTCATAGTAGTAAATTCAGTGCACCAGAAGGGGTTTGTAGTTTCGAACTGAATACGGGAAATTCCAAACAAAGCATTCATGACACCCCAATTGGTTATTAAAGAATTCCCGGGGTAAAAGCCAGCGCCTTCGCGTGTCATTTTGCCCGAATAAGCCATCTTTGAATAATCGAAATATTTCATGGGGCTATAATACCAGGCATTTGTATTAGTAAAGGCATTAGGAGCGTTGGTATTTACGACATGAATTACTTTAAAAAGAAGTTGATTGATCTCATCAGATACAAAACGTCTGAAGTCCAGCACTCTTTCAGGAGCACCAGTAATTGAACCGGATACAGGAAAACCAACTTCCTGAAAATCGTTGATCTTTCTTGACCAACGCTGTCCGGCCCAGGCTTTATTTAAGTTATCGACAGTGGTATATTTCTTTTTTAACCAGGTAACAAATCTTTCTCTTGCCGTTTCCGAATAAGAGATTGGGCCATCCCCTGATTCATTGTCAATTCCAAAAGCTAACAATGCCGGGTAGTTTGCATAATGCTTCGTAAGCGAATCTGCATAAATCAATGCATATTTCTGATACATGGGATCCCCGATGTCTTCCATATAGCGGTGGTTAGGATACAACATATTACCGCTAGCGTCTGTAATGTTGATGGATGGATATTTATGATGCAACCAGATTGGTGCAGGCCGGATGGCGATATCGAGAATCACCTTAATCCCGGCATCATTCATCCATTCCATTACTTTATCAAACCACCCGAAATCAAACTTGCCTTCAGAAGGCTCATAACTATCCCAAGCTAAATGCCCCATTCGAACGACTGTAAATCCTGCATCCTTCATAAGCTGAATATCCTTTTTTATTTTCTCCGGATTTTTATCGTCGTGGGGATGATAATTCGCCCCGACATAAAGTTGTTGAGAATACACACTTGCAATTGAATAGAAAAGAATTGCAATCACAATATATAAGCTCTTAAGTGGAGGCTTCATTGATTTTTCTTTAATCTTTTGAGGAATGAAAAGTAAGTTATACATCTAAGCAATTTTACAATTTTATCAGCTTAACAAAGTAAACATCGTTTTCACGCATCTCCAGTTCTTCTGAAAAAGGGTGTCCTTTTTTTACAGTGATAAGCTTTCTGGATATTGGTGAACCATCGTTTTGTTTTTTTATCTGTTCTACCTGTTGCTTGTTCAATTGGGCAGGCCGGCCCATTGATAAATAAGTAGAATACGCATCATTGCTTCGATAGCCTACTTTATAAACCTCTACAGCATACATACCTTCCGGCACATTTTCAATTTTGATCTTTAGTTTTCCTTTTGATTTTGGAGGCAGGTCGCGGATATAATATTGCTGGTTATTAACTGAGTCCGGAAGTGTATAGGTAAAATCCCAGGCCAGTACCTGGATATTCCCCGATGAATCTTTGCACACCCATGAGGTGGAATCCTTATTTACCAATTCTGTATTTCCCAACCTGTTCAAAAACTTGTAGGCATAAAATACCGGCTTATTAATCCCCTGGATAGTAAGCATTCCAAAGCCACCGTGAAAAGGTGTAAAGCGGGGCCCGGGCTCTTCAAAAATATCAGTGAATACCCAATAAGACATAGAATTAGCAGCGTTACCAACCTGTTTCAATTTTTGCAAAACGTAGGATGCTTCATGATAACTATCATGAATAGGATCTGCGGGAGTATAGGAAGAACTCCATTCGGTGTAATGCAGTTGCAGGTTCGGCAATGGAGAGGCGGCAATTTGCTGGCGGGACCGGATCACGTCGCCGCTAACACTCATGGGGTCTTTGCTCAACACAGTACCAGAGTTGCCATGCTCGTCAAGAAATCCCTGTTTCACGCCATAAGAATGTGTACTGATAAAGTCAATCGGGACATGATTATCGCTGCAATATTTTATCATCTCCGGTACCCATGCAGCCCCGGCAGTTGCAGTACCGCCGACCCTGTAATCGGGATTTACGCTTTTGATCGCCTTTGCAGCATAGGAATACAACTTAAAATAATCTTGCTGTTTTCCTGTCCAGAAACCGGGTGAAAGATTCGGTTCATTCCATACTTCAAAATACCATGTCTTCACTTCCTCAGCACCATAGCGCTCCGTAAAATGTTGCACCAGATTTCGAATTAGCTCGCCCCACTTATTGTAATCTTTGGGAGGGGTAACATTTCCTTTCCACCAGAAAATAGTTTGCTTGCCGCTGGCTAATGCATTAGGCATAAATCCCAATTCCACAAAAGGTTTCATGCCTATTCTGTGTAGGAAGTCGAACAATGCATCAACATACATATAATTGTACTCCGGGTTGCCTTTGGCATCCTCTGTATAGACAGCCATATCATCCGTTAAAAGACCGTGCATGCGGATGTATTTGAAGCCGCACTCTTTTCTTACATAAGCCAATTGCTGCTGCCAGTCTGCTCTTAATCCCTCGTTTGCCCTTCCTGCGCCAACACATTCGTTGAAAAAAGTATTGAGCTTCCCGGATGTTTTATTGTAATCAACATTGATTGTTCCTTGTGCTGTTACCTGTATTGAAATGGCAACTTCTAAAATCCATAATAACAAAACTGCTTTTTTCATCTGCATGTTTTTTGTTTTATTATTTAATTATTATTCGCTCTATACCAGCACACCGGCGGCTTTTAATACTTTTTCGCCCACAAAAATTTTGGCAGTTCCAGGAATGTTCCAATGTTCCGGGTAGATGCCTGTTGTAATCAGGTTTTTCTCCGTAAAAAATTGGCTGGAATTTTGGGATTTTACTGCTAATCCGGAAATCAATATTGCAAATATGTATACAACTTTACATTTTTTCATTTGAAGATATTTTCCTTACGCAATAGGCGAAACTTATTGATAAATATGGAAAGATAATTCAGTTATGATATATCCGGCATTAATAATATAACTGTGCTGCTCATTTTTATTCTATTAATTATCGAGTATCATTTGCCTGAAAATGCGGTAATACGATTTTTTATTTACCTCCTGCCATTATCGCATCGATTGTTTCCTGATCAACTACTGTGTTATTTCGTCTGTCCAATATTCCACCTGTATCCCAAAAGAAGGGCTTTAGACCATGGGCCAGAGCTTGTTTGGTTACATAGGTTATCCAGTAATCCACTGAAGCATTATGTGTGGGCAGATCTAAAGGAACATTAGCAGTGCCTCCCCGCCTGTAAGCGCCATATTCACCCATAAGTACAGGAATACCCTTGTCAATAAATTTTGATTTTATATAATCAAAATATTGAAGCTGGTCACTTTCTTCTCCCCAGGTTGCATTCCGATCAGGTTCAATCGTAGAATGATGACCCGTGCCCCAATAGTAAAACATTTTGCCCCAAGAGGCATCCCCATTCAAAGCAGTAAATTGGTAAGGCGTATAATTATGATCTTCATACATGATTCTGTTAGGGGTAGGATCCTTCGGGAAAGCGCTCAAGCTTATTAATTGATTATCTCCCTGGATAACCAAAGTTCTGTACGTATTTCTTCCGCCTGTAGAACGAACCGCATTAACAAATGTTTGGTGGTATGACATCAGGACCGCCATTTGCGCAGGGTCACTATTTGTATTGGGTTCGTTTGCACTGGCAAACATCAAATGCTCATCAAAATCGCGCATTTCCGTCGCTATTTGTTCCCAAAATGCTTTTTGTTTAGCGTTAACCGAATCTTTTTTTGCAGTTATACAATTCTGTTCGAGCCAGCCTCCGTCCCAGTGGATATTGAGTAAAACGTACATATCATTATTTACACAATAACCAACAACTTCCTTTACCCGCTTTAACCAATTTGTATCAATATGCGCGGTCGCGGGATCATCCACATGTAAGTCCCACGCGCATGGAATACGTATGGCAGTAAACCCACTTTGTTTAACAAATTTTATATAGCTCTCCGTTATCGGTGGATTACCCCAGCCCGTTTCGCCACCGGGCGCTTCCATCGTATTTCCTATGTTCCAACCCAACTTAAATTTGGATGCAAGTTGCACTGCTGTACTACTCATTCCTGATGCGTCTGGAGCAATAGAATCGCCATAAGCTGGATATAAGGTTGTTCTCCCGGCTTGAGATATTTTTACATATTTCACCGTTTTAGTATCCATCGCAAATGTAAGCGTGGCTGTGCGGTCGCCCATGTTTGGATTTGCCGAAACAGTGACTGTTACTTGTGAACTCCCGTCGCTCGAACTATTGGCTGATAACGTGCACCAACTTTGATCGCTGACCGCCGCCCAGCGGCTTCCGTTCATGGTAATGGTTAACGTATCGCTTGCTCCTGCAATTGGAAACTTCAAAGAATCCGGAGAAATTGTAAAATCAGGATTGACATCTGCCGGAGCAGGAGTAGTGGTCACTGTTTTTCTGCACGACAAAGAAAACACGATGATCACTAAACTCAGGGCAAGGAAAAAAAAGATTTGTTTCATTGAAATTTTTGAAAAGTAGTAATTGACCGAAAACGTATAGAAACATTTCCGGCTTTTCTGTGTTAATTTATTAGTTTACTAATGTGTGTTGTAATAATCCTGGGTGACATAATTGTAAATAAGCCAATTGTTGGCATCTTCCTTAGCAATAAGTTGCATTGTGCTGTCAGTAAGCGTTTTAATGGTCATTTTTGCATTCCAGTCGGCGACTTTATTACCTTCTGCTTTGTCGTGTATAACTTGAGCACCAATAGTTGCCAACTGATTTGTAGCCGGGTACAACATAAATTTACCTGTTCCTGACAAATCCGGAAACATTTTATTATTGGAGCTAAAGTGTGCATCACCAATCAAATCAAAAGTCATAGTACCATAGTCGCCCGCTGTAACTCCCGACCAGCCTATATCTTTAAATGCAGGGTCCCATTCCCATCCTGTACCGCCAAAGTAAAATGGACTTGTGAAATATTTACTCACACCATTAGCATCCAAATCCATTACCCATGTTTTTGATTGTCCATACCCACCGGTAAGAGCAATCCACATTGGGGTGTTTACCGCATTTTGATCGAGCGAACTTATAATCACAGTAGCTGTATCAGCCTGAACAAAACCACCGTCACTCTCCACTCCATAAACAAATTTATAGGTTCCCGGAAAGGGAATATTGACAGTGTCCTCTACCCGTAAAGATTGTCCGTAAGGAGTCATCCACACAGGAGTAACGTTAGGCGTCAAACTGGTTAAGATAATATTATTTGGATTTTCTGATGATGGCGCAATGGTGTACTTCAATACATTTTTATCGAGTACATTACCCAACTCGTAATTTTTGGGCCTGCAGGAAGAAAATAGCAACACTGACCCCGAGAAGGCGATTAAAATTATCAATTTAAGTTTCATGTTTTTATATTTTTAAGTAGTTAATTTATTTTACCAACCCGGGTTTTGCTTCAACACACCTGATGATAAGGTAATCTGATCGCTGGGTATTTGCTGAAATCCGCCGGTGGCTTTGATATTTGCCTCTAATTGTGAAGCAGAAGGTGGATTAGCAGTACCATCACTAAAATTTGAAACAGTTGTATTTGCTGCAATAGTAGCTGCAGCTACATCAATGCCCTGGCGCAACAGATCCCAGTAGCGGATACCTTCACCCGCAAATTCCAACCGGCGTTCTTCTAATATATCTGCTTTGGATACAGCCGTCGCCGGAGCAGCTGAAGAATCTGCCCTTTCGTGAACCTGGTTGTAATAGCTTACCGCATTGGGACTTCCCAACTCCGCAGCCATCAACAAAACATCTGAATAGCGAATGGCGAAAAAGTCCTGGTACTGGCCGGTCTGAAAATTAGAAACTATAGAAGTCCCGCTTTGATCACAGAGCATAGCATATTTTTTCAGAAAATATCCTGTGTATTCACGACAATCACTTGATTTATTGTAAGGGAGGTTTTCGTCATTTACAGAAAGAATAGTAGCAAAACGCCGTGTATCGGTGGGGGCATAAGCATTCCAAAGTTTAGGATCGACGGTGCATGCACCCCATCCGGCCTGGTAAGGATAAATACTTTGCGAACGTATTCCTTCCATGACCATCCATCTGTTACCCGTAGCATCTCCGGACCAATTGTCTGTTGAAGAATATTTTATTGCAAATACAACTTCCGGATTTTCTTCGCCTGCATAAGGAACATTTTTGGCTGTTGAAGCCGCGGGCCATAAAGTGTTGAAATCGCTAACCAATGAATGTCCGCTGTGCGCAATTACGTCTTCGACCGCAGCCAAAGCCGTAGCAGCTGTTTCGCCACCAATCGTAGATTTCCCATAGTAACCGGAATAGAACAGATAGGCGCGGGCTAATAAAGACTCTGCGGCCCATTTGGTTACTCTTCCGCTTGGTACACTTGTGTAAGAATCTGAAGGAAGACTATCGCTGGCATACCTTAAATCACTCATGATCTGTGTAAACGTTGTTTCCGGATCCGCCTGAGGTACATTGTCACTTGTAGGAGTTGTGATCAAAGGAATGTTTTCCCATAGCCGAACCATATCTAAATAACAGTAGGCCCGGATAAATTTAGCTTCGGCAGTATATTTTTTCTTCAGCCCCATACTGTCACCCCATTGAACATTATCAATATTTTGGAGCAGCACATTGCACCGGTAAATGGCCTGGTAATACGATTTCCATCCCGAACTATGGAAGGAAACGTCAGAAGGTGAAACGTTTTTGTCAAATTCATCGATCATTTCCCATCCATACCCGTCAAAAGCTCCCGTACCTCCGAAACTATTATCAGAAAAAACTTCCAATTCAGCAGGGATTGCATCACTGTTATAAATTAAATCAAGTCCATTGTAACATCCTGTCAGCGCAGTAAATGCATCTGAAGGTGTTTTATAATAGGTGATGTTGGTTTGTACTGCATCAGTTAGTTCGGTCGTAAGAAATTTCTTACACGAAGTAAATGTCATTATTGCAGCAATGATAATTATATATCGTTTCATGATTATGTTTTTTTGCAATTAGAAAATAATATTTATGCCGCTCATAAAAACTCTCGGACGTGGATAAAACCCATTGTCGACACCTTGTCCAAAACTATATGTTCCACTGGCATCATAAGAAGAGGCACCTACTTCAGGATCCATACCGCTGTATTTTGTAAACGTGATCAGATTTTGAACGGCTACATATAAACGCAATTGGTTCAGGTATTTCCATTTTACAACTTTTGCGAGATTGTACCCGAGTGTAATATTTGAGACTCTCAGATAGCTTCCATCATGAATATAGAGATCTGAAAATTCTACCCAGTTCGAACTGTTTTGGGTTATACGTGGCATTGTATTCGAAGTGCCCTCACCATGCCAGCGGCTAAGGATATCCGTTGTCCAGTTGGCCCACTGACCGGGACCACGATAAGACTGAACAATTTTATTACCGGCTACCCCGTTAGTGGTAACAGAGAGATCGAAGTTTTTGTAATTGGCTGAAAATCTAAAGCCGAAAACGTGATGTGGGTTAGGGTCACCGATGTTTGTTTTATCGTCCGCATTAATTACACCGTCGCCATTTAGATCCACCAGCTTCACATCACCCGGTTGTGCACCAGGTTGAAGCGGTCCGTTTTTACCGCTCCATGCCAGAACATCCTTTTCATTCTGAAAAATTCCGGCAGTCTTATAACCCCAGAAATAGCCAATAGGATTTCCTGCAGAAGCACGGAAAAATTCAGGTCCATTCACATATAAACTGTTGGTACTACCGTGAATAATTCCGTCGGCAGTTGGGATATTATTTACCAAATTTTTATTATAAGCATATGAACCGGAAACACTATAGGTAAAATCTCTCCCAACGTTTCCATTATAAGATATTTGAACTTCTATTCCTTTATTGGTAACATCTCCACCGTTAATAAACGGATTTGAGGAAACACCTGCAGTTGCCAACAGGGGCGCTGCAATTAACCAGTCTTTTGTGGTTTTGTTGTACCAATCGAGACTCATGTCTAACCTGTTATTTAAGAACCTTGCATCGATACCTATATCAGTCTGACGGGAAGTTTCCCATTTGGTACTTTCAACGCCAATTGTAGAAGGATACGAGCCCTGGGTTAAGGTAGTATTATCATTACCAAAATTGTATCGGGCGTTTGATAAGGAGATTAAAGAAAGGTAATTAAAGGCAGAAATACCATCATTACCATTTGAACCCCAACTGGCCCTTACTTTCAGGAAGTTTAACCAGTCTCCGGTGGATGCCATGAAATTTTCGCTGCTTACGATCCAACCGGCGGAAAGTGATGGGAAATATCCCCATTGATGACCGGGAGCAAACATGGTTGAACCATCAGCGCGGAAAATAGCAGATGCTAAATATTTTTCTTTAAAACTATAATTTACACGTCCGAAGAATGAAGATTGTGCATACACTGCATTGGCATTTCCGGATAATGACATACCATGGGTTACGGTTTGCCTGTTAGCAGCAGAAGTATCAGAACTCATCGAAATAGAGGTAACCATGGAATTACTAAGATAGCCGCGGTCAAAAGAACTGAATAAAGTAGCTCCCGTGTTATTCCCGCTAAACCAGCTTCCCTGGTATTTCCGAACTGAACTACCCGCTAAAACATCAAATCTGTGCTCTTTAATGTTAAAAACATAGTTGATGGTATTATCGAAATTCCAGGTATATCCCTGTGATCCACCCTGGCCAATGCTTTCATAAAGATTGTAAGCATACACTGATAACTTATCATACACAGGTCTATAGCTGTGATTAGCTGAAGAAGAATAATTGATGCCGAAAGTTGATCTTATTCTTAAATTCTTGACGGGCTGTAGTTCTGCATATACATCTCCTATCAATTTTTGTGTCTTCCCGTCACTCTGATTATTGTATTGCATCAACGCATAAGGATTCGCTTCAGTGTTGTTCCAAACTCCGCCATTATACACTGTAGAATTAAGGCTGCTCAGATAATTGCCTTTTGCATCGTACATAGCCAATAAGGGGCTTGTACCTATAGCGCCGGCCAAAACGTTACCGGAATACAGTCCGCCATCAGCAACCCCTTTTTGATCAATAAATGAAAAAGTGAGATGTTCGCCTACTTTCAAAGCGCCGTCGTAAAGTTTACGTTCAGAATTTGTACGGAAGTTGTAGCGTTTGTAATCTGAAAGATTAGAACCACCAATTATTCCTCCCTGTTCGGTATAGGACATACCCAATGAGTAAGATGATACATCAGTTCCACCGTTGGCCGAAAGGTTGTAATTCTGCATCGGCACATCGGAAGAAAACATCTGGTTTAACCAGTCGGTTCCGTGAGCCGGCAAATCTTTGCTTCCGAGCGCCAGTGCGTCAATTTGTGCCTGCGTGAAAAGAGGCGATTTACCACTATTAAGGGCTGCTTCATTTTGCATGGTAGCATATTGTTCCGCATTTAATAAAGGCAGTTTACGGCCAATGTTTTGAACGCCGTAATAAGCGTCAAAAGAAATTTCTCCGTTCTTTTTCCCCATTTTTCCGCTCCGGGTAGTGATCAGGACAACACCATTTGCCCCGTTGATACCATAGATGGCGCATGATGCAGCATCTTTTAAAATATCAACCGAAGCAATGTCTGAATTGTTTAAATAGGTAATATCGTTGGTGATAACACCGTCTACCACATAAAGCGGATTTGCATTTCCGATAGTTCCTACGCCACGGATATTTACTTTAAAGCCACCGCCGGGTTGCCCTGACGTAGAAGTAATGTTTACGCCGGCCGCTTGACCCTGCAATGCCTGCAAAGCATTTGTCGTGTTTAGCTTGGCAAGGTCTTTCCCTTTTACCTGCGAAGTAGCTCCGGTCACCAGTTTCTTCTGTTGAACCCCGTAGCCGATCACTACCACATCGTTCAACCTGTTATAGTCTTCAGCAAGCTGAACCTGTAGATTTTCAGTAGAGGCAGCTACCTCAAAGCTTTGCGCGATAAACCCTGTGAAGCTAACGACGATCGTTTCGCCGGTTTTTGCAGTAATGGCAAAATGACCTCCCATATCAGAGAGGGTCGCGTTTGACGTGTTTTTTACGGAAATACTCGCCCCCGATATGGGTTCTCCTGTGGTTTTATTGACAACTTTACCTGTAATTTTCCGGGCAGCAGTTTGCGAAAAGCCTTGCAGGCCCATAACCAGGAAAAACAAGAGCGCTCCCAGCACCCTGGCTGTCCTTTTCGAAATTTTTATTTTTTTCATTGGAAACAATTAGTGATTATTAAATATGAATACATAGTTTAGAATATTTCAATTGTGTTTTATAAGAATTTTTTCTCCATAATATTTTACTAAAGCATCGGTTTTACTTTGCGTATCTAATCCAATATTTTTATTTTTATCTATCCAGATAATTTTGAAAACTCTATCTTTTAACATCCCATCGAAAGCACCTTTTCGTTTATCGATAACCAAGCTTTTTGTTTGTTCGCTATAAAAAAACCGGATGGTTGTGTATTCACCTTTCTCATAATTATAATTGGTACCCTGGTCTTCATACAAATTGAAAGAAGCATTAGCACCGGTGTAAACATGCAGCGAAATTGTGTCGGCAGGCTTTTCAGAAGTGTATTGGAGCGATGGACCGAAAGGAATGACAGAGCCTGCCTTTACAAAAACCGGCATTCTCTCATAAGGAGCATCCGCAACAATTTTTTGTCCGCCCGCATACCATTTTCCCGAATACAAATCATACCATCCCGCGCTTTTGGGTAAATACACTGACTGGCTTCGCAGTTTATACTTACAGACAGGGTTGACCAGCAAAGAAGGCCCGAGCATATATTGATCATTGATATTTAATACGGCGGTATCTGCTGCAAAGTCCATCACCAATCCACGCATGATGGTATAGTTATCGTAATAAGCTGCACCAGCTAATGAATAGATATAAGGCAGCAGTCTGTATCGCAGTTTGTCGTAATAGAGAAAGCTTTGATAAGCAGGATGGGTTTCAGGGGCAATGTTGAATATCTCGCGGTAAGGAAACTGCCCATGTGATCTGAACAAGGGTACAAATGCGCCAAACTGGTACCACCGGGTATTCAACTCTCTCCACTCCGCTAAACTTGCTGAATCGGGCTTTTCAAATTTTTCAGGTACAACAAAACCGCCAATATCCATAGTCCAGTAGGGCAGCCCCGACATGGAGAAATTGACTCCTGCAGCTATTTGATTTTTCATATCCTGCCAAGTAGAACCTATATCACCGCTCCATACACTTGCAGCATAGCGCTGAGAACCAGCAAAGGCTGAGCGTGTCAGTAAAAAAACTCTTTTATTTGGATCCGTCAGCCGCTGTCCTTCGTAAATTCCTTTTGCATTTTCTAATGGATAAGCATTTAGAAATTCAGCCGAACTTCCCAAAGCGGTAGGCGTCATCAATAACTTTCTTTCTTCCGGACTAACGTTGGAAACGATATCCGGCTCGCTGGCATCCATCCACCAGGCATCAATTCCTTTACTGTAAAGTTTTTCGTTAACCAGGTTCCAGAAACCTTTTCGTGCATTCGCGTTAAAGGCATCATAGAAGGTAGAAACATAACCTTTGCCAATCCAGTCTCTTTGCCTGTCGGCAATATTTCTCTTATAAAGCCAGCCGTTTTTATAGAACTCATTGTAAATTGGTATGCCTTCGTAAAATTTTGGCCACACGGAGATCATGATGTGTGTGTGGAATTTTTTATGCAACACGTTAATCATGCTGTCCGGAGAAGGGAACCGGGTTTCGTCAAAATCCTGGCTTCCCCAGTCGGCTTCTTTCCAATAGTTCCAATCAAGAACGATATTGTCTATAGGAATTTTTCTCTTCCTGAATTGAATGACAGTAGAAAGAATTTCATCCTCGGTTTTGTATCTTTCGCGGCTTTGCCAGAATCCCAAAGCCCATTTTGGTACAATTGGAGCCTTACCGGTTAGTGTACGATAACCTGAAATTACCTGATCTATATTATTGCCATAAATGAAATAATAGTCTTCCTGCTGCCCCGCCTCTGAAGAAAAACTAAAAGCGTTTTCCTGTTCCTTGCTTAATGGCTCCTGGCATTTTAAGGAAAGGTAAGATTCAGCTCCCTCGGGAGTCCATTCAATTTTAATGGGAATTTTTTCTCCTTTTTTAGTGTTGAAAGGAATCAATGCGGGTGCGGGATTCCACGCCTTGCGCCAACGATCCAATACAAGGTTTCCATTGAGCCATACTTTTAATGTCCCTCCAAATGTGAAGTGGAATTGATGAAGCCCTGAAAGATCACTTGCAATACTTCCTTCCCATGTAACCATGCCGGAAGCAGGCGTAAACTCTGCTGGTAGTTTTATTTTTGAATCTCCGAGAAATTCCATATCAATACAGTCTTCAGCTCTTTTGGTGATTACGTTCCCTGGTTTATTCTTATCATTTGCGTAAGATGCAGTGAGCCATCCCTGCTCTCCTTCTTTTGAAAAAAGCTGAAGTGAAGAAAGAGGATGAAGTGGCCGCACATCCCCCGCTTTTGTAAGTGAATAATTGTCCCACAGTATTCCATAGTTTTTAGATGACACGAGGAATGGAATCGCCACCTCTGTATTGTTTTGGAAGAAACTAACCTGCTGACCGCGGTAGTTCATGATGCCATCCTGGTGCTGCCCGAGGCCATACCACGCATCATCAGCAGTAGTTTGAAAAGTCTGGGTAATATGATAACAACGGTTGCCATCAAATACCGCAGATAGAAAACTTCGTCCGCGTATTGGCTTTTCGGTTAATATTAATTTACCATTAAGGTCCCTGAACGTAACAGCGCCTGTTTTCAGGTCGACTATGGCTGCTATTTTTTTTGTTTTGAGCGTCAGGCTCTCTTTAGAGGGAATAGTGTTCCAGGAAAGATCCGGCTTTTTACTGTAAACAGTAACCAGGCTTTCAGTGGCAGGAAATACCTTTCCCGGTACTGCTATAACTCTTATGATATTATCTGAAATAACTTCGAGTTTAACGGCGTTGGATATGCCTGTAAAAGCCGGATCCGTAAAAACAATCACTCCGTCTTCTGTTTGAATATAGGTTGGAGGTTCTGCCTTTAAAAGATTAAAAGCAGTAAAAAAGAGGAAATTAAACAATAACAATCCTAATCTCATATACAGCATTCGTTAAAATGATTGAATGCTGTAAAACTATAGCTGTCTTGCTTAAGAGAGGGTACTGAAATGTTGCAAACTACTCTACAAAATGTTGCAAAAATGAAGTTTTGAGTGTTAATTCCACAGTAAAGAAACTTTTAAGTCTCTTTTTTATTTTTCGTGGAAGCATATTGGGAAGGTAATATCTTAAATTCTTCTTTAAAAAATTTCGTGAAGTTCTTTGGGTTATTGAAGCCTACCTCATAGGCAATTTCAGCAACGGTTAGCCCGCTTTTTTCCAATAACCGCGCTGCTCTTTTTAAACGAATCGACCGGATAAACTCAATTGGCGTCTTGCCGGTAAGCGAAAGAATTTTTCTATATAGTGTTACACGGTTCATATACATGTCGCGGCTGAAATCTTCAACAGAAAACTCAGGGACATCTATGTTTTTCTCTACAACTTCCAAAGCCTCCTTAAGGAATTTCTCGTCAACAGGAGTGATGGTTACCTCCCGGGGATTGACTTCAAGTTGTTTTTGGAACCTCTTATGTAATAATTCCTGCTGTGCCAGCAAGTTTCTGATCCGTGAAGCCAAAATTTCAAAAGTAAAGGGTTTGGTAATGTAATCATTCACCCCTGCTTTAAAGCCAGCCAATTGTTTTTCCTCACTTCCCATGGCAGTAAGCAATATGACGGGAATGTGGGCAGTGAGCATTTCTGATTTGATTTTCCTTGCCAATTCCACACCGTCCATTAAAGGCATCATAATGTCGCTCACCACAAGATCAGGATTCAATAACTTTATTTTTTCCCAACCTTCTTTTCCATTGGTAGCTTCTTCAATCTTATATTGTCCTTTCAGGTTGTCTTTTAAATAAAAGCGAAGGTCTTCACTGTCTTCCACCACAAGTATTGTTTTCTTCTTACTGCTCTTTTGTCCTGCTTCGGCCATTATCTGCTCGGTTTCTTCTTCAGGTATTGGATTGGTGGCCATTATTGAAGGAGCATCGTAAATCTTTTTTGCAGGAAGTAAAACGGTGAAACACGTTCCCTGGCCAGGTTCGCTTTTCAGAGTGATGATACCATTATGTAATTTAACGAATGCTTTGGTGATGGCAAGACCGATACCCGTACCCTGGTTCACCATACTTTCCGGAACATCGGTTTGAAAGAAACGTTCGAAAACCTTCTCATGCATATCGGCAGGAATACCAATCCCGGTATCTTTAACTTCCATTACTAGCGTTCCGTCAGATTCATTCTTTTCCGGTGGATCATAGTTAAGATTAATACTCACGCTGCCATTGTCGTCGGTATATTTAAAAGCATTTGAAAACAGGTTGAAGAGGATCTTCTCAACTTTATCTTTATCAAAATAAATTTCCAGGCTGTCTATATTGGAAGAGAATGAAAGCCGGATATTTTTCTTTTCCGCAATATCCAAAAAAGAGTTGGTAATATCCTTACTGAACCGGATAATGTCGCCTATTGAGGGGTGCAATTTTATTTCCTGCACTTCCATTTTTCTGAAGTCGAGCAATTGGTTTACCAGACTCAATAACCGTTTTGCATTGCGCTGTACAAGGTTTAGCTGCTTTTTCTGTTCTTCATCTTCGGCTTGCTTAATAATTCTTTCCAACGGAGCAATGATCAGGCTAAGGGGAGTTCGAAACTCATGACTTACATTCGTAAAAAATTTTGTCTTTAAACGTTCCAGAGCGTGAGCCCTTTCTGCTTCCCTTCGCTGATGAGCCACTTCATAACTCATGTGTATTCTATCTAACGTGATACGCCGAATAAGTATTAGTAAGGCAGCTACCATCAGTATGTATATAATATAGGCAAGAGGTGTTCGCCAAAATGGTGGCTTAATATTGATCTGCAGTTCTTTAATATCACTCCACAAACCTTCACTGTTCAAAACTTTTACTCTAAAAGTATAATGGCCAGGATCGAGATTTGTGTAAGTGGCGCTTCGTTGGTTACCATCCGCATACAACCAGTCTGTGTTAAAGCCCTTTAGCATATAGGCATATTTATCCCGGGTGCTATTGGCATAATCCAAAGAAGCAAATTCAATAGAAAAAACGTTTTCTTTATATAGCAGATCTATACCTTGAAGCTGCGATAAAGATCGTTGAAGCAGGACTCGATTATTAACCAATTCTCCGGGTTCAATTTTTTTATTTAATATCTCTAAATCTGTAAAAACGATTTTCGTATGGTAAACGGGCTTACTTATTTTGGATGGATTAATAATGTTAAAGCCCGATGGGCCACCAAAAATCAATTTCCCACCGCGTGTTTTAAATGCTGCCTTGCTATTAAACTCCTGGTTCTGCAGATTGTTCAATTCATCATAATTGATCACTGAGAGAACAATACCGTTTTCTTTTTTTTCAGGAATAGCGTTACATAACCCGTTGGGAGTGGATATCCAAAGGCTTTGATGATCGTCATCAAGAATATTCAAAATCATATTATCGGGTAAACCGTCAGCCATCGTAAATGTTTGGAAATTTTTAGTCTGCTCGTTAAATAAATCCAAACCTTCAGTAGTTCCAACCCAAATTCTTCCTTTACTATCTTCTGAAATACATATTACATTGTTGTTGGATAAACTCTTTTTATCATTAGAATGCTGGTAAAAAACGGCATGGGTACCATTTTCCTTCCAAACAGTAATACCATTGTCAGTACCTATCCATAAATTTCCCTTATTATCCTCGAGCATGTCATTAATATCATTGGAAGTAAGAATAACGGGGGGCTGCTGTTTATTTTGATAATGCTTAAACCGGCCGCTTTTTCTATACATAAGATCTAATCCCCCTCCCAGGGTACCTACCCATAAATTTTGCTCCCTGTCTTCAAAAATTTTCCAGATATTATCATTCGCCAAACTTGCAGAATCCGAATCGTCATGCCTGTAGTGCATAAACTTTTTTCCGTCGAACCTATTCAGGCCTCCAATGAAAGTTCCAATCCAAAGTATATTTTCATCATCAATACACAAGCTTACAATAACATTACTGCTCAGGCTATTTTTGTTGTTTGGATCATGCAGGTATCGTTTAAATGTGTTGTTTTTTCTATTGAAATAAATTAATCCACCGCCATTGGTCCCGATCCAGATATTTCCTGAATTATCTTCCACAAACTGGTTTACATCATCATAGGGAAGACTATTTGGGTTCGATTCCAGGTGATGATAATAAGGGAATTGCACAATATTGCTATTTAAATAATTAATTCCCTGTTTGTAAGTTCCCAGCCATATAATTCCAATATCATCTTTATACAAAGAAGTGATGGTATTTTGGCTCAGACTTTTCGGATCTTCAGGATTGTTTAAAAGATAGGTTGTTTTGAAATTGTTCTTTTTATCTATAAGCGTCACTCCACCGTGATCCGTTCCAACCCAAATTAAACCATTATTATCCTGAACCACCTGACTGACCAGATTCGATTTCAACCTGGAGGGAAATGAATTTTCATTAAAGCGTTTTACTGAACTATCGGTAGGATTAAAAAGATAAAGCCCATTCATATAATACCACATCCAGAGATCGCCATCTTTGTCGATTAAAAGACTGTATGGAATGTTTCCAATGGTCAATTTCTGTAAAGTAGTGGCAGAAAAAATAATCTTATTGGCTTTTATATCATTTTCCTGCAAAAATCCATTTTGATAAACTATCCATAGTTTTCCGTCCTTTGTTTCTTTGAAGGAAGCAATTTTTGCATTCGAATTGAAAGCGGGATTATTGTTAAATAATTTCACCCTTTTATCCTTATCAGAATACATGTAGAGATCAAGGTTCTCATAAAGAAACCAGTATCTTCCGTTGTTTCCTTTTACAATATTGCTGACAGGCCCTGAAGGGAGTCCCAGCGAGTGCAGATAATTATTATAATCAGCGTCAAATTTTTCTGTACCGGAATTATATATACAAGCACCTGCCCCTGTCATGACCCACATTTTTCCATTTGGAAGTTCGGAAAGCGAAAGAATATTATTATCGGTTAGCGACGAACTATCGTTAGACCTCTTACGGAAGATTTTAAAGGAATAACCATCATATCGGTCGAGCCCGGACATGGTGCCAAACCATAAAAAGCCGTCGGAATCTTTTAGTATTGCATTGACCTGGTTGTGTGAAAGGCCATTGTAAGTATTCAGTTTCGAAAAGTGATAATATTCGCCCTGGCCAAAAACAGAAAGTGATGGTATCAATAAGCCAATCCAAAAAGGAAGGCAGATTAGCTTGCATAGCCCGGAAAAAAAATTTAAGCATCTCATAAGGTATCCGATTTCTATTATAATGAAATCAGGGAGTAAGTTAACAAATGACCGGGATAAATGACCTTTTTTGCAATGACAATTCTTAGAATGAATCAATTATAATCCCTCGTCAAAAATATTGTGAGGCTGGCAGGAATCAATACTGAGATAGAATTTTGGTATAATAAAGGACATAAAGATATCCAGGTAACCAAGCCAAAATATGCCTGGATTAATTCGCAAACCTGGAGAGGTTCTTTGTACAAACGAATTTTTAGCAGGCACACCAGTTGAATTAATCATGAAAATAGGCAGGCATAAAAATGTGAAAGGTTTTTATAAATACATTTAGATAACAACTGAAGAAGCCGAAAATAAAATTAAAGAACTGTGACGGCAGAAAGGAAAGATGGAAGTGCTTGCGAAATGAAATTCAATTTTAAAATACCTGCCCGGGTTGATGCCATCAGGATCTTCACCCTAACTTCATCGCAGTGTACTATTCTTTGCTCTCTTATATTCGTTTTGTACATTTACCGCCTAAAAAATACAAGTATGCATATTGAGGTGCTTAAATCTAAAGTACATCGCGTAGTGGTGACCGAAGCCAGTTTGAATTATGTGGGTAGTCTTACCCTGGATGAAGATCTGATGGAAGCGGCCGGAATGATCGAAAATGAAAAGGTACAGATCGTCAATATTAATAACGGGGAACGCCTGGAAACCTACCTGATAACCGGAAAAAGGGGGAGTGGTATCTGTTGCCTGAATGGCCCGGCCGCACGTAAAGGTGCTGTAGGCGATATTATTATCGTTATATCTTACGCTTCAATGCCTTTCGAAGAGGCGAAAGTCTTCCGGCCAAAAATTGTCTTCCCGGATGAGAAAAATATGATTAAATAGCCTGACTTTGTGAATGAACAAGTTTTCGTTCAGCTTCCGTATGAACAATTTCTCAACTTTGTATTAATTGCAAAATTATTTTATGCAAATTGGAATACCATGTGATGAGAAGTAAAATCTTTTTTTTAGTCTCACAGGGGAGATGAAAAAGTATTTGAACCTCATCATTGCGTTTTATTCAAGCGAGCGACGATGCCGGTTGTGTCGTGAGCGATTCCCTGCAGGTAACGGTGAGAATTCACTTGCCGGTGTCTAAACCAGGACTACTCGCAGCTTTACAGAAAAAAGGAAAGTTAATTATTTATTTCTCCAACTTTCCTACAGAATCTGAAAATACCTTTAGCGCCCATTTAAATTTCTGATTTTGAAGAAAATACTTTTACCTACCCTTTTATGCCTCCTGAATTTATCTCTTTTAGCCCAAAAAACCGGTAATGCCGGTTTTAAAATCAAAGGAAAATTGATAGATTCGGTTACTAATCACCCGTTAGAATATGCGACGATTTCTATTTTCCCCACCGGTGCCACAAAGCCGGTCAACGGGGCCGTTTCTGATCACAAAGGAAACTTTGTAGTTGATAATATTTCCGGTGGCACTTACAAACTGCTTGCAGAATTTATAGGCTACAAAGCACATGCGTTGTATAATATCACTGTTGATAAAGATCACCCTGTTGCCAACGTGAACGAAATCGTTTTGCAACCAAAAGCCACAACACTCCAAAATATTACCATATCAGGCCAGCCCAAAATAATAGAAAATAAAATTGATAAATTGGTTTTTAATGCCGAACAGGATGTCACCTCGCAAGTGGGTGTGGCAACGGATGTATTGAAAAAGGTTCCGCAGGTTTCTGTAGATGTAGATGGAAATGTAACACTGGCCGGAAGTTCAAGCATTCGGTTTTTGATAAATGGAAAACCTTCAGCAGCTTTCGGAAGTGATATTGCCGATGTGCTGCAGGCTATACCTGCAAACCAGATAAAAAGTATAGAAGTGATCACCACACCGGGCGCCAAATATGATGCACAAGGCCTTGGTGGAATTATCAATATCATTCTTAAGAAAAATAATTCGCAAGGCGTAAATGGGAATTTATCACTTACAGGCGGAACAAGAACTGAAAATGGTTCATTTAACTTCAATGCACGAAAGGGGAGTTTTGGAATGAATGCTTACATCAGCGGCAATGCCAGGTTGAAAACCACGACTCTTTCCAATTCAGAAAGGGTAACTAATGATACCACTGCCAATAATAATGTTTTCCTTAACCAGGCTTCTTCGGCCAATGATAAAAGGAGCGGGTATAGTTCAGGACTTGGATTTGATTGGGACATCAATAAGTTTAACGGGATTTCGGGAAATATTTCTTATCGAAATTTCGGCCACATCAGTTCGGGTGTAACTAACCAGTTACAGCAAACCAAATCTCCTGATGGCGCCTTGTTAGCTGACATTGAAAATTCTCTCAATTCTGATCACCACTTCCATTTCCATAATGTAGACGCAAGTCTTAATTATAAAAAAACATTTAAAAAAGAAGACCAGGAATTAGACCTCGCCGTTAATACAAGCATGGGCAATCGCAATGTGACGGATAACAATTATCAGTATCTTCTTCCGCAGGATTCACTTTATTACAGTACTAAAGGAAATAATCCCGGTACCGAAAAAGAAACGGAGATAAGGGTTGATTATACACAGCCTTTTAAAAAGAACATTCTTCTCGGCGTAGGAAGCAAACTAAGCCTTTATGATATTACGAGTAATTCGCAGGTATTGAAATTAAATGGTTCGGGAAATTATAGCATCAATAATTATTTATCCGACAATCTTGGCTATCACCAGAAAGTTTATGCATTTTATAGTGAACTTACCTTTCCTGTTTTCAAATTATATGATGCAAAAATCGGGGAACGTTATGAGCGTACGGAAATCAATTCTTATTATTCGGATGCGCAGCAACAGCAAAAAGTACCGGGATATAACACTTTTGTCCCGTCAATTTTTTTCTATAAAAAAACAAGCGAAAATTCACAAATAAAACTGAGCTACACCAAAAGGATCGAACGACCCGATTACAGGGATTTAAATCCATTTATCAACACGGCTGATCCTAAAAATTTATCAACTGGTAATATTCACCTTTCGCCCGAAACAGGAAAGCGGTATGAGTTAGGTTATAATGTTGATGTTGATAAAGTTGGCTCTTTTATGGTCAATTTATTCTACCGGATCAATGAGCATGACATCCAGGATTATATTGTTTATTATCCTTCCTACCAGGTGGGCGATACTACCTATACAGATGTGGCGGTAAGTACAAGACAGAACATCGGGCGTGAAAATAATTATGGACTTAATCTCTTTGCTTCTGCAAAATTCTTTTCCAAACTCGATCTGAGAACGAACCTGTTTTTCTATGAAAGACATACGATAAACACTATCGATAAGGGTTACAATTATAACAGCTTTAATTATCACGTTAATCTGAATGCCGATTACCGGTTTTCAAATACGATGGTAGCAGAATTTTTCGGAAACTTCAGGTCTGCAAGGCACCAGGCACAAGGAAGCTATCCGTCTTTTACTACTTACAGTCTTGCGATTCGCAAACAATTCTGGAATAAAAAAGGAAGCCTTGCGCTTACTGCTTCCAATCTTTTTCATAAAGATCTGGTTCTGAAAACAAAAGTCTTTGGTCCTGATTTTACCATTAACCAAACACGTACGATTCCTTTTCGTTCTATCGGAATTAATTTTACCTGGAAGTTTGGAAAACTCGTATTTAAAAAAGATAAAGAGCAGATCAATGACAATTCAAATCTACCTTCCGGGGATGGGTAGTTATTGACCTGACAATAAGTTTAAATCAAAGATTTATCGTAAAAAAACATTTCAACTATGCAGTAAATCAACAAAAATCACAAATTTTAATTTGATAAAAATTGCGTGCATTCCAAATTGTCGCTTTGCCGTGCTTCTTGTGGGCGGTGGAGGACACCGCCCACGGCGGATAATTTTAATAATTCAGTAACCCAACAAATAACCACAATTTTTAATTTGGCGACCATTACATTACAATTAAAATCAATTATTTTTTTTACCTTTTAAAAATGAATGAAAATGTAATTGTTATTTTGGCTGCCGGTGCATCATCACGAATGCAAAAACCAAAGCAATTGTTGCTTTACCAGGATGAACCTTTGTTAACACACACAATTAAAGAAGCTCATCAATCTTTAATGCCTGTAATCGTAGTGTTGGGTGCAAATGCAGATTCAATCAAGGTTAAGATCAGAAGTATAGAGGAAGAAATGGTTATAAATGAAGAGTGGGAGAGCGGAATAGCTTCTTCCATAAAAGCCGGCCTGGAAAAAGCGCTTGCTAATTTTAAAGAAATGCAGAATTGTCTTTTTGCTGTTTGCGACCAGCCCTATATTTCATCCAATTTATTCAGGGAGTTGGTTGATCAAAAAAAGAAAAGTGGCAAAAAAATAGTTGCCTGTTCTTATGCTGATACTTTAGGAACACCATGCCTTTTTGATAAAAAATATTTTGATGAATTGCTGAAGCTTGAAGGAGATCATGGAGCAAAAAGTATTTTACAAAAATACAGGAACGATGTAGCTTCGGTCGATTTTGAAAAAGGTAAGATTGATGTGGATACCAAAAAAGATTACGAAGAACTTTTAAAGAATCAAAATCTATGAAACGAAGACTGCTTAGTTGGCTGATTCCTTTTTTTCTTTTTCATTCTGCTACTTCATTTGCACAGCAGCAAAAGATAACGGTTGCCGTAGCCGCAAATATGCAATATGCTTTCCGGGAATTGAAAATTGAATTTGAAAAAACCTATCATATCCGGGTAGATGCAGTGATCGGTGCTTCGGGAAATTTAACCAGGCAAATTATGCAGGGAGCGCCTTTTGATGTTTTTATTTCAGCAGATACAAAATATCCTGAAAATTTGTACCAGAATCATTTTGCAGCAGAGAAACCAAAAGTTTATGCAAGAGGTGCGTTGGTGCTGTGGACTACAAAAGACGGATTGCAACCGCAAAATGATCTCCGGTTTTTACTGTCGGGTAATATCAAAAGTATTGCTATTGCTAATCCTAAAATTGCTCCGTATGGAAGTGCCGCCGAAGCGATTTTAAAAAAGGTTGGCCTATTTGATAAAGTGAAAAATAAATTGGTGTATGGAGAAAGTATTTCTCAAACCAGCCAGTTTATTGCAACCGGAAATGCGGATGTTGGTTTTACTGCAAAAGCGGTTGTGCTTTCTGATCAAATGAAAAATAAAGGAAGATGGATCGAATTGAACAAAGACGATTATCCGCCGATTTTGCAGGCAGCGGTTCTCTTAAAATATGGCATTCAAAATCATTCTTCATCTGCCAGAAAATTTTACGAATTTTTATTTTCTGAAAATGCGAAGGATATTTATAAAAAATATGGCTACATAAATTAAAAAAGGATGATCGAAACTGCCCCGATATTTTTAACCCTTAAGCTGGCTTTTCTTACTACCCTCATTTTATTCCTTATATCAATACCGGTTGCCCGCTGGCTTTCATACAAAAAAAATATTTTTAAAACGATTGCAGAAGTGGTGGTGAGTTTGCCTTTGGTATTACCACCCACTGTTATCGGGTTTTATTTATTACTTGCCTTCAGTCCTGCCGGTACTTTTGGAAAATGGCTTGAACACTATTTTGATATCAGGCTTGCTTTTTCTTTTGGAGGATTGTTGATCGGTTCAGTTATTTACAGTTTGCCTTTTATGGTGCATCCTATTCTTTCAGGGTTAGCTTCACTGCCTGCAAGTTTGGAAGAAGCTTCTTATTCTTTAGGCAAAACAAAAAAACAGACTTTATTTAAGGTATTATTGCCAAACATTAAACCTTCTTTACTTACAGGAATTGTGCTCACTTTTGCCCATACGATCGGGGAATTTGGTGTGGTACTGATGATTGGTGGAAATATTCCCGGCAGGACAAATGTAGCCTCCATCGCTGTTTACGATGAAGTAGAAGCCTTAAATTATCACAACGCCAATGTATATGCCGCCGTTCTTGTCGGCATTTCTGTAATCATTTTATTTTTACTTTATTTATCAAACCGTAAGTTGCAGGAAGTTAAAATATTATGACGCATTTTTCCCTACAAAAAAAATTGCATGCAGCAGAAGGATCCATTACACTTGATGTGAATTGTGAAATTGAAGACGGTGCTTTTATCAGTTTATATGGGCCTTCAGGCGCAGGCAAAACTTCATTGTTAAGAATGCTTGCCGGATTTATGCAGCCAGATTCAGGAATAATAAAAGTGAAAGATGAAATTTGGTTTGATAGTGAAAAGAAAATAAACGTGGTTCCGCAACAAAGACTTGTTGGCTTTGTGTTCCAGGATTACGCCCTTTTTCCCAATATGGACGTGGAGCAAAATATTTTGTATGCTTTGGGAAAAAATGATTCAAAAAAAATTATTGATGAACTGCTGGAAGTAACTGGCCTTGGCGGCTTGCGCAATAAAAGAATTCAAATGCTATCCGGTGGGCAGCAACAGCGTGTTGCACTGGCACGGGCTATTGCGCGAAAACCCAAATTATTATTGCTCGATGAACCTTTATCAGCCATTGATAACGAGATGCGTTCGAATCTTCAACAAACGCTGCTGGCGATTCATGCAGAGTTTAAAGTGACAGCAATTATTGTAAGCCATGACATTAATGAAATTGTAAAACTTACTTCCAAAACGATCCATCTTGAAAATGGAATGGTGCAACAATACCAGTCTCCATCGAAAATTTTTCTCAATAAATTGAACGAGCCATCTTCATTAAAGGGTGTTTTTTTATCTTCTGAAAAAGCAGGTAATGAATACCGTGCGTTGATACTTGCCGGAGAGCAGGTTATTACCATCAATTGCAGTGAAACGGATGTTAGGGATTTGCAAAAGGGTACTGAAATAATCGTTTCTTTTAAAGGTGCGACTGCTTTTTTGCGTAAATTGTAAATGATAAATTTAAAAGATGATTATTGATAGTTTCAATCGTGTGCATGATTATTTGAGGATATCTCTGACGGACATGTGTAACCTTCGTTGCTTTTATTGTATGCCTGAAGAAGAATATGATTTTACTCCGGCTTCCAGGTTGATGCAGCAGGATGAAATTTTTGCAATCGCTAAAATTTTTGTGGAAAACGGCGTTAAAAAAATCAGGCTTACGGGTGGTGAACCGTTTGTAAGAAAAGATGCGGGAAAAATTATCCAATCTCTTTCGTCATTAGGGGTTCAGCTGGCTGTAACCACCAATGGTACGAGACTTCACGAATTTGGAGACGTGCTGGAAGCATCTCAAATTCATTCGATCAATATCAGCCTGGATACTTTGAGTGCGGAAAAATTTAAGTTTATTACAAGACGCGATCAATTTTTAATCGTAAAACAAAACATTGAAACGTTCATCAATAATGGGTTTACAGTAAAGATTAATGTAGTGGTGATGAAAGATTTTAATGATAGTGAAATTGTTGATTTTATTAAATGGACAAAAAAGATTCCGGTTCATGTACGCTTCATAGAGTTTATGCCCTTTGCAGGTAACCGGTGGACGAGCAATAAAGTAGTTTCTATGGATGAAATTTTGCAGACTATCGGAAAACAGTTTGAATTTTTTTCACAGAAAGGTGAGAAAAATGACACAGAAAAAAAATATATGATTCCAGGACATGAAGGCAGTTTTGGCATCATCAGCACCATGACAAAACCCTTTTGCGAAGGCTGTAACCGTATGAGGTTAACCGCAGATGGAAAATTAAAAAATTGTCTTTTTTCTGATGGCGAAACTGATCTTCTTACTCCTTTCAGGAACGGTGATAATATATTACCGCTCATTGCAGAAAATATTAAAGGCAAAGCAAAAGAATTGGGTGGCCAATTCACAAGCAATCTTGAAGCTGTGGAAGCTAAGCTGATTCATAACAGAAGTATGATTACCATTGGCGGCTAATATCTACAACAATGATTTCAGTTAAAGAAGCAAAACAAAAAATAGAAGAAAAAGTTGGTTTACTGCAACCACAAGTTTTGCCCTTGCAACAAATGGCAGGTTTAACTCTTTCCGGTGATGTGTATGCGAAATTTGACATTCCTGCTTTTGCACAATCTTCTATGGATGGTTACGCCATTCAATTTAAGGAGAAAGATCTTCCATTAAGGATACAAAACAAGATTGCTGCAGGAGATGGTAATTCATATTTTCTCAGCCCCGGGCACGCATCAAGAATTTTTACCGGGGCCGCTTTACCGGCCAATGCCGATACTGTGGTGATGCAGGAAAAAGTGATTATTGAAGATGGAAATATTGTAATAAAAGCCGCAGATTTAAAAAAGGGAGATCATGTACGTGAGAAAGGCGCTGAAATTAAATCCGCCGAAATTGCGCTGGAAGCAGACACCGTTATAACTCCTGCTGCACTTGGATTTTTAGCTGCGATAGGTGTTGCAGAAGCTTCTGTTTATCCAACGCCTGTTATCAGCATTATCATCACAGGTAATGAGTTGCAACCACCTGGAAATGAACTTTTATTTGGGCAGGTTTATGAATCAAATTCAGTTTCTTTGGCTACTGCTCTTAGAGAAGCAGGAATTGATAACCTTGATATAATATATGCTGAAGATGAACCCGAAGTTGTAACATCAGCATTGAACAATGCATTGACAAAAAGTGATTTGATTTTACTGACCGGAGGCATCAGCGTGGGTGATTATGATTTTGTTTTACAGGCTACTGTGAAATGCGGAGTAGAAAAACATTTTCATAAAATAAAACAGAAGCCCGGAAAGCCTTTGTTTTTTGGCACAAAAGAAAATAAAGTGGTTTTCGGTTTGCCGGGCAATCCCGGTTCTGTGCTTACCTGTTTTTATGAATATGTTTTGCCGGCAGTAGAAAAAATGACGGGAAGGGGAAATTCGATTAAAAAAATAAAAGCAACTTTGCAAAATACCTATTCAAAAAAAGCCGGGTTAACACATTTTTTGAAAGGGTTTTATGAGAATGGAAACGTAACAATCCTGCCATCGCAGGCTTCTTTTCAATTGCGTTCTTTTGCAAAAGCCAATTGTTTAATTGTGTTTGATGAAGAAACTGAAGTGGTAAAAGAAAGTGATGAAGTTGAAGTACATTTATTACCCGTTTAATTATTTTACAGAATGAACATTAAAGTTTTCGGACAGTTAACGGATATTTTTAAAGGAGAAAATATCAATATTGAAAATGCAGCAGATGTCAACGAATTAAAAAATCGATTGATTGATTCATATCCTGCATTATCTGGAAAAACCTTTGTGATTGCCGTAGACAAAAAAATAATTCACGAAAACCTTTCATTAACTCAAAATGCGGAGATCGCATTGTTGCCGCCCTTTTCCGGAGGATAATTATGAATGAAAATGAACGATACCGCCGGCAGATTACTTTAAAAGGATTTGGTGAAATTGGGCAAAAAAAATTAGCCGGTTCAAAAATATTAATTGTAGGAATCGGAGGGTTAGGCTGCCCTGCCTTATTATATTTAGCGGCTTCAGGCGCAGGTTCTATTGGTATTGCAGATGATGATTTTGTTGCGTTGAGCAACCTTCCGCGCCAGGTTTTATTTTCTACTGAAGATGTTGGACAGCTAAAAGTGGAGGTAGCAAAAAAGAAAATAAATGAGCTGAATCCAGAAGTGAAAATTATTTCTTACCATCAAAGACTGACCAATGAAAATGCGATTGATATTCTTGAAAAATATGACGTGATCATTGATGGAACCGATAATTTTCCTTCAAAATATTTGTTGAATGATGCCTGCATTTTATTAAATAAACCGTTGGTTTATGGATCTGTTTCAAAGTTTGAAGGGCAGGTTGCGGTTTTTAATGTAGCCGATAAAAAAAATGTAACATGCAATTACCGTGATCTCTTTCCTCAACCGCCGGCAGAAGAAATTCTTAATTGTTCTGAAGAGGGCGTACTTGGTGTGGTAACCGGTATTATAGGGACGATGCAGGCGAATGAAGCAATAAAATTGTTGACAGGAATTGGTGATCCTTTGATCAACCACTTACTGATTTTTAATGCGCTGAATAACCAATCTTACTTGATAGAAATTACTGGAAACAAAGAAGCGTATCATGTGCCCTCTAATGAAAATGAATTCAGAAAAACAAACTATGATTGGTTATGTACGCCTGACCAAAAAATTAATGTAATTAATCATAAACAGTTCAGGGAAATGCTGGATGAAAAAGAGGTGCTGGTTGTTGATGTTCGTGAAGCAGGTGAAAAACCGGAAGTTGATTTTCATCATAAAAAAATACCTCTTTCGAATTTTCAAAATGAAATTGAAAAGATAGCAGAAAATAAAATTGTGTTCTTTTGTCAGACAGGAAAGAGAAGCCTGGACGCTGCTCAAATGCTTTTGGATCAATATGGAGAAACAAAAAAAGTATACAGTTTAAAAGACGGAGTTTTAAGTTTGCAAACATTTAACAGCTAATGGAAAAAAGGAAACCAAAAAATATTTTTCATGAAGGAGCCATCCCTGCTTCATTGATAAGTGAAAGCATTCAAAAGCACGCTTCTAAAAAAGATATTGGTGCACACAGCATCTTTCTTGGACAAGTGCGTGCCGATGAAATAAATGGTGAAACAGTTGCTGCTATTGACTATACAACTTACGAAGAAATGGCTTTGGAAAAAATGCATGAAATACGTGAAGCTATTTTTTCAAAATATGAACTTTCCTGTTTGCATGTTCACCACAGTTTGGGAAAAGTGAAAGCCGGCGAAATAAGTTTGTTTGTTTTTACCTCTTCTGCGCACAGGAAAGCAGCGATTGAGGCGTGCAGCGAAATAGTGGAAAAGATTAAAAAAGAATTACCTGTTTGGGGAAAAGAAATTTTTGAAAGTGAAGGGTATCAATGGAAAGAAAATAAATAATGGTAAACATTACACACAAGCAAAATTCGTTACGAAAAGCTATTGCTTCAGCAATGGTAAAAGTTTCCAAACAGGAAACGATTGATGCCATTAAGCAACGCAAAGTGCCAAAGGGAGATGTGTTTGAATTTGCGCGGGCAGCAGGTTTGCTCGGTATCAAAAAAACAAGTGATGTTATCCCCGATTGCCATCCCTTGCCGGTGGAATATGCTTCAATCACTTATGAGATACATGAATTGTCGGTAAAAATTTTAGTAGAAGTTCATACAATTTATAAAACCGGCGTTGAAGTAGAAGCGATGCATGGCGCGGCTGTTACTGCTTTGGTGATGTATGATATGCTGAAACCTATTGATAAAAATGTTGAGATTTCCGACATTAAACTGGAAAGTAAAACAGGAGGGAAAAGTGATTTTAATAAAAATGATCATACCGGAATAAAGTGTGCAGTTATCGTTTGTTCCGATCGTATTTCAAAAGGAGAGAAGCAAGATGTTTCCGGCAAAACCATCATTGAGAAGATGGAAACATTTGGAATTACCACAAATGAGTATAAGATTATTCCTGATGATTTTGATCAAATTCAAACGATAGTAAAATCATTGGCAGATAAGAAATTTGAGCTGGTGATTTTTACCGGAGGCACCGGTTTGTCTTCGCGTGATGTAACACCCGACGCCATTTCACCTTTAATCGAAAAAGAAATTCCGGGTATAATGGAACATGCACGTAATTACGGACAACAACGAATGCCTTATGCGATGTTATCAAGAAGCGTTGCAGGATTTATTAAAAACACATTGGTTCTTACGCTTCCCGGTTCAAAAAAAGGCGCTGCGCAAACGATTGACGCCCTCTTCCCATATATTCTTCATTTGTTTGAATTGAATGATATTTCTGTTCATGATCAAAAGCCTCAATAATTCTTAGAAACAAAATTATTATAGGCTATGCGTTACCGTTATTAAGAAGGAAAATAAAAATCCGGGTTTTTTATTGGTTGACTGTAAAGATTAAAAAGTTTTCGGAGTATATTTACTGGTGAGAAGTAAACCAAAATTCAATGATAAAACGAAGATCTTTTATTAAAAACACTTTGTTGGCCGGATTAGGTACTTCGCTGGTAAAACAGCCAACATTCCCATCATCAACTCTTACTGAAGAAAACAATTTAAAAATGCTACCGACGCCTAAAGGAGGCCAAGCTAAAAAAATAATTGTCGGCGGGGCAGGTATCAGCGGCTTATGTTGTGCTTATGAATTAATGAAACAAGGGCATGACGTGGTAGTTCTTGAAGCAAGCGGAAGGCACGGCGGACATGTGTTTACAGGCCGGGATGGCTTGTCGGATGGCTTATATGCAGACTTTGGTGCAGATCATATTACAAAACCAGGCTACGAACATTTTTTTGAATACACAAAAGAATTTGACCTTGATGTACTTGAATATCCAAACGCTGAAGGTTCTCCGAATCCCAAAGAGAAAAATTCTCTTAAAATGATTGGCGGCAAGTTTTATACGGAAGAGATGCTTGCGGATCCGGCAGTACTAAATGGTTTTGGTTTTAATCATCAGGAAATTCAATTTTTATCAACACATCCATGGTATGAATTAGAATCATTTTTTCTTAATTCTTATCCCGATAAATTTAAAGATCCATATCAACCATTTGGTGTAGGCTATGATGATTTGGATAATATTCCCATTGCTGATCTTTATAAAAAAGAGGGTGCATCCGCAGCAGCGCTTAATTACCTCGGAGGAAAACATACTTCAGCATTGTATGCTTTATGGCGGATAGCAGTAATGAAGTTTCGTGGTATTCCTCTTTCTGAAGGAGAAACTTTCAGGCTTAAAGGCGGCAACCAGCAATTACCAAACGCTTTTGCAAAACGATTGGGAGACAGGGTAAAATTGGCGCACCCGGTTACAGCAATAAAACAGGACGAAAGCGGTGTAACTGTTTCCTACAAAGCTTTTGGGTTAGATGATGAAATGGAGATGAAGGCAGATTACTTTGTGAATTGCATCTCACTTCAAATCTTTAAAAATATTCCTGTAACCCCGGCATTATCGCCGGAAAAGCAATTCGTGGCAGATAATATGGCTTATACCTCTCATCCTTTTTATGTATTTGAAGCTGCCTCAAAATTCTGGTTGAAAGATGGATTTAAAAGTATCAACATGGAATTTGAACATCCGGATATTTCTTCTATCTGGCAGGAACCAAATGAGGTGGATACCTCACGTGTAATTTTAAAAGCGTATGGGCCTGGCGGGCTTTCTCCACTCCGTGTTTTAGCAGCTTTTAGGGAAGTATATCCTGGTAAACATGATACCATTGTGCAGGCATTGACATTTGACTGGACAAAGGATAAATTTGCACCCACCTGCGAAATGTTGCCTTTCCCCATTGGACAAATGCATAAGTTCTGGCCCGAAATTATGAAACCTGACGGAAGAATATATTTTGCAGGAACCTATGCGGATAATTTAAGTCGTGGAATGGAATCGAGCCTTCGTTCAGCACAGCGCGTAGCAAAAGAAATTGATGAAAAGTAATAGTAATTTTTAACCTGAAATAAAAGCACCTCAACAAGAAATGTATGCAAAAAGGAACGATTTTTTTTACGCTTAATTTACTGATCGTTCTTATTTTGTTTTCTGCAATTCACGTTCCCTTTATCAGGCAAAAAAATCATTTTAATTTTTATAAAAAGCAAAGCCAAAATCATGCACCGGTAGTAAAGATACTTTCCCCAAAAAACAATACTGCTTTCCGGTGGAACAGCGAGGTTCCTTACGAGATAAGTGTTTCAGACAGGGAAGACGGAGAGTCTAAATACCAGGAGATCAATCCTAAAGAAGTTTTTTTAGAAATAAAATATGTGAACGATACTGCTAAAACATTAGCATTAATTAAAAAAAATAATGCAACAGATCCGGCAGGACTTTCTATTCTAAAAACTTCAAACTGCATGAATTGCCATGCATTTAAAAGCAAATTGATCGGACCTTCATTTTATGAAATAATACATAGATATAAGCCTTTTGCAAAAACAGAAGATACATTGGTAACCCACATTCTGAACGGCTCAAAAGGAAGATGGGGAAATGTTCAAATGCCTTCCAATACCAAACTAAATGTATCAGAAGCTAAAAAAGTTATCAGTTGGCTTTTTAAAAATGCAGCGGATTCAACAGTAAATTATTTAGCCGGAACAGAAGGATCTTTCAGGCTAAACTCGCCGGCCGATTCTTTAAAAAATGTTATCCTTATCGCCAGTTATACCGATCATGGTGTAAAAGATCAGCCCCATCAAAATATGAAAGGAGAAGACCTGATAATCCTTCACGGAAAATGAGGTCAAAACATTAAAATGCATTTGCAATTACCCATAACCGCTATAATACGCTTACAAAGTAATCCGGCTGTTTTGTTTTCATCAATACTGGTTGTACTGATCGTGGCCATGTTGCTTAACTAATTTATTATAGATCCCGAAAAGTAAAAAAGGGGCTGCCCACTGGCCAAAAAATAAACTTTTGTTTTTACTACCGGCTATTTTAAAACCTGCAGAAACGGCCATGGATCCTATAGCTGCCCATAAGAAAACATCTGAAGGGATTTTAGCAGTTTCACTTTCAATTCTTTTTGCAAGCCGGCCTTCGCGGAGTTCGGGGTTAATTAATTGTTCCATAAATGGTGTTTTATTTTTTGCATAACAAACTCAAATTTCATGCCCCGAAAGGAATTCTTTTTTTCTTTTTGCAAATAATTTTACATTTGATTTACGTAAAAGCTTGGTGGGGAAAATTTATATCTGCTTTGGAAATACGTTTTTTCTTCCAGTAAATCCATTATCTGTCACATTTAAAACGAGCTTTTACAAAGTTATTAATGCTCACTTAAAAAACGAAAAACATGCCTAAAAAAATCATTCCTGTTTTAACTGCTTTTGCAGTTCTTTTTTTATTTTTCTCTTATCAAAAAGTTTTTGCCCAGCAAGAAAACACGTTAACAGCCCAGGAAAAGACAGATGGCTGGCAGCTACTTTTTAATGGTAAAGATCTTAGTGGCTGGCATTCTTATTTGGAAAAAGAACCGGGAAAAGCATGGCAGGTTCACGATGGGGCTATTGTGCTTGACAAAAATTCAAAAAGTGTTTATAAAGATTTTGCGGATTTGGTAACTAACGATGAATATGAAAATTTCGATCTTAAATTGGAATGGAAAATGGAACCGTGCGCCAACAGCGGCGTTATGTTTTATGTGAATGAATCCCCCCAATATAAAAATACTTATGAAACAGGCCCGGAAATGCAAATTACCGATTTGTCCTGCCTTTATACTTCTAACCATAGCGAGATTAGCGATAGCCGGATCAACATGCATCGGGCCGGCGATCTGTATGACCTGGTTCCTGCGGATACAGAATGGGTGAAACCTGCCCCGGAATGGAATACCTATGAGATTATTGCGAACAATGGTCATGTGCAATTTTTTCAAAACGGGCATAAGGTGGTTGATACCCGTTTCTGGGATTATCAATGGTGGAAAAAAATTTCCCGTACCAAGTTTCACCAATGGAAAGATTTTGGAACCTTTAGGAAAGGCCATATTTCTATACAAGGTACAGAGGATGGTAAATTATGGTTCCGCAACATCAAAATAAAGAAATTCAGATTTGGTCCTTCCAGCTAAATTTTATTATTCAGTTTTTAAGCAAGCTGGTTAAACTTACAAAGTTGTCTTCGTTAATTCTAAAATTTAAATTGTTATGAAAAAAAATATGGGGAGGCGGGAGTTTATAAAAGATACGGCTTTGACTGCCGCAGCATTTTCTATTGTACCGAGTCATGTATTAGGCGGGAAGCGGCATGTAGCTCCAAGTGATAAATTATATATTGCCTGCGTGGGATGTGGCGGTGAAGCGCAAAATGATATTGAGCATTATGCTTATGCGCCAAAGAAAAATGCTGTCATTGCTTTTCTTTGTGATGTTGATGATGTAAGATCTGCTGAAACGCGCAAGAATTTTCCTAAAGCTCCCTATTATCATGATTGGAGGGAAATGTTCGATAAGGAACACAAAAATTTTGATGCGGTTACTGTGGCTATTCCTGATCATAATCATGCAATTGTTGGTCTTAATGCCATGCAATTAAATAAGCATTTATACCTGCAAAAACCCTTAACCCATGATATTTATGAAGCTCGTGTGCTTACCCAGGCTGCTGAAAAATATAAAGTAGTAACCCAAATGGGAAACCAGGGAGCGTCATTCGACGGAATGAGAACCTTAAAAGAATGGTTTGATGCGGGCCTGATCGGGGATATCGAGAAAGTATATAACTGGACCAATCGTCCTGTTTGGCCGCAGGGAATTCCGTGGCCGGATAAAACTGCCAAAGTTCCGGACACTTTAAAGTGGGATTTGTGGCTGGGAACTGCGCCTCAGACAGAATATATAGACAATCTTGTACCGTTCAATTGGCGCGGCTGGTGGCGGTTTGGAACAGGAGCTTTGGGAGATATGGGCTGCCATATCATAGGGCCGTCATTTAAATTGTTAGGATTAGGATATCCCACTGAGGTAACGTGTGAAGCGAGTGTAGCGTATTCAGGCATATTCAAAGAAGAGGATGATCCTATGAGTATTCCCGCCGCCAGCAGACTTCGTTACACATTTAAACGACCGGATGGAGGAGAATTGAAACTTTATTGGATGGATGGGGGGCTGGTACCTGAACGGCCGGATGAATTAGACCCGGATGTTAATATGAATGATGCATTGGCCGGTGTTCCCAAATTAGGTGATTATGAAGGAGGGACTTTATTTATTGGAAAGAGGGGGAAAATATCCTGCGGTTGGGGAGGACGTAATCCAAGATTACTGCCGCTTTCTTTAAACAACGAAGTTGATGTACCCGAAAAATATCCGCGTGTTCAGGGATCAGCAAATGGTCACTGGTGGCAATGGGTGGATGCGGCTATTGCAGGCTATCATAACGATTATGAGGGAAATGCTGCACTTCCGGTACTGGGCAAGAAAAAAGCATATGTGGATTCTCCCTTTGAGGATTATGCGGGTCCACTTACAGAAACAGTGTTGATGGGTAATCTTTTATTACGAAGCTTTGGGCTTCGTGTAAAAACAAAAAGGCTCGACCCGGTTTATGGAGAGGTAGAAGATATTACAACTCCCGGTCGATATATCGCGTATAAATGGGATGGAGCAAATATGCGTATCACCAACTTTGAGCCCGCTAATCAATTTGTCAAGAGAGAGTACAGGCAGGGTTGGGGAGAATTAAAATTGTAAGTATTTGTTCGATTACTGCCTTTCTTTTGATTAAGCCAATCAAAGTCCCGCATTGACTTTTGCGATTATATTTTAGTCATTTTTAAACACTGTAGCATTACACTAATAATTTTGTTTACTTTTATTTCAAAGCATAGATAATTTTTATTTTCAGGGATTAATGACAAATTCAAAAAAGGGGGGGCTTCCAAAAAAAGTTGATTCTTTTCTTTCGGGCGGAGGAGAAATGGGAGATATTATACGGGAGATGGATTGGAGAAAAACGCCATTGGGCGATCCCAAAAACTGGCCGCTTTCCTTGCGTACCATGGTATCTGTAATGCTTGATAATCCTTTTGGGATGTACATTGCATGGGGAAAAGAATATACTCAAATCTACAATGACGGCTTTCGGCCTATACTTGGATCGGCAAAACATCCAAAGGCTTTAGGAATAAGTTCTGCCGTTACCTTCAAGGAAATATGGAATATCATCGGCCCGATGTTCGAAAAGGTAATGAAGGGGCATTCTTTTCGCGAAACTGATTTCAAGGTCCCGCTCAACAGAAATGGTTTTACAGAAGAATGTTATTTCGACTTTTCATGCAGTCCTATCAGAAATGAAGATGGGAAAACTGGCGGAATATTGGTTACCATAATTGAAACTACCGGTAAAAATAAAGCAGAAGATGAACTGAAAGATTTAAAAGAACGAAAACTAGCCTTAGAAGCTTTAAAAGAAAGTGAAGAAAGATTCCGAACCCTGGCAGATAATATTTCTCAACTGGCCTGGATGACTGATGAAACAGGATGGATTTTTTGGTATAACAAGCGTTGGTTTGAATATACCGGTACTACCATTGAGGAAATGGAAGGCTGGGGTTGGAAAAAAGTACATCATCCGGATTATTTAGAAGCAGTTGAGAAGAAATTCAGGAAGATGATTGAAAAAGGCGAAGTTTGGGAAGACACATTTCCACTACGTGCTTCAGATGGGAGTTATCGCTGGTTTCTTTCGAGAGCGATTCCTATCAAAAACGAAAATGGGCAAGTGATTTGCTGGTTTGGGACCAATACCGATATTACTGAAATAATAAGGGTTGAACAGGAACTTAAAGAAAGTGAAACGCGGTTTCGGATGTTTGCCGATTCAATGCCACAAATTGTTTGGGCAGCAAATGCGAATGGAAAGCTCACTTACATTAATAAGGCTTTTTACAGCTACAGCGGCTTAAGTGCTTCTGACAATATCAATCAAGAATGGATTGAAATAATTCATCCTGAAGATAGAGAAGAAAGTATCCAGGAATGGAACGAGTGCATAAAGAGCGGAAGGGAATTTAATTTAGAACACCGTTTTCGTATCCGTGATGGCCATTATCGTTGGCAATTAAGCAGAGCTGTTCCTCTCAAAGATGCAAATGGAAATATTGAGTCCTGGGTAGGAACCAGTACTGATATCCAGCAAATAAAAGAACTTGATCTGCAAAAAGATCATTTTATCAGTATAGCCAGCCATGAATTAAAAACACCTATCACTTCCATCAAAGGATATATACAAATACTTTTAAGTACCTATAATGAATCGAAAGATGAGTTTCTCAAGAAATCGCTTGCAGCAGTAGACAAACAAATTATTAAACTTACGAACCTGATCTCTGATTTATTGGACCTCTCAAAACTGAAACTGGGCAATTTACATCTCGTAAAGGAATCGTTTAATATGAATGAACTGATTGAAGAAGTAGTTGAAGAAATCAGGTTGATAAATAAGGATTACCAAATTGAAGTTACTTTTAAAACCAATGCAAATATTTTTGCAGATAGGGAAAGGGTTGCGCAAGTAATCATCAATTTCCTGACCAATGCGATCAAATATTCCCCGAGGAATAAACTAATACAGGTAAAGAGCTTTTTAAAAGAAAATCATATGACTGTGCTGGTAAAAGATCAAGGCATTGGAATTAATAAGAAGAGCCAGGAAAAAATATTTGAACGCTTTTACAGGGTAGAAGGAAAGAATGAAGAAACCTACCCAGGGTTTGGTATTGGGTTATTTATTTCATCTGAAATTATTCGCCGCCATAATGGGGAAATTGGAGTAAAAAGCTTACCAGGCAAGGGTTCACAATTTCACTTTAGTCTTCCGATAGATTAGCTATTATATGGATCTAATGCGGTGCGATTATAGTAAACCAACCAAAAACAAAGATTTGTATTTATTTATAAAGATAAACTCTGTTAGATATCAGTATCAGGAAGAATAGATAAAATTATTTATAGTTTATTACTTATCAGCAAAATTAATATTTGTCATTTTTTGGTCTAAAATGGTTTATTTTTATTTTTTTTTGGTATTTGTTTAACAAAGTGTTTATTTTACACTTTAATTAAATGTCTCTTTAACTTAATTACTTAATTACTTGATTATGGGAAAAAAACTTCTCCTCAACGGACTATTTTTGTTCTGTTGTTTCTTTTCAACCATGGCCCAACAAAAAACGGTAACCGGTAAGGTTACTTCAACTGATGGTACGCCTTTGGTCGGAGCCACTGTTTTAATTGTCGGCCACAAATCGGGGGTAACAACCGGTGCTGACGGAACCTTTTCGATTTCAGTTCCTCAAAATGCTAAGCAATTGCAAATTAGTTATGTAGGTTCAGAAACTAAAACAGTAAATATTGCATCTACGTCCAATGTTACTGTTTCGCTTGCAAGCACTGCTACCAATCTTACAGACGTAGTAGTAGTTGGTTATGGAACGGTAAGGAAAAAAGATGCTACCGGTTCTGTATCTCAACTAAATTCCAAAGACTTTAATAAAGGTGTTATCGCAACACCCAATCAACTTTTACAGGGCAGAACAGCTGGTGTAAATGTTACACCTGCAAGTGGTGAACCAGGGTCTGCTGCAACCATTACCATTCGTGGTACTGCATCTATTCGTGACCAAGGTCCTTTATATGTTGTGGATGGTGTTCCTATTAGCCCCGGCGGAACATTGGCAACACAAAGTGGTGTAGAAGGGAGTTCAACTCCAAGAGATCCATTGTCATTTTTAAATCCGAATGATATTGCCAGTATCACTGTGTTAAAAGATGCTTCTTCTGCTGCTATCTATGGTTCACGTGGCGCAAACGGTGTAATTCTTATAACTACCAAAAGTGGCGCAAGTGGAAAAGGTGAACTGACCTTTGGTGCAAGTACAGGAATTTCTACAACTGCAAGCAGGTATGATCTGTTGAATTCACAGGACTTTTTGCTGGCTGTAAAGAAAGCAAACATTGATGCCGGCACAAGTCCTGCAGATGCAACCCAGGCTGTATTAAATGTAGATAAAGGTTATAATACTAACTGGCAGGATCAAATTTTCAGAACAGGTTTAACCCAGAACTATAATTTAGCATGGGGTATTTCAAGAAAATCGACCCGTTTAAGATTAAGCGGTTCTTATGATGACATCCAGGGAATTGTAAAATCTAGCGGCCTTAAAAGATATACAGGCAGATTAAATCTTACTCAGAAATTTTTAAATGATAAGTTGAAGTTTGATGTAGACTTCACCTATTCTAACGTAAAAGATACTTACGCTCCACTAACTAACAATGCAGGATACCAGGGTAGTTTAATGGGTGCAGCAATCACCTTCAATCCTACCTATCCTATCTATAATCCTGATGGCTCTTTTTATGATCCTCTTGATGGTAACCGTAACCCCACAGAAATGCTGACTTATTTTTCTGATAAGGATAACAACAACCGCGTTCTGGGAAATATTAGCGGATCTTACACCATTATTCCCGGACTTGTTTATAAGGCTACCTTTGGTTACGATGACGCTACCAGCGAAAGACTTTCTTTTGCTGATCCAAGACTTAGCTCTAATGCCTTTGGTGGAACCACTAATGTTTTTGGAAAGGATCTTTCCAACCCGATTCAGGGTAATGGAAGAGGCGTTAAGCAAAATTTAGACTTAAAATCATTATTGGTAGAACATACTTTAACTTATGATAAGTCTTTCACCAACCAGGATTTAAATGCTGTAGTTGGTTATTCATACCAAAGTACTGAGTCAAATTATAAGGGTAGAGTTGGATGGGGCTTAAATACACCAGTAACAGCTCCTACAGATGTATTCCCGAAAAATTTCGGCCAGTTTACCAATTATTACGACTATATGCCCGACTATTACAAATATGAACTTCAATCTTATTTTGGCAGGGTTAATTATACTTTGTATGATAAATACCTGTTAACTGCAACTATGCGTATAGATGGTTCCTCTAAATTTGGTATCAACAATAAATATGGATATTTTCCGGCTTTTGCAGCAAAATGGAAATTATTAAAAGAAAAGTTCGCTGCTAAAGCATTGGGAAATATTTTCAGTGAATTGTCTATCAGAGGAAACTATGGTTTATTGGGAAGTTCAGAAGGTATTGGTGCTTATGATGCTATCGATCTTACACAAACTTATATTGGTAACTCAGGAAGCAATGAAACCCAATTGGTACACCAGGGTAATAAGAATTTAAAATGGGAGCAATCAGCCACTACCGGCGTAGGGCTTGATTTTGCTACACTCAATAACAGGCTTTCTGGTACATTTGATTATTTCTATACTAAAAGAAAAGACCTTTTGTTTTATGCCCCAACTCCCGGAGGATTCTCTGCTCAGGCTTTTTATTGGGTAAATCTTCCCGGGTATGTAATTAATAAGGGTACAGAATTTAGTCTGAATTACCAGGCTATTAGAGGAAAGAACTTTACCTGGACTGTTAATTACAATATGACCTTTGTACATAATGAAGTACAGAATTTTAATGTGGTAGTAAATACCGGTGCTGTTCATGGTCAGGGTTTATCAGGTGCTTACGCTCAAACCTTTGCAAATGGATATCCTTTGTTTACCTGGAAAATGCCAACCTTCCTTGGGTTTGACGGAAACGGTGATGCTCGTTATGCAAATGGAGGTAAGGATGAATTACAAGGAAGCGCATTACCTAAGTTTAATGCAGGTTTAACCAACAGCTTTACTTTAGGGAGATGGAATGCCAGCATATTTGTAAATACTGTAAGAGGTTTTTATATATATAATAATACTGCAAACGCCCTGTTCCTTAGAGGAAGTATAAAAACTGCTCATAATGTAACATATGATGTGGCCAGAAGCCCTGAAGATCCTATCAATCCGGGAAGTGTTTCTACCCGTTTCCTTGAAAAGGGCAATTTTGTGAGAATTTCAAATGCAAGTATCGGTTATACCTTCAACATGAAAAGCAATGTAATTAAAACATTGTCAGTAAGCGCTATCGGTCAAAATCTTGCCTTGTTTACCAAGTATTCCGGATTGGATCCTGAAGTAAACATGGATGAAAATATTAATGGTGTTCCTTCTCGTGGTTTTGACTACACAGGTTATCCAAAAGCAAGAACCTATACGCTCAGTGTAAATGTTGGGTTTTAATTAATAAAATTTATAAAAACAATAATATGAAATATTTGAGAAATTATATCGCTCCTTTTACGATATTCATTGCATTGTGTGTGGCATCCTGTACCAAGCTTGATGTTAAATTAAAAGCACCTAATGCAGAAGCTACCCAAAGTGCCGGGGGAGCGCCACAACCTTCAGATTTATCTAAAGTGTATGAACAATTGAATCAACTTTTGGGACAAAGCAACTCCTATGCAATGGATGAGCACACTACTGATGAGTTGATGGGACCAACCCGTGGAACAGACTGGGACGACTTTGGAACCTGGCGCAAATTACATCTTCATACCTGGGATGCATCGCATAACCAGATCAATGATACCTGGAATGGCTTAAATGGGGCTCTTTTCCAAACTACTTTGTTAGCCGAATCTACTTCCGCAAGTCCTGCTGATGTAGCCGCTGCAAGATTTTTGCGCGCTTATTTTTCTTACATTGTATGTGATCTTTACGGACAGGTACAGCATCGTCCTGCAACAGCTGCTGCCGATGTAATTCCTGATGTGTTTACCCGTTCTGAGGCTACTGATTTTATCATCAGTGAATTGGAAGCTGTTATTCCTGTGTTACCAGCTTATAATGGAACCAACCGTGATGTAGCTACAAAAGAAGCAGCAGAATTTCTTTTGGCTAAAACCTATCTTAATAAAGCAGTTTTCAAACAAGATCCTACCCAACCTGCCGGACCTTTTACTTTTGATGCTGCAGATATGAATAAGGTAATTACTTTAGTTGATGCTATAGCCGCTAATCCGAATTTGTCTATCTCCAATAATTATTGGGATAACTTTAGCTGGGAGAACAGTACAAAATCAACTGAAAATATTTTTGTTCGTCCTCACAGTGGTGGTATTAATGTTCAGTGGGCAAGTTGTATGGGCTTTCATTATAACCAGGCTCCAAGTGGATGGAATGGCTTTACTACTTTATCTGATTTTTATAACAGTTTTGAAGATGGCGATGTACGCAAAGGAATTGCTCTTCCTGGCTACACCGACCAAATGGGAAGTAATGTAGGGTTCCTTGTTGGACAGATCAAAGGCCCTCAGGGAGGACATGTTGGTAATCCCATTGTAGATTTAAAGGATAGAAGTGGAAACCCTTTAATATTTACTCCTTATGTTAGCTTGTTTTTCTCAACAGAATCAATGGGTATTCGTACAGATAAATATCCCTTGGATCCTTCTACCATTAATAGTACAGGTGGTGGAAGCAGTCCTAATGATTATGTTTTCTTCCGCTTATCTGATGCGCTTCTGATGAAAGCTGAAGCTATATTAAGAGGGGGAACACCTACAGGTGGGCAAACCGCATTAAGCATTGTAAACAGCATTCGTGAAAAAAGAGGAGTTGGAGATCTGACTTCAATAGATTTACCTACCTTATTAGCAGAAAGAGGACGCGAACTTTACCTGGAAGGATGGAGAAGAAATGATATGATCCGTTTTGGGGTATTCAATGATCCTGTTGGACAAAGGCCTACTGCCTCAGATCCTTCAAGAGTTGTTTTCCCTATTCCGAACATTGCTCTTTCTTCTAACCCTAATCTTAAACAGAATTTCGGTTATTAATTTTAAAGATTTTTTTTAAAAAAAAGGCCATCTTTACATGGCCTTTTTTATTTTTACTTATGAACTCTGTGAAGTTTGCCTTACTCATTTTTGCTTTCCTGATTATTTCATGTAATAAGAAAAATGAAAAAAGCTTATTTACTTTGGTAGATAACACTAACATTCATTTTACAAACTCACTTACAGAAACAAAGGACTTCAATGTATTTAATTATCGCAATTTTTATAATGGCGGAGGAGTAGCAATTGGGGATCTGAATAATGATGGTTTGCCTGATATATTTTTTACCTCGAACCAGGGCCCCAATAAATTGTACCTCAATAAAGGAAATATGAAATTTGAGGATATTTCCGCAAAGGCAGGTTTTGGTAATAAAAAACAATGGAGTACCGGGGTTGTCCTGGTGGATATAAATGGAGATGGCTGGCTTGATATTTATGTTTGCAATGCCGGCAATATGTTTGATTCTACACTGCGAAAGAATCAATTATTTATAAATAATCATAACCTTACTTTTACGGAATGTGCTGCAAAATATGGATTAGACAACGATGGTTATACCACCCAGGCGTCTTTTTTTGATTATGACGGAGATGGTGACCTTGACTGTTTTATGGTAAATAACAGTCCCATACCTGTAAATACATTGAACTACGCGAACATGCGTGATTTGCCGTTGTCGCAAACAAAAGTTGCTGATTTCCTGAAAGGTGGTGGAGATCATTTATACAGGAACGACAACGGCCATTTTACAGAAGTGACAAAACAAGCTGGTATCCATGGAGGCCTTATCAGCCTGGGCCTTGGGGTAACGGTTGGAGATGTAAATAACGATGGTTATCCAGACATATATGTTTCCAATGATTTTTTTGAAAGAGATTATTTGTACATCAACCAAAAAAACGGAACTTTTAAAGATGAGTTGGAAGACCGTATGGGGCATACAAGCCTTGCTTCAATGGGCGCGGATATGCAGGATGTCAATAACGATGGATATCCTGATATATTTACCACTGATATGCTCCCGGATGATGATTACCGTTTAAAAACAAACACGTCATTCGATAATTATGATGTTTTTGATCTTAAGAAACAACGGGGATTTTATAATCAATATACCCAGAATGCTTTACAGGTTAACAATGGAACGGGGAATTTTTTTGAAACCGCTTACTATAGTGGTGTAGCAGCAAGCGATTGGAGTTGGGGTGCACTTATGTTTGATGCAGACAATGACGGTAAAACAGATTTGTATGTTTGTAATGGCATCTACCATGATGTGACGGACCAGGATTTTATTAATTTTTTTGGAAATGATGTGATTCAAAAAATGGTTATTTCCGGTAAAAAAGAAGCGGTAAGTAGCGTTATTGATAAAATTCCTTCTCATCCCCTGGTAAATAAAGCATTCAGAAATATGGGAAATCTCCGTTTTAAAGATGTGGGTACTCAATGGGGCTTTACAACTCCTTCTTTTTCCAATGGGGCTGCTTATGGCGATTTGGATAATGACGGAGATGTAGATTTAGTGGTAAACAATGTTAATGAGCCTGCAATGATCTACCGGAATAACAGCCGGGAGTATAACAAGAATAATTATGTGGCAGTAACATTAAAATATAAATCGCCTAATACATTTGCAATAGGGAGTACGATAAAAGTTTACCAGGGAAAGCAAATACAATCCAGGGAGATCATGCCCAGCCGCGGCTTTCAATCTTCTGTCGATTACAGGCAAACTATAGGATTGGGAAAAGCAGGCATAGATTCCATGACAATTACATGGCCGGACAGAACGATTACGACCTTCATAAAACCGGCAATTAACCAGTTGCATGCGATCAATTATTCAGAGGTGGTTAAAAAACCGCAGCATACAGCACCACCAGAAAAAACTATTTTTGAAAAAGTACCAACCTACTTTGATAAACATAAAGAAGATGGGTATGTTGATTTCTATTTTGAAAAAAACATTCCATTCATGCTTTCAAGGCTGGGGCCTAAAGCTGCTGCAGGTGATGTGAACGGCGATGGTTTAACCGATATATATATTGGGGGAGCCAAAGGCCAGCCGGGACAATTATATTTGCAAACGCCTACAGGGTTTGTCAAAAAAGACATTCCGGATTTTAAAAAATTTGCATTCGATGATGTTACGGTTGCTTTCTTTTTTGATTGTGATGGCGATGGGGATCTTGATTTGTTTACCGGCGGCGGCGGTAATTTTGCATCAGAAAGTTCGGGTAGTTTTCAAAACCAACTTTTTATAAACGATGGCAAGGGCAACTTTACTTTAAAAAGGGGAGCGTTGCCAATAATCAATGCCAATTGCGGGGCCGCTGTTGCAATGGATTATGATGGAGATGGGCATCCTGATCTGTTCATAGGAAACAGAAGCGTTCCTCAAAACTATGGTGTAACCCCGCCAAGTTATATTTTACATAACGACGGAAAAGGAAACTTCACCAATGTAACGGCTTCAGTTGCTCCGGAATTATCAAACCTTGGCATGGTAACTTCGGCCGCTTACGCAGATGTGAATGGCGATGGTAAAAAAGATTTAATTGTAACGGGTGATTGGATGTACCCTCGTGTTTTTTCTTTTAATGGTAAAAAATTTGTGGAATTAAAAACCGGTCTCGAAAATTTATCCGGTTGGTGGCAATCAATGGAAGTAGCCGATGTAGACAAGGATGGAGATATGGATTTAATTTTAGGAAACCTTGGAGAAAACTTTTACCTGCAGCCGGATTCATCTCATCCTGTTAAATTATGGATTAAGGACTTTGATAACAATGGGACTATTGAAAAAGTAATAAGCCGCACAGTGGGAGGAAACGATGTTCCGGTATTCATGAAGAATGACCTGACCGACCAGATACCAACATTGAAAAGATTAAACCTTACAAACCAGGATTATGCAACAAAAACGATACAGCAGCTATTTGGTAAGGAACTGGAAGATGCACAGGTAAAAAAGGTTACTTATGCAGCTTCGTGCATTGCCTATAATGATGGGAAAGGACATTTTACGATAAAAAAACTTCCTGTTGGTATGCAGCTTTCTTCGGTAAATGCAATTACTTTGAAAGATATTAATAATGATGGGTATCCTGATATGATTGCCGGAGGTAATTTCTTTGACTTACTGCCACAGTTTGGAAGGTTGGATGCCAGTGCAGGAAATTTGTTGATCAATGATAAAAAGGGGAATTTTAATATAGTTTCACCCATGCGCACCGGGTTGAATGTTCCGGGCGAAACAAGGGATATTATTTCATTTAAATACAAAAAAGAAGACTGCGTACTTTTTTTGGAAAATAATGATTACCCGGTGATGTATAAATTAAAATGATAGAAAAAATGTGTAGCAAAGCTAACTACTTACATATTAGTGCCGGCATTAAAAACAAAAAATACGGGTTAATAAATTGCCTGTTGCTTATTACATTTTCAATCGTTTTATTTTCTTGTTCCGAAAAGAAAAAAATTAAAAATCCTTTGTTTACTACAATTGATTCGTCCCAAAGTGGTATCAATTTCATCAATAAACTTACACCTACACCGGCATTCAATTTGTTTTCTTACATGTACTTCTACAATGGTGCGGGGGTGGGCGCTGCTGACTTTAATAATGATGGAAAAATAGATCTTTTCTTTTCATCCAATGAGGGCGACAATAAATTATACCTAAATAAAGGAGGATTAAAATTTGAAGATGTAACTGCTAGTGCCGGAATTCCACAAGATGGCGGATGGAGTACCGGTGTTTCGGTGGTGGATATAAATAATGATGGGTTAAAAGATATTTATATCTGCAAGGTTGGCCATTATAAATCATTACACAGCCATAACCAGTTGCTGATTTGCCAGGGAATTGATAAAAACGGAATACCACATTATAAAGATGAAGCTAAAGAATACGGCCTTGATTTTTCCGGGTTTAGTACGCAGGCTGTTTTCTTTGATTATGACGGAGACGGAGATCTCGATATGTTTTTATTGAATCACTCGGTAAATCATGATGGAAACTATGCACCCCGAAAATATTTTTTAAATACTTATGATTCACTGGCTGGCCAGAAATTATTCAGAAACGATTCTTACACCGATGCCTCGGGAAAAACACACATTCATTTTACAGATGTAACTAAACAATCCCGAATTAATGGGAGTAAAATTGGTTATGGATTAGGAGTAACAGTGGCAGACATCAACTTAGACGGATGGCCTGATATTTATGTGGGTAATGATTTTCATGAAGATGATTATCTGTACATCAACCAGCACAATGGAACCTTTACTGAAGAAAGCACCAAGCGACTGATGCATACCAGTGAATTTAGTATGGGCGTGGATATAGCCGATGTAAATAATGATGCTTATCCTGAAATTATTTCAATGGATATGCTTCCTTACGATCCTTACATTTTACGCCGCTCTTTGGCAGAAGATGATTATGATATATTTACACAGAAAATTGCCTATGGATATTCCTATCAATACTCCCGCAACAATCTTCAGCTAAACCGCCGAAATGGATTGTTTACTGAAATAGGCCAGTATGCCGGTATTTATGCAACAGACTGGAGTTGGTCGGCTCTTTGGATGGATTTTAATAATGACGGATTGAAAGATCTTTTTATTTCAAACGGAGTTCCCAAAAGGATGAATGATATCGACTATATCAATTTTGTTTCAAGCGATGTAATACAGCAAAAGCTGATCGATAACAAGATGAACGAACAGGATATGGCTTTGATCAATAAATTTCCAGAGATCAAAATTCCCAATAAATTCTATGCAAATACAGGCAACCTGATCTTTAAAGATGTAACGGACAGCATACAGAATAACACGCCTTCGTTTTCTAATGGTGCAGTTTATGCCGACCTGGATAATGACGGTGACCTGGATATTGTGACCAACAATACTAACCAACCCGCTTTGTTATATGAAAACACCGCCAACGACAAGAAACAACGTCCTTTTGTGAGGATAGAACTAAAAGGCTCTCAAAAAAATATTGATGCCATCGGTGCAAAAATTATTTTATTTGCCAATGGAGGGATCAGAACTTATGAAAATAATGCAGTTCATGGTTTTCAATCCAGCATGCTGGAACCTATTGAGATTGGATTGTACCACACAAAAATTGATTCTGCATTTTTAATATGGCCGGATAATACTTTTGAACCTATTCAGATAAAAGAAAATCAAAAGATGTCCTTTTCTTACAAGCCTAATCTTCCACGGTTTGATTATTCAGAGTTAACTTCTTATTTTAAAAACCCTACACGAAAGATAAAGGATATTACTTCATCTACAGGTGTTAAGTACGACCATGTTGAAAATCCCTTTAATGAATTTTATCGTGAACCTCTTCTTCCGCATATGGTATCAACGGAAGGACCGGCTCTTGCGGTGGCTGATATCAACCATGACGGCCTCGATGATATTTTTGTTGGCGCTTCAAAGACTTACCAGAATGCGGTTTTTCTTCAAACAAAAGATGGAAAATTTGTAAGAAAAAAAGAGCCCGATATGGAGCAAGACAGTATGTGGGAAAATGTTGATGCAAAATGGGTAGATGTAAACAATGACGGTAATTTAGACCTCGTTATTGCCAGTGGAGGAAATGAATATTATGGAAAAGATAAGCACCTGTTACCATTGCTTTATTTGAATGACGGAAAAGGAAACCTCAAAAGAAAAAGTGATGCATTTTCGGATATTTATGTAACTCAAAGTGTCGTAGTTCCCTGTGATTTTAATGGAGATGGTTTTGTTGATCTTTTTATCGGCGGCAGAGCTGAACCATGGCAATATGGAACTATTCCTCGTTCTTACCTGTTACAAAATGACGGAACAGGAAAATTTACAGACGTTACTGAAAAGTATTCAAAAGAGTTGATGAACCCCGGGATGGTTACCGATGCGCAATGGGTAGACATAGACAAAGACGGAGATAAAGATCTTATTCTTTGTTATGAATGGGGAGGTATTGATGTATTTATAAATAATAAAAACAGTTTTACAAGAAAACAAATTACTGATAAAAAAGGGTGGTGGAATTTTATCCTTCCTGTCGATATTAATAATGATGGCAACATCGATCTGATTGCCGGAAATCTAGGGTTAAATACCAAACTCAAAGCCTCAGACAAACAGCCTGTATCAATGTATTACGATGATTTTGATGAAAACGGTAAAAAAGAACAGGTACTTACTTATTATGTTGGCGGACAGGAAATTCCATTTGCTACCAAACAGGAATTGGAAAAACAGATGCCTTATTTACGTAAGAAATTTTTATATGCAGCAGATTTTGCCAAAGCTTCGCTGACCGATCTTTTTGGGGAAGATAAATTGAAAGAAGCTTACAAGTTTACTGCAAATTATTTTGCCAATAGCGTGTTGATCAACAAGGGAAATTTAAAATTTGAATTAAAACCTCTTCCACGGCTTATGCAAATGAGCGAGTATAGAGATGCAGTGGTGGTGAATGCCAATAATGACAGTTTGCCTGATATCCTCATGATGGGTAATTATTATGATAACAATGTTGAACTGGGAAGATTAGATGGGGATTTCGGATCAATTCTCGTCAATAAAGGAGGAGGTAATTTTTCATATGAGCCTTTTAATGGATTGGCCGTAAAAGGACAGGTAAGGCATATCAGGCCGATTGAAATAAATGGACGAAAAGCTTTTGTATTGGCTCGAAACAATGACAGCCTGATGATCGTTCAATTTCAAGACTCGCTCACTAATAGAAAATAGGGTAGTAAAGGCGGGTTACCCATTTTGATGAATCAGTCTCTGATATCCTGTCTGTAACTAAAGATTGAAATGGAATTGCCGGGGATATTTTATGATAATCATCCACGTAGTTGGCCAGTTCTTGTTCTCCTTGCTTAACCCTTTGAACTCCACCTTTAACTTCAGCTTCGAGAATATTTCCTAAAACCATTTTTTTGATTTCGAATTTTCCTTCGGGTGACAGATCTTTTGTAGTCGGCACTGCCACCATTGTCTCATATCTTGCAGCGCCTTCTTTATGTACATTAAGCATAGGATAATCGCTTTGAGTACCATTTTTATCTTTTATATAGTTTTGAACAGAGCGTATCATACTATATATCTCATTTATTGAGGGATAATGGTCAAAAGTTTGTTTGGTCGCGATCATCGTTGAGTCTTTTACTTTCTCCTCTGTTATCTTCATTCCATACACATTCGTCGGGATACTGAAATATTTTTGCATGTCGTTGACCAGGCTAATCACATTATTATTGATTGTTTTTACTTCTTTATATTGTCCCAATCTTTTTAATGGATTTTTTGAAAAAGTATAAACCGATGTCCATTTTAATTGAGTAGAATCTGTACCAAAATAAATAAACTGCAAAAGTCCGCTTAAGGAATCTTTATCATTATAAACAATCGTTTTAAATCCATTAAGTAAAATCTCACCAATTTTATAATTACAATTTTGAAAAGAATAGTTGTTCTCTCCGATTTTTTTACCTGGCCACCATTGTTGCCATTTGTCTTTATTGATAATGTGCCTTGCAACTGCCCCGGGTGAACAATCAACTGTTATTTCGTAAGTTTCTGTTTTCGTAGCCGGTATTAAAAAATATAAAGTAATCAGGCAAGCAACAATAAATACTGTAATGAGGGTCAGCCATTTTTTCATTTTTCAAAAACTTTTTTAATCGCTGCAAAGTACTTAATTGAAGAGTAAAATGAACAGTATAAAAAAATAACAATTTGTGAATTAATTTTTGAGTAAAACAAATTCCTTTTCAAACAAAGCAAATTCATTTAATTTACACCCTCTTTAGTATGAAATTAAATTGCCTGGTATGAAAAAAATATTTTTTGCATTTGTATTTGCTTTTTCTTTTTTCTTTTCTTTTTCACAAACAACTGATCCCTGGAAAATTGTTGCCAATAAAATTGATCCTTCTAATTATTATGGCGAAACAGTTGCCAACGGTATGATTGGTATTGTTTCTTCTGCTGAACCTTTGAAATGTAAAACGGTGGTTTTAAATGGAGCTTATGACCAGTATGGCCGTGGGATGGTAAGTAACTTTTTACAGAGCTTCAACCTCGTGGATATGTACCTGGATATTGACGGCCATCGCATTGGAGCCGGAGATGCAAAAAATATGCGCCAGATATTGGATATGAAACACGCCAATTTAAATACCACCTTTGACTACCAGGATAAAGCTACCATTTCATACACGTATTACGCGCTCAGGAATTTGCCTTATAATGTTTTGGTAGATGTAAGCATCACTGCAAAAAAAGATATTGAAATAACTCCTGCAAGTGTAATGCAGGCGCCGGATGAACTGCGTGATGTACAGAATTATTACAACCAGGTTGACAAACCGGGTGAACTAATTAGTTTACTTACATCAGTTGCCAAAAGCCCGACAGGAAAATTGACCATCGCATCTTCTACCACTTTTCTTTTTGATGAACCGCAGGAATCCCAGCCGGAACTTATCCACGAAATGTGGGACAACAATATGCACCTGCTAAAGTTTAAAAAAAAGCTGAAAGCCGGCACCACTTATCACTTCGCTATCGCCGGAGCGTCGATAAGCACCGCACAGCATGAAGATCCTTTTAATGAAGTACAACGGTATGTGATATACGCAAAGTTGCAAGGCGTTAAAAAACTGATTCAATTCCATGATGCCGCCTGGGACCAGTTATGGAAAAGCGATATCAAAATAGAGGGCGATGAAGCAAGCCAACGCGATGTTCATTCTGCCATGTATCATTTGTATTCTTTTGTAAGAGGCGGTACAGATTACAGTCCTTCACCTATGGGCTTGAGTGGTCTGGGTTATAACGGTCACGTTTTTTGGGATGCAGAATTATGGATGTTTCCGGGATTGCTTGTGCTTCATCCGGAAATGGCAAAGAGTATGCTCGAGTATCGCTTTAAGAGGTTAAAAGAAGCGGAAAATAACGCTTTTGCGCATGGATACAAAGGAGCCATGTATCCATGGGAAAGTGCGGCAAGCGGAAATGAAGAAACTCCCGTGTGGGCTTTGAGTGGACCTTTTGAACATCATATAACTGCTGACGTAGCTATTGCAGCCTGGAACTATTTTTCGGTAACTCATGATACCACATGGCTTCGTGAAAAAGGTTTCCCGATGATAAAGGAATGTGCTGATTTCTGGACAAGCCGTGTAGAAAGAAACGGCCCTGGTCATTATGATATCAATAATGTAGTTGCCGCCGATGAATGGGCTGAGAATGTAGACAATAACGCTTTTACTAATGCAGCAGCCAAAGCCAATTTACAGTATGCTGTTTTAGCCGCAGAAATTTTGCACAAAACAGTAGATACAGATTGGATCCATGTTGAAAACAATATTCCTATTTTGAAGATGGCCAACGGCGTTACTTCTGAATATGCAGGTTATAATGGTGTAAAAATAAAACAGGCAGATGTGAATTTACTGGCCTATCCTTTAAAAGAAATTACTGATGAAGCACAAATAAAAAAAGACCTTGCTTACTATGAAAGCAGGGTAGGAGAAGGGTCTCCCGCGATGACACATGCGATCTTCACTATTTTATATGCACGGCTCAATGAACCTGAAAAGGCATGGAATGCATTTGAAGAATCTTACATTCCAAACAAATTGCCTCCTTTTGGTGTGATGGCTGAAACCGCCGGAGGCACGAATCCTTATTTTGCAACAGGCGCAGGAGGATATTTGCAAAGTGTTCTTTTCGGTTTTGGCGGGCTTGATATAACCCCGTATGGAATTGTTCAGTTAAAAACATCTTTACCCAAAAACTGGAAATCTTTAACCCTTACAGGTATTGGAAAAGATAAAAAGACATTTGTGGTTAAATAAATTGTCCGGCACGTAGATAAGCGAGGATTTAGCAGTAAAGCAACTTTTTTTTAAAGATCCTTATTTAGTATTTAAAGATTTAACTTTTTGTCATAATTGAGCATTATTTTTTTTCAACTGAAATATTATAAATAATATTTTCTTACTTTTAACAAAATTTAAGAATTAATAGTATCTTGTCTTTTTGTTACTTGATTATTCAACGATTGCTTTGAAAAAAATAACTGCCATATTTTTTCTCATACTGTTCTCCTTCAACTGGTTTGGATACCGGCTGATGTATGATTATATGCAGAAGAAAGCCAACCAGCAGTTGGAAGTATCCCTCGACAATAACTCTTATGATGAATCCCGGTTAATAGAGCTAAAAGTAGCTGTTCATCTTCCTTATCAAACAAGCTGGAGTTCTTACGAACGTTACAATGGAGAAATTGAACTAAAAGGTATAAAGTATAAATACGTTGAGCGCAAACTTGCCAATGATACCCTGTATCTTAAATGTATTCCGAATACTAAAGAAATGATGTTGCAAACCGCAAAAAATGATTTCTTCGAACTGTCTAATAATTTACTTGCAAATAATAACCCCAAAAAAACAGATAACAGCACTTCTGTTTTTAAAAATCTTCAGCCGGTATTTAGTGAATCTTCATTAGGGATTGAAATTAATTCTCCCTTTAACGCTGATCAAAAAAACTGGATTCCTCTAAAACCTGCACACTTACTTTCTGCCTTACTCCAATCTCCTGAGCAGCCGCCAGATACTATCACTGCCTGAAATCCGGCTATTTAAAGCCCGGATGAATTCGCGGATTCATTAAAATTAATGAACTGTCATTATTTACATTTTCTTTTGTTCCAGGTAAAAGAAATACTGGTTGATTCCTTTTGAGGCCTCGAATCAAAATTCTGAAAGCTTGTACCGAAAAATCAAACGGGTATTTACAGGGAACCGAAATATATTTAAGCAGCGACGCTAATTTTTAATTCTGCAATTATTCACCGGTGTATTTATTTCAGAGATACATTCTGATGTGTTTCAGAAATTCAAAAGAAAATATTTTCCATTCTTTAAAGATGTTCAAATTGTTTATTTCAGCGACTATTGCTGAAAACTAAACATAAGAATACCCTGGGAGATTGCCGATTGTTAATGCATTCGGGCAACCATTCAAATTGATTGAAGAAAATAATAAAAATTATTGGCTTTTTCCAAAACAAAAACTTTATAACAATAAAAAATATATCAACGCCCGTTTTTAAAAGTTACTCATGAAAAAAAATACTATTTATTATTTCTTCTTCTTTCTCCTTTGCAGCGCAATTGCTATTTCTTCCTGCAAACAAAAGAATAACGATTATGAAAAAGTAATTCATGATCCTTTGCTGTACAGCTTGGTAATGCATAAACTCAATTATGTAGTGATTTATGATATTTTTACGCCACCTGTCGCTGCAAGGATCTTTGCTTATTCAAATTTGGCTGCTTATGAAGTGCTGGCCAATGATAAAAAGCATCAACTTATTTCGCTACAGGGAAAAGTAAAAGGACTGAACAATATTCCTTCTCCTGGAATAGATTCAAAAATTGATTATCCATTTGCCTCCTTAATTGCTTTATTAAAAGTAGGAGACAATCTTACGTTTTCCGCCGATACGATGCGTCTTCTTACTGATTCAGTAAAGGCATTGGCAAAAGATAACGGAATGCCTGATGAAATTTTTGATGGTTCTGTCGCTTATGGAAACCAGGTAGCAGATTCTGTAATATCCTGGAGTAAGCATGATAACTATGCGCAAACGAGAGGCGCCACATTTGCCGTTTCAAATATTGAAGGCCATTGGGCGCCCACACCTCCGGCTTATTTCCCCGCCGTTGAACCGTTGTGGCCCACGTTGAGGTGTATGGTGATGGATTCAGCCAATATGTTTCCTCCGCCTCCGCCTCCTGCTTTTAGCAAAGACACTTCCAGTGAATTCTATAAGATGGCGGTTGATGTAATGCATACCGGCAATACACTGGATTCCACAAAGAAATGGATCGCTAATTTTTGGGACTGCAACAGCTTTAAAATGCACATTGAAGGCCACGCCATGTTTGCAACTAAAGCAATGACTCCGTGCGGGCATTGGATGGAAATTGTAGGAACCATTGCTAAAAACAATAACGCTGATTTTTACAAAACTGCATCAGCTTATGCAGGAGCAAGTATCGGAATATATGATGCCTTTATTTGTTGCTGGTATACCAAATATAAATTCGACATCCTCAGGCCTGAAACCTATATCAACCGGTACATCGACCAGGCATGGATGCCCTATTTACAAACGCCGCCATTTCCGGAATACAACAGCGCCCATTCAACTATTTCTGCTGCAGCAGCAACCGTACTTGGACAGATATTTAAAAACAATACCGCTTTCCGCGATTCTTCAGAAAGAGATTGGGGATGGCCTGACCGCACTTTTAAGAATTCTGACGAAGCTGCAATAGAAGTTTCTTACAGCCGGTTTTATGGAGGAATTCACTATAAAAATTCTGTATTAACTGCTTATGAACAAGGCAAGAAGATCGGCAATCTTGTGATGAACAAACTTACCGGGGTACAATATGCTTTCACTAAACCAACTCAAAAACAAATTGAATCGAACCATCCAAATGGAAAACCAATTACTACTATTCATTAAAATTTTTAAATGCTTTATTATGAGACAGACTTTATTATTCACATTTGTACTATTATTATTTTGTGGTATTTCAAAATATGGAAATGCCCAGGGATGTGTTACTAGCCGCAGTGCAGGCCTCAGAGCGTGCCTGACAAAGAAACAAACTACCGTTCAAACGGGAACATATAAAGACGGAGACACAGCATTTGCAGATTATCTTATTAACCTTGGATATACAATAAGATTCTGAAGCTGAAAAATTTAAATCAAGTAATACGGCCCTGTTACTCTTATCGGGGGCCTCTTTTTTAATAAACTAAGATCACATTTTTTTTACGATTAAAAAAAATATATTCTTTTTTAATCAACAGTATAAAAGAAAAATGACTGTCAGAAGACAATAAGGCAGGTACTGATCTTGTGATAAATCACCAGGTTTAAAACGAATTATCCAACTAAAATAATTTTGTATGTCGAACATACCATTAGCTGAACATTTGCCCGGGATAACCGGATTATTGGAATATGCTAAAATAGCCGCTAAACCAATAAGAGATCTTACACAAATTTTACTTCGCTGCAAAGAGGCTTTTTGGTTAGGCTTTACGTGTGTTTCTATAGGTGCGGCTTTGCAGCTTCCGATGTACATTAACGCTGCCTGCATGCGATACCGGCTGGTTGAAAAGCACATGAAACCAGCATGTATTTTGAGATGGGGCTTGGGATATTTGGTTTTAATAACTGGTTTAAAATCTAAAAAACATATTAACCCACTTAAACTTTATGTATGAAAAAAAAGAGCATTCAATCACTGTTGTCATTATTATTCGTTTTATTTTTTTCTTTTGAGTTCTCGCCTTTAAAAGTTCAGGCTCAAACAAAGGATACGACTTTCAACCCCGAAGGAAAAATATGGGGTTTGGTTTACGCAGATTATTTTTATAAATCGCATGCCGATGCATTCAACAGAGGAAGTTATCAATATTCAAAGCTTGCCAAAGGCATAAGCGCATTTCAATACAGGCGTGTATACCTTGGGTATGATTACGGCATCTCTAAAAAGTTTTCGGCTCAAATATTGCTTGCTGCCGAAAATGATGTACAAGCCTCAACCAGCGGCGTAAGCAAGGGCGTTGCCGGCGATGTGCTGGTGAATAATAGTTTTGCTCCTTACATAAAATTTGCGAACATAAGATGGAAAGACATCTGGAAAGGAACAGACCTTGTAATTGGCGGAACCTTAACTCCTACAATAGAAGCAGCTTCTGAACCAACGTGGGCATACCGTTCTGTTGAAAGAACAATTATTGATTTTAATAAAACCAATCCTTTCGATTATGGCATAAAACTGCAGGGAAAATTTGATCCGGCAACACAAAACTTCGGATACGATGTAATGATAGGAAATGGCACCAATGCAGTTCCCGAAAACGATAAATATAAATGGTTTTACGGCGATTTGTGGGCCAAGCTTTTCAATAAAAAATTATGGATTGATGTTTTTGCTGATTACAACAAAATAGGTTATACAAATAATAATCTAAGTTATCCTCATTCAAGAAATGCGTTGAAAATGACGCTTGCTTATGTTACGGTTCCTTTTACAATTGGTGCGGAAGGATTTATCAATAATAATAAAAATGATGTGGAAGGTATAAGCATTTCTGGAACTGCAAAAGATAGCACTGTTTTAAATGCTGCTGCGCGGGGCATTTCAGTGTATGCGCACGGAATAATATTAAAAAACAAGCTTACCTTTTTTGTACGTTACGATCATTTCAATCCCGATACCAAATACAATAATACAAAGTATGTTACTTACGCAGCGCCTGCAGGAAATGTGTACGAACCAAATACAATAACCAATTTTATTACTACAGGCCTGGATATTACGCCTGCTAAAAACGTGCACTTTGAACCTAACATTTGGTATGTGCGCTATTCCGGTCAGCAGGCAAATCTTTCAGGTTCTGCAGCACATGATTATGATTTGGTTTGGAGAATGACTTTTTATTTTGTTTTCGGGTCACCATAAGATATTTAAAAAAAATATTTACTCACAAAAACTTCATTAATTAAATTATTATAATACTTAGCAATTATGAAAAGTTCTAAATTAAATACTCCAATTCAAAAAATTGATTTCAGAAACAAGTTCGCATTTTGGGCAGGTTTCTTCTCTGTTTCCCTCGGCATGGCTCTTCAACTTCCCATGTATATAAATTCCGCCGATATGGGTTATCGCATGGTGGGTATGCCAATAGATACAAATATGTGGATAGGAATGGTGCTTGTTGTATTAGGTCTAGCCGCTACATTATATGGCCTTATACCGCCCAAAGTAATAAAAGAAAACACTGATTATAATATTAAGATTCAGGCAATGGATGATGCACCTATTAATAAAACTCATGTTGCTCTTCTATTTGTTATGGCGCTGGCAGTTACTTTAGATGTGATGAAGCCCACCATCCTGTCGTTTATAATGCCTGGCGTGGCAAAAGAATATGGACTTAAATCACCTGTAAATCCGGGTGGTACTATTCCCGTTGCTTTGCTTCCTTTATCCGGAATTATCGGAACCGTATTAGGGTCTTTTTTATGGGGATGGTTGGGCGATAGAATAGGGCGAAGGTCATCTATTCTTATGGCGGGTATAACATTTATTGCAACCAGCTCTTGTGGTTCTATGCCGGAATTTTGGATGAATTGCGTAATGTGCTTACTAATGGGTTATGGAGTTGGTGGTATGCTGCCCATCCTTTTTACAATTATGGCAGAAAGCATACCGGCAAGGCACAGGGGCTGGATAATGGTACTTATAGGAGGCGATATTGCAGGCGCTTACATTATTTCAAGCGCATTGGCATCCTGGCTTGTTCCTCATTACTCATGGAGAATACTATGGCTGATTGGTTTTCCAACCGGTTTTCTGCTTATTTTCTTAAATCGCTGGATTCCGGAATCGCCGCGTTACCTAATTAACAATAAAAGATTTGATGAAGCACAAAAAGTGATGAAGCGATACGGTGCAGTTGCCATTAAAGAAAAAGTTTTACCAGGCAATACTGAAGTAAAAATAAAAGACCAGTTTAAACAACTCTTTAAGCCTCCTTTTTTAGGCATTACAGCTACGGTGGCACTTCTTGCGCTTGGAGGAGGTTTTGTTCAGTTTGGGTTTCAGCTTTGGATACCTTCCAACCTGCAGCATCTCGGATTTACCAGCGCGGATTCATTCGCCATATTGCGTAATGCAGCCCTCATAGGCTTTCCGCTTAATTTGCTTGTGGCATGGGCTTATGGTGTATGGAGCAGTAAAAAAACAATAATCCTGCTTACCTTATTAACCGCAGTATCTATGCTGGGTTTTTTGTTTACAGGCGATGCTATTGTGCAGCATAAGGCGTGGCTTTATGTGTTATTGATTGTTCCTATTTGGGGCATTAGTTCTGTTATATCTGTTCTTTCTGCTTATGCTGCAGAAATTTATCCAACAAGAGTGCGCTCCCGCGGAAGCGGACTGGTTGCTGGTTTCAGCAAATTTGGCGGTGTGCTGATAATTACCCTTGTAGTATTTGCCGTTACGCCTCCATCTATTGCGGCAACTGCTATTATCGGAGCCATTTCTCTTATTCTTGCCGCCATTGCAATTATTTTTTTCGGGGTAGAAACACGAAAACGACAGTTGGAAGAAATTACCAAGGAGGAGCTTGCCAATATTTCACTTACGGCGGATTAACAGCGAAATACCGATAGATTGATGTAAAGCAGAAAAGGTTTACAGGAGAATTGAAAATAAAGAATTGTTATCACTCAAATTCTAAAATCATTAATCAAAAAATTATGCCATACATACCCTTAGAAGAGCATTTACCAGGTATTACCGGGTTGCTGGAATACGATAAAATAGCCGCTAAACCCATAAGAGAACTTACGCAAATTTTACTTCGCGGTGATTCTACTCTAACAGAAGGCGAACGTGAATTAATCGCAACCGTAGTTTCAAATGGAAATCAATGCAGGTTTTGTACTGCAGCGCATACAGCCGCCGCTGATATTTTACTTGGCGAAAATGAAACTTCTAAAAACGTAAAAGAAAATATTGTTACCTCACCTGTAAGTAATAAAATGAAAGCATTGTTGACAATCGCGTCTATGGTTCGTGAAAGCGGCAAAGCGGTAACAAAAGAAGCAATAGATAAGGCAAAAACGGAGGGAGCTTCCGATATTGAAATTCATGACACCGTTTTAATAGCGGCTTTGTTTTGCTTATACAACCGTTATGTTGACGGACTCTCTACCGTAACACCTGCGAATCCGAACTTTTATAAAGGTTTAGCCGAACGACTGAGGGATCACGGCTACAATCGTTTGTCGCATGGATATGATCATTTAAAAACAGATAAATCCACGGTAGCATGAAAAAGAATGTAGCAGATACTCAAAGCGGGTTGTACAGCAATTCCAAACCATCGTTTGTAAAAAATCATCGTTTGGCAATTGCCTTTGCCATTTGTTACGTCAGCATCATGTTCAGCGGAATTTCGTCAATGCTGATGTCGGTATATCTGCCGGTTGCCGTAAAAGATCTTTTAGGCAACGTGACCGGCGAAAGGATGAATACCATCAGTGCCTACATTAATTCCATATTTATATTCGGAACTATGTTTGGCGGCTTTGCCTGGGGATTTATTTGTGATAAGATCGGTCGCTCCAAATCTGTTGTTTTATCAACAGCCTTATATGGCTTGTTTACTTTGCTCACTGCGTTTTCATCATCCTGGTTATTGACCGGTGTTTATCGCTTTGTTACAGGCTTCGGAATCGGAGGTGTAATGGTAACCACGAATATATTGATTGCCGAAATATGGCCTGAAAAGAAAAGAGCTATAGCCCTGGGAATTGTATCGGCTGCAATGCCCGTAGGTTTTATTGTTGCGGGTATATTAAACAATTTGATTCCGGAATGGCGAAATGCTTTTCTTTCAGGAATTATTCCTTTGGCAACCACCATCATCGCCATTTTTGTTTTACCTGAACCCGAAGCCTGGACAAAAGCCAATGACACCGTAAAAAATGAAGCCCGTGCTCAGCTTTTTTCAAAAGATTACAGGAAAAATTTAATTCACGGTTCTATTGTTTTTGGTGCCATGCTGATCGGATTATGGGCCGTATTTTCATGGGCGCCAACATGGGTGCAAAGTGTAACACCCGATCCTGCTAAAGCCAACGAACTGCGCGGCACGACGATGATCGTTTTGTCTTTTTCCGGCCTCATAGGAAGCATTGTTTCCGGCTGGATTGTGAACCGTATCGGCATGCGCAATACGATGACGCTTTGCTTTCTCACCAGCTTTATAATGACAGGCGTTGTTTTCAGGCTGAATCACTCGGTTACTACGGCTACGTTCATAGAAATGAGCGGGCTTACTTTCTTTTTTGGCATAAGCCAGGGCGCCTTATCGGTATATATTCCATCGTTATTTCCAACCGGTATAAGAGCTTCTGCAACCGGGTTTTGTTTCAATATCGGGAGATTGTTTACTGCCACTGTAGTATTTTTTATCGGGGCACTTGTTTTGTTCCTGGGAGGTTATGGTAATGCAATCTTTACGTTCTCATTTATTTTTTTGATCGGATCGGTTTTCACCATGTTTTCAAAAGACAACATAAAAACAAGCTTGCCTGCTCCGGAGTTTGAAACTTCCGTTGCAGGATAAAACATAACAAGAAGTACTAAAAATTATTAACCAATAAACTGAAAAAATTATGGCATACATACAAGTTCCTGAAGGCATACCGGGAATAAGAAGCCTGGTAATGTTTCGGCCTGAGACAGGCAAACCGTTATACGAACTGGCGCAGGTTTTATTGAGAGGTGATTCCACTTTAAGCGAAGCAGAACGTGAATTAATGGCAGCTTATGTTTCTAGCAGAAACGACACGATGTTTTGCATGATGAGCCATGCAGCAGCGTCGCGTGCTTTGTTTGGCAACGATAAAAAAATTGTAGATGATGTATTGAAAGATATACAGCATGCTGACATCAGCGATAAGATGAAAGCACTCTTAAACATAGCGGGTAAAGTGCAGATTCTTGGTAAAGAAGTAAAGCCTGAAGATGTTGAGTCCGCAAGAAATGAAGGTGCTACATACAAAGAAATACATGACACAGTCTTGATTGCCGCCGCTTTCAGCATGTTCAACCGCTACGTAGATGGACTTGCGAGTTTCACACCAACAGATGAAAAGGAATACGAAGCCATGGGTAAACGAATGGCAGAGAAAGGATATGTGCCTCCAATAAATAAAGAATAATAAAACCTAATAACAAAATAAAAATCGCAATTAATTATTTGTTTACTGAAAAAAATAAAAATATGGCTTACATCGATTTACAAAATGACTTGCCGGGTATTCGCGGGCCGATGGAATACAGTCCTGAAACCGGCAAAGCTTTAAATGAGCTTGCAGAGATTTTATTGCATAATGAAAACAATACACTTACACGTGGTGAGCGGGAATTGATAGGCGCTTATGTATCATCTGAGAACGATTGTTTTTTTTGCCAAAATGTACATGGAGCTATGGCACAGTATTATTTCCAAAGTGATATGCAGTTCGTCGACAATATAAAAAAGGATTATCACACAACTCCAATTTCAGATAAATTAAAATCATTATTAACCATAGCAGGAAGTGTGCAAAAGGGTGGAAAGTATGTTACAACCGAGCAGGTAGAACATGCCAAAGTCCTTGGTGCCACTGACAAAGAGATACATGACACCGTTTTGATAGCTGCAGCTTTTTGTATGTTCAACCGCTATGTAGATGGATTAAATACCTGGGCACCGCAGGACAGGCAGGTTTATGTTGAACGTGCAAAAATGCGTGCTGAAGATGGCTATGCCAATATGAATCTGAAGAAATAATTATTTATTAATTTTTAAAAAAAAACATTTTTATGAAAATTCAAACAGAACCAATTGGCAGCATACCACGTCCTAAATATTTGATTGATGCTATGCATGCTTTTACGCAGAAACAAATTGGCGAAAGCGAATTATCAAAATTAATTGATGAAGCACTAACGGAGACTATTAAACGCTTTGAAGAAACAGGATCGCCTGTAATTACTGATGGAGAACAAAGCAAACCAAGCTTTGCTACATACCCCATCAGTGGTCTGAAAAACCTTTCGGCGGATGGTGTGATAATTCCTTTTGCCGATGGCCATACCAGGCAATTGCCAAAAATTACATCAGGGCCATTTCATTACAGCGCTTATGCAGATTCTTATCTCAAAAAAGCAAAACAATTAACCTCAACACCTGTGAAGCAGGCAGTGATTTCAGTTTCGGCTATCAGCTTATTATATCCACAGGAAGGAATTGAGGGATATTCTCACGAACAATTTATAAATGATTTATTGGATGAGGCAGAATCTGACATCAGGAAGTGCCTGAACAGCGGCGCTTATAAGGTGCAGGTTGATTTTACAGAAGCAAGGCTCGCCTTAAAGCTTGATCCTTCCAAAGGTTTATTAAAATCATTTATTGATTTGAATAATAAAGTACTTAATCGCTTTACCGAAGAAGAAAGAAAAAAAATAGGCGTGCATTCATGCCCCGGTGGTGATCATGATTCAACACATAGTGCAGATATCAGTTATGCTGATTTGCTTCCTTTGTTGTTTGAATTAAACGCGGGGAATTTTTACCTGGAATATGCAGGCGAAAAAGACAAACGTTCTGTACTGGTATCTATTAAAGAAAATATACGTCCTTCTCAGCGTGTATTCCTTGGCGTCACCAATGTACTTGACCCGCGGGTGGAAACATCGAAAGAGATATGCGATACTATATTGGAAGCAGCAGAATTTATTTCTCCTCAACAACTTGGAACAACTGATGATTGCGGATTCTCACCTTTTGCTGATGATGTTTCAACCTCAAGAGATACCGCATTTGCAAAAATAAAATCACGTATTGAAGGAACTAAACTGGCGGAAGAAAAACTCTTTTAAATTATTTATTCACTGTAAAAATAAAATTATGCCTCACATAAATGTAGATAAAAACTTACCCGGTATCAGATCCTTAATGGCTTTTAGCCCGGAGACTGCAACTCCTATGGGTGAATTGGCCAACTTACTGCTGCGCACAAACGAAGGTATGAGCATGGCAGACAGGGAATTGATTGCAGCCCATGTTTCTTATTTAAATGATTGCTTTTACTGCCAGCAATCGCATGGAGCCATTGCTGTTTGTTATTTAGATGGAAATCATGATTTGGTTGAGCAAGTAAAAAGAGATTATACACATGCAGCTATTTCAGATAAACTAAAGGCTTTATTGGTCATTGCAGGAAGTGTGCAAAAAGGGGGAAAGCATGTAACTCCCAACCAGATTGAAAATGCGAAAAACCTCGGTGCTACTGACAGGGACATACATGATACAGTGCTTATTGCTGCTGCCTTCTGTATGTTCAACCGTTATGTGGATGGGTTGGCGGCCAACACGCCAACAGACCTTTCTACTTATCCTCTGCGGGCAAAACAGGTTGCTGAGAAAGGGTATGGCAATCATATTTTTTCATCCAAACAGCCTGTTCCTGAAAACGAAAAAATATAAAGAGAAAATTCTACTAAATATTATTTAAACAGATTAATAAAAACAAAAACAATGAAACTACGACTACTTTTTATTTTAGGGTGGCTATCAATAGCCATAATTCCTCTTTCACTTTTTGCACAAAATAAAATAATAACAGGTCAGGTTACTGCAAACAATGATCAACCGGTAGCGGGTGCAACTATCTCCATTAAAAATTCTACACATTCGGTAGCTTCCGATGCCCAGGGAAGATTTTCAATATCAGGTCCTCAAAATGCTGTTTTAATTATTACAGCTACAGGGTATAAAACACAAACCATAAAAGTAGAGAATGATGAGGCTTTACAAGTTAAATTAACAGAAGACGTGGCACGGCTTGATGAAGTGATAGTTACAGGATTAGCCACCTCCATTAAAAGAGAAAACCTGGCAAATGCTGTTGCCAGTATTTCTGCTAATGAATTAGAGGGAACGGCACCTGCACAAACCTTTGATGCAGCGCTGGAAGGAAAAATTCCGGGTGCCTATATTAATGCTAATTCCGGGGCGCCGGGTGGTGGTATTTCTATAAAACTGAGGGGCGTGACTTCTGTATATGGCAACACGCAGCCTTTGTATGTTGTAGATGGCGTTTTTGTTGATAACACTGCTACTTCCGGGGGGTTAAATGTTGTAACATCTGCCCTTGCTAATGGCGCCACCACATCCAACCAGGATAATCCTTCCAGCCGAATTGCAGACTTAAATGCAGAGGATATTGAAAATATCGAAATTCTAAAAGGAGCTTCTGCTGCTGCGATTTATGGTTCAAAAGCTGCTGGTGGTGTAGTGATCATTACAACTAAGAGAGGCAAACCCGGCAAAACCAAAATTACATTTTCACAGGACATTGGTTTTATTACCGCCAGCAAATTATTAGGCGTAAGAACTTTTACTGCTGACAGGGCTGCAAGTTTATCAAGAGATAGCGCTACATCTGCCGCCTTACGTCAGCAATTTATAGACGCTCAATCCAAAGGGCAGATTTATGATTACGAAAAAGAATTGTATGGCAATACCGGCTTTGCAAGAAATACTTTCCTCGGCATCAGTGGAGGCAACGACAATACTACTGTATATTTTTCTGTCGCATTAAAAGATGAAGGAGGCATTGTTAAAAGAACAGGTTATAACAACACAAGCTTTAGGTTAAATGTTGATCACCGGGTTAATGACAATATTAAAATCGGCATTAGTACGAATTATATTAATTCTTCAGCAGACCGGGGTTTATTCGGAAACGATAATGCAGGTGTAACTACTGGCATAGCGCTTTCATCTACACCCAGTTTTGCGCAGTTACATCCTGATGCAAACGGGAACTATCCCAACGATCCATTTGCTGCCTCCAATCCGTTACAAACGGTGGCGCTAATGCGGAACAATGAATCTGTGAATCGTTTTATCACAGGTGCCAATCTGGAAGCTATTTTGCAGAAAAGCGGTACAAGTACCACTAAGTTTATTGGAAGAGGCGGGATAGATTTTTATAATCTCCAAACAAGTGTGTTATTTCCAGGAACACTTCAGTTCCAGGCAGTAAATAAAGGAACCTCTATCCAGGGCTTTACGAAAAACCTAAGTACTAATTACATCCTTTCTTTGGTAAATACTTTTACTCCTTCTGATAAAATATCATTCACCACATCCGGAGGAATCACCCAGGAAACAGGTGATTATAATAACTTATTAAATGTGGCTACGCAAATTATCGCAGGCCAGTCAAATGTTGACCAGGCCGGTGCATTGAACGCAACTCAGTTAAGGACCAAATATCTGAATGGTGGAATTTTCTTGCAGGAAGAAGCTAACATTATTGATGCCATCACTTTAACAGCGGGTGTACGTTTCGACAGATCGAGCAATAATGGGGACGTTGCTAAGTATTATACTTATCCAAAGGCAGGGATTTCCTGGAACCTAACTAACATGGGTATCTTCAAGGGAGATTTTTTTGAAAACATAAAATTGCGTGCAGCTTATGGCCAGGCAAATAACATACCGGCTTATGGAAGCAAATTTACTTCATTGGTTGTATCAAATATTACCGGATTCCCGGGGTTAATCGTAAACACCCAGGAAGGCAAGGCAAACATAAAACCTGAAAGACAAACAGAATTTGAAACAGGAATAGATTTTAGTGTACTTAAAGGCAGGCTAAGTTTTGAATTAACTTATTACAACAAGACGATAGACGATTTCTTAATGCTTACCAACCTGGCTGCTTCTTCAGGCTATTCTACTGAATGGCTGAATGCGGGCAATCTAAGAAACCGTGGTGTCGAGTTAGGAATGAACGCAAGGCCTGTTCAGTCTAGAACCATTACCTGGAACACTTCCGTAAATTTCTGGCTAAACCGGTCTCTTGTAACTAAATTTATTATTCCGCCGGTTCCACAAGGTTCTTTCGGGTACGTGCTTGGCTCTTTTCAAATACAACAAGGGAAATCGGCCACACAAATTGTCGGTCTTAATGGCCAGGGAGTAGGTGTGTTAGGTGATGCAGAACCGAAATTTCAAATGAGTACTTATAATGAAATTACTTTTTTTAATAAGTTAAGCCTGCGCTTCTTATTACACTGGAAATACGGTGGGCAAAACATAAACTTAACAACTCTTGAAAACGATTTTGGGCAAACAAGTAAGAATTTTGACCAGGTAACTAATAAATTGGGGGTGCCGGATGGAATATACCGTATCATGCAGGTAGGGTCAGATGCGCATGAGTTTGTACAAACTTCTTCTTATTTAAAATTGCGTGAAATTGGATTGTATTATTCATTCACCAAACTGCCGGGATCGTTAGTAAAATCAATCCAGGTTGGGGTATCGCTCAATAATTATTTAACCATTACAAAATATAATTCTTATGATCCTGAAGTATCCAATTTTGGAACAGGATTTTCTTCAGGTGTAGATGTTGATCCTTACCCTGCAAGCAAGCGAGCCAACTTTCATGTTTCATTTGATTTCTAATTTTTAAAAATAATTATAATGCAAAAAAATATCAATATACCAACCGTCCTTTTGCTAAGTATGATCTTGTTTTTTACATCGTGTAAAAAAGATTATGGCAACTTAAATAATGCAACAGTTGAATCTTTTTTGAAAGATGCTTCTCAAAGCGAATTAAATAACCTTGTAAGTGGTACCGAATCAGGAATGAGAAATGTACTTAATTTATATCTTGATGATATAGGTATTCTCGGAAGAGAAGGGTATCATTTCTCAAGTTCAGAGCCACGCTATGTAACCGACTTGCTGGGCGCAAGCGATGCAACATTAAGTGGTAGTAATTTTTATATTGCCAATCCCTGGGCAGCACGATACAGGGTTATCAAAAATTGTAATATTCTTATACAGGCAGCCACAAACTCTACACATATTACTGCTGCACAAAAAAACGGCTATGTAGGTTTTGCAAGAACTATTAAGGCTTACCAGCTTTTAATGAATTTAAATCTCACCGATTCAAATGGCATAAGAATAGATGTTACAGATCCTAATCACCTGGGCCCGATTGTAAATTATGATGATGGACTTACGGCAATTGCTTCTTTGTTAGATTCAGCCAAAACAGATTTTAGCAGTGCTTCCATTTCCTTTACCCTTGCAGGTTTTAATGGCTTTGATGATGCGGCAGGATTAATCAAATTTAACCGTGCGCTTGCTGCGAGAGTTAGTATATATCAACAAAAGTGGCAGACAGCACTTGATGATTTGACTGAATCCTTTTTTGGATTAAACACGGGTTTCAATGTAGGTGTTTACAATGTTTTTGGAACAGGCTCAGGGGACCAGTTGAATCCGATGTTCATCCCTCAAAATCAAACAGGGGAAGTCCGGTTGGCCCATCCATCTTACGCAGCAGATATTGAAGCAGGCGATGACAGGATTAGTAAGGCTACTTTACGTAATGCTACTGCGTCATTAAGCGGACTTAGCAGCAACAGGGACGTATGGGTATATACTTCTGCTACTGCTCCAATACCCATTATAAGAAATGAAGAATTAATTCTTATTTATGCCGAAGCTAATATTCAATTGAATAATTTAAATGAGGGTGTTAAAGCAATAAATGTTATAAGGAATGGTCACGGGCTGACTGATTATAATGGTTCCGTAACCCAGCCTGCTTTAATTACTGAAATGCTAAAGCAAAGGAGATATTCATTGTTTTTTGAAGGTCATCGCTGGATTGATCTGCGCAGGTACCATCTTTTAAATACCCTGCCACTTGACCGCCCCGGAGACAATGTGTGGTCAGAATTTCCTTTACCCGTTACCGAACAATAATTAATCAATGCCGATGCCGTTTTCCAGATAAGAAGATTGGTGTTAGCATTTAATTTCTAAATGTATGATCCCTTATAAAAAAGTCTTTTTAATTTGCGCTGTAAGTATCTGCTTCTTACGGGGTATTGGTCAAAAAATTACAGCCAGTTATACCCGTTCTGCATCGGAGGCAAACTTTTCGGGCAGGGTGTTTTTATATCTTTCCAAAGATTCTAAAAGCCCGAAAGATGAAATGATTGGCGTACAAAAATTTCCCTGCTTTTCCATTACTGTAAAAAATGTGCATCCAAACCAAAAGGTTGTCTTTGATGATGCAGCCACCTATTATCCTGTTATCCTGTCTGATATCGAAAGAGGAAAATATCATGCACAGGTGGTATGGGACAGAAACGAAGGAGGCCGATCTATCGGTGAAAGTCCAGGTAATATGTATAACCAGTCTTTGGTAGTCAATCTGACTAAAAACATACGCCAAACTTTTAATATCGTATGCAATGAAGTGAATAAAGAACAGCCTTTTGTTGAAACCAGATACATAAAGGAATTAAAAGCTCCTTCGGCCTTGCTGACAGCATTTTATAAAAGAACCACCACTATAAACGCGGCTATCCTGCTTCCAAAAGAATATTTTGAACAGCCTGACAGAAAATTCCCTGTACTATATTGGGTTTCAGGCTATGGTGGCGATTATCATGCCTTTTCTGGAAGGAATGATCCGGGCGAACCTATTGATACAACCCCTTGCATCCGGGTTTTTCTTGATGGTAATTGCCCGGGCGGACACTCGGTATATGCCAACAGCGACAACAACGGCCCATGGGGAGATGCACTTACACAAGAATTGATTCCTTTAGTAGAAAAAACATACAGAACGAATGCTGCCAGGCTCCTGACAGGCCACAGCAGCGGGGGGTGGTCAGTATTATGGCTGCAAACTCATTATCCGAAAATATTTACCGCTTGCTGGGCGAGTTCTCCTGACCCGGTTGATTTCAGGAGCTTTCAGCAGATTAATTTGTATAGCGATAAAAATTTGTATTACGCAGCAGACAGTACTTTTCATTTGGCAGCCACCATTGCTGGCCGTTACCCTTGGATTTTGATGAAAGATATGTGTGCAATGGAACACGTGATATGGCGGGGCGAGCAAATGCATTCTTTCAACTTCGTTTTCAGCACCAGGAACAAAGATGGAACCCCGCGCAGTTTGTGGAATGATGCAACCGGTGAAATTGACCCGGTAACATTTGAACACTGGAAAAAATATGATATCTCATTATTCGTTCGATCTAACTGGCAGCAGCTTAAGCCGGATTTGCAAGGGAAAATAAGGGTATCCTTGGGTGAACAGGATAATTTTTTATTGAATTACCCTGTCCATTTATTTGATGATGAGATGAAAAAGATAGATGCCGTCTTTGTTTTCGCCTATTATCCGGGGGATCATTTTACCGTTTCTACACCGGAATATAAAACAGCTGGTTACCAGTTTTTGGAGATGAAGTATCATGAGCTTGCAAATAAATAATTGTCTTCCGAGAGTAAAATGATGGTAAGTGCAAATAGGCAGGAATAGCAGACCAACAAAAAAGCTGATTTTTTATTTTCATTTATTCAACGTTTCTGTTTTCTTTTCTAATTCAAGTTTCAAGTTTTAAAAATTATTTTTTAACCAATTTAATAAATAACCATGGCACATATTCAATTAAACAACGAATTGCCGGGAATTGTAGGCTTATTACATTATAGTCCGGAAACAGCTAAACCCTTAAATGACCTGGCCGAAGTATTGTTGGTCCAGGAAAACTCACTTACAAGAGGCGAAAGAGAAATGATCGCCTCATCTGTATCCTACTGGAATGATTGTCATTTCTGTCACAGCAGTCATGGCGCTGCCGCTGCCAATCTGTTGAAGCAACCAGTCAGCTTTTTGACTGAAATAAAAAAAGGATTTCCCGGTACCGAAATTTCTCCTAAAATGTGTGCCTTGCTTAACATTGCAAAGCATGTACAGCAGGGTGGTAAGAATGTAACGGAAGAGGACATACGAAAAGCAAGAGAAGCCGGCGCGGTGGACAAAGAAATTCACGATACGGTTTTGATTGCGGCAGCTTTCTGCATGTACAACCGTTATGTAGATGGGCTGGCTACATGGGCGCCAAAAGAAGATGAAGCTTTTATGCCGATGGGCCAGATGTTGGCCGAACGCGGTTATCGGGCAACTACCCCATAAAGAGGACAGATAGTAATAATGAAATGAAATTTCCTGATTAGTCCTCGTTTGCAATGTTGCAACGAGGACCGATAGTGGAATTCTTTTTGCTAAAGGCAATGCCACATGCCAGTGAACGAAGAATAAATTCGATTTTCTTTTTTTGAAATTCAGTTTCGAATATTAGTGGCTTATCGGAACTTAGCCAATCAACGGAACGGCTATCTAAAAAAATAAAATGATTTACTTTACTCAATTGATTTACATCAAAGAAGGGCAGGAGCAGGTGTTTGATGAATTTGAAGCGATTGCCATTCCTGCCATTTTAAAATACAACGGGCGGCTTTTGCTACGTATAAGGCCGACTGAAAATTCATTTATTGAAAACAGTATCGATAAACCTTATGAAATCCATTTTGGTAAATTTGACAGCGAACAGGATTTTGAGAACTTTACTCACGATGAAGAGCGAAAGAAATTTCTTCACCTGAAGGAGCAATCAGTAAAGACAACAATATTAATTAAAGGCACTCAATTGTAGAGTAAAATAATCAGTTGAATAGTTGCGTGATTAACCGAGAATTGTGTTTTTCTTTTTCTCAACTATTTTTTAATATTGGATTGAATATTATTTCTATATTTTTATTCGCAAGGCCACATTGAAAACTCTTCCATCTAATGGCGCATATATTTGCCTGAATTTTGGATCGCTGATGGGTGGGACCACAATATTTTCAAACCTTGTTTGCCTTACATCAAACAAATTTTCGCAATTGGCAATCAGGTCGAAATGTTTAAAATGTTTTTGCTCTATCAATCCCGCAGTGAAATAACTTTTTGTCTTTGTATCAAAATCACGAAACATTGAAGAAACATAATAACCTTCAAAGGCAATAGAAAAATTATCTTCTTTTTCGTAAATGATGTCAATATTTACTTTATGCTTTGGCGTTAATGGAACAAAGGAATGCAGCGTATTGTATTTTCTGCGTGCATCTACAAAACTGTAACCAACATAGAATTGTAATTGGTCCAAAGTTAAGGTGAGATCGCTTTCGAAACCCTTTGTTAACAGCGGTTCGCTCTTATTTACAAAGTTAAAAGTATCTAATACCAACGGGTTATTTACTTGCGTAATAAAAAACGACTGATTGAATGTTATTGAACTTTCATCGCCCCATCGTTTTTTATAATTAAAATCTAAATTTCCTCCGGTAGACTTTTCAGCTTTAATGTTTTTTGATAAAGCCTGAATATTATTGATGCCAGCCTGTTCAGCATCTGTTGAAAAAATAGTGGGTAGTTTATATCCCAGTCCGCTACCGGCTCTCACATAAAATTCATTACTGAACTTGTACATTACGGCAAGGCGGGGCAATACGAAATAGCCAAATTGATTTTGATGATCCGTTCGCAAACCTGCCTCCAAAGAAAATTTTTGTGTGGGCTTCCAGTCGTCCTGTAAAAAAATACCTATAGTACTATAATTATAATTTCTTTGCAAATGACTTTTAGTGGTGTCCTCCACAAATTTTTCTGTGGTTTCATTTATTCCTGTTATCAATTGCTGTTTGGCCATCTTAAAATTAAATGAAGCTTCGGTGTAGCTGCTTATTTGATTGCCTTTAAAAGTGTAAGAAGTTTGATTAATTCCACGGTTGAAATTAGAAACACTGTTTTTTATGGTTAGTGATTGATGATCATCCAACTTTTTATCAAATTCAAATTGAGATGAAATACGATTGGAAATATTTTCTTCATAGTACCGGTGCAAACTATCAGTATGATTATTCAATACCAGCATATCACCGCCTTTTCTATTATCATAAGTTCCATTCAATCCAAAACGCAGTGTAGTTTTTGGATTAAAGTAATAATAAAATGTAGGGGCGATCGTAAAAGTTTTCGATTGGGGTACATCAGAAAAGCCATCTTTATTAACATCTGTTGCTTTTTGAAAATTATTGGCAGTAAGAAAAGTAACCCCAAATTTATTTAATCTCCTGGAAAAATATCCGTCAACATCTGTACCTGACAGAGAGGTCCGGTTAACAAGAAATGTCAATTCTCTTTTTTTCTGTGGTTTTTTTGAAACTAAATTTATGATACCGGCAATAGCATCGCTTCCATACAATGATGAAGCAGAACCTTTAATTATTTCGACCTGTTTTAAATCGAGCGGTGGAATTTGCATAATGCTTAGTCCCTGCGCAAAACTGCCATAGAGCGGGAAACCGTCCTTGAGTATTTGGGTGTATTTGCCATCAAGCCCCTGTAGTCGAATACTTACATTTCCATTTACCGCTGATGTTTGCTGCGCCTGAATGCCTGATGATTCCAATAAAAGTTTTGAAATGTTAGCGGGTTTAATATTGGTTTCTTCATTTACTTCATCTTTCGCAATTACTTCCACCCTTACAGGGATGTCTTCAATGCGTGAATTGGTTCGTGTGGTGGTTACCACTATGTCCGATAATTCGCCACTTTCCTTTTGAAGATAAATATCAAATGGTTGCTGCTGAGCTATAGGAAATGAAAATTCCATTTCTTTTTTTTCATAACCGATAGATGAAAATACAATTTTGTATGTCCCGTTTGGAATGTTATTGATATTTAATATTCCGCTTGCATTCGAGGCTGCACCAAGTTTTAGTTTAGAAATGTATGTCGTTACAGAAGCGAGATTTTCGTTGGTGGTGCTGTCTTTTATAACAGCTTTAAAACTATTTTGCGCATGGGCAAAAAGCGGAAATAAAAATAATATGGTGATTAACTTTTTCATTGAAAAATATTACTTGAGGTGCATTAAAATATATAAACAGCTATCCTTGCATGTGAAGAATAGCGAACAATATTTATAATGCTATCAAATACGGAAACAATGAATAGCCAGAAACGCTTTTACTGAAGAGGTGTGTGGTGTACTGCTAAGAAGAATGTTTTTATAAGCAGGATATATGGAGGCAATGTAAGTGGTTTTCGAATTAACAATAACCTGCTTCTGATTATTATGTTTTACTTTTTTTACAACAGTATTAGAGAATTGAGCTATATAATCACCGGAATTAGTATTAATATTTTTATCGCCTGTCCATTCAACGGAAGTCAATAAAAATAAAAACCCGGTAACTATAAGCAGGCTTTGCTTAATATACTTCCGCTTTAAAATATTAGCCATGAGAAAAACACCATGTTCAAAACCGGCCACCCTCTCAATAATTCCAACAAAAAGATTAAATAAGATGGATAAGAGATTGCCCTTTTTGCGCCTGTTGGGTAAGATAACCTGACTGACTGTTTTATAGCTGAAGCGTAAAATATCAATAATAAGAAGATATACTTTGTGTATTATTTTTTTTATTTCATTCATCAGGTTCCAGAAAGACTACAAAGGTAAGTTTTTAAATGGTTTTGGGTGGCTTAGCTCGCCTGGCTGCCATTTTTGTTTGAACTAACCCTTAAATTAAAAGAAACAGTAAACAGGTAAATTATTATGATTTTATTTCTGCTTCTCCTTCAATTTATTTCTGCATAAACCGAAATCAACGTCAATGCAGTGCATAAACAATTGCGGCTACGAAAAATTGTAAGTTTGCAAAATTGAATTAATGGCAAATACAACCTTACGTATCGAAAAACTTTATAAATGGGCGTTAGGCCTTGCGATTTTTACCATTGTTTATAACACTGCCGAAGGGCTTATTTCAACCTGGCTGGGTTATGAAGACAGAACGCTTGCTTTATTTGGCTTTGGTGCAGATAGTTTCATTGAAGTAATATCAGGCATCGGGATCGCTCACATGGTACTTCGGATACAGCAAAATCATAAAAGCAAAAGAGATAAGTTTGAAAGAACGGCTTTAAAAATAACCGGCTTTTCTTTTTATGCATTAGTTATTGGACTTGTGGTTACAAGTGTTTATAATATTTATACTGGACATAAACCGGAAACCACTTTTTGGGGCCTTGTTATTTCATTAATTTCAATATTAGTAATGTGGTTTTTGCTTGCTACAAAAACAAAAACGGGCAAACTATTAAACTCGGAGGCAATATTGTCTGATGCCGGATGTACAAGGGTTTGTATTTACATGTCTGTTATTTTATTGATAAGCAGTGGAGTTTATGAACTAACTTCTTTCGCATATATTGACAGTATCGGCACACTTGGACCTTCATACTTTGCTTTTAAAGAAGGAAAAGAATGTTTTGAAAAAGCAAACAGCGATAAATATTGCTCCTGTAAACCTGTATGACTATCCGTTACCCAATCTGCTCTGCCAACTTCGCCACGGCAAAATAAAAATTTAAATTATTTGTGGGTTTACTTTAGTGAAGAAAATAAAAAATATAGAACCTGCCTGTCTGCCGGCAGGCAAAGAATATCGAATGATGAAGTAAAGAAAACACGATCACTTAAATTATATAGTATATTCGACGTATAATACAAACGTTATTGCTATGAATAATTGGCGAATCAAAGTTTCTCTTTTTATCAATTATTTTGTCTTTGCCATCCTGCTCAACAGTGTTGGCACAGTGATTTTACAGGTACAGAATAATTATAGCGTCACGCAGGGAGCGGCAAGTATTTTAGAAGCATTCAAAGATCTTAGTATTGCCATCGCTTCTTTCCTGGTTGCATCTTACATCACAAGAATCGGCTATAAACGCTCGATGCTGCTGGCTTTGGCGTTGGTTATCATTGCTTGTTTGATTATGCCGGTTGTGGGCGGCTTTGCCATGACGAAAATCTTATTTGCTGTTACCGGTGTCAGCTTTGCGTTGATAAAAGTTTCGGTGTATGCCACTATCGGACTGGTTACTTCCAATAAAAAAGATCACGCCAGTTTTATGAATTTCATCGAATCATTTTTTATGATCGGCATTCTTGCGGGCTACTTTATTTTCGGCGCTTTCGTTGATAATAATAATCCTGCTTCTACTTCGTGGCTCTGTGTTTATTATTTGTTGGCAGGCATTTCTGCAGCCGCATTTATATTGTTGCTTACTTCTAAATTGGACGAATCATCTGTAAAAGAAGAAGAAGGCAAATCTTTTGTAAAAGATTTTGCAGATATGGTAAAACTGGCTATCAGGCCATTAGTTTTAATTTTTATCATCAGCGCTTTTTTTTATGTCTTGATAGAACAAAGCATAATGAGCTGGCTACCTACTTTTAACAGCCAGGTTTTACATTTATCTACCAGGCTTAGCATACAAATGGCCAGCATCCTGGCCATATCAACTGCTATTGGCAGGTTTATTGCGGGGTTTCTTTTAAGAAAAATTCATTGGCTTAAAGTAATTATTGCGTGTCTTTTATTGGCAGCGGTGTTAGTGGTTTTGGTAATTCCGCTGGCTTCCAAAATTCATATTATTTCGGTAGACAGTTGGCTGGCAGCGCCTTTCGTGGCCTATATGTTTCCATTGATCGGATTATTAATAGCACCGGTTTATCCTGCCATCAATTCGGTAATCTTAAGTTCGTTGCCGTTAAGACAACAAGGACCAATGAGCGGTTTAATTGTAATTTTTTCTGCATTAGGCGGAACTACCGGCTCCATCATCACGGGGCACATCTTTGAAGCTTATGGAGGCCAAACCGCTTTTTATTTTTCATTGGTGCCTATCACGATCCTGATCATCAGCCTGATTTTTTTCAACCGGCTACAAAAGAAAGAAGCGGTAGTTGCTACTTAGCATTTTTTTATTAACATTAAAAAAATTATGGAAATAAAATATATTTTTTCAATGGGAGAATTGTTTGAAAGGGTTCAGATGGAAGATGTTTTTCCGGATAACAAAACTTTTGTTGATTGCACACCTAACGCTGCTTTATCGTATATACGTAACAGTTATGAAAAAGAAAAAAACAATCCCGGTTTCAGTCTCCCGGCTTTTGTTCACCAACATTTTACTTTGCCAAAAGAGATAGAAACCGATTTTGTAAGTGTAAAAGGAAGGCCGGTTAAAGAGCATATCGAAAAACTTTGGGATGTGCTTACCAGGCAACCGGAAGAATCGCATAACTCACTAGTGCCTTTGCCGAAATCCTATATTGTTCCCGGTGGCAGGTTTCGCGAAATTTATTATTGGGACAGTTACTTTACCATGCTCGGTTTGCAGGTATCAAAAAGAACTGACCTTATTGAAAACATGGTTGATAATTTTTGTTTCCTCATCGATAGTTTCGGGTATATCCCTAATGGAAACCGGACCTATTATCTGGGCAGGTCACAACCGCCTTTTTTTGCCTGCATGGTCAGCTTGCTCAGCGAAGAAAAAGGAGAAGATATTTTAGTGAAGTATTTACCGCAACTAATAAAAGAATATAAATTCTGGATGAAGGGAAAATCGCTGGTGAATCTTAAAAGTTCTTCGCTTCATCATGTTGCCATGCTGCCTGATAAAAGCATTTTAAATCATTATTGGGATGCCTCAGATACTCCACGACCTGAAGCCTACAAGCATGAGGTAGCGTTGGCAAAGAATGCTAAAAATAAAAAAAAGTTGTACCACCATCTTCGCGCTGCCGCAGAATCAGGCTGGGATTTTTCTGCGCGCTGGTTTAAAATAAAAGGCGATTTTTCAAGTATCCATGCAACAGAAATTATTCCGGTTGACCTCAATTGTCTTTTGCTGAATCTTGAGCAAACGATAGCAAAGGCTTACCAGGTGTCGGGCGAAATGGCCACCGCCGAAAAATACAACAGCCTCGCAAAGCAACGGAAAAAAAATATCGATAAATATTGCTGGAATGAAGAGCAAGGATTTTATTTCGATTTTGATCAGGCAGAAAATAAACAGAAAGAGGTGTTTACGCTGGCAGCAGTTTTCCCGTTGTTTTTTGGAATAGCTTCGCATGAGCAGGCTGCAGGAGTAGCCAAAGTGTTGAAGAAAAAATTTCTTTCATACGGCGGTCTTATTTCCACGCTTGAAACTACCAACCAGCAATGGGATGCGCCAAATGGCTGGGCGCCTTTACAATGGGTGGCTGTGCAAGGGCTGGCCAAATATGGTTTTCCTGATCTTGCCATCGATATCGCCAAACGCTGGCTGGCTATTAATAAGAAAGTGTATGAAGAAACCGGGAAAATGATGGAGAAATACAATGTAGTAGCTACCGATCTGAAAGCCGGTGGCGGGGAATATCCTGCCCAGGATGGTTTTGGCTGGACAAATGGTGTTTATCTTGCTTTGGATAAATGGTTGAACGAAATTCATTAAAATAAAAATCCCCGCTATTTGCTCGTTTACTGTTTCTGATTTATCTCAAAAGTTGACTCTTATCAATCAAACCGATCATTTCTGAATGAATGACGGCCTTTGAACTGTGTTTAAAATAGCAACAATGAACACCGTGGCTTTCAATTTCTTTTATCCTGTTTTCTGTTTCTACATTTTTTGTTTTACCAACCTGCCGGATATAAACAGCAAATATTTTTTTGGGGAAATGATTTACCACTGAAAAATATATATCTACATCTATTTGAGAATCGTCGCCCAATAAGACAAATTGCAAATGGGGAAAAGCCTCTATCACACGAACGATGCGGGTGAATTTGGTCATTAAATTATTTGAACCCGATTTCCATAACTGCATAATTCTTTTTAGAGCACTTAACAGGTAAATACCTTTCGGTAATTCATTTACCCTGGAAAATTCAGTGATCAAATTATAAAGATTCCATTCGCTTCCTGAAACATAAAAAAAAGGATTGCAGTTACCCTCAAACTGGTCGTGCCGCGCAAGAAGTTGATAGTGATTTACCACGCCTTTAAAAGGTTGGCGATTGTGCGCATTTTTGGTAAACAACACATACAATTTTCTTCTCAGCCTCGCAGAATGAGATATTAAAAACGTGTCATCAATATCAGAGATAAAACCATGCTGCGAAGGAAAAGGAACATAAATTTCACCAACACATTGCACAACACTCAACCGGTAATCCTCTTCTTCAAGTCTTGCCAAAACCTTTTGCCATCCTTTGTTTGGAGGCACTTCGGGACAAAATTCGAAACGAAAAAATCCGTCATCGCCTGCTTGGGTATGATGAATAATCCCCTGCCATTCTATCGAAATCTTTGCATCAGCAAAAGGAATTACCATAAATAACCTTAGCATTGAAAATAAATTAACGAACCAATTTGTGCGAAACGTTTTTCGTGGAAAAGGGCTTAGTTTCAGCACATGGCCATACACAATTATTTTTTCATCATTCCCAAAACCATGATACACCTTTATCACAGGATGATAATTAAGCCTAAATAAAAAAAATATTTTTCTTTTTATCTTTTTGGCGAGTGAAATTTTCTTTTCTTTATGTTCTGAATGTATTTTCATTAATTACTTTCAAAATAAAATGGAGCCATCTTTCACTTTAAATATATTATTTATTATCAATCCCGCATCAGGTGGCAAGAAAAAAATTAAATGGGAACCAATAATTCGTAATTATTTCAAACAACTTTCTTACCAGATTGATTTTTTTATCTTAAGAGGAAACGGAGATGCTTCTTCAGTAGGGCATTGGATAAAAAAATTAGCGCCTCAAAAAGTAGTAGCCGTAGGAGGCGACGGAACCATTTCCATGGTGGCGGAACAATTGATGGGCACTTCAATTCCTATGGGCATTCTTCGTGGCGGTTCGGCCAATGGTATGGCCACAGAATTGGATATTCCCCAGAATCCAACGAAGGCATTAGAGACCATATTAAAAGGCGACATTATAAAATGTGATGTGGTAAAAATAAATGATAAAGAGATATGCATACATTTAAGTGATCTGGGAATGAATGCGAGGATGGTAAAATATTATCATAAAAACGCTATTCATGGTATGTGGGGCTATAGCCGAATGATTCTTAAGATATTGATCCAGGGAAAACCGGTAATCTCTCATATTTCGGCTGATAATTTGGAAACTGATATACCGGCTTACATGATCGTAATTGCCAATGCCTCAAAATACGGAACAGGAGCGGTTATTAACCCAAAAGGTTCTATTGATGACGGCAAGTTTGAGTTGGTAGTGGTAAGGCAAATTTCTTTTATTGAATTTGTAAAAATGTTTTTAAAAAGAACCCGTTTCGATCCTAAAAAAGTGGAGATATTTCAAACTACTAAAGCCTTAATCACCACTAAAAGAGCTAATCATTTCCAGGTAGATGGCGAATACATTGGTAAAGTAAACCGGGTATCTGCTGTTGTAATGCCTTCTGCTATTCATGTAATTATTCCAAATGAAAGTGCGGATCTTTCAAAACAGTAATTGTAATTTTTTGCTCGTTTACTGCATTAATCTGCTACTTTTTTCTTTTCTCAATAAAGTAAACCATACTTAATAGAATTGATTTATGAAATGCCATGCTACAGGTTTTTAATTGCAATTGATGAAACAGGGCATTAATGAATTCTATCTCCCCTCACTTCCATGCTTTGCATCAATTGAGTTTCATATTCAATCCATTCTTTCCACCTTTTTCTAACTTTTTCTTTGGGTAAATAATTGTCAGCAAGATTGATAAATAAAGTATAATGGCCCGCTTCACTTTCCATAAATTTCCGGTAAAACCTTTTCATATAATCATCTTCCAGGCCTTCGCTTAATCGCTTGAAACGCTCGCAACTCCTGGCTTCTATCAACGCCATTGTAAGTAGATGATCTAAAAATCTTTCTTCAGGACTACCTCCTTTTTTCTGGAAATCCAGCAACTTATTTACATATATATCTTTTCGTTGTTTGCCCAGAGACAAATTGCGTCTATGTAATTCCGCTAGTACCTGCCGGAAATGCCCCCATTCTTCTGTTACGATGGGCGAAAGTTCGTTTACCAGCTTTTCTTTATCGCTGTACTTGGTAATAAGAGAGATACAGGTGGTGGCTGCTTTTTGTTCGCACCATGCGTGATCCGTCAAAATTTCTTCCAGCGAAATTGAAGCAAGATCGATCCATCTTGGATCAGTAACTAATTTGAGTCCTAATATGTTTTTTGTGTCTTGCGATAAAGATTCCATCTTTCAAAATTAGTTGATTAAATCACATTAGCACATTAGTACATCAACAGATTACCTAATTTTACTCCAATGAATGAAAATTTTCTTGATAAAAAAATAATTGACAGAGACCAAAATAACTCTTTGCGACAACTTTCTTTGACGAAGGATACAATAGATTTTTGCAGCAATGATTACCTGGGAATTGTAAAAAATAAATTAATTGAAAAATCCATGCCTGCGGGGTTTTCTCACGGTAGTACAGGCTCACGGCTACTTTCAGGTAATTATGAATTGATAGAAGAAACAGAAAAATTGATTGCCGGTTTTCATAAAGCTGAAGCAGGGCTCATCTATAATTCGGGCTACGACGCCAACACAGGTTTGTTAAGTTGTGTTCCTCAAAAAAATGATTTGATCATTTACGATCATTTGAGCCATGCTTCCTTGCGCGACGGTATCAGGCTTTCGTTTGCCACTGCATTTTCATTTTTGCACAATGATTTGGAAGACCTTGAAAAGAAGCTAAAAACCGCAAATACTGATCGTCAGAAATTTGTGGTTACTGAAAGTGTTTTTTCAATGGACGGGGATTTAGCACCATTAAACGAGATAAGCGTTTTATGTGAAAAATATAATGCTGCATTAATTGTAGATGAAGCACATGCAACCGGCGTTGTAGGTTCCAAAGGTGAAGGTTTTGTGCATCAATTGGGTTTGCAGGAAAAATGCTTTGCCCGCATTCATACTTTTGGAAAAGCATGTGGCGTTCACGGAGCGATTATTCTAGGATCTGAAAAATTAAAAAAATACCTCATCAATTTTTCAAGGCAATTTATTTACAGCACTTCATTGCCACCGGCTTCTGCCGAAGCAATTAAAATTTCTTATGAAATATTTCCTTCGATGGAAAAAGAGAGAAATCATATTCACAATCTGGTCGATATTTTCAGGGAAGCAACACTTCCATTCAAAATACTAAAAAGCGAAACGCCTATCCAGGTGGTAATTATTCCCGGAAATGAAGAAGTGAAAAAGATTGCTCAAATTTGCCATAGGAAAAAATTTGACATTCGGCCAATTCTTTATCCCACTGTTCCAAAAGGACAGGAAAGGTTAAGAATTGTTTTGCATGCCTTTAATACATTTGAACAAGTTCATGGATTGATCAACCTCTTGCATTCAGAAGTAGCGTAGAAATAAAATCGTAATTATTTGTGGGTTTACTGTATTTCTTTCTGTAATAATATGCTGAAATTTAAAAATTAGCAAGGAATTTGCATTAAAGAGTAAAAGGTTTCTCTAAAACAGAAATTACATCACACTATGAAAACAATTATTCTTTCTCTTTCTGCTTTGCTGCTTAGTATGGCAGTTTCGGCACAGTTAAAAGTAGAAGTAAAATGCCCCGTAATTAATGTCGACGTTCTTAATGGGAATGTGAATCATATTATTATTCCTACTTCAAACGTGGCCCAGATCAAAAGTAACCTTCCCTGCTATTCAGGTTTTGAAGAAGACATAAAGGCAAAATGCGGTTCTACTGTTTTTTATAAAGACCAGGATATTTATTTTTTCGTTTCCAGAAATTATATTGAGATAGGCCCTCACTTTAAAGGAAATCTGAGTGTTCCATTGATGGGCGCTTCAAGAAATAGTTTGTTCAGAGTGCTGGGAGACCCCGAAATAAAACAACCGGCATGGGATGCTTTTAAAACATCTTATGGCATTTTAATCTTGTATTATAACAAAGAAAATAAGGTAGATAAAATTCAGCTTAGCACTCAATCTGCTTCAACGATTAAATTGTGTGATGAGTCAAACTAAAAAAGTTCGGGGTTTTGAATGATATTTACGTTTCAACTTTCTATGAACGTAAAAAGTTACTAATTTCTTAATGTCTAATTGATAAGCAACAGGGCTTTTGCTTTTCACTTCATGACTATAATCATATTTAATGATGACTGTATTCATAGTTATGGTGGAGAAAAATTTGAATATTTGTTATATGAAGTTATAACAATATGCTCACAACAGCCAGTCACAAAAAAGTTCTGCATCAATTAAATAGATCCTTCTTAAATGAGGTTGGCGGACTTTCGCGCTTTGCCGGCAGGTTCTTTAACCAGGCCTTTAGACCCCGTTATGAAATTGCTGAATTTATAAGGCAATGTTTTGTTATCGGTTATAAATCACTTCCGCTTATAGGCCTTACCTCATTTATTTTGGGATTAGTTTTAACCATGCAGTTAAGGCCCTCGATGGTAAGTTATGGTGTAGAATCTCAACTACCTGCCATTGTGGGTATTGCTGTAATTCGTGAAATAGGGCCTGTAATTACTGCATTAATATTTGCAGGTAAAATAGGCAGCAGTATTGGAGCCGAACTAGGTTCAATGCGGGTTACTGAACAAATAGACGCAATGGAAGTGAGTGGCACTAATCCTTTTAAATACCTTGTGGTGACAAGGGTACTCGCAGCTACTTTGATGTTACCTATACTGGTGTTGCTTGGAGATGCCATTTCATTATTTGGTTCGTGGATTGGTATTAATATAAGAGGTGCTACCAGTTTTCATTTATACTGGACACAGGTATTCGATAATCTTGCTTTCACGGATGTATTACCTGCCTTTTTTAAAAGTTTCTTTTTTGGATTTGCCGTTGGCATTATAGGGTGTTTTAAAGGGTATAATAGTAGCAAAGGCACAGAGGGGGTTGGGATTTCAGCCAACTCCGCTGTAGTAGTTTCTTCAATTGTGATTTTTATATTGGATTTGCTGGCAGTTCAGGTTACAGATGCGCTTGGCCTTAATTAAAGAAAATGGATCAACTTATTAAACCGGAAATAAATGAAGATAACCAAGAACTTAACGAGCCTGTTTTGAAAATTCAAAACCTGTTTAAATCTTTTGGCGACAATCATGTGCTGATTGATTTTAATCTTGAATTGAAAAAAGGGGAAAGTGTGGTAGTGCTGGGAAAGTCAGGTTCGGGAAAATCGGTTATGATTAAGTGTGTAGTGGGATTATTACAGCCTGATAAAGGATCCGTGATCATGTTTGGAAAAAACATCCCGGAATTGGATGACGAAGAATTAGACAGGATAAGGGCTAAGGTTGGCTTCCTGTTCCAGGGAAATGCCCTCTATGATTCGATGACAGTAAGAGAAAACCTTGAGTTTCCGATGCGAAGAACGTGGATACAATTTTCCCAGGAGGAGGTAAAGAGACGGGTGGTTGAAACACTTGAAGATGTAGGCCTTGCCCATACCATTGATATGATGCCCGCAGAATTATCAGGTGGAATGAGAAAAAGAATAGCCCTGGCCCGCACTTTAATTTTAAGGCCTGAGATTATTTTGTATGATGAGCCGACGACGGGGCTTGACCCAATAACAGGTAAAGAAATAATTGAGCTGATGAATGAGATCCAGGAAAAATATAATACTTCATCACTTATCATTTCGCATGATATGAAATGTGTGCAGACAGCAAGTGACAGGGTGGTGGTTTTAATTGAAGGAAGATGCTATGCGATGGGTACTTATAAAGAACTAACACAAAATACAGATCCGAAGGTGAATGAATTTTTTGAATAATTTTTTATGGCAAAAAAAGTAGTCAGTAATGTAAAATTAGGCGTATTTGTATTGGCAGGCCTTCTGTTCCTGGTGATATTATTATACATGATAGGGAAAAACAGGAATTTGTTTGGATCGAATTATGTGCTAAAAGCAAGATTTGAAAATATACAGGGGCTTGTGACGGGCAATAATGTGAGGTTTTCCGGAATACAGGCAGGAACGGTAAAAAGGATAGACATTATTAATGACACGCTCATTGAAGTAACTATGGTGATCGATAAAAAAATGAGTAAGATCATACATAAAAATGCGGTTGCTTCTATCAGTACAGAAGGACTTGTAGGTAATAAAGTCGTTAATATTTCACCGTCAAAAATCCCTGATGCATTAGCTAAAGATGATGACATTCTCCCTGTAAAAAAAGCAGTGAACACTGATGAAATCATGGAAACTCTTTATAATACCAATAGTGATGTTGCTATAATTGCAGCGGGCTTAAGGACAACGGTTGAACGTATCAACAAAAGCAGTGCCTTATGGAATTTATTAAATGATGAATCTATCCCGGAAAATATCAGGATTTCCTTTGCAAGCATACGGTCAACAACAGGCAAAGCGGTAAAGATTGCCGATGACCTGGATAAAATAATACTGGGAGTGAAAAATGGAGAAGGTTCATTGGGGGCTATTTTAAAGGATACTTCTTTGGTAAAAAATTTAAATGATGCGATACTGACCATTAATAAAGTTGGGAATGAAGCCGATTCAGTCACTGTTGAAATAAATAAATTGGTAAAAGGGGTTCATGAGGATGTCTCACAAGGCAAGGGGACAGTGAATGCTTTACTTAAAGATTCGATGATGGTAAAAAAAATAGAAGCCAGTCTTGATAACATTCAAAAAGGCACCGATGGTTTTAATAGTAATATGGAGGCCCTTAAACATAATTTCTTATTCAGGGGCTATTTCAGAAAATTAGAGAAACAAAAAAAGAAAGCACAATAATTCCAATTCCACCTGTTTTGCAGCACTGACAGTTGTCATCTTAAACACTGTCGATTGTCATTCATAGAGCATATGCACTTTGCTAACTTGCTTCTATTAAAAACTCAAAAATTATTTTATGAATAATACAACAAAAATGCTGACGGCATTTGCAACCGGTGCAGCTTTAGGCTGTGTAAGCGGAATTTTAATAGCTCCGGCTAGTGGTTTAAGAACAAGAAGAAAAATCAGGAGGAAAGGAGAAAAGATTGTATCAGATGTACACGAAATCGTTTCTGATGTACAGGATAAAATCAACGAAAGCAAAGATAAGCTTGTGGACTTGAAAGAGGATTTTGTAAAAACAGTGAAAGCCAAAGTTGAAAATTTTGGTTAAGAAATAATGTAATTACTATATTCTTCATTATTGGAGTTTCTTATTGTTTGTAAAATTTCCTGTAATATTTTTACGGAGATGGAATTTTAACCTATCACTTTATCCAAATTAAAAGGAAGAGAGCGGATTCGCTTTTGTGTCACATCAAAAATGGCATTGGCTATAGCCGGTGCAACGGTTGGCAGTCCTGCTTCGCCGGCACCTTCCGGATGCTCTTTGCTCTCGATAACATACACTTCAATTTTTGGAGTCTCCTGAATCCTGAGCATTTGGTATTTATTAAAATTTTGCTCAACTACGCTTCCTTTTTCAATCGTTAGCCCACTCTTGTAAGTCGCGGTCAGCCCCATAACAATACATCCTTCTGTTTGTGCTTTTATGATATCAGGATTTACGGGTATTCCGCAATCTATTGCTGCTATAATCCTTGTGGGAACGATCTTTCCATTTTTCTTTATCACTTCAGCCACCATTGCTACAAAAGCACCTGATCTTTCTACAATTGCCACACCTCTTCCGATATTCTTCCCCTTGTTGTACCAGTCTGATTTTTCAGCGACCTTCTTTAAAACTTCTGTATATCTTTTATGGTTTTTGAGAAGAGAAAGCCTAAAGTCAAGTGGATCTTTCTTCGCAGCATGAGCCAATTCGTCTATAAAAGATTCGTGGGCAAAACAATTGGTAGAGTGATAGACTGAACGCCAATAGGAAACCGGTAAATACAATTTACGCAACACACCGTTCACCCGCATATCAGGAATGGCATATTCAGTATTGATGCCACCTGCAATTCCTCCTGTAGGTTTTGGATTGTTTCCATTTTGGTTTCTGATATCCTGGCAAATCACTTTGTGTTCCAATGAAAGTGCGTTACCGTTTTCATCAACTGATCCCCTGCAAACATTTAATGAACAAGCCCGGAAAGGCCCTTGCGAAATATCATCTTCCCTGGTCCAAATCACTTTCACCGGCGCATTTACCTGGCTGGATAGATCAGCGGCTTCTTCCACCACATCTGTAAGAGATCTTCTTCCAAAAGCGCCTCCCATAAAAGTATAATGAATATTCACCTTATCTCCGGGAACGTTATATTTTTCTGAAAGAAAATCTCTCATTCCATTGGGGTTTTGAGTAGATCCCCAAAAATCAATCTGGTCTTTTTTTACACTTACGATGGCATTCATGGGTTCCATTGGAGCGTGTGCCTGGTAAGGCGTTTCATAAGAAGCTGCTATTTTAACGGGAGCATTATTGAAAGCTTTTTCAAAATTGCCTCTTTCTTCAAAAACCGTAGGTGTTTGTTGAGATGCATTTTTAAAATCTTCTTTTATTTTTTTGGTTGTCCAGTTTGCAAGATCACCATCATCCCATTTTACCTCAAGCAATTTTCTTCCCTGCAAAGCCGCCCAATAATTATCAGCTATAACGGCAATGCCTGGACGCTTTTGCCCGAAAACTTCGCGCGATGTTTCGAGAACATATTTTACACCTTTTACGGCTTTTGCTTTATCAGCATTAAAACTTACCATCTTACCAAGCAAAACCGGTGAACGCTCAATGGAGGCATACAACATTCCCGGAACTTCCACATCGAGCCCAAATTGTGCCTTTCCATTTACTTTTTCAGGAATATCCTGGCGGGGAAATGATTTTCCTATTATAGTAAAGTCTTTCGAATCTTTTAATGCCGGATTTGAAGGTACAGGCCTTTTAGCAGCATCTGCCACTAACTCGCCGTAAGTAAATCGGGCACCGGTATTGCGGTTGATCACATTTGCATTTTCAGCATGACATTTTTCAGCAGGTACGTTCCATTTGCTTGCAGCAGCGGCAATCAACATTTCTTTTGCGGAAGCGCCTATTTTTCTCATAAGGTCATAATTGCCATTAATACTCCTGCTTCCTACCACCATTTGATCGCCATAAATTCTTCGATCGGCAGGTGAAGGCATGATAGTGATATGATTCATATCTACTTCCAATTCTTCAGCAATGATCATCGGGATTGCTTCAAAAGTGCCCTGGCCCATTTCAGGCCGGTGATTGTATAAAGTAATTTTCCCTCTGCTATCTATAAAAATAAACGGGTTTAGGGCTGTTCCCGGCTCATCATTGATAAGATTAAGATTTACAATCTTTGGCTCTTCACCAAAAATTGAAATATAGCCAAGAGCCAGGAAAGCTCCTGAAATTGCTGAAACTTTTAAAAATTTTCTTCTTGGAATTTTTGATTCGAATTTCATAGCAACCAATTTGAAATGAATAGATAGAAATGCAGGCCCTATAAAATTAAATCAATTGCAGCAGAATGACCATACTTGCCCGGAAAAGATTCGGATATAGGCAGTCAGGAAAATAAAAATTACTTTAATTTGTTTATTTAGTCAACCCTTAAAAACCAATTCAAGTTTTAAAGAACCGAAGAGTTGAAAATAGTTTGTTTTAATAAAGTAATAAATAGTTTGAAAAAAATGGAACAAAAATAAAAGTGGGTTTTGTTTCCACTTGTTCATCATTCTTTTAAAGTTCATTGCCGCGGCGGCAAGCATTATATTGTTATTATCTCCTTTAATTCCTTTGTAAAAGTTGCGGCTGAGGCGGTGATCTTGTTTTAAATGTCCAATTTTTGGTTCTATCGCTGCTCTTCTTTTAAATCCTTTTCTGAGTTTTTGTTTTTCATAATTTGTTCTTCTCCTGACCGGTGAATCCGGCATGATAATTTTTGTTCCCAATACTTCTTTTACTCCACGATATCCTCTGTCAACAAAATTATTTTTAAGAATTATGCCTGTAAGTCTTTGTTGTTGTTCAATAGAAGGTTGTAATGTTTTGCTGTCATGTACATTCTTTTCTATGTTGATGGCGCCAATAATCACTCCGCTATTTTTGGTAGTGATGACCGAAACCTTGGAGCCAAACTCATATTTTTTATGTTCTTTCCCTTTGCTGATACACGCAACGTGGGGTTCATGCAATGAATAAATTTTTCCTGTGTCAGATTTCTTTTGTGCCAATACTTTTTTAAATAAAACAAGCGTGTTCTGATAAACGTTGGGTGGCAGCTTGCGCTCCATCTCCCGCACCAATCTTCCTGCAATGGTTTTTACTTTTTTATCTGCCTTTCTTGCCCTCCCTTTATTTTTCGGATGATTTCTAAATCGCTGGTCCATTAATAATTTCTTTAAAACCCGCTTATAGCTTTGCCTTAGTACTATGTCTTCTTCGTCTGCAATTGCTATACATTTTTTAATAATTTTACGATGCAGCTTGTTGTCTGTCGGATAGGTGATATTTTTTTCCTGAACCGTTGTATCAGTTGTTGCTTCCTGCTCCCGGGCATCTTTTCCATTGATGCGGATGCTTTCTTGAAAAATCAATTCTATTCCTTCGGTTCCAATGCGATGCCTGAAATGAACCAACTCGGATGCTTCACAAGGTTCACCAGCCGCAAACATTTTTTCACCACTGAAATATTGGTAATAAGCATTCTCAGCCCATTGTTCTACTACGCTTTCGTCGCTTATGTTACGAATGTGTTTGAGTATGATCAATGATACCATTAACCGGATAGGTTTTCCAGGTCGCCCTTCTTCTGAATATAGTTTTGTAAACGCTTCTTCAAAAACATTCCAATTGATTTGATTGGCTAAAATATAAAGAGGATGACTTCTATTAAGTTGTTCTTCGAATGTACTGTAAAAGCCAAGCTGTGAGAGGGATTTTGGTTTTGAAATCATAAAATAATTTGCAAGGTTTTGAATACAAAATTCATTTTTCCTGCAAATTTTAGCTTTACTTTTTATCCCCAAATCCTTGCTGATTGTGCATTACTCTCATTATTAAGGGTTGACTAAATACTATAACCAGAAATATTTGAAAATAATAAGGTTAATTTGCGTATAAACCTAACCGTTAAATTGTAGCAAACAAACAAGAAAAATTTGCAGATAAGCCTATATTAACTACCAACCGGATTCTCCGGGGTGCTTTTATCTTCCTGTTTTAAATCCTTGAAGGGGATTTTAAATATGGATATGAAATTGTTTTCTTCTTCTTTATCCCTCATATAAGTATCTATGCCAAATACTACCTCTTCTGGAGGCATTCTTCTTAAAGTTCCAAAAATTCTATCCCAAATACTTAGCACATCTCCATAATTAGAATCAGTATATGGATTTTGATAATGGTGATGCACCTGGTGCAGTCCGGGAGTGATAAAAACAAAGCCTAAAAATCTATCTAATTTTTGAGGCAGCCTGTAATTGATATGGGCGATTGAAGTTGAAAATATTTGAATGATTTGCCTTAATACAAGTACCCAAAAAAAAGTGCCGGTTAGAAGCACCCACACCAAAGTAAAAGCAAGCCTGACAAAATTTTCTCCGGGATGCTCACGCAACGTTGTAGAGATATCTACAATCCTGTCACTGTGATGTACCATGTGAAACGTCCATAGCCTCTTACTTTTATGCATCAATACATGATAAATATATTCTCCAAAGTCAAGAAAGAGAAAACTGCAGATAAATGAAATCAAGGGATGAACAAACGGATGAAAAATATAAACTACGCCAAAATGGTGATGCATTGTCCATTGCATGGTTTTGGCAAATAAAATACTAAAGAGAAGTGAGTTAGGAAGATTAGTTACTATAAAATGCGCATTTATAAAAGCATGTTTCCATTTTTTATAGTTTAAAGTAAGCGCCGCAAGATTTTCAATGTTCCAGCATAAAAATAAAACACTGGCAAAAATGACCAATTCAGTAGTCTCTGAATGTTGATCAAGGAATTTGATGAGAAGCAGCATACATTATTAATAAATTTCGTTTGCGATTTTGTTTTAATCAGAAAGTTATATTAAGACCTATAAAAATTCCACCATTGGGAGCATTGTTTTTATTTAATGCAGAAATTCTCTGGTAATAATCCACAGAAAAAATGTGAAATATATTTTCAATTCCAACGCCTGCTTCCATAAATGGATCCTTATCAGGAATCCTGAAAGTGGGGTCTTTATTATAGTTTCTATTTGCTGCAGACATACTTCCCTTGTATGCATTAAATGAGAAACGTTCGCGCCAGCCCAATCTTTTTATAAAAGGAATTTTATTAAAGAAAATACCACCGAGATAAAACCGCGAATAAAGACTGATGTATTGATCAGCAGCAAATTCATAAGGAACCATTGTATTGAAAAGATACCTGCTTGCTACAAAATATTCATTTCCGGCGGGAACATTTAACAAAAGATAAGGTGCAGTACCAAATGTTTTGCCGACATGAATATTATAATAAAAGAGAAATTTTGGAGGTAATCTTAATTCCTGTTCCACACCCACACTTACTTTTTGATAGTTAAATTGAGCATTACCCATTTTTAAACCATATGTAAAGTTGGCTGTAATGATTGGGTGATAAGTATCAAAATGAATTTGATCATAATTAAATACAAAACTTCTATCGTTATGCGTAAATCGAATACCGACAGACATTTCTGCCTGGGGTAATGTTTTTGCAAAAACACTATCTATGGGCAGTTGAGTTTCTTTGCTCAAAGGGTGGTAGACAAAATCAAAAACGGGCGTCATTTCTTTATAGATCAATGAACCATGAGCGCTTAGACTTTTTGAAATATATTGTTCATGAGTAAATTGAATTTGTTTCAGATAAATACGGGTAGTAGGAATGTTTTTTCTAAAGAAAGAATTGATGATATTGTCCTCATCCATTTCATTTTCATAATCCGTCAGGTAATCATAATCGCTGCTTGCATATAACGCGGTTTTAGTCCATTTGGCCGCGTTCCAAATATATTTTATTCCAAGGCCTCCTTTTAATTTCCGGTCTTTTGTTCCATAAGCTAAGTAGCCGTTCAGGTTCAATTTTTTATTAAATCCGGCTAACGTCCATAGCCCGGTTCTGAAACGCCATCCTTCGATACTATCTGTGCTGATAAATGAGGAGTAGGGGCCAAGCCGTAGCCTATTATTAAAATCCCAATAACCGGTTGCTGATAAACTTACAATTTTAGACCCCAATACATAACGACGATTCTTTTTCAATGAATCCACCATTTTGTAAATTCCTTTCTCATGTTGGGTCAATGAATCGCCAAACCGGTTTTCGTTCCAGTATTCAGCAGGCTTTATAAGATCAGCGGTCGGCTCACTCTTCATTTTTTTCGCAAATTCATCAGCCATTGGCGAATTAATTTGTATATCGCCAATCACAGTTGTATTGGCACTTACCAACCGAACTTTTTTTACATCTTGCTTTACGGGTATTCCTAACAATTCCAAACCGGTTTCAAAATCAACAGTCGAGTTGAACTTGTAAGGCATATATTCATAATTCCTGGTGGCAGAGTCCAGGCTCAGCTTATATTCTTCGCTATAGGTGATATTATTAATGAAGTCGATATTAGCAGTTTTACTCAGGTGCATTTCAACCTTCTTAACAGAGTAAGTACTGTCATTGATCCATAAAGATCCGGAAAAAGCGTTTTCATATTTTGCTTTGGGTATAAAGCGAATATTATACACTTTTTTTCCGTTTACAACACTGCTGTCATCAAAATAAAAATTGTAATAATTAAATGCAGTATTGCTTATAGGGCTGGCATACGTTTGGTTGAAAATAGTAAACCAGTTATCGTAAATATTAAAACTAAAATTAAATTTTTCAAGGTGCCAAAGAAATTTATCTGTTTCTAACCCCAATGTTTTTTTTGCCAGAAGATTTTTCTTATCCATTTTAGGCGAAGTGCTGTGGTATTTGTCAGATACAGATTCCGAAAAATAAATAGGTAAGGTGCTTTTATTACCGGGATCAGCATCTCTGTAAATTCTTATCACCAGCGCTTTGATTCCCTTGCCATACCCTGCTAAATCACTTATATTTTTGATATCCACTTCATGGCGCAGGTACTCTTTATAACTGTAATTTTTAAATCTGTCGGGAGTATTAAAAACCTTATTGGCAATAACTTTTTGCATGTACCTCTTTCCCGGTTCTTTGTCTCGTTTATCAGCGTATACCACTACTGTTTGTAAAGATTGGGCAGAAGTTTGCATTTTCAATAAAAGCCCGGTGGTATTATTTTTCTGTAAATGATAGGTAAGATTTTTATATCCTACACTTGTTAACTCCAATGAATTACTCCATTTGGAAGATTCAATACTAAAAGAACCATCTTCTTTTGATAAAGTAGAAACAGGAAGGCCTTTCAACTGGATGGTTACATTGTCTATTGGCTCCTCTGTATTCACATCTACAATTTTTCCTGAAATAATAATGGTTTGCGCCATAAGTTTAAAAGAAAAACAAAAAGAGAGCGACAATAAAAAAATAACCTTGATATAGCGGTGAACCATAGTTTCATAAAAAGATACAGAGCATACGAATTCACTTATGCTCTTACCCCATGAGTGCCATTTTTTTTTAAAAAGGTTGGGTTGCAATTTATACTTTGATCGTTTTGTTTTCAGTGGTATGTTGAGTACAGGTTAAAATTGGCGCCAAAATTAACCCAGAATTGTTTATTTGGGCAATTTGTTTCCCTTTCGATTTTGTAAAAGTTGCCGTTTAAAAAATAATTCTTGTATTCAAACTCCTGCAAATAAGCATTTATTGTTTTTGCAGTATAAAAAATCATGCAGTAAACAAAGAAACATTAACAATTCCTATTTTGAATAAGTGGATGAAAAAGCATTTTGCCCTATCAAACTGAAAACATAATTTTGCGGCTCAAAAAACAATTCAAAATGCCATATTTATTTACGTCTGAATCTGTAAGTGAAGGACACCCTGATAAAGTAGCCGATCAGATAAGCGATGCGCTGATTGATAATTTTTTAGCCTTTGATCCTCAAAGTAAAGTTGCCTGCGAAACTTTGGTAACAACAGGCCAGGTAGTACTTGCGGGCGAAGTGAAATCAAAAGCATACCTGGATGTGCAGGAAATTGCCAGGGGAGTAATAAGAAAAATCGGGTATACCAAAAGTGAATACATGTTTGAAGCCAATTCTTGCGGTATTTTTTCAGCCATTCACGAGCAATCTGCAGATATTAACCAGGGAGTTGACAGAAAGAAAAAAGAAGACCAGGGAGCAGGCGACCAGGGAATGATGTTTGGCTATGCTACCAATGAAACAGAAAATTATATGCCTCTTTCCCTTGATATTGCCAACAGTATTTTGATAGAACTGGCAGCTTTGAGAAGAGAAAATAAAGAAATGAAATACCTGCGTCCGGATGCCAAAAGCCAGGTTACACTCGAATATAATGATGATAATAAACCGGTAAGAATTGATGCGATTGTTGTTTCTACCCAACACGATGATTTTGATAAGGAAGAAAAAATGCTGAAGAAAATCTCTGATGATATCAAGAAGATTTTGATTCCGCGCATGAAGACGAAATATCCAAAATATGCTCATTTCTTTAATGATAAAATCAAATACCACATCAATCCAACAGGCAAGTTTGTGATCGGTGGCCCGCACGGCGACACCGGACTTACCGGAAGAAAAATAATTGTTGACACTTATGGCGGTAAAGGTGCTCATGGTGGTGGTGCATTCAGTGGAAAAGATCCAAGCAAAGTAGACAGAAGTGCAGCTTATGCAGTAAGGCATATAGCTAAAAATCTGGTAGCTGCGGGAGTTTGCAGCGAAGTGTTGGTGCAGGTTTCATATGCAATTGGCGTTGCCCAACCCACCAGTATCAATGTAAATACTTATGGAACGGCTAAAGTAGATTTAACTGACGGAGAGATCGCCAAAAAAGTAGAATCTCTTTTTGATATGCGCCCGTTCTTTATTGAAAAAAGATTGAAACTCCGCAATCCTATTTACCAGGAAACAGCTTCTTACGGCCACATGGGAAGAAAAAACGAAGTAGTTACCAAAACTTTTAACCTGCCTAATGGTTCGCCAAAAACAGTTAAAGTAGAACTGTTCACGTGGGAAAAATTGGATTATGTAGCCAAGGTTAAAAAAGCTTTTGGAATAAAGTAAATTTCAAATTTTATTTTACACAGACCATAAGTTATCAACCTTATGGTTTTTTTATTTTTGTATCTTTAAAAAAAAAATGGAAGCGTTTGAAAAAATAGTTCATTTTGATGAAGAAGGGAATCTTCTATTAAAATTAGGTAAAGATTTCTCAAAAAAGGAGGCCAAAGTAGTAGTATTGATTAAAGACGATGAAATTACCGAGAAAGAATGGCTAAGTGTAGCAATTAAAGGTGGCGCTTATAATTTCTTAAATGATCCTGCGGAAGATATTTATACTATGGAAGACGGAGTACCTTATAAAAGTGATCCTGATGAGGTCTAAAATGGTTTTAATAAATTTCCCTTTTGATGATTTTTCAGGATCTAAATTAAGACCGGCCCTTTGTTTAACTTCTCCAATTTCAAAACATCACCATGTTATTTTAGCTCCCATTACCAGCAATCTTAATAATGCAACAGAGACGACTGATATTTTGGTCGAAAACAAAGAAAATGATTTTGATAAAACAGGATTAAAAGTTTCTTCGGTTATAAAAATTCACAAGCTCATTACTATTCCCGATAAAATAATACAAAAGACAATTGGGTATTTACCCGAATCTCTTCATAGAGAAGTTGACGAGAAATTAAAATTGTTATTCAATATTGCCTAAAAAATTCCCTTTAATAAAATATCAAGAATAAAACCAAAGTGAGACCACCTAAAACATTTACACAACAACATCGTCCCAAAAAAAATCTTTTGATCGGAGGTATTTCCTCAGTGATTGATGCTATGAAAAGCGGGATTCAATTGGAGCGCATTTATTTGCAAAATACCATTTCAGGAGACGAAGCAGATGCACTAAAAAAAGTGGCGCTCGAATTTGAAGTACCGGTCAACAAAGTGCCTTTCGAAAAAATAAGAAATTTTAATCTTGAAAATCCTAAAGGTTGCATTGCCATCAAATCCAAAATAAAATACCAAAACCTACAGGATGTAATTTCTTTTATTGTAGAAAACGGAGAAACGCCGTTGCTGTTGATGCTTGACGGAATAACGGATATAAGAAATATTGGCGCTTTGGCCAGAACGGCTTTCTGCTGCGGCGTTCAGGCAATTGTAATTCCTGAAAAAGGAGTAGGGGCTTTGAATGAAGATGCGATAACTACTTCTGCCGGCGCTCTTGAAAATATAGCGGTTTGCCGCGTAAAAACTTTGCACAGCGCGATTGATGAAATGCATCTAAATGGAATAAAAGTTTTTGCAAGTGAGATGAAAGCGGAAGAAAAAGTTTTTGAAATAAACTTCAAAGAACCGTGTGCCATTATCATGGGAAGTGAAGACAAAGGCATTCATCCATCTCTTTATAAAATGTGCGACAAAAGTTTTAAAATACCGATGGAAAAAAATTTTGAATCATTAAATGTTTCGGTAGCTGCAGGGATGATTTTATATGAAGCAATGAAACAAAGAATGACTGCCATTTAATAACTTTTCTCCTTCACTTTTCCGAAAACCCAATAAGTAAGCTTGGTGGAAAGAATGCCAAGACCTGCACCCGCAAGCACTTCCGACAAAAGGTGATTCTTATTGTAAATGCGCAATAAACCAACACCGGTTGCGACAAAATATCCCGAATAACTCAAAACAGGATGACTGAATTTTAATTCCTGGTGAACGATTTCTGCCCCACGGAATGCATTGGCCGTATGCCCTGAAGGGAATTCGGTATTGTGTGTATTGTAAACTTCAATATGCTGTGAAATTTTTCTCATGCCATAACCTATGGCGCCGGTAATAAGAATTGAACCTGCATCAAGAATAAGGTGTTCTTTAAATGTATGTTGTGTTTTTACGTGAAAAGCATCCATCGTGTATACAGAAGCAGAGGGAACCCACATCAGGTAATCGGCTGCATTGGTATGGAAATTTGGATTATACACCTGCACGTGTGTCCAAATTTTATCGTCCAGTTTGGGAATACCGTTGATTACAGGTTTTAAACCGCCGTAGATCAGTAATGCTCCGGGAATAATGAGGCCTGAAGGTTTCAGGTATTTGTGAAGGGCAACAGGATCCTTGATTTCACCGAATAACATAGGAGGTTGTAAAGGAGGGACTTTAGCAGCTATAGTATCAACTGAAGGGCTTTCTAAATGTAAACTGTCCTGCGCGCATAAAAAAGAAGAATAAAAAATAAAAAGAAAAGATAAGAGAAATATGGAAAGTTTTTTAAAAGTCATATAACACTTTTTATTGCTAATAAGAACAAGTTGTAAATATAGCAAGGATGAATTATGATTTTATGATTAATGGTAATAAAATCAAAATCCTTTTGATTTATTCATTTACTGTAAGATCTATTTCCTTATTTATTTGCAATTCTGCTTCAAGTATCTTTGCAAAATGGCATATAAAAATTTGCAGGAATTTATTGATGTTCTTGAAAAAGAAAACGAACTTATACGTATAAAAGAGTATGTAGATCCACATTTGGAAATAGCAGAAATTACCGACAGGATAAGCAAAAGTAAAGATGGCGGAAAGGCCTTGCTTTTCGAAAACACGGGTTATGATTTTCCTGTGCTGATGAATGCTTATGGAAGTGAAAAAAGAATGTGCCTTGCATTAGGCGTTCATCATTTAAATGATACAGCAAAAGAAATAGAAAATTTATTTCACCTGCTTTCATCTCCCAAAGAAAATATCATTGACAAATTGAAATTACTGCCGAAACTCGGACAGTTTGCAAGCTGGATGCCGAAAGTCATCAGCGGAAGAGGAGAGTGCCAACAAGTAATTATGGAGAAGCCTGATATTACTAAACTTCCCGTAATAACCTGCTGGCCCAAAGATGGTGGCCCATTCGTAACGCTCCCGATCATTCATACGAAAGATCCCAACAATCATTCCCGGAATGTGGGAATGTATCGTATGCAGGTTTTTAGCCCAACACTTACAGGAATGCATTGGCACAAACATAAAGTTTCAGCAAAACATTTTAATGAATACAAAAAATTAAATAAGCGTATGCCCGTTGCCGTCGCATTAGGTGGAGATCCGGCTTATGCTTATTCTGCTACGGCTCCTTTGCCCGAAAACGTTGATGAATACATGCTTGCAGGTTTTTTAAGGAAGAAAAAAGTGGAACTGGTGAAATGCATTACGCAGCCGGAGATTGAAGTGCCGGCAGATGCAGACTTTATCATAGAAGGTTATATTGATCCTAATGATGAGTTGATTTGGGAAGGTCCTTTTGGAGACCATACCGGTTATTATTCTTTACCGGATTGGTACCCAAAATTTCACATCACAGCTATAACTCATAAAAAAAATCCTGTTTATCCTGCAACAATTGTTGGCATTCCGCCACAGGAAGATGCATGGTTGGGAAAAGCAACAGAGCGAATATTTTTAGCGCCGATAAAGATGACATTGGTTCCGGAAATTGTAGATATGGAAATGCCGGTTGAAGGTGTTTTCCATAATTTGGTAATTGCTAAAATTCAAAAAGATTATGCAGGGCAGGCGCAAAAAGTAATGAATGCCATGTGGGGTGCAGGTCAGATGATGTTCAATAAAATATTGGTGGTATCCGCCCCTAACCCCTCCAGAGGAGGGGAATCGCAAACTTTGCTTCTTACTGATTATGTAAGTGTTGCCAAAGACGTTTTCAAAAATTTAAATCCTTCAACCGATATTTATTTTTCTCAAGGGCCGATGGATGTGTTGGACCATAGTTGCAGCAAATTGGGATTTGGCGGTAAAATGTGTATTGATGGAACTTTTAAGTATGAGGAAGAAAAGGATGACCAATTTTCGTCTGTGTTTCCCCGTTTTATTGCTGATTATGAAACAGAATTACTAAAAAGATTCCCCGAAATAAAAGCGATTAATTTTTCATTGATTGAAAAAGAAATTCCTTGTTTGCTTATTGCCTTGCAAAAAAATAAAAAGGAGCACGTAAAAAAATTACATGAGCTACTTTTTGAAACCGGAATTATTGATGGAATAAAAATGATATTGTATGTTGAGCATACAATCAATCCAAACGATCTGCCCGTTGCTTTGTGGCGATTCTGCAATAATCTCGATCCTAAACGCGATCATTTTATAGTAAAGAAACAATCTCCTGAAAATTCTAATTTATACCTCGCCTGTATCGCGTTTGACGGCACTTTGAAAACAAAAGAATTTGATGATTTTTATCGTGATTGGCCCAACATTATTATTGCTGATGATAAAACAATTGATTCAGTGGATAAAAAATGGCCTGCACTTGGTTTAGGAGAATTTATCCCTTCGCCATCTTTAAAGTTTAAAGGGCAAATGTATGGTGAGGAAGCAGTAGCCGAATTTGACAACTCAAATCAAGCGTAATAATACAAAATGCTATTGGAAAATCCTCAAACTTTCCAATAGCATTTATCAATTTTAAATTCTAAACCTGAAACTCTTAAATATCAGTCGCTTCCCCATAAGCTACTGCTGTAGCTTCTTTCACCGCTTCACTAATAGTTGGATGCGGGTGAATGGCATTTAATATTTCATGAGCCGTTGTTTCAAGCTTCCTTGCAACCACTATTTCAGCAATTATTTCAGTTACATTATAACCGATCATATGACAACCTAACAATTCGCCATATTTTGCATCATAAATTATTTTTACAAAACCTTCTGTAGCGCCTGCTGCAGTTGCTTTTCCGCTGGCGATGAAAGGAAATTTTCCAATCTTCAAATCATAACCTGCATCCTTAGCCGCTTTTTCTGTATAACCCACTGAAGCGATCTCAGGAGAACAATAAGTACAACCCGGAACATTATTATAATCTATGGGTTCAGGATTTTTACCAGCCAAATGCTCAGCAGCATTGATGCCTTCTTTCGTGGCTTTATGCGCCAAGGCCTGGTGTGGAGTGCAATCGCCAATAGCATATAAACCCGGAATATTGGTTTGTTGATTTTTATCTACCAAAATTCTTCCTTTATCGGTTTTAACGCCTACTTCTTCCAGCCCGATATTTTCAATATTCGCTGTAATTCCGGTAGCACTTAATACTACATCTGCTTCAAGGGTAACTTCACCATCTTTGGTTTTCACTTTTGCTTTTACCCCGTCTCCGCTTGTGTCTACGCTGGTTACTTCGCTGCTGGTCATAATAGTGATGCCCTGCTTTTTAAAGCTCTTTTCAAGTTCTTTAGAAACTTCTTCATCTTCAACCGGTACAATTCTTGGTAAAAATTCAACTATAGTAACCTTTGTTCCGATACTGTTATAAAAATACGCGAACTCAGTTCCGATAGCACCCGAACCCACTACAATGATTGATTTTGGTTGATTTTCAAGGCTCATCGCTTTGCGGTATTCAATTATTTTTTTGCCATCAAATTTTAGTGAAGGCAATTCTCTCGCTCTTGCTCCGGTTGCTATAATGATGTTTTTTGCTTCCAAGGTTTGTTTTTTACCATCTGAGGAAGTGACTTCCAATTTGGTAGGAGAAATCAATTTTCCGTTTCCCATTACCACATCAATCTTATTTTTCTTCATCAAAAAATTAACGCCCTTATTCATCTTATCCGCTACTCCACGACTGCGTTTTATCACGTTCCCAAAGTTTGGTTTTGGATCTGTCAATTCAATTCCATAATCAGCAGAATGATTTGCATATTCCATTACCTGCGCGCTTTTCAACAAGGCTTTTGTAGGAATACAACCCCAATTGAGGCAAATACCGCCAAGACTTTCACGTTCTACAATTACTACTTTTTTCCCCAATTGAGAAGCCCTGATCGCTGCCGGATATCCGCCCGGGCCACTGCCTAAAACTATTACGTCGTATGCCATATTTATTGTGAATTTGTTTTTTGAAATGGTTTTTATAAACGCTGCAAAATTACTTTAGAATGCGCAAAGCACAAAAACTGTAACATTTAGTTATTAGTAATATTCTGATATTTTACAGATATTCACGCAAAAATTAGCGATAAAAAATCGTTCCCAAACCTATAAATTCCTCTTTGCTGATGAAGAACTTTTTGCTTTTCCTTTCGCTTCTTTCCATAGTAATTTTAACGGGATGCAGTGTTTCAAGAAAAATGAATAAACCTGAACCAACAGCAGGCAGTGGCATTCACAGCGAAGTAATAATAAAAAAGAAAGTGCCCGCACATTCAATTGATACCAAAAATGTTTTGCCCGAAGATGTGGTAACTTTTGCTGAAACACTTATTGGAATAAAATATAAATACGGTTCAGAAAGTGTAGAAAGAGGATTTGATTGTTCGGGCTTTGTAAATTATGTCTTTAATCATTTCAATATTTCTGTTCCCCGCATTACGATAGATTTTACCAATGCAGGCGAAGAAGTTCCGATTGCTGAAGGCAAACCAGGTGATATTATTTTATTTACCGGAACTGATGCAAAAAGCGGGGTAGTGGGCCATATTGGAATTATAACCCAAAATAACAACGGAGACGTAAAATTTATTCACGCATCAACAAGCAGGGGAGTGATCATTTCAGGAATGAATTCTTATTTTTTGCCACGTTTTGTAAAGGTAAACAGGTTATTTCCTGAAGGAATGTAAGAAGGAAGTTTTTTAATTTATTCTGAAAGAAATACCTGTTATTTGTTAGTTTACTGTAATACCTGTTTATTTTTTAACCCATAGTTTTGATTCCTTTCCCTGTTCTTCCTCAGCATGAGTTTTCAAAGTGTTGATGCTTAAATTAAGTTCAAAACCAATAAGTATTGCAAGAGAGTTTAAAAAGATCATTATCATGATCACCATGACAGTTCCAATTGATCCGTACAAAATATTATACCTGCCGAAATTATTTACAAATGTGGTAAATCCGAGAGTAACCAAAATAGATAAAAAGGTGGCAATCACAGCACCAGGCGAAACAAGATTCCATCGCCTTGTAGTAGAAGGCGCATATCGGTAAATAAAAGCATAGGAATAAAAAATCAATCCAATTATAAAAAGCCACTTTCCGTAAAAGATTAAATTTTTGAGGTGCAAATCTTTGATACCAATCCAGTCCAAAATGTTACGCTGAAGAAGCAATAAAATAATGCATGCCAGCAACAATCCAAAAAGCATCATGGTTAATTTGATGGCTTCCCAACGGGTTTTTAAGCCTTTCATCTTTTGAAACCCCACATGATTCTTATTGAACGATCGCATCAATCCCATCACCGCTCCTGAAGCAAAAAACAAGGATAAGACAAAGGTGAAGGAAAGCATTCCGATTTTGGAGCCGTTGATAAAACTATCCACAAACTGTATCAGCCCTTTGTTATAAGTGGTGGAAGGAATAATATCGTGGATCAATCCGTGAAGTTGGCTCTTTAGTGCTTTTTTTGAAACAAAAGGAAGATTCGGCGCCAGGGTAAAAAGAAATAAACAGGAGGTAGGCACCGACATAATGAAATTATAAGAAATAGCAGAGGCTTTTTCGGTGAAGCTGGGCAAGGTGAAATCCTTTGAAAAATGGTTCACTACCGCATAAACTGTCATTCCCTGGAAACCGGGCGGCGACCATACTTTGCTTTTTTTAACCAGGTATTTTACCGGATGAAGAAACCTTTTCTTTTTTTGCAAAACGCTTATCTTATTTTAAACCAAGTTTTTTATTTAAAAAACTAAAATAGTCCTTTTTAATTTATTCACCTTGTTGCTTCGTTTTTATTAAACTGTCCAAAGCCTGCTGATAGGCCTTAGCGTATGCTTCATGCTGCTTGTAATCAGATGAAAAATCTGAAAATCCTGAAAAATCTGACCGTGCAACAAAAAATAAATAATCCGTTTCGGGCGAATTTAAAACAGCATCAATTGTTTTTATCGAAGGCGTACAAATCGGTCCGGGAGGCAGACCTGAGTTTAAATAAGTATTGTAAGGTGAAGGAACCAAAAGATGTTTATGGTAAATTCTTTTCAATCCGAAATCCCGCAAAGCATATTTTACCGTTGGGTCTGCAGCCAGTTTCATTCCTTTTTTTAACCGGTTTATGTACACACTTGCTATCTTACCTTTGTCCTCCTCTTTATTAGTTTCTTCTTCAACAATGGAAGCTAAAGTATAAACCTGCTCGGGTGTAAGATTTAGCCGTTTTGCTTTTTGTTTTCTTTCATCATTCCAGAATTTTTGTTTTTCAGCATACAATTTTTTGAAAATATTTTTCATGGAGGTGTTCCATGTATAAGTATACGTATTGGGAATTACATCCGTCATAACGGTATTTGTATCAACATCAAATTGCTGTAACGAATCTCCGTTATTCAGAAAATTCATTACTGTTGAGGAATCAATTTCGAAATCGGCGCCGATTTTTTTCGCAAGGTCATCTTTGGTTCTTAGTTTTGTGATTACAAGGTTGACAGGAACCTGGTTGCCTCTGCCAAGCATCTTTATCAAATGATATAAACTCATACCATTTGTCACCTTGTACTTTCCGGCTTTTACTTTTTGAGGATAATCAGCGTATTTTGCAACCTGGTCAAACCAGAAATTATTTGTAATCATATTATTCTTCAAAAGGCTGTCTTTTACATCACGATAAATACTACCGGTTTTGATATATAAAAATTTCTTTTTAGGATTGTGAACAACAGGTCCGAAGATATTCCAGGCGCAATAAGCGAATAATAAACCTATGATCAGAATAATAAATAAAATTATTTTACGGGTTTTCATAAAGTCATTTCAAGTTACTTACTGAAAGTAATACTTTTATCTTTTTTAGAAATAAATACTAATAAAAAACCCCGCTTTTTTTAAAGCAGGGTGTTAAATAATTTTGATCTCTTATTGTGCCGGAGTTGGCGTTTTTACAGGTGCCTGTTGCGTAGAAGGCATTGGCATGGTGTTATTTTGTTGCGGTGCCATTGGGGTTCCTACAGGTGCCTCATTAATTAAATTATCATTTGAATTGGTTCCTCCCGATTTTGGAATAAACAATGTGGAAGTAAGGCATAACACACCAATGATTGCGGCAAAAAGCCATGTTCCTTTTTCAAGAACATCCGTAGTTTGTTTTACGCCCATCAACTGATTGCTGAATCCGCCTACTGCAGAGGAAAGACCACCACCTTTTGGGTTTTGAATAAGCACTATCACACCTAAGATTATTGAGGCTAAAATGATAATGGATACAAAAAGAAATAACATATTAAATGATTTTTAAACTTTCAATTTTGGCTGCAAAGTAAGCACTTTTGGAGGGATTAATCAAACTTAATTTTTCATACATTTCAATTGCTTTTTCCCTCTTTCCCTGCTTTAGTAAAACCTCTGCCATGGCTTCAGTAAGAACATTTGCGCTTTTGTTGGAAACTTCTGAAGAGGTTTGAATTAACTTTTCAATTACTTCGTTTTGTTCAGGAAGCTGGCCAGGGTGTAATTTCTTCATACTTTTCAGCCATGCAGTAAAACTTTTTACCTGTTTTCCCAACTGGTCATCATTCAATGCCTCTTCGCTTAACTTAATGCCCTGGGAAGCAAAATAATCAACGGTATGCAGCGGCTCAAAAGGAATGCTAAAGTCATCCTCTTCTTCTGTATTAGTTTCTGAATCAGAAGTTTCTTCGCCGGTAATTTTTTCTTCTGTAGCAGGAATTTTTATGTCAAATACAGATTCTTCTTTTTTAAATGCTGGTTCACTTTCGCTGTAAACTTCATTTGGTTGTTCACTCAATTGTGTTCCAGGCTCAACCGTTTCTTCTTTTGCTGTTTCTTCGTCTTGCTGCTCTGCAACTTCATTTTCCGAAATTAGATTCTCACTAATTTGTTCGTTTACCGGATGAGCTAAACCTTCATCTTCGGTTTGAGATTTAAAAACCTCATCCCAATTTTCACTTTCACTTTCTACTACCGGTTCTGCAACAAGTTCTTCACCCGCGCTTTCAGTTACTTCATTTTCTGAAATGAAATTCTTACTAATTTGCTCGTTTACTGGCTGAGCTAAACCTTCATTTTCTGTTTGAGATTCAACAACCTCATCCCAATTTTTACTTTCAATTTCTACTTCCGGTTCTGCAACAAATTCTTCATCCGTGCTTTCAGTTCCTTCATTTTCAGAAATAAAATTCTTACTAATTTGCTCGTTTACTGGCAAGGTCAAATTTTCCTCTTCTGTTTTTGAATCTATAATTCCGGAAGTATTTTCATTGGATATTTCACCAGAGATTGTCTTATAATTTTCATTTATAAGTAAATCATTATCAACTAATTTTTCAACTTCATTTGAAATTTCCATTTCGCTATTTTCTTCTTCAGCAGCGGACAAGTTAACCTTGATATTATCATTAATTTCAGGTTCTCTATCTAATTTTGACAACTGGAATTCCATCCAATAAGGGTTATGCAAATAAATGCCGGTTTGCTTTGCCACTTCTTCAAAACGAGGGTCATTATTTTTTTTAAGATGATAAAGCCGTAAAAACCTTGCCACCGAACTTACCGGGAAATTCCGTACATTATTTTCAATTGCCTCTGCATCTATTGAAAGGTCAGAATAATATAGCTCAGCGTAATTGGTTTCTGTATTCATTAATTCTAATTACCAGTTTGAAAATATTTTATTGAAGATGGCATCAGTTACCGTTTTAATAATTTTATCCATCAGGCTCGTTTCCGCAGTTTGCAAAGTTTCAGTAGCCGGAAAATCATAATTGCTTGTCAGATCTGTCTCAAAACTTTTTGCAGGATCGGGATCAACCGTATTTTTAAAGATAAGATGAAAAGTAACATTTAACCGGTTGCTTGAAGCTTGTTGATTTGAAACACCACTTGTTGTAACGCTGTAATCCGATACGTAACCGCTTATGTCATAATTGGCATCATCATTTTCGGTTTCACGTAACCGGGTTTGGCCGATGATCTTTTGTCGCACCTTTTCAGTTAACTGAGGAGCGATGGTTGGATTAACATACCGCGCTTTATTCTCAAATAAATGTACCCGGAAAGTGGTGATATCCGCGGGTATGGGTGAAGTGTCTTTAAAAGAATATTTGCAGGTTGCAAACGTGAAAATCGCCGATAAGAAACTGAGAATAGCGAAAAGTTGAATGCTTGATTTTGATTTCATTTTTTAGGTTGCTGGCGTTTTAAACTGCGTTTACTCGTTAATGTTATATTCTTTCAGTTTCCTGTACAAAGTCCTTTCACTGATGCCCAGGTCACTGGAAGCATCCCTTCTTTTTCCACGGTGCTTTTTAAGGGCTTTTATGATCAGGTCTTTTTCTGCATCCATGATGCTTAAAGATTCTTCTATTTCCTGGTGTTCGGCAATATTGTTGTTGTGAAGAACAACCGGCTGGCCAGAAGAAATAGCCGGCGGGCGGGGTTCATTATGGTAATCGTTCAGTACCGGTTCATTCCTGAAACGATTTTCATTCATTGAAGAAGGATTTTGCATCACATCAAAAAACATTCTTTTTAACTCGGTTACATCTTTTTTTACATCAAAAAATAATTTGTATAATATTTCCCTCTCGTTGGCAAATTCCTTTTGATTTGTCCCTTGCTGGTGGGTAGAAAGAACCGGAAGCCTGCTGTAATTATTGTCAGGTAAAAATTGCCTAAGTTCATCACCACTTATTGATTTGTCTTTTGAAAGAACAGACACCTGTTCAGCAATATTTTTAAGCTCGCGAATATTTCCCGGCCATGGATAATTGATTAATATTTCCCTGGCATCATCAGTCAATTGAACCGGAGGGGATTTATATTTTTCAGCAAAATCTACCGCAAATTTTCTAAACAGCAAAGGAATATCTTCTTTCCTGTCGCGCAACGCCGGAACCCTTATTGGAACTGTGTTTAACCGGTAATATAAATCCTCCCTAAACCTCCCTGTATGTGTATATTCCAAAAGATCTTTATTGGTTGCCGCGATAACTCTTACGTCCGTTTTCTGCACTTTTGATGAACCAACCCGAATGTATTCGCCGGCTTCCAATACACGCAACAATCGCGCCTGCGTACCCAAAGGAAGTTCACCAATTTCATCCAGGAATATGGTTCCGCTGTTGACGGTCTCAAAATAACCTTTGCGTGAATCTACAGCACCGGTGAACGAACCTTTTTCGTGCCCAAAAAGTTCTGAATCAATCGTCCCTTCAGGAATAGCTCCGCAGTTTACTGCGATAAAAGGATTGTGTTTTCGTGCAGAAAGCGAATGAATAATATGTGAAAAAACTTCTTTTCCTACACCACTTTCGCCGTTAATTAAAACGCTCAAATCCGTATTAGCCACCTGGATGGCTACATCCAAAGCATGTACCAACCCCGGCGAGTTTCCTATAATTCCAAACCTATTTTTTATTGCTTGCTGATCCATTCGATTAATCTAAATATTTTTTTATTTCTGTTTTTAAAACCGGTAAATAAACTTTTACGATTGCCCAAATCGCACTGCTATCTACTATGTCGTAATCATGTACTATAATGTGTCTTAATGCAATTATTTTCTTTTGATGTGAAACTCTAATATCAGAATTCAATTTTGTCGCTTTTGATAATGCCTCTCCAATTATTGCTAACCTTCTTTCGTCACCGTCAGTAATTAAAAAATTTGATTCATACTCTTTTAGAGTTTTCACGCCAATCAAATGCTTATCAATTATTTCGATAGAACTAATTATGTCAGATAGAAAAGCTTTTGCATCTTTAGCCATAAATCCTTATTTTGTCAGAATTGATCTGCTTTAATAAATACGGATTTTTTAATTTCTCATTTGGCATTAAATCAACATTTCTTTTTAGAATTTTCTTTAACGAAAAAAGGAAATCAAAATAGTTATCTGCATAATCCAATTCTTTAATTTTTTTCTTGTCGTATTCGTATAAGAAATCCACATCACTCTTCTTATTAAAATATTTTGCATCAGTTGCACTTCCGAAAAGGTAAAGCGACTTCAATTTATGTTTCTTACATAAATCAACGATCTCAGGAATTTTATTTTCAACAATCGCTACCATATTTTTTATTTTACTCTTCCTATCAAAGTCCCGGCGGTACATTCTTCAATCAATACGTCCACATAATCGCCCTTGTTTAGATCTCCGGTTTTAGGAAATACCACCACTTTATTGTGATCGGTTCTGCCTGCCCAATGCTCATCGCTTTTCCGGGAATTGCCTTCTATTAATACTTTGAATGTTTTATCTAAATCCCTTTCCATGCTTTTTAAAGAATGAATACGATGCAATGCAACAATTTCCTGTAATCTTCTTTTCTTTACTTCAAGCGGCACATCATCTTTAAACCTTCTCTCCGCCAGCGTTCCCGGCCTTTCGGAATAAAAATACATATAAGCGAGATCGTATTCGCAATATTCAAAAAGGCTTAATGTTTCTTTATGATCTTCTTCTGTCTCGCCACAAAAACCACTAATAGAATCGGTAGATAACCCACAACCAGGGAGAATTTCCCTTATCCGATTCACTTTTGAAATGTACCATTCTCTTGTATAAGTTCGGTTCATCATTTGCAAAATCTTTGAACTTCCGCTTTGAACGGGAAGATGAATGTATTTACAAATGTTGTCGTATTTCTTCATCGTGAATAACACTTCATCCGTAATATCTTTTGGATGAGAAGTTGAGAATCTTACCCTCAGCAATGGAGATATCTGCGCTACTTTTTCAAGAAGATTGGCAAAAGAAATTATCAAATTATCTGAGTTTTTTACCCATTGATAACTGTCAACATTTTGTCCCAATAAAGTTACTTCACGAAATCCCTGTTCAAAAAGATCGGTACATTCTCTTACCACAGATTCAGCGTCTCTGCTGCGTTCACGTCCGCGTGTAAAAGGCACCACGCAAAAAGAACACATATTATTACAACCGCGCATAATACTTACAAAAGCCGTAACGCCATTACTATTTAATCTTATAGGAGAGATATCGCCATACGTTTCTTCGCGGCTTAGTAAAACATTTACGCCTTTTTGCCCGCTTTCTGCTTCTTCAATTAAGGATGGCAAAGAGCGGTAGGCGTCAGGCCCAACTACAATATCTACTAATTTTTCTTCTTCCAAAAATTTTGACTTCAACCTTTCTGCCATGCAACCCAACACTCCAACAAGCAATCCCGGATTGTGTTTTTTCATTTGCCTGAATTCTGTTAGTCTTTTTCTGACAGTCGTTTCTGCTTTTTCACGGATAGAACAGGTATTAATGAAGATCATATCTGCCTCTTCAAACTGTGTGGTGATTTCAAAATTTTCTTTCTGCAAAATAGAAGCGATCACCTCACTGTCAGCAAAATTCATCGCACAGCCATAACTTTCTATATAAAATTTTTTAGTAAACGGATTTGTGACAGCTTTTTTTGGCGCAAATGCTTCTCCCTGCCTGCTTTCATCGTGTTTTGTATCAAGAGCTATTCCCGGCATTTTTAATTTTATTTCTTAAGGCGGCAAAGATAACAAATTAAAAAATTGCGACACTATGGCAGAAAGTTAATAATATTGTTTTAATACTTTTGGCGCTTCTCTAATTTTTTCATTATGAAACCATTCTTTTCATGTTTTGTTGCGTACTTATTATTTTTTGGTGAATCCAGCTATTCCCAGCAACTTTTCATTAATACCAACATTCAGCGTGCCTACGAAAAAGGAACAAGATCGCCAGCCGGAAAACCAGGTAAAAATTATTGGGAAAATCACGCCAATTACAATATCCAGGTAAACTTCAATCCTTCAACACAATTGCTGCGTGGGCATGAAACGATCACGTATGAAAATAACAGTCCGGATACTTTAAGAAAAATTATTTTTCGTTTGTATCCTGATCTTTATAAAAAGGGAGTTTACCGGCAAAGTCACATTGCAGAAAAAGACCTGAACGATGGTGTGCAAATTGAATCTTTCAAAATCGGGAATGAAAAGATTAGCAATTTTAATGATCGGCCAAATGCTTATCGACAAAACATTTTGCTAATCATAAAACCTGACCAGGTTATTTTGCCTCATTCCAAAGTCAATTGTGAAATCACCTGGAATTATAAAGTAAATACAGGTTCGCCTGTGCGCACAGGAATGGTGGATAGCACTTCTTATTTTATTGCTTATTTTTTCCCGAGGATTGCAGTATATGATGATATTGATGGCTGGGATACCTGGAGCTATAATGGCACTCAGGAGTTTTATAACGATTTCGGAAACTTTAATGTTGAGATCAACCTGCCAAAAAAATATGTAGTTTGGGCTACCGGCGACAGGGAAAATTCGCCAGACAATTTCACTGGAAATGTTTTGAATAAAATTAAAAAAGCTTCTATATCAACTGATATCATTCACGTGATTGATGCTGCTGATTATCAAAAAAAAGATGTCCTAAAGAATGATGCTACCGGCAGTTGGAAATTTTCTGCAAAAAAAGTTACAGACTTTGCGTTTGCTTTAAGCGATCATTATTTATGGTACGCCAGTTCCGTATTGGTAGATTCTTCTACAGGCCGGAGAACGATGGCTGAAGCAGCTTTCAATCCGATTCACGAAGATTATTTTGATGTCGCCAACCAGGCGCATCAAACCGTTTTTTACACCAGCCATTTTTATCCTGATTATCCTTTTCCCTTCAATCATGAAACGGTTTTTGATGGCACCGACCAGATGGAATATCCAATGATGGTAAATGATAATCCAACAAAAACGCATAAAGATGCGGTGCAATTGACAACGCATGAAATATTCCATTCTTATTTCCCCTTTTTTATGGGTACCAACGAAACGCAATATGCGTGGATGGATGAAGGCTGGGCAACGATTGGCGAATCTGTAATTTCTCCAAAAATGGGTGAACCGGAGGACGAAGGCATTTTCAGCAAAACCCGTTTTGAAAAAATTTCAGGCACAGACCAGGATGTTCCGCTGATCACCAATACCAAAGATTATGGCGGAGCCGCTTACCTTGCTAATTCGTATGGAAAAGGAGGTGTTTGCTATTATGTTTTGCAGGATCTTTTGGGAGACAAATTGTATTTTAAAGCCCTTCATCAATACATGAATGACTGGCACGGAAAACATCCAACGCCTTATGATTTCTTTTACAGCATTAATAATGGCAGCGGCAAAGATTTGAACTGGTTTTGGAACAAATGGTTTTTTGGCTGGCAATATCCTGATCTCGCCATAAAAAAAGTGGAAAATAAAGGAAATGAGGTGCGGATAACGATTGCCAATAAAGGTGGTTTGCCCGTACCGGTTTATTTAACTTTATTTACAAAAGACGGAAATAAATCTATCAAAAAATATGCGGCTGAAGTTTGGAAAGACAACAAGGAAAAGACTTTCACCGTTTCCATGCCTTATTCATCTATCACTGAAATTAAATTGGGCAACGAATTTATCCCTGACAAATACGAGCAAAACAATACGTGGAAGGCAAAATAAAAATTACGGTTATTTATTTGTTTACTGGTTCTCTTCATTATGCCGTCAAAAAATTTTAAATTGTGTAAAATATTTGGGTATGTCAACTCTTGAATTGAAAAAAAATCTTATTGAAAAAATAAGCAAAATTGAAAATGAAGATTTGCTTAATGAAGTAAATCGTTTGATTGAAATAGAAACTTCAGATATTGAAGTTTATAAATTTAGTGACGAACAAAAAGCCGCAATTGCAGAAGCTCAAATCCAAATTAAAAATGGTGAATTTCTAACTGATGAAGAAGCTACTAAAGAAATTAATGAATGGCTAAAAAAGTAGTTTGGTCTTTAAGGGCAAGACATGATCGCAAAGACATTTTTAACTATTGGAACAAAAGAAATAAATCTAATCATTACAGCATTCGCTTGAATCAATTGTTCAGCCAAGCAGTTTCAATTATTTCTAATTCTCCTAAAATTGGGAAGATGACAGAGGAGAATAATATCAGAATTAAAATAGTTCGGGATTATTTAATAATTTATGAAGAATTTGAAAATGAAATTCATATTCTGACGATCTTCAGCAGTCACCAAAATCCTGCAAATTTGAAATTTTAATTCATGTTCCAAATTCTAATAAAAAAACTGGCTTACGGCGTACTCGTGTTATTTGGCGTAGTGGTGGTAGTCTTTTTGGTTTTCCAGGCATTTGGCGATCCGGCACGAATGGTTTTAGGACAAACCGGCGACAAGAAAACGATGGAAAATATCCGCAAAGAACTCTATCTCGATCAGCCCAAATGGAAGCAATTTGTTTTTTATGTAAATGATATTTCTCCGATTAGTATTGACACCAAAACAGAAATAAAAGAAAAAGGCCTGCGTGGATTTTTTATTCCTGTTAGCGGAAATGAAAACCTCGCTTTCAAAATTCCTTACCTCCGCCGAAGTTATCAAACCAAAAAACAGGTGACAGAAGTATTGATGGAAGCCTTGCCGGGAACGATCATGCTCGCTACAGCCGCCATGTTTTTTGCTATTATTGTTGGGATATTTTTGGGGATACTGGCGGCAGTGAAACAAAATACGTGGGTTGATACCACTTCTGTTTTTGGCAGCGTTATTGGTATTTCCGCGCCTTCGTTTTTTATGGCGATCGTTATCGCATATTTCTTTGGTTTGGTGCTGCACGATTATACCGGTTTACCACTCACCGGAAGTTGGTTTAATATTGATCCGGTCACGGGGCAACGGTATCTCACTCTGCAAAACCTGATTTTGCCTGCGATCACGCTGGGCATCAGGCCGTTGTCAATCATTACGCAACTTACCCGAAGTTCCATGCTCGACACGCTCAACCAGGATTATATAAGAACCGCTTATGCAAAAGGTTTAAGCAAAAGAAAAGTAGTGCTTCATCATGCATTAAGAAACGCGATAAACCCGGTGTTAACGGCTATTACAGGCTGGTTTGCTGAATTGCTCGCCGGGGCATTTTTCGTGGAATATATTTTTGGCTGGAAGGGAATCGGCAAAGTAACGGTGGATGCTTTAGAAAAGCTGGATTACCCTGTAGTTATGGGTTCCGTGCTTTTGGCTGCCACCATTTTTGTGTTGATGAATATTTTTGCGGATGTGCTTTATGGTGTAATTGATCCGAGAGTGAAGATGAAATGATGGAGTCTTAAAAAAACTACAGGCTAAAGCACAAAGCAGTAAAACCACAAATTCCCTCAATTTTTATTTTGATTAGAATTTTAAAACCAAAAGTCAAATTACCAATCAGTTTATAGTTTTTTCAAATTCTTTTCCATCTTCAGAACTGAAAATTATTTTTTCTACTTCCGCATTCTTAATAACATCTATTTTGAATTGGGGATCCAGAAAATCCAAATCTATTTTTGAGTCATAAAATTCGGTCTTGTCAATTTCATGTTCTATTGGTAAATATTTGAATTCTCTGTAAGTTTCAAAAGTATATTTAGTATCAGGCAAAGTTGCTCCTCCTAAACTATATCTCCTGGTCTCATACATATGATTGCCGCTTTTAAAATGAATTATTTGGTCAGCCTCAAAACTCGGGGATGCAAGCATAAAAAACAAAATTCCTAAACTAACAAACAGAATTCCAAAAGACATTGATATCATTCCTATTATTCGAATAATCCTTATAAAAATATTAGTGGATTTATAAAGACTGAAAACTGCCCAACAAAGAAAAAAATATTCTAATGAAAATACTATATAATCAGCATAGTCTCCTTTTAAAGAGTAGTCAAAAAGAAACAATAAATTATGAAGAACAAAAAATGTAATTATATAGCGGGTGATGTTGGAAGAAAAGTTAATTGGAACATGTTGCGAAATAACAGCAGCGATGATAGGAAACCCAATAAATGTCCATATTATGTAATAGAACGCCAATTTAAAAGCGATTAATTTTTTATTTTATCACCACTTCTTTTATCACCTTTTCACCGAGTTCTTCATTTACCCTTTCGATGATTTTTGGTTTTTGGTAGAGCAGCTCATTTTTTAGCGGAGCAACAGATGTATAAATAAACAGTGTTGAATTGATGATCTCAATTTTATCTGTGTAGTTAGCAATGGTTCGTCCCATAATTTTTTCCCAGGCATCCTTTACCTGCATAGCCTGCACGCCACTTTTCAGTTTGCTTTTTTTCAAAAATTCCTTTAATGCTTCGCCAATTGAAACTTCCATGTTGTAAAGTTATTTCTTTTTTGCTATCAAGGTACAAAGTGTCAAAGAGGAAGGAACTAATTAATTTTTCTGTTACCTGGATTGTTTCTGCGGGAATATCTTATGTGAAACTTTGTGTCTTAGTGCCTTTGTGGCAACTCCTTATATTAGTTCAATAATCTGCACGGTATCTCCAAACTGCGAAAGTGCATCCAGCAAACGGTCTGCATGAGTGTCGGTAATAAAAACCTGGCCGTTATTTTCTTTGCACACATATTCCAATAAATTTTTAATGCGGCTTTCATCAAGCTTTTCAAATACATCGTCAAGCAATAAAACCGGCGCAGCGTGTTTTACGGATTTTAATATTTCAAATTCTGCCAGTTTACACGCAAACAACAAGCTTTTTCTTTGTCCTTGCGAAGCGATGGTTTTAAAAATATTTTCATGCAGCAAAAAAATAAGATCTTCTTTGTGAATGCCCACATTGGTACGCTGTGTAAGCCTATCCTTCTGCCGCGAGGCAATCAATAATTCTTCAAAATTATTTTCATTTTGAAGGCTGTTATATTCTAAATCAACTTTTTCATTATTCCCGGAAATGTTTTTATAAAACTGTTGTACCAGTGGAAATAATTTTTCAGAAAATTGCTTGCGCACTTTATGAATATAATTGCCGGGAGGAATTAATTGCTGGTCAAAGGTTTCCAGCAAGGCAAAATCAAACCTGCTTTTGGCGGCTTCATTTTTCAGGAAACTATTTCTTTGCGCCAGCACTTTGCTATATGTTATCAGTTGTTGCAAATATTCGGCATCAACCTGGCTGATCAAAGTGTCTAAAAATTTTCTTCTTTCTTCACTTCCCCCGGTGATCATGCCGATATCATCGGGCGCAATAACCACGCATGGAAATTTGCCGATGTGATGCGAAAATTTTTCATACGCAACATCATCTAAATAAAATTCTTTTTTTTGTGTAGCGCGATAAATGCAAACGATTTTTTGTGATTCAGCAGCTTCAATTTCCTTTTGCAATTCTCCTTCAAGCCTAAAACCTTCATCACCAAAATGAGTGTTTAAAGCATCCGATTTGGTGAAATAACTTTTGGTAAAACACAAGTAATTAATGGCGTCAAGAAGATTCGTTTTCCCTTTTCCATTCAGCCCGCATACACCGATTATTCTTTCCGTAAAATCAAATTCTCTTGATCGATAATTTTTATATCCCGTCAAAGAAATTTTTGTAAAAAACAAATTTTAATGATTTTTTAGTCTTTCATTAATTGAAATGCAAGTTAGCCACTTCTTTACTTCAGCAGTTATAGAACTCTCCCTGGAGGGCAGGGAGGCTACAGCATTCTGCGTAAATAATTTATTTGTCCGAGATGATAATTAAAATGTGCCAACAGGAAGATCAAAAATATTTCTGTAGAAAATACCTGCTCCCTTATTTTAACCGGGAATTCTTTTTTCATATCTTCTTCTGATAATTTCGGAAGCGTGTTTTTTATAATTTCCTTTAATGAAGTTATATCTGAAACCAGTTTTTCACGCGGAACATCTTTTAATGAAAATTCGTCATCCCTGTGCCGGATGAAATCAGTATGGCCCAGTATTCTGCCAATAAAATCATTGAGATTTCCGACAAGATGCAGGGCTAAATTTCCGGCAGAATTTTTTATGTTGCCTTTTATTTCCCAAAGGTCATTTTCATTTTTAAACAAATTAATTTCTTCGATTAATTTGTTCAGGTCTCTTTCGTACAGATCTGCGATGTTCATTTGATTTAAGTTAAAAGTTTTACAGTAAAAGAAGTTTTAAGTCCGATTTTTATTTTATTGCGAAAATTTTGGGTTGAATTATTTTCCCAGGAACCCATTTGTAAAGATACGCGAATCAACTATTATTTAAATCTTGTTAAGATATAGAATCATTTAGTTATCATTATTATATTTGTGGCTATGACTATAGAATTACTTAAAGATTTGAGAGACCGTTTGATGGTTTTGAGGAGGTTTCTTTGACGTTGAGAACCGCGAACAAAAAATAAATAACGATAAGCAACTTTCGCTTTCTGCAGGTTTCTGGGACGACAGCAAACGTGCGACTTCCATTTTAAAATCTATCAAGTTAAATGAATATTGGTTAAATATTTATATAGATGTAAAAACAAAAGTGGAAGATTTTTCTGTACTTTTTGAATTCTGGAAAGAAGGGGAAGCGACAGAAGAAGAAGTGAAGGAAGCCTATGAAAGCGCTGTAAAAGCTACTGAAGAAGCAGAGTTTAAAAGCACCCTGAACAAACCGGAAGATGAGATGCCTGCTATTCTGCAAATTAACAGCGGAGCGGGTGGAACTGAAAGCCAGGATTGGGCGGAAATGCTTTTGAGGATGTACCGGATGTATGGCGAAAAGCAGGGCTGGAGCGTAACCGAGCTGGATTTCCAGGAAGGAGACGGCGCGGGAATTAAAAGCGCTACCTTACAGTTTGACGGGCCTTTTGCTTACGGATTTTTAAAAGCCGAAAGTGGTGTTCATCGTTTGGTACGTATTTCACCTTTTGACAGCAACGCCCGCCGGCATACAAGTTTTGCAAGCGTTTATGTATATCCGTTAGTTGATGATTCCGTTGAAATAAAAGTGAATCCGGCAGAGGTAGAGTGGGCTTTTTTCAGGAGTGGCGGAAGCGGCGGACAAAATGTAAACAAGGTAGAAACCGCTGTGAGGTTGACACACAAGCCATCAGGAATTATTGTAGAGTGCCAGCAAGCAAGAACACAAGGAGAAAACCGCGAGAAGGCAATGTCAATGCTTAAAAGCCGGTTATATGAAGAAGAAATGAGAAAAAGGCAGGAGCAGCTTGATGTGAATAATGCTTCGAAGAAAAAAATAGAGTGGGGCAGCCAGATACGCAGTTACGTTTTTCATCCCTATAAAATGATCAAAGACCATCGCACCGATTATGAAGTTGGAAATGTAGGTCCGGTGATGGATGGCGAACTGGATGGGTTTATAAAAGCATATTTGATGATGGAAAGTTAATTAATTAGCTAATTAACTGATTAGCCAATTAGCTAATTAAAAACAATAGAACAATAAAACAATACAACCACTAATCAATAATTTAATAATCAATAATTAAACATGCCAACAATTCTTATAATTGATGATGAAAAAGCGATCAGAAAAACGCTTTCTGAAATCCTGGGATATGAAGGTTATAAAATTGATGAAGCTTCTGATGGAGAAGAAGGTCTGAACAAATTCAGGGTAAAAAGTTACGACCTTGTTCTTTGCGATATCAAAATGCCAAAATTAGATGGCATTGAATTTTTGGAAAAAGCCAAAGAAATCAGCCCTGAAGTTCCTATTATTATTATTAGTGGCCATGGCAATATTGAAACTGCCGTTGAGGCGGTAAAAAAAGGCGCCTTTGATTATATTTCAAAACCGCCTGATCTCAACCGCCTGCTAATTACGCTTCGCAACGCAATGGATAAAACTACGCTTGTTGCAGAAACCAAAGTGCTGAAAAGAAAAGTGAACAAAGTGCAGGAAATAGTTGGTGAATCACGCCCGATTCAAAAGATAAAAGATACAATTGACAAAATTGCCCCAACCGAAGCGCGAGTTTTAATTACAGGTGAAAACGGGGTAGGAAAAGAATTGGTGGCAAGATGGATTCACCAGAAAAGCGCCCGTTCTTCCGGTTCTTTGGTAGAAGTAAACTGCGCAGCTATTCCGGGAGAATTGATTGAAAGTGAACTATTTGGGCACGAAAAAGGAAGTTTTACTTCAGCAGTAAAACAACGAATAGGTAAATTCGAACAGGCAAATGGCGGTACATTATTTTTGGATGAGATCGGCGATATGAGCCTCAACGCACAGGCTAAAGTTTTACGAGCCTTGCAGGAAGGAAAAATTACCCGTGTGGGCGCTGATCGTGACATCAATGTGGATGTAAGAGTAATTGCTGCCACGAATAAAGATCTTCTTAAAGAAGTTGAAAATAAAAACTTCCGCCTTGATTTGTATCACAGGCTTGGTGTTATCATTTTGCATGTTCCCAATTTAAATGAGCGTGCTTCTGATATTCCTTTATTGATCGATCGTTTCTTAACCGACATCGCTACAGAATACGGCCAGCCCAAAAAAGAAATCGATAAAAAGGCACTTGATCTTTTACAGAAATATAAGTGGACAGGAAATGTTCGGGAGTTAAGAAATGTAGTGGAAAGACTCATCATCCTTTCCGGGAAAATTATAACAGATGAAGATGTGGAGAATTACGTTTTACCGAAAAAATAAATTGAATACTTAAAAAGCCATTTTTAACCGGCATCATAATTAATATGAAACACATTTATTGTATCAGTGGTTTCGGAGCCGATGAAAGGGTTTTTGGAAAAATTGATTTCAACAATAATGATGTTCATTTTATTCAATGGAAAATTCCTGAAAAGCGCGAAAGCATCCAGTCATACGCTGATAGAATGTCTAAGGAAATATCTCATCCAAATCCAATTCTGATAGGTTTATCTTTCGGAGGTATGATGGCGATAGAAATGGCTAAACTGATCCCCGTTGAAAAAGTTATTCTAGTATCAAGTGTTTGCTGTCGCGAGGAATTACCTTTTTATATGAAGCTTACCTCTGCTCTCAATTTGAACAGACTCATTCCGATGAAGCCGTATCCTATTCTTGAGCAACTGGAAAATTATAACCTGGGCGTTGAAGATAAAGAGCAAAAAAAGTTGTTAAAAGAATATCGTAATCATCTCAACCTTCAATACAGCAACTGGGCAATTGACCAGGTGGTGAACTGGAAAAACGAATGGCTTCCCTCCAATTACATTCACATTCATGGAACCAAAGACCACATTTTCCCGATAAAAGATATTAAGCACCCCGATTATGTTATAAAGAATGCAGGCCATTTGCTGCTGATGAATAATGCAGGCGAGGTGAATGAAATTTTTAAAAAGGAGTTGTTATAAAGTTTTTCAATTTCAAAATTCTGTGTTAAACTAATGATAACTATTTATTTTAAGATTTTTGTTAAGAATTTTTATATGCTACTTTTGTTCCCTTCTAAAAAAAATAATTCATGAGTGTAGGTCTACTTCTGTTTATTATTGCAGCGATTGCTGTTCTTATTGGTTTGTATGGAATGTTTAAAAAAGCAGGGATCGCGCCATGGAAAGCTTTAATTCCATTGTATAATACTTGGTTTATGGTAGATAAGATGAAGCTGAAAAAGATTTGGTTTTTCCTTCAGTTTATTCCTATCGCCGGCCAGTTTATCACTATCTGGATCAACATAAAATTTGTTGAGCATTTCGGCAGGTTTGGTTTGTGGCATCATTTTCTTACTGTTTTCTTTCCCTATATTTATTTTCCTTATCTCGGCTTTTCTGACAAGGAAAGATATGCAGGTACATTAGTAGTAGGTAATTACAAAAAAGGCGCCATACGCGAATGGGTAGACGCAGCCGTTTTTGCTATTGTAGCAGCTACGCTTATACGCACTTTTGTTTTTGAAGCTTACACCATTCCGACTCCTTCTATGGAGAAAACATTATTGGTGAATGATTTTTTATTCGTGAGCAAGTTTGCCTATGGCCCCCGCATTCCAAATACACCACTGGCACTTCCTTTCATGCATCATACCATTCCCGGAACCAATACCAAATCTTATGTTGAATGGATTCATATTCCTTACATACGCTGGTTTTCAAAACCTGTAAAAAGAAACGATGTGGTGGTATTTAATTTCCCGGTAAATGATACGCTCATCAATGATGCACAACATGGATCTCAGGTTACTTATTACCAGGAGATCCAGGGCAGAATGATGGCAGATCACATCTCTGAACAAGAGGCAAGGCAACGGGTGCTCGATCAATATGGTGATCTTATTATTACCAGGCCGGTTGACAAAAGAGAAAATTTTATTAAAAGATGTACAGGTGTTGCGGGTGACACATTGCAGATAAAAAACAGGGTGGTTTATATCAATGGTGTGGCAGAGCCTTTACCTGAATACCATGAATTTAATTACCTGGTTACCACTACGGGTCCAATTAATGCAGACCAATTGAACAGCATCGGTATTCATGATACGGATAATCCGGATAAAAACCAGGTGCAAATGATAGGGACGAATTCTTATATTATTGGAATGGACGATGCTGAAAAACTGCAATTAAAAATGCTTCCTGGCATAAAAGATATTCAGCCACAACCGCTGTCTGATTATGATAAAGGTCAATTCTTATTTCCTTATGAAAATAATGGCTGGACAGTAGATGATTATGGTCCGATTTGGATTCCGAAAAAAGGAGCAACCATTCAATTAAATCCGAAAAACATAAAACGCTATCATCGGTGCATTGATACTTATGAAGGAAATAAGTTTGAAGAAAAAGATGGAAAATATTTTATCAATGGCCAACCGGCTACTTCCTATACTTTTAAAATGGACTATTACTGGATGATGGGAGATAACCGCCATAATTCGCTCGATAGTCGCTACTGGGGCTTCGTTCCGGAAGATCATATTGTAGGAAAAGCTTCTCTTATCTGGTTTAGCTATGGCAACAACGGTATCAGGTGGAGCAGGATATTTAAAACGATCAAATAGTTACTGTGCAGGACAAAACATAGTAAAGAAACAAATTTCCCGGATTCTTGTTTTTCATTTGCAAAATAAAATCCGGTTACAAAATTTAAGATTACTGAACATTTTTTAAATCTTTTCAATCTTTTAAAAAGGAAGCATTCACCTGTTTCCTTTTTTTATTTAGATTAATAGAAGGAATTTCCCCAAAAGGTTTTTGTCGGCAAAAAAGAAAAACCTGTTAAGGAAAACCTAACAAAATATTTATTGGATGAATGGTAACTTTTTTAGCTGATGATACGTATAAATTAGCAACGAATCTTTACCATGAACAAATTTTTACTTTCTGTATTGTCGTTTTTCATTTTACCATTTCCGGGTTTTTCACAAGAAAAAATGAAAAAGATCCATGCGGTTAAAACAAATGAAGCCTTTAAAATTGATGGCGATATCAGTGAGCCTGGCTGGAAAAAATGTCCTGTAATTACGGATCTTATTGAACTGAGACCCAATCCGGGAAAGGTAGAATCTTTTCAGAAACGTTCTGAGTTTTACCTTTTGTATGATGACAACTATATTTACTTTGGTGGTTATTGCCATGAGAAAAGCGCTGACAGTGTTTCCAAAGAATTGGTAGGACGCGACAAAATTGGGAATAGTGATTTTGTCGGAATCGTTTTCGATACGTATTATGATAAAATTAACGGCAGTGGTTTTTATGTAACACCCTACGGCGAACAATATGATGCAAAATATTCTGAAACCGGAAATGAAGATGATACGTGGAATGCTGTTTGGGAAAGCGCTGCAAAAATGCAGCCTGATGGATGGACTTTTGAAATGCGCATTCCCTACTCAGCGCTCAGGTTTGCCAATAAAGATAACCAAACCTGGGGCTTAAATATTATCCGCAAGGAACAACGGACTACTGCACAATATTTCTGGAATGAGATTGATCCCAACAAAAACGGTTTTTTAAGCCAGGAAGGAGAGTGGACAGGAATTGAAAAGATACATCCTCCGTTGCGGCTTTCTTTCAGTCCTTATTTTTCAACCTATTTGAACCATTATCCTTATCACACAGATGGTGTTAAAGATTTTACCTCTTCGGTAAATGGCGGCATGGATGTGAAGTATGGTATTAATGAAAGTTTTACGCTCGACATGACCTTGATACCTGATTTTGGGCAGGTTCAAAGTGACAATAAAGTACTCAATCTTACTCCTTTTGAAGTAAAATACAATGAAAACCGAAGTTTTTTCACCGAGGGAACGGAACTTTTTTCAAAAGGAAATTTATTTTACTCAAGAAGGATAGGAAGTACGCCTATTCATTATTATGACCTGGAAAATCATATTGATTCAACAGAACACATTGTACAAAATCCTTCAGAATCCAAACTTATCAACGCTACAAAAATATCAGGGCGTACTTCTAAAGGATTAGGAATTGGATTTTTAAATGCTATCACTAAGCCGATGTATGCAATTGTAGAAAATCAGCATGGACAAAAAAGAAATGTTCAAACCAACCCACTTACGAATTATAACATACTGGTTCTCGATCAAACATTGAAAAACAATTCTTCTGTATCGCTTATCAACACTAGTGTTTTGAGAAAAGGCAAAGATTATGATGCGGAGGTTACTGCACTGGTTTTTAATTTATACAACAAGAAAAATGTTTACAATTGGAATGGAAAAATTGCTCTTAGTAATATTTTCAATAAGGCCGGTAAAACGGTTTCGGGCTATATGCATAATATAGGTTTCGGAAAAGTGGGTGGAAGATTTAATTTCCAACTGAATGAAGAATTAACCACCGAAAATTACAATCCGAATGATTTGGGAATTCTTTTTAATAACAATTACCTGGATCATTATTTATACATTGGATACAACTGGAATAAACCGGGTAAATGGTACAACCAACTTCACCTTAACAATAATTTTTCTTACAGCAGAAGAATAACACCGGATGTTTATCAGTCATTTCATTACAATGGAAACATAAACGGTCAGTTGAAAAGCCTGACGTACGTGGGAATGAACATAAATTACTTTGCGAAAGGAAATGATTTTTATGAGCCCCGTGTGCCTGGCAGATTTTACGAAACCCCTTCCGGCTTCAATGTTGACGGGTGGTTTGAAACCAATTCTGCCAAAAAGTATTATGTATTGGTAGATGCAAATATTGGTTTCAGTAATTTATTTAATAATCGTTATTATAACCTGCAAATCAGTAACAATTACCGGTTTAATGATAAGTTTTCAATAGGGCATAGTATTAATTTAAATCCTTCTTTTAATGATGCGGGCTTTGCAGATATCAATGGCGCGGATATTATTTTTTCAAAGAGAGACCGTTCTACGGTTGAAAATATTATTACCTCAAAGTACAACTTCAACAGGCGCAATGGAATCACTTTTAGGCTTCGCCATTACTGGAGTGAAGTAAGATCCAAAGAATTTTACACACTACAACAAGACGGCTCGCTGCTAAAAAATTCCATTTATAACGGTAACACCAACCAGAACCTCAATATTTTTAATATTGACATGGTGTACACATGGGAATTTGCGCCGGGAAGTTTTTTAAATATTGTTTGGAAAAATTCAGTTTATTCAGGGGATCAAAGAATCAATGATTCTTATTTTAAAAACTTTAATCATACCATTTCTGCTCCGCAGGATAATAATATTTCTTTAAAAGTTATTTATTACCTCGATGCTCTTTCTTTCAGGAAGAAACATTCGTGAAAAATCAACATTCAGTTTAAGAACAGCTTTTAAATTATTGTCATTTCCTAATTACATAATTCACGTAAGGCAACAGGAAAAGCCATAAGAGAAAGAACAGCCAGATGCGTCCGGCCATAAGATTATAATCTGTAAGTAATGTAGAAAAAGATCGTCCGGTGAAAAGGCCGAGTGAAAATTCAAAAAGTACGGTAAGCGCCAACCACATCCCGCCGGCTACAAAAGCCTGTTGGATTTTGGGGATATAAAGATGCGGAAAGATCAACCAAACATAGATAGAACATAAAACAATTAAAGTAATAGTAGAAAGCTGATGAGCTCTTAATTCGCTCATTTGCCTGATAAAAACCAATTGCCTTAAAGTAGCATTGGCAAAGGCAATTACGGTCATCGGTATCCAAAGTATAAAATAGTTAGAAATCATTTTCCCCGTTAAAGAAGTGAATAATTATGATCCATCCATTAAAACAGATTATCTGGGTTTTTTCTCAAGTTATTTTAACACCAGGCAAACAAAAATGAGGATTATCAGGGAAAAGATTGATCGCTATCAGAATAAAAATAAATGCAGATAAAAGCATTGGCTTAACATTTTTATTCTTTATTGGTTTGTAGAAAAAAACTTCTATATTATTTCATCAGAAGGAAATACCCAATCACAAATAAAGTGACCACTGCAGTTATGACGAAGGCAGTTGAAGCGCCGAAACTATACCAAAGTACGCCGGTGAGTGAACTCGCAAGCATTGTGCAAATGCTTTGTAATCCTGCATAAGTTCCGATTGCTGTTGCTACCTCTTTTTTGTTGCTGATATTCGATATCCATGCTTTTGAAATGCCTTCTGTTGCCGAAGCATACAATCCGTACAAAAAGAAAAGCACCAAAAATAAATAAAGGTGGTTATTAAAGGCCATCCCAAAATAAAAAATTGCAAATAAGGTAAGGCCGCCAATAAAAATCTTTTGAAGCCCAATCTTGTCAGCTAAAATTCCTGTCGGAAGCGCAAACACTGAATAAACCAGGTTATAAAAAATATAAGCACCAATCACCATCGTATCACTGAGTCCTGATTGTTTTACTTTGAGCAAAAGGAAAACATCAGAGCTGTTGAACAAAGTAAAGATCAAAAGGCCGGTTACCAGTTTCCGGTATTCGGGTGGGCTCACTTTCCAGTATTTCAGAAATGAAAAAAAAGGAACCGATATTTTTTCTTTTCCCAAAACGGGCTTCTTCTTTTTTAAAAGAAAAGTTGTAGAAACGGCCAATAGTCCTGGTAAGAAGGCGATTAAGAAAAGCGCCTTATAATTTCCGGGATGATAATACAGGTAAAGAAGCGCAAATGATGGTCCCAGTGCAGCACCCACCGTATCCATTGAACGATGAAAACCAAATACTTTTCCTTTGGTTTGGGGAGTGGCCTCTTCAGAAAGAATGGCGTCTCTTGCACCCGTTCTTACACCTTTGCCCAACCGGTCAATGGTTCTTGAAAAAAATATCCAAAGCGGGTAAACAAAAAAAGCCAGCATCGGTTTGGAGATAGCGCTTAATGCATAACCCGCTTGCACGAAAGGAACCCGTTTCCCGGATAAATCTGAACGTTTACCAAAATAGCCTTTGCTCAATCCTGCAGTGGCTTCTGCAACGCCCTCGAGTATACCTATCAGAACTACAGAAAACCCGATTGATTTTAAATAAACAGGCATCACCGGGTAGAGCATTTCACTGGCGGTGTCGGTAAATAAACTTACCAATGATAAAATCCAAACCGTGCGGGAGATGTATTTCAAAATTTATTTTGTTTACGATCAGTAGATTTTCCGGGTGTTTTAAAAGAAAATTTAAATGATTAAAATTAAGGAATAAAGTTCTGCCGGTAACCGAACAAATATTGCTGATTTTTATTTTGCCTAAAAACAAATACGGCTGCAGGTTTTTAAACCGACAGCCGTAAATAGTAACTTTTTAGGTTGATTAATCAAATACAACATCCAGGTTTCCGCTACCGGCATCTACTGTTACCGGAATGCCACCGCCATTTACGGTTCCTTTTATTTCGTCTTTGCTATTGGATCCATTAAAATTTTGGAGATTTTGTGTGGAGATTTTCATCGCACTTAATTTCAAATCCATGCCGGTGTTTTTCGGAATGCTCAATCTTACCTGTCCACCGGAATTATTGATGGAAACATATTTTCCCGGAGTTTCGATTGAAACATCAATATTACCGCCACTGGTAGAAGTTTTAACGCTGCAGTTAAGTTTTTGCAAAGAAACATTTCCGCCTGAAGTGCGTGCTGCAAGTTCCCCTTTAATAGATTCTGCTTCAACGTTGCCACCGCTGGTTGATGCATCAATATTCCCATCCAAATCTTTTAACTGGATAGAACCGCCCGAAGTAGATAAGTGAATTTGACCGGAAGAATTCTTGCCCATTATATTGCCTCCGCTTGTTGCAAGATTAAGTTCGTCTTTGCAGTTTTTCAGATAAATATTTCCACCTGAAGTTCTGCCTTTGATCTTTCCGCTTAACTCATTTAATTCAAGGTTTCCACCACTGGTTGCAAAATCCTGGTTGCCCGAAAGCCCTGACAACGTTATATTTCCGCCGCTTGTTTTTAAGTTGGTTGAAACATTGGCCGGAACATAAATCATAAACGAAAAACTCAAAGCATTTGTCCAGTTGGTTATCCTGTGCTTTGATTTTGCAGTTGCAGTCAACGTGCCATTATTTACTGCAACAGTAAAATCATAATCGTTTTCTATTTTTGATCTGATCTCATCATTGGAAAACCCGTTTCCCCTTCTTCGATTTTCTGAAACGAACACTTCAACGCGTGATTCAGAAGGGTTAACTGCGTTTACACTTATGTTTCCTCCACTCGTTTGAGAAACAACACTGTTTATCTTTTGTGAAGAAAATAATTTGGTTAAGTAAGGTTGTTTTTCCTGTTTAGTTTGCGATTTTACTGCAACAGAACTAGCAGCAATAAGCAACAACATCAGATACTTTTTCATGTTATTTTTTTATAGTGTTTGAAATAATGATTTATAGTTTTTCAATGGATTAAAATCCATTGTTATAATATGGATCATTCCTACGGAACTACGTTTCTTCATTTTCACATTTTCACATTGGCATTCTTCATTAGCTAATCACTCACTCCTCAAACTCTCCACCGGGTTGGCCAACGCCGCTTTTATCGCCTGGAAAGTTATGGTGATCAATGCTATCAAAATGGCAATGCCCCCGGCAATTACAAAAAACCACCAACTGATATATATCCTGTAGGCGAAGTCCTGCAACCATTTATTCATAGCAAACCAGGCAACCGGAGTGGCGATCACAATGGCAACCAATACCAGTTTTAAAAAATCTTTTGACAACAATTCTACAATACCGGTTACGCTCGCACCCAACACTTTCCGGATTCCAATCTCTTTAGTACGTTGCTCAGCCGAAAAAGTTACAAGCCCAAATAAACCGAGGCAGGCAATAAAAATCGTGAGGCCTGCAAAGATGGCGAGCAGAGTTCCCATTTTCTGTTCTGCAGCATAGGTTTGTTGCACTCTTTCATCCAAAAAAGAATAATTCATCGGGCCTTCAGGCGATAAAGACGCCCAGGTTTTTTTCATGGCAGATAGCAATCCTGCAACATCTTTTGTTTTTGCTTTAACGATCATAGAAGTTGCTCCATTTCCTAAAACCATTACCAGCGGAGCAATCGGTTCGTGCATTGATTTAAAATGAAAATCTTTCACCACGCCAATCACGTGATAACTGGTTAGCTTTCCTGAATTATCTTTTCTTGAAACAATTTTGTTGAGTGCGTCTTTGTCCCAACCTAACGCCCTGGCGGCTGTTTGGTTTAAAATGATTGCCGAAGAATCCGTTCCGAATTTGTCTGAAAAATAACGGCCGTAAGCCATTTTCATTCCAAGCGTTTCCAGGTAATTATAATCAACATCATACCTCAAAGTCTTCACTACATCAGTAACATCGTTACCAGGATAAATAAAAAAATTATTTCCATAGCTGGAACCGGCAGGGATGTATCCTGAGATACTTACATTTTCAACCCTCTGATCTTGTTTCAATTTATTATAAAATGCCTGCTGATTATTTTGCAGCATATACGTTTGAGGCAATAAAATTACCTGGCTTTTATCATAGCCTAATTTGATATGTTGAATGTAAACCAACTGCCTGTAAACAACCGTAGTGGCAATGATCAGCACTATCGAAATAAAAAACTGGAACACCACCAATCCGCTCCGGATGCCAATCGTTTTTTTGACAGTAGTTATCTTTCCTTTCAGCACCGTCACAGGTTTGAAAGATGAAAGAAAAAAGGCAGGATAGCTTCCTGCAAAAACGCCGGTGATAATTACTATTGTAAAAAGTGCAGGCGCAATCCATGGATTTTTGCTAAGATTGAATGACAATTCCTTTCCCGAAAGTTGGTTGAAGAAGGGGAGAGCAAGGTTTACAAAAACAATAGCGAGTATCAAAGCAAAAGCCGTTAGAACAATTGATTCAGTTAAAAACTGCCGGATAAGGTCGCTTCTTAACGAACCCAACACTTTGCGTATTCCTACTTCCCTGGCTCTTTTTGACGCACTTGCCGTAGATAAGTTCATAAAATTGATACAGGCAATCAGGAGCATGAATAAAGCAATCGCACTGAAAATATAAACATAGCGAATATCACCTTCCGGCGACAAATCGTTGGTAAAATCAGAATGAAGATGAATGTCGGTTAAGGGCTGAAGATATAAACCAATGTTGTTGCCTTTTTTCCTGTATTCTGATAAGGTCATCCCAAAACCTTTTTCAAATTGCGGCCCCATATATTTATCCATGTACTCCGGTAATTTTGCCTGGAGCTTTTTATAATTATATCCCTTTGCCAGCACCAGGTAAGTGTAATAACTGGAGGTCATAAACGAAGCCGACTTTGCATCGGGCACATTTTCCATCGAAGCAAAAAAATCAAAATGAAAATGAGAGTTGTCAGGAACTTTATTGATAACGCCTGAAACGGTGAAGTCTGTGGGTGCTCCTTTTATCTTCAAAGCTTTTCCCAGCGGATCTTCATTACCAAAATACTTTTCGGCAATTGCTTTGGTAATTACGATCGTATTCGGTTGTTGGAGCGCTGTAGCTGCATCGCCCTCAATTAACGGAAGCGTAAAAACTTCAAAAAAATCAGGGTCAACAAAAGCGAATGAATTTTCTTCAAAACTTTTGTCGCCATAGCTTACAAACTGCTGTCCGCCGGTTTTTATGCGAGTAGCCTTTTTTACTTCAGGGTAATCTGCGAGCAGCGTTTTTGCCACAGGCGGCATCACATTGGCTTCATTTATTTTTTGACCATCAATATTTGCCCGAAAAACAACGCGCACTATTTGACCGGCTTTTTTATTATACCGGTCGTAGCTTAGTTCGTTTTTCACAAACAAGGTTATGATTAAACACGTTGCAATACCAATGGCCAGTCCAAAAATATTGATGACAGAAAAAGCTTTGTTTCTCCAAAGATTTCTGAAAGCGATTTTAAAATAATTTTTGATCATGATGCTTATTTTCGTTTATACTTAACTGTTACTAATACAGTAAATCAACAAATTTTTTAAATTTCTGTTTTCTTCATTCTCACATTTTCAAATTTTCACATTTGGATTTACTCACTCCTCAAGCTTTCCACAGGATTAGCTATTGCTGCTTTTATTGCCTGGAAACTGATAGTTACCAATGCAATAAGAAGTGCAATGATGGTAGTGATCGCAAAAACCATCCAACTGATATGAATCCTGTACGCAAATTCCTGCAACCATTTGTTCATTACATACCATGCAATAGGAGATGCAATAACTATGGAAATACCCACCAGTTTGATAAAATCTTTTGACAATAAAGTCACAATACTGGTTACACTGGCACCTAATACTTTGCGCACTCCAATTTCTTTTATTCGTTGTTCGGCACTAAAAGTGGCAAGGCCAAATAAACCAAGGCATGAAATTAAAATAGCGATGATGGTAAAGTATCCAACGATGGCTGACAGTTTATTTTCCGCATCATAATTTTTTTGAAAATCCTTATCCAAAAAACTATACTCAAAAGGTTCATTCGGATTTAAGTTATGCCAGGTGGTATTAAGGGTTTTCAATAAAGGAGCTACGTCGCCGGGCTTTGCATGAACCACCATATAATTAAACTTTTGATCACTGCTCAATCCGTAACCATAAGGAGTTATGGGCAAGTGCAGGTCTTCAAAATGGAAATCTTTAACCACACCAATAATCTCATACGTTAGCTTTTTTCCCCTGTATTCAAAATAGACATTCTTACCAACTGCATCTGCCGGCGAAGCAAATCCAATTTCTTTTATCGCTGTTTGATTTAAAATAATTCGGTTGCTGGTATCCGAAGGAAAATCAGGCGAAAATAATCGCCCGGCGACGGGCTTAATGCCGAGCGTTTTCAGGTAATCATAATCAACCGTATTGGTTCGCGTTCTTTTTGAATCGGTCATGGTTTGCCCGTCTTTATAAAATCCGTTATCACTGGGATTAAAAATTCCGGGATTGTAATAAGAGGCGCCCACGCTTTCTACCTGCGATAGTTTGCTGATCTCGCTTTTAAATGAGGTATACATATTTTTTGCATTGCCGCTTCGCAAAGGAATTACGATTTGTCTTTGTTTATCAAAACCAAGATTGGCTGAACGCAGATAATTCATTTGTTTTGAAATAACCACAGAAGCAAGAATAAGGATTACTGAAATGATGAACTGAAAAACAACCAATCCTTTGCGCAAGGATACTGCCGCTAAAGAGTTGGCAAACTTTCCTTTTAAAACTTTTACAGGTTTGAAAGATGACAAATAAAATGCAGGATAACTTCCGGCAATTAAGCCGGTAATAACCGATAACAAAAAGAAACCGCCGATCACTCCCGGATTATTTGTAAAAGACAAGGAAAGATCTTTTCCTGAAATGGAATTAAACGCAGGCAACAAAGCAACCGTGATGATATAAGCGCATACAAAAGCCAGGATGCTCATCAGTAAAGACTCTCCAAGGAATTGCCACACGAGGGATTTTTTTTCGGCGCCTAACACTTTGCGAATCCCCACTTCGGCAGAACGTTTGGAAGATCTGGCGGTAGAAAGGTTCATAAAGTTGATGCAGGCGATCAGTAAAGTGAACAATGCGATTGAACCAAGAATGTATAAATATGTAAGGCTGCCTGAAGGAGTTACATCATTGTTCATTCCGGAATGAAGGTGAATGTCTTTTAAGTTGATAAGAAATTGTTTCTTGGTAAAGCCGGCATCTTTTAAATCTTTAGACTCATATTTTTCAATAAATGCAGGAAATTTTGCTGCTGTCTTAGCAGGATCACTTCCATGCCTTAAGCGGATGTAAGAGTAGAACATGTTGTTGTTGGCGAAGTTGTTTCCATTGTTTCGGATGTACGCTTCGATATCACCGCCATTCATTGATACAAAAAAATTTGCCTGGATGTGAGATGGTTTGTTGATCTTTCTAAATACACCTGTAATTAAAAAATCGTTATCGCCATTCGTGCTGCTGCTTATATGAATGATCTTGTTCAATGCCGGTTCATTGCCAAAAATTTTATGCGCGATGTCTTCTGATATCACCACTGTGCGTGGTTCGTTAAGTGCTGTTTCAGGATTTCCTTCCACAAAATGATAAGTAAACATGCGGAAAAAAGTTGAGTCAGCGAGATATCCTTTTGTCTCATAAAAAGATTTGGTATCGCCGTTTTTTTCGTGATACTGGAGTAAGGTTTTATCTTCTGCAAACATTCCCATCAGGCGGGTTGTCTGTTCTACTTCAGGAAATTCCTGTTGCATGGCTGCAACGAGAGGAGCAGGAGTATTTGGCGTTTTGTTTTCCTGGCCCTGCATTATAAAAGTAGTTCCTACCTGGTAGATGTCATCGGCATTTTTCTGATATTTGTCGTAGCTCATCTCATTGAGGATATACAATGAAATAAGCATGCAGCATACAAGACCAGCGCACAAACCAAAAATGTTGATGAATGAAAACACTTTATTCTTCATCAGGTTGCGCCAGGCAATTTTGAAATAACTTTTTAGCATAAAAAATCAATTTTTTAAATTTTTTCTGCTTATATGACTTTAAAAAATTAAGCCACATATTTGGCTATTGATTTTCAAAAGGTTAGAATTTAAATTAAAATAAAAACTGTACGATTTTGATACAGTCTGTGTCCCGGTTTGATACACTGGTATATTTCGATTTTAATCTAAAAGTATTTTGTTTAGCGAAGAATTACTGCATATCATAGCTTAGTAATTAAAAGTGATCTGAATGCTATTTTCGTTTATTCATTGCTGTTATAGCAAACAAACTAATTACGAAAATTTCTGTTTTCTACTTTTGAATGGATTGAAATCCATTCTTACAATATGATCCGTTCCTACGGAACTGAAATCATTTTCACATTTTCGTATTTTTCAAATTTGCTAATTAACTCAAGTTGCTAGTTAAAAAGAGCATCGGAATAAAGAATAATTTTGAGTTACCCACTTAAAATTATTTTACCGATGCTCAATGAAGATAAAATTATATCAATTTATTGTTTTGTAGATG